>JAILKS010000050.1 GCA_024693715.1 Treponema sp. | reverse complement strand
AAAAATATTATGATTGAACGTATAGACAGTATGGAAACTACGCTCGCTCATATTGTTCCTGAATATACTTCAAATATTATTCTGTCTCTTGTGCTTGTTGTTTATCTTTTTGTTATTGACTGGCGGCTTGCTCTTGCCTGTATGGCGGTTCTTCCTATCGGTTTAATTGCAATGTGTTTTATGCTGAAGGATGGGCCGGCACGCTTCAAGTATGCTTTGGATAAGACTAAGGCTTTGAATGATACTGCTGTTGAATATATAAACGGTATTGAAGTTATAAAGGCGTTTGGAAAATCAAAATCTTCATACGAACGATTTGTTGTTGCGGCACAGGAAGGTTCTGCCTGTTATGTTGAATGGATGCGCGACTGTATCTGGCCGCACGCTGTGGCTACAGTTGTTACTCCAAGTTTGTTGCTTTCGCTTCTTCCAATTGGTGGATACATTTTTTTTAAGGGTAATGTAGATGCATCAACTTTTATTACAATGATTATTCTTGCAGTGAGTGCTATACAACCCTTTCTTATTGCTTTTACCTATCATGATGATATAGCTAAAGCCGGTGCAATTTTTGGAGAGGTCGGTTCAATTATGAAACTTGAAGAACTCGATCGTCCTGCAGAAGATAAGAAAAAACCGACTGATAATTCTATCGTTTTGAAGAATGTTCATTTTAGTTATCACAAGGGAATTGAAGGAGAGAAGAAAAAAGAGATTTTACACGGTGTTTCAATGTCTCTTCCTCAAGGTTCATACACCGCTTTTGTGGGCCCGAGTGGTTCCGGTAAATCAACCATCGCCAGACTCATCGCTTCTCTTTGGGATGTAGATTCCGGCTCAGTTGAAATTGGTGGTGTAAATATTAAAGACCTTTCTCTTGAAGAATATAATCGCCGTGTTGCATACGTAAGTCAGGATAACTTCCTTTTTGATATGAGTGTGCGTGAAAATATCCGTCTAGGACGTGAAGGCGCAACCGATGCAGATGTTGAAGAGGTTGCACGAAAATCAGGCTGTTATGATTTTATCATATCGCTTGAAAACGGGTTTGATACAATCGTTGGTGGAAGCGGTGCTCACTTGAGTGGCGGGGAACGTCAGAGAATTGCAATTGCCCGTGCAATGATGAAGGATGCACCTATCGTAATTCTGGATGAAGCTACAGCCTACACCGACCCGGAAAATGAAGCGATTATACAGAAATCAGTTGCAAAGCTTGTTAAAGGAAAAACTTTAATTGTAATTGCTCATCGCCTTTCTACAGTAAAGGATGCAGATATGCTTTATGTAATTAAAGATGGTGTAATCGACAGTAAAGGGACACATAAAGAACTTTTGGATAAGGGTGGCCTCTATAAGTCAATGTGGAAAGCCCACATCGGTGCCCGTGATAAGTAGGAGTAAAAAATGTTCGAAACACTGATAAAATTTTTTAAGTTCTGTGATGCCGAAAACCGTAAAAAGTTTACAGGCTCAATCATAGTTGGAATCTTCAATTCACTTTTTATGGCATTAAGAATTGGGGCAGTTGCAGTTATGCTTAGAGGAGTAATAGCTGCGGCAATTGATGGAACTGCCTTTGAAATGAATACAGTATGGCTTTCTTTTGCAATTATGTGTGTGAGCATAATTGGTGGAATTATTACCAGAAAGGTAACTGCAATGTGGCAGTGCGAAGGTGGTTATCGTACATGTGCAAAAAAACGTATAGAAATAGCAGAACATCTTCGTTATCTTCCTATGGGATACTTCAACGAAAATAGTCTTGGAGAAATTACTTCAGTAACAACAAATACAATGGAGTCTGTAGGTGATGTTGCAACCCGTGCCGTTATGATGGTGTTCCAGGGCTTACTCGATACTTCGCTTATTATTGTGATGCTTTTCTTTTTTGACTGGCGTATTGCTCTGGTTGCACTTGCAGGCTTTGGACTTTTTGAATTTGTAAATTTGTTTATGCGTATTGCTGTACGTGATGTTTCTGCAGAAAAAATTAAAGCTGATGCCGCTGAAATAGGAAAGGTCCTTGAATACATTCAGGGAATTGCAGAAGTAAAAGCATACAACCTTGCTGGAAAACGACGCCGTGAACTTAATTCTGTTATTGAAAAACGACTGAAGATTCTCATTAAGATGGAGATGCGTTGTATTCCAGTTTCAAATTTACAATCGTTAGTTGCCAAATTCAGTGGAGTAGCCATGATGCTTGCTTCGTTATACTTCTATCTTGCCGGAACAATGGATCTGGCAAACTGCAGTACAATGCTTGTTTGTTCTTTCATGCTGTTCAATGCTCTTGAGGCAGGAGGAAACTATTCGGCACTTTTACGAACAATCGATATTGGCGTAACAAAAGCCAGCAAAATACTTGCTCTTCCTACAATGAACATTGATGGTATTGACTCTCCTGACAGCGGTGATGCTAAGGCGGCTATGAAACAGTTGTGCAATATAGAAGCACAGAAAATAGATTTTGCATATGATAAAAGAAAAATTATAGACAACATTTCTCTAAAAATCCCTGCCAACACAACAACTGCAATCGTTGGACCAAGCGGCGGCGGTAAAACAACCTTCTGTCATCTTCTTGCCCGCTTCTGGGATGTAGATAAGGGAACAGTTAGTCTTGGTGGAAAGGATGTCCGCGATTATAACATGGATGATTTGATGAAAAACTTCAGCTTTGTTTTTCAGAATGTCTATCTCTTCCATGACACAATTGCCAATAACATCCGTTTTGGAGAACCGGATGCTCCGATGGAAAAAGTGATTGCGGCTGCAAAAAAAGCCTGCTGTCACGATTTTATTTCTTCACTTCCAAATGGCTACGATACAGTAATCGGCGAGGGTGGAGCCAGTTTAAGTGGTGGAGAAAAACAGCGCATCTCTATTGCAAGAGCAATTATGAAAGATGCTCCAATTATTATTCTGGACGAGGCAACTGCAAATGTTGACCCTGAAAATGAACGTGAACTTATGAATGCAGTTACTGAACTCACTAAAGCCAAAACTGTAATTATGATTGCTCATCGCTTAAAGACTGTTCGTAATGCAGACCAGATTATTGTAATCGACAAGGGCCGCATTACAGAAAAGGGCAAACACGATGAGCTGGTTAAGAAAGGTGGAATCTACGCACGCTTTATCGATTCACGAAAAGAAGCAGTAAGCTGGAAAATTTAATTCAGGGCTTTATTTTAATTATATGGTTAATTTGCAAGTTTGTTGAAAATCTGATTATTTCTGCAGTGTATAAATTAGATACAGCAAACTTGCTTTTTTTTTGGAGGTTATAAGTGTTAAACAAAGTTGCAATCAGCAATATTATTGGTCGTGAAATTATTGATTCACGCGGAAATCCTACTGTAGAAGTAGATGTTATTCTTGAAAACGGTGTATTTGGTCGTGCTGCAGTTCCTAGCGGAGCCAGTACAGGTGAAAACGAAGCTCTTGAACTCCGCGACGGCGACAAAGATCGTTTTGGCGGTAAGGGTGTTCTTAAGGCAGTAGAAAACGTAAACAAAATCATTGCTCCAGCCCTTAAAGGTTCGAATGTTTTTGAACAGCGCGAAATTGATATGAAGATGCTCAAACTTGACGGAACTCCAACAAAGAGTAAGCTTGGTGCAAACGCAATTCTTGGTGTTTCACTTGCAACAGCTCAGGCTGCAGCAAAAGCACTCAACATTCCTCTTTACCGATACATCGGTGGTGCAAATGCTCACGTGCTTCCTGTTCCAATGATGAATATCATCAACGGTGGTGCACACTCAGATGCTCCAATCGCTTTCCAGGAATTTATGATTCGTCCTGTAGGGGCCAAGACAGAATGTGAAGCTATCCGTATGGGTGCCGAAGTCTTCCATGCACTTGCTAAACTTTTAAAGAAGCGTGGATTGAGCACTGCCGTAGGTGATGAAGGTGGTTTTGCTCCAAAGTTTGATGGAATTAATGATGCCCTCGATAGTATTGTTCAGGCAATCAAAGATGCCGGCTATAAACCAGGAGAAGATGTTAAGATTGCTATGGACTGTGCTTCATCTGAGTTCTCTGTAGAAAAAGACGGAAAGTTCTTCTATAACTACAAACAGCTTTCCAACGGAACTCCAAAAGATCCAAACGGTAAGGAACTTAGTGATGATGAACAGATTGCTTATCTTGAAGGACTCATCACAAAATATCCAATTGATTCAATCGAAGACGGTATGGATGAAAATGACTGGGAAGGCTGGAAAAAACTCACTGCCCGCATTGGTGACCGCTGTCAGCTTGTAGGAGACGATCTTTTTGTAACAAACGTTAAGTTCCTCGAAAAAGGAATCAAATCTGGAGTTGCAAACTCAATCCTTATCAAGGTAAATCAGATTGGTTCACTTACAGAAACTCTGGAAGCAATCGAAATGGCACACCGCCACGGCTACACAACAGTAACTTCTCACCGTTCAGGCGAAACAGAAGACACAACCATTGCCGACATCGCTGTTGCAACAAACTCTGGCCAGATCAAAACAGGTTCTATGAGCCGCACCGACCGCATGGCAAAATATAATCAGCTTATTCGCATCGAAGAAGAGCTTGGTTCAACTGCGGTTTACGGTTATAAAAAGTTGAAATAAAATAAAAAATTAAGTCCATTTAATCCGCCCTACCGAAAAGTTCGGCGGATTTTTTTTTAGTATATACGTAAGATGATGAATCATGACAGCATTGAAGTTTCGGACAGAATTTTTGGTTTTCACAGAATTACATTTTGTTTATAATCATATTTGCGACAGGCATTCATTACCTGAATAAATTTCTTTTAAAGAGAGGATAACCTATGGATACTTTTGCAGACGAAAGAGATTTTAAAATTCTTGAAGCAGATAAATACACTTTTTTTGTTCTCGCCCGCATTATGAAAAGAGACTGTAAACTGCTCTTGACTGATCACAGCCGCATGATTATCTGTTATTCTCAAAGTCCTTTTCCTGTGTGGATATGGACTAGTGATGATGCGACACAGGAAGAAATGGATAAAGCCTGGAAGCAAGCCTCCGAACACGGATTTTTAGACGGGAATCACGGCATAGTCATGAAGTATGAGCCTGCAGAATATTTTATGAAGCGCGCTTCCGACGAAGGCAAAAAACTTTCTATCCTTAAAAACATGTTTGCATACGATTGTCCTAAGCTTGTTGATGAGGCGAAAATCACAAAGGTTGACGGAGAACTTCATCATTGCACTATGGAAGACTTAGAAGAGCTTACAAATTTTAAAGAGAATTTTCACACAGAACTCAAGATTGATGTTCAGGATCGCGATACCTATAGAAAAGATTCCAAGACTATTATTGAAGACGGTCATATGTACCTTTGGAAAAACGCAGAAGGTAAGTTTGTTGCAAGCTGTAACTTTAGGGTTTCCAACAACCTTGCAAGCCTTAGTCTTGTTTATACACTCAAAGATTATCGCCGCAGACACTACGCAGAAAATCTTGTTTATCAGGTTAGTAAAGAAGCAGTAAAGCAGGGCTTACTTCCATCCCTTTACACCGATGCCGACTATGCTGCCTCAAACGCCTGTTATACAAAATTAGGATATATTCTTCGCGGTAAGATTTGTACGATTGGATGATTAAATCCTTTCAGCCTCATTTCTTCATTGCAGCATTCTTTTTTCTCTCTTCTTCCGACAATATTCCTTTTGTTTTACATAAATTTTCTTCTTTCGGTGAACAAATATTATCCTCTCCTTGAATAAAAGGGTGAAAATGAATATCTTAGTTCTGTAAGTTAGTGAATACTAACAAAATTATGGGGGATGAAAAATAATGCACAACTTATTTCAACTTTATTTTGAAAAAACATATATCATCGTTGTTCCATCTTATAAGGATACTCTCGTTCACCGCCATAATATGCTGCATGTATTTTTCGGCAACGGGGATTTACAATTACAGGCGGGTGGGAAAGATGTACATGGCAACATAATAATCCTGGAAAACGATGTTGATCACAAAGCTCCGGACGGCGAAATTGCTTTCTTTCTTTTTGTGGATCCAACCTCTCATTTTGCAGAAGTTCTTAGAGAGAAGTTTTTACGAGGGGAACCGATAGCCGCATTTAATCTTCCGGATTCGATTTTTGATAAAACAAACATTACCGAAGAAATCATCAAAAAAATGGTATTTGATTTTGCGGGAGAGGTTCAGCTTTCTAAACTGAATCTTGACGAACGCATTCTACAGATTCTCCAGAATATCGACAGTTTTAAGCATCTTGGGGAGCGCGTGAGTGAGCTTGCAGAAAAATATTCTTATTCAGAAAGTTATCTTACACATCTTTTTAAGAACGAAACCGGCATTGCCTTAAAAAGTTATCTTTTGATGAGGCAGTTTGAATATGTCTGGCGCGAGGTGATGAAAGGCCGCTCTTTAACAGATGCTTCTATGGATGCAGGTTTTTCTTCCCCGTCACATTTTTCTGATGTATGCCGAAAGCTCACCGGAATCAGTGTAACAAAGGTTTTGGAAAGTCAGAAATAATAATTATAAAAAGCAGATTTTTAGAAGTGCATTTGCATGCTTCATTGTAATGTTAGATTGGACGGGGCGTTACGAGGTGTCCCCGTTAGAAGGGGTAGGGCGCAACCCGTTCGATAAATCTCACGAGCTATTTTTTCGTTGAGCCTAAAAAAAGCAATGCTTTTTTCTTAACGGCTCTTCAATTTTAAGCATGTGCGACCGCAGGGGAAGGCTTTCCCCTCCCACAAAAAGGAGTCTAATATGAAGTTCATGTATTTTTTTGACTGTAAATTAAAACGGTTTACAATGTATGGAAAGCGGATGCTGCATCCTTCACAGACGGGTGTTTATCAGGATGGAATCAGTTGCATTAAAGAGGATGATGTAAATCTCTGGTTTTATACGAAAAACGGCGTGACGATTGCGATTGATGCGGGACATCTTGTTTTTAAGGGAATTGAAAAAGAGTTTAAAAAAATCGGGATAGATCCCCTGTCGATAAGAACTCTTTTACTGACCCATTCTGATGTTGATCATGTTGGCGGAGTGGACAGGACTAATAAAAAATATCTTTACCCGAATGCACAAGTGTATATCGGAAAAGGTGAAGAAAATTATTTTGATGGTCACGTCTGCCGTATGATAAAAATGGGGATTCCTTTGATGAACCCTGCAAGGCTACGCGATGGTTATAAAACTGTGAAAGACGGACAGGTTTTTAATATTGACGGAATAAAGATTGAAGTTTTTGAAGTGATGGGGCACACTGTTGGGCATGTCTGCTATATCATAGATGATAAGATTTTGTTCAGCGGAGATTGCCTTGCGGTAAACGAGAACGGCGGCTACAGCCTTTTTGAGTTTTTTACGCAGAATCCGGCTCTGAATAAAAAATCTCTTATCAGGCTGCGCGATAAAATTACCGGCTCGGGTGTAAAAGTTGTCTGCACCGGCCACAGCGGAATCAGAACCGATATGTCAAAGCTTTTTGCACATATTGACCAATCGGCTGTGAGCAAGCCTGGAAAGCCTTTTGATCCGACTGCGCCGAAGAGTATAAGGAAGTAAAAAAAAGGACGGGGTAAGAAACTTATGTCTTAAAGGTGGAGACATTATTGGAGGTACAATATAAAGTTTCTTACCCCAAGGTTTAAAAAAAGGACTTATTATCTATATCGTTATATCTGTTATTTTTTAATTCCGCCGGCAGCTTCTCGCTTTGGAGTATAAATCTGCTGGATATCTGCATCGCTTAAATTAAGCTTATAGAATTTTTTATAAAAATCTTTTATTTCCTGATTAACATCAATGTCTGCAAATAAATCAGGATGATGTTCTTTTGCAAGCCATAGAAGGGTAAGCGGAGAATCTGTATTTGTTACATACCAGCGGTAAATTCCAAGAGGCATTTTATAAACATTTCTTTCCTTTACGGCTCGTATATTTGACCAGTCATAATTCTGGAATGTGTTGTTGTATAAATCATCCGGAATAGCATCGCTGAAGTTTGTAATGTAAATACGGTCAGGATTCCAGCGGTAAACTTCTTCTACAGTTACCTGTGGAGTTCCTTTGTTTTCGTTTGCAACATTTCTTGCACCAGATGCTGTAATCCAGTAATCTCCCCAAGTTGAAGTTCCCGGTATCTGAAGAGTTGTGTCGCTGTAGCGGTGAATAATCATTGCAGCAGGCTTTTCTTCTTCAGTTAATCCTGAAAGTCTTTCTGCGATCATCTTCTGCATTTTATCTGCATATTCATGATATGCGCTTGTGTCATAAGAAGTACCCATGACTTCGGCAAGTAAATCAATCCATGTAAAAATTGTTTCTACAGCATTAAAATCTTTTACACTAAGGCTGAATCCTACTGCAGGAATTCCAGCCTGTGTAGCGATATCATAATCTTCCATTACACCGGTCGCATATAAAACTACATCCGGCTTAAGTTTTAAAAGCTCTTCTGCATTAAGGCTTCCATTCTTACTAAAGCCGCTTTCTATGTTTACGATATCCGGTGCAACTTTTATAAGCATAGAATTTTCTGCAGCACTGATGATTGCAGGATCTAATCCTACAAGCTTATCTGTTCCAAACATAAGACAATATGCAGAGGCGAGTGGCCATACTGATGCAATTACAACACGATTAACTTCTTTTGGAAGTGTTACTGTATGTCCTACCTGATCTACGATAGTTCTTGTTTCTGCTACAGTTTTTTGTTCATTCTGTTTCTTTGAACATGATGTTAATACAAATGCAAAACAAAGAATGATTCCTGTTAATTTTATAAAATTACTTTTCATAAAAACTCCTTTTTATTTTGTTAGTGATGACTAACAATATAGGTTTTAATCTTAATTGTCAAGAATGACCTGTATTGACTATTTTTAATATTTTTGTTAGTTTTGTCTAACTTTAATACATGTTAGTCATTACTAACGCCAGGAAGCTATATTGATAAAAGTTGCTATTTACGGAAAAGGTGGAATCGGTAAATCCACAACAACAGCCAACCTTTCTGCTGCCTTAAGTAAAAAAGGTCTTAAAGTAATGCAGATTGGCTGTGATCCAAAATCAGACTCGGTAAAAAATCTTTGTGGTGGTAAAAAAATTCCATCAGTTCTTGAAATCTTACGTACAAAAAAAACAGATGAAATAAAACTTTCAGACTTAGTTTACGAAGGCTATAACGGTGTGCTCTGTGTAGAAGCCGGTGGTCCAACGCCTGGCATTGGCTGTGCAGGTCGTGGAATTATTACTGCTTTTGAAAAACTTGAAGAATTAAATGCATACGAAATTTATAAACCAGATGTAGTTTTATACGATGTCTTGGGAGATGTTGTCTGCGGTGGCTTTGCCATGCCGATTCGAAATGGATATGCAGATTTTGTATTTATTGTTACAAGCGGCGAAATGATGGCCTTGTATGCCGCTTCAAATATCGTAAGTGCAATCAATAATTTTGGAAACCGCGGTTATGCAAAATATGCAGGTGTTATTCTTAATTCCCGAAATGTTGAAAATGAAGTAGAAGTTGTACAGAAGGCCCTTGGAGAAATCGGTGGAAAAATAGTACAGATAGTACCGCGTGATGGTATTGTTCAGATGGCAGAAAATCAGGGAAAGACTGTAGTAGAAGCATATCCCGAAAGCGAAATGACAGATGTATATATGAAGCTTGCAGAAAAAATGCTGGAGGCTTGTAATGTGTGATTGTAAACCCGCTTGTCCTTCTTTTGAAAAAACTCTGCAGTATGTTTCTCCGGCTCATGGTGGCTGGGGCGTAATTCGTGTTGCAGCATTAATTCCAGATAGCCGTATGCTTTTTGTATGTCCTTTTGCCTGTGGTCGTCATGGGGCTCTTGGTGGAATAGTAAACGGAATAAAAGACAGAATTCATTATCTTTATATAGACGAAAGCGATATCGTATCCGGTAATTATGAAAATCTGATTCCGGATGCAGTTACAGAGCTTTTTGAATTTTTAGAAAAACGTCCAAAGCTTCTTTTTATTTTTGTTTCCTGCCTTGATGATTTACTTGGAACTGATCATGAATCATTAAATGCAGAGCTTTCAGAAATGTATCCTGATGTGAATTTTGTAACGGCCCATATGAATCCTTTTAAGGCAGATACAAAAATTCCTCCGGCAGTGGGCCTTCAACTTTCAATGTATCATCTGTTCGATAAGAATCTTCCAAAGTTAAAACAAATCAACATGATTGGAAATAATGCATATATAAAAAAGGACTGCGAACTTTATAGCCTTTTAAAAGAACAGGGGTATGCAATAAAGCATGTAGGACGCTGTTCAAGCTTTGATGATTTTATGAGCATGGGGCAGAGCAGCTTGAATCTTATACTTCACCCGTGTGCTAAGATGGCGGCTGAAAGAATGGAAAAGCTTGCAGGAATTCCTTATCAGATGTCTTTTAATACTTATGATCCTGAAGAAATAGAAGCTTACTATCATACCCTGGAAAAAAATCTTGGAATTCAATTTTCTGATTATTCAGGTTATAAGGCCTCTGCAATAGATTCGATTAAACATGCAAAAGAAATTATTGGCGATACACCCGTTGTAATTGACTATCAGTCTGTCTTAAAGCCATTTTCTCTTGCAAAGGTTTTAGTTCAGTATGGCTTTAATGTAAAAATGATTTTCTGTGATGATATAAGTTCTTTTGAAAAAGAAAAATGCATGTGGCTTTTAGAAAAAAATCCTGAATTAAAAATCATTTCTGCCCTTCATCCGGACAGTATAAAAATGGAAAACAAAATGCCCCAATGTCTTTGTATAGGCTTTTCGGGTGGTTATCTTACAGAATCAGAGCATGTTGTTGATTTAATGGAAGACGAATATCTTTATGGTTTTTGGGGAATTGAAGAGCTTATGAAAAAAATGGAATATGCGCTTTCTCAAAAAACAGATGTAAATAAAATTATTTCGGGAGCTAAGCTGATAGTATGAGTAAACTTTGTATTATGCTTCCACCTCTTGCACCAGATTATTCGGGTGCTGCTTCTGCTTTATTTGAACTTGGTGGAATGATTGTTATTCACGATGCCGCAGGTTGTACTGGTAATTACACTGGTTATGATGAACCTAGATGGCTTGGTTCACATACTGCTGTTTATTGTTCCGGTTTGCGCCATATGGATGCAATTTTAGGAAATGATGATTTACTTATAGAACGCATTAAGAAAGCGGCAGACAGCATAAAACCAAATTTTATAGCGCTTCTTGGAAGCCCCGTTCCAATGGTAATCGGGACAGATTTTGAGGGAGTAGCATCCGAAATTGAGCATACATGTGGGATTCCTTCTATAGGCCTTTCTACAAGGGGACTTTCGTATTATGGAAAGGGAGTTAATTCTGCAATCATCAGTCTTATGAAAAAAGTCTGTCCTTCAAGTGTCAGCGATAATGAAAAAAATGACGGGATAAACATCCTTGGAATGACTCCTCTTGATTTTGCAAAAGGCCCGAATGCTTCGGATTTTGTAAAGCTTTTTGAAGATAACGGAATTAAGGTTAATTGTTGTTTTACTATGGGATGCACTTTTGAAGAGTTTAAGGCTTCTGTAAAATCACGCCTTAATGTTGTTGTTTCCCAGAGCGGTTATGATACAGCAGTTTATATGAAAGAAAAATACGGAATCCCATTTGTTGTTGGAACACCAATGCTCATGGGTATGCAGATTCTTGCAAAAAGCCAGCCGGAGAAGTTTTCCTTTAATCCAAAACCGCTTACCAATATTACAGATAAAAAGATATTTATAGCGGGAGAACAGGTTATAGCAAATACAATTCGTGAATATTTTGAAGCTCTTGGTCTTTCAAAAGAAAAGGCAACAGTTGGAATTATGTTTGATGCAACAAAAGAACTTATGCGCGAAGGTGATGTAATTGTAAAAGATGAAAAGCATCTGCGTGATTTATTGAACAGCGGAAAATATCAGAAGGTTGTAGCTGATCCTCTTGTGGAACAGCTTATTACAAAAGAAACAAAAGAAACCGGAATAGAATTTTATGGACTTCCTCATGTAGCAGTTTCCAGCAAGGTTTACTGGGATAAGCCGGTTAGATTTATTTCAAAAGAATTTACAAGCTTTATTAAGAGCGTGATAACTGGTAATTAATCTCTGTAAAAATCCTGGCAGAGAAAAATTTAAAAAAGGTACCTTACGGAGCGTTATTTCGTTTCGGGGTTATAAGGAGTTTTATTATGAAAAAATCATTTTTGGCTGTTTTAGGCCTGACTATGATTTTCAATTTTACTGGTTGTACTAAAAAACAGGCAGATAATGCAAAACCTGCAACACGTACAATAATCGATCATACAGGAAGAGAAGTAGTTATTCCTGCAGAACTTAATAGAATTGTAATCGGTTCAATTCTTCCTCTTGCTTCTGTTTACTGTATGTATATGGGATCTACCGAAAAGCTTGTAGGAATGCATCCTTCTTCAATGGCCGCTGCAAAAAATTCTTATCTTGCAACAGTTTATCCGGAAGTTACAAAAATTGATTC
>JAILKS010000028.1 GCA_024693715.1 Treponema sp. | reverse complement strand
TACAAGTGAATATGTGTAATGATCTACAATTTTGTGTGCCGGTGTATTAAATTTAGCGGCAAGCATACTTTCTGCAACTGCCATTCCGACAGCCATAGAAACACCCTGACCAAGAGGTCCGCCTGTACATTCAACGCCATCTGTATCACCAAATTCCGGATGACCAGGACATTTTGAACCAACCTGACGGAAATTCTTAATATCATCCATGCTTACTTTATAACCGGCAAGATGTAAAATACTGTAAAGAAGCATTGAACCGTGACCTGCAGATAAAACAAAACGGTCTCTGTCTGCCCATTTTGAATTTGCAGGATTATGTTTCATTATTTCACCATATAAAACTGCAGCTGCTTCTGCTGCTCCAAGTGGTAATCCAGGGTGACCTGAATTTGCTTTTTGAATTGCGTCCATCGACAAGCTGCGGATTGAAAGTGCAACTGCCTCAACACCTTTTTTGTCCATAAATATACCTCTATTTTAATTTTTTTATTTTATGCTAATTCATTTATAAGGGAAGACAATTCAGGATAACCAGCCTTGTTTTCCAGAGCCTTTCTGAATCTCATGCTTCGGAATAATCCGGCAAGCTTTGAGAGCACCTGAAGATGAGTCTGTGTGTTCTGAGTCAAAAGAACAAACATAACATAAACATCCCTTTCATCAGGCGCATTCATATTAATAGGCTTCTTAAGATAAGCAACAACTATTTTCTGTTCATCTTCTTCCTTTACAATGGGAGTTCTTGCATGAGGTAAAGCAATTCCATTTCCAACTGCAGTACTCAAAACCTCTTCACGTGAACACAAGGCATTATATACCATCTCTGCACTCATCCCATGTGGTAAAACAATTTTTTTGCAGATATTATCATAGACCTCTTTAGGAGTATTACCTTCTACATCCTTCAGAATTCCACCTTTAAAAATCATACTGGCAATATCAAGATTATCTGCCATTTTTGTCCTCCAAAAAAAGTAAACTTTAATCTACAATTTTGAAATTTTTATACGTGTTTTTATCTATTGATAATAACAAAGTATCTTTTATTTCCGCAAAGGTTTCCTCCATTCCTTCCAGTGAAAGAAGAACATCATCCACAGGAAACTGATCTCTTCCAAAAACATTCTCCATTTCTTCAACCATTCTTGCAAGGTGGCTGAAAAGCTGCACAAGAATAATAAGATCCTGCTGCGGAAAATCAATAAGCTTAAGATTTGAACAAGCGATTGAACAAACCAGCTCTGTTACTTTTGAAAATAAATCAATTACCCGTTTACGGACAGGTCCTAATTTGTAATCTGCAAACGAATTATATGATTTTACTATTATATCATGACGCTTTTCTATATTCAACATTAGGAATTTACGTTCCTGCTGAGGCATCTGCAAAATTGAAGGAAAGATTTCATCAATAAGTAAAGCTACAGGCTGCTTTTTTTCCGTATCCTGATTAATATAAAGATAATTTTCAATATAGGCATCTATGATTTCCGGTGAAAAAATAACACTCAAATCATCGAAAATACTGCTTGAATCAAGAGACTCATTCCATTCTCCGTTATAAGGCACCTGTTCTCCGGTTTTCCAAAGTCTTGTTTCAACACCATACGGACAAAAAGAAATCTTTTTAGTATGCATTAAAAATTCTTCTGCACTGCCGCAATTAAGCACACAAAGCTTTTCCTGATTTTCAAGATAAAGATATGCAATCTGTTCTTCGATTGAATTACAAGGACCGTTTCTGTCAAAGCTCTGAAGAAGACAGCTCTCAAAATTAGAATACCACTCTTCACGCTCAATATCTGCCGATGAAATTGACATATTATCATCCTGTTCAGTTTTTTGCGGAAGATATTTTACTTCGACAAGGTCCTTATCCCATTCAAGAACACGACAGACAATTCTGTCTCCGTAAGTAAATTTCTTACCGCCCGTAATTATATCTAACGGCCAGGAAGTTAATTGTATTTCAGAAGGCATTTTATACTGCACGCTTGAAATGGTATATTTTGTATTTGAATGATCATTAAAAATATAAGGAATCGTAAAACCTTCGCCATAAAGTGCATAAATATCCATTGCCGTATTCATCGAAAAAACAACCGGCTCTTCCTTTATGATTTCACTGCCAGACTTTATTTTTATCCTGTCTGGCGGAACATCAGGATTTACAAAAGGCATAAATCGGTGACCGATAATAAAATGGCCTTTTTTTACTTCTTCTTTTGTAGGCTTGAACGAAAAACATCTGTTAATAAAAACACCTGCTCTGGTCACATACTCATTGTTTACCAGAGGAAAAACCATTGTTGATGAATTTAACAGGCTGACTGCAAAATCTCTGGTAATTTTTAATCCCGCGCTCTTTAAATGATGATAAAAATCATCTGCGGTAAAAATATCCAGACATTTTGAGAAAAATGAATCTACTAGGAACGAAGAAGATAAATCCATAACACAGATTATTATACAGTAAAGAATAATGTATAACAATCTATATTAATTGAAATAAAACTGCAGTGTAAAAAACTATCTTGTGTTAAGACCGTTAATAATTTTTCCAACCTCGTTAAATCTTATTGTAAGCCAGTTCTTAAGATATTTTGCCGCTTCTGCCTGTAATCTTTTTTGATTTAAAAACGGCAGGATATATTTCAGACAGATATGTTAAATAAATCTCATGATTATAATATGCTGCATCACTGCAGTTTGCACGACAGTTTCCTACTCCACCAGTTGCAGTTACTTCAAACCACTCCCTATCCGGATTTTCCCAGTCTGTCCAGGTTTCTGTTATCCAGTTCCAATTTTCACCGTAAGCTGTTACCCATATCTGATATTTCTTATCTTTTTCGACAAACGGATAAACACATTCACTGACATTTGAATCAAACTTCATAAAATAATTAGTTTGCCATTCTTCTATATCGCGTACCCATATACGTACACGCTTCCATTGAGGAACCTTTGAACAATCAAACTTTAAATAAAGACCATCTGCTCCTGGAGTGACAGTTAATGCACCCTTTAATCCTGTAACTGCATTTCCTTCGGCAGGTTTACAAACTACACTGGAACATATCAGTGCCATAAAAAATACAAATGAAATCAATTTTTTCATAATAACACCTCTCTTAAATCATAATTTTTTTTCTATAATGTAAATTCGATTTTACTATGATGACTATTTTTGTCAAATTTTATTTTTTCTGATATAATGAGTTTATGAAGCTTACTTTTCTTGGAACGGGAACAAGTCACGGCGTTCCGGTAATTGCATGTAAATGTAAAGTCTGTCGTTCTTTAAGCAAAAAAGATAAACGCAACCGATGTTCTGTGTACATACAGACAGATGATGATAAATATATCCTTATTGACATAGGACCGGAATTCCGCATTCAGGCATTAAAATATAAAGTAAACAAGGTTGATGCCGTTCTTCTTACACACAGTCATGCAGATCATTTTCATGGAATTGATGATTTAAGAATATTCAGTGCAGAAATGTATAAAGTACCTGAAAACAAAGCAAGCCTCAAACAATACAATGCACCGCCGATTCCCATCTATACTAATAAAGCAACCCTTGATGATTTACACTACCGCTTTGCTTATTTTTTCATGCCGGTAAAACAGGGAGGAGGAGTTGCAAAAATCGAATTAAAGCAGGCAGAAAAATCCTTCGATATCGGAAACACACAGATAATTCCTGTACCAATGATGCATGGAAATCTTGAAACTGTCGGATGGCTTTTAATACAAAAATCACAGGATGGCACTAAACATTCCATTGCCTATCTTACAGACTGTAATTATATAAGCGAAGAATCTTTTAAATTAATTAACGAAAACTGCGGAACCTTAGAACAGCTTATTATCGACGGATTAAGAATTAAAGAGCATTCAACTCATTTCAGTTTTTTACAGGCGATGGAAGCAGCCCAGAAGCTTCACCCGAAAAAAGTATGGTTTACTCATCTTACGCATCAAAGCAGTCACAGGCAGGTTATAAAATACATTAAGCAGCATAAAAAAGATTTCCCGGATTTATTCAATTGTGCAAAATCAGTTCTTCCCGCATACGACGGACTTGTTCTTAAAATCTGATAATATTTAAAGATTGATTTAAATTTATAACCGCAAAGTATCGTATAAAAACAAAAAATCCATCGCAATAAAACGATGGATTTTCTATTTAACCAGTTCTATTTATAAATTAGTTCTGGGCAGCTTCTGCTGATTTTGGAGTCTTAACTTTCTTGTCAATAAATCCGGCACTTAAACAGTTTGAACAAACTTTAAGTGTTCTTACAGTTCCATTTGGAAGCTGTGCCTTTACACTATGAAGATTTGGTCTCCATGTTCTGCGTGTATGATTATAAGATTTACTAACCTTGTTTCCAGACATTACTCCTTTTCCGCAAACATCACACATTCTAGACATTTCTATTTCCTCACTTATATTTAAACGAATTTTCCAACGATAATAGATAGTTTTAAAAATATATAGTAAATTGCAAAAAAAGTCAATTAGTCAGACTGCTTTCCTTAAACTTAAGCCTGATCTTCCTTAGAATTCTTTTTAGATGCCTTATCTATTTTTCCTTCAACAAATTTTCCAAGAAGACTCTTTAAATCTATTCCAAGTGTTTCTCCAAGACTTTCAGATACCTGAGTTACATTTGTCATAATATCCTTTGTAAGCTTAGAAGAATCGCCGCCATACATGTAAATCTTATCTACATTCTGATATGCCTTTCCTGATGCTTCTGCAATCTTTGGAAGCTGCTCAAAATAAACTTTAAGTGCATCAAGCTGCATCTGCTGTCTGGCTGCATCACCATATTCTTTAAGGGCTTCTGCTTTTTCACGCATACCGTCTGCTTCTGCAACAAGTTTTGCCTTTACCGCAGCGGCTTCTGCTTCACCCTGAGCCTGAATTGCTTCTGCAAGGGCCTTTTTACCAAGCGCTTCATTTTCCATTGCGATTTTTTCTGCTTCGGCTTTTTTCTGTCTTGTAAATGCTTCTGCTTCTGCCTGACGCTGAATTTCAAATGCTTCTGCTTCTGCCTTTTTCTGTCTTGTATAAAGATCTGCATCTGCCTTCTGCTGAGCCGCAAATTTCTCTGCTTCTGCAGTCTTTTTTACTTCTGCATCAAGAGCACGTTCTTTAATTGAAACTGCTTTTTCCTGAATTTCAATCTGCTTTTCCTGTTTCGCGATATTTGCATCAGCCGCTTTAATTTCGAGAACCTTACGCTGATTTTCTGTTTCAATTCCCTTTGCTGCCTCTGCCTTTGCGGCTTCAGTATCAGCCTGTAACTGAAGGGAAGCTTTCTTTACCGCAAGATCAGTCTGCTTCTGTGCAATTTCAAGTTCAGCTGCAACACGTGCATCATTAGCATCCTTATCTGCCTGTGCCTGTGCAATCTTAACTTCTGCCTCTGCCGCAGCCTTTGCTTTAGCCGCATCCTTCGAAATTGCAACAGTATTTTCAATACCGAGATTATTAATTACACCGTTATCATCTTTGAAATTCTGAATATTAAAGGTTGTAAGCTCAAGACCAAGGTCAAAAAGATTAGGCTTTACATTTTCCACAACCTTTTCAGAAAGAACCTTTTTATCACCCTGAATAAGATCCTTAAGCTTGATTTGAGAAATAATTTCACGAATATTACCTTCAAGAACAGGAGTTACAACAGTAGCGATATCTGCAGTTGAATAGCCGATGAATTTTGCTGCTGCCCTTTTCATAGTATCAGGGTCCTGAGAAACTGCAATATTTGCAACAGCATCAACTTTAATATTTATGGCATCCTGAGTAGGAATTGAATCCTTAGAAACAAAATCTACCTGAATATTTTCAAGCGTCATGTAATCAATGCGCTGTAAAAAAGGAATGACAAAAATAGCTTTTCCAGTTACTGTTCTGGAACCAAAAGGTCCGACTCTAATTCCAATACGATTTTTTGGAACCTTCTTGTAAGAAATAAAAAAGAAAAAGACCAAAACTACTGCTGCAGCAATACACAAAAGATACAATGGTGACATATAAACCTCCAGACTTTTTTTAAGTATAATTCAATTATTTGTTAACTTCAATAAAAAAAATAATCATGAACTTGTGTAATAATACTCTATTTTCCAAACTGCTGTTCAAGTTCAATGATCTGATCTCTGTATACCGCAGCCTGTTCATATTCCATTCGTTCTGCACAGGCTTCCATTTCCTGTTTAAGACGTGAAATAAGTTTTCTTCTGTCAGCTGCCCTGAATAAATTTACACCTTGCTTTAATACTTCAAGATCCATAGAAGCTTCATCACGTGCTTCCTGCTGCTCATGAACAAGAATATCTTCAACTGCTTTTTTTATTGTTGTAGGAGTAATTCCATGCTCTTTATTGTAAGCCTCTTGAACTTCACGACGATGCTTTGTTTCATTTATCGATGCTTCCATCGCAGGACTCATATGATCTGCATACATCACTACCTTACCGTCAGCGTTTCGGGCAGCACGACCGATTATCTGAATCAAAGAGGTTTCCGAACGCAAAAATCCGATTTTATCAGCATCAAGAATTGCAATAAACGAAACTTCGGGTAAATCTATTCCTTCTCGCAAAAGATTAATTCCAATAAGAACATCAATTTCACCGCTTCTCAAAGATTTTAATATTTCAACACGCTCAAATGTGTCTATTTCTGAATGGATGTATTTTACCTTAAGATTTAATCCCAGCAGATAGTCCGTCAAATCCTCTGCCATTTTTTTTGTAAGAGTTAAAATTAAACTGCGCTCCTTTCTTTCAATCCGTTCCCTTACTTCTTTGTAAATATCTTCCATTTGACCTTCACTTGGACGAACTTCTATAATCGGATCCAGAAGACCTGTAGGACGGATTAACTGTTCAACGACCTGTGAGCTTTCTTTAATTTCTTCTTTTCTAGGAGTAGCCGTTACATAAATAACCTGATTCATCTTTGCATCAAATTCAGCTTTTTTAAGGGGACGATTATCAAGTGCAGAAGGAAGACGGAATCCAAAATCAATCAGACTCTGCTTACGGCTTCTGTCTCCTTCATACATCGCTCCAATCTGAGGAACGGTTACATGCGCTTCATCAATCATGCACAAAAAATCATCCGGAAAATAATGTAAAAGAGTTGCAGGAGGCTCACCCTTTTTTCGACCGCTTATCGGAGCTGAATAATTTTCAATACCTGGACAAGTTCCCATTTCCTTAAGCATTTCTATATCATAGGTTGTACGTGTTTTAAGACGTTCTGCTTCAAGCATCTTTCCCAAAGCCCTTAATTCTTCAACACGTTCTTCCATTTCTGTCTGGATTCTATCTGTCGCCATAATAAGCTGGTCATGAGGGACAACAAAGTGTTTTGAAGGATAAAAAACAGTTTCATCAAGCTCACCGGTAACATCACGATTCAGAACATTAAATCTCTGAATGCGTACGACCTCTTCCCAGTCAAGAAGTATTCTGTATGCCTCATCAGTTTCCATATATGGCGGATAAACTTCAATTACATCACCCTTTATGCGGAAATTTCCACGTTCAAGAATATCATCATTTCTAGAATATTGAAGTGATATGAGCTGTGCAGAAAATTTCTTTATATCAAGCCTCTGCCCTTTTTCAAGATGAATCCGCATATCCTTATATAAATCAGGCATGCCAAGACCATAAATACATGAAACGGTTGCAACAACAATTACATCCCGCCTTTCCATAAGACTGTAGGTTGCCTTAAGCCGAAGCTGATCTATTTCACGATTGATATCGCAATCTTTTTCTATATATAAATCACGCGCCGCAACATATGCTTCCGGCTGATAATAATCATAATACGAGACAAAATATTCAACTGCATTGTTCGGAAAAAAAGTTTTAAATTCTCGGTACAACTGAGCAGAAAGAGTTTTATTATGACTGATGATTAAAGTCGGGCGTTGAACCTTTTCAATGATTTTTGCCATTGTAAAAGTTTTTCCGGAACCCGTAACACCCTTCAATGTCTGGAATTTATCACCGCGTAAAAATCCCTGAGATAATTTTTCTATTGCCTGGCCCTGATCTCCGCTTGGTTCAAACGAAGATACTACCTTAAATTCACGCATCGATTTCTATTCCGAAAGAGTGATATTTAACGAAACATTCTTTTTATTTCTTCTTACGATTACACTGATTACATCGCCTGGTTTCTTGCTTTCAAATGCCGAATAAAAATCTGCAAGAGACGTAATTGCAATATTATCTATCTGCGTAATAACATCTCCTCCAAGATAAATTACACTGTTACCATAATAAGCAGCTTTAGTTCCACCCTTGAGTCCGCCTCTTTCTGCAGTTGAACCCTTTTCTACCTGTGAAATTAAAACACCGGCAGAAACATCAATATCTGCATACTGTGCAATTCTTCTGTTCAACTGAATGATTGATATCGAAAGACTTCCTCTCTGAACTTTACCGTAACGGAGCAAATCTGCAACAATTCTGATGGCAGTTTCTGAAGGGACTGCAAAACCGACTCCCGCAGAAGAACCTGATGATGAAAGAATCATCGTATTAATTCCGATCATCCTTCCTTTTGTATCAAGCAAAGGTCCGCCTGAATTTCCCGGGTTGATAGCAGTGTCAGTCTGAATCATATTTCTGATAATTCTTTTGTTCGAATTCTGAATAGGACGACCAAGTCCTGAAACTATACCGGTAGTCATAGTTCTTTCCATACCAAAAGGATTACCGATTGCAATTACTTTTTGTCCGACCTTAAGCTCCTTTGAATCACCGAAGGAAATAGTTTTTAATTCCATTCCGCTTGGCGGATCAAATTTTAATACTGCCAGATCGCTGTCCAAATCTGCACCAACTACAGTCGCCTCATATTGAGTTCCGTCAAATAATGATATGAAGATTTTCGAAGCACCCTGAATTACATGAACATTTGTAAGTACATATCCTCGTTTATCGATAATTGAACCGCTTCCACTTCCACTATCCTGTACAACCGGCTCTAAAAACCAGTCATAACCAACCACCTGTGTGTTAATGTTTACGACAGCCTCATTGCACAACTGATAAACATTTATATTCTGAAGTTCATCCTGAGTATAAGACGATGAATTAGCTACCGGAACTGCATCAGAAGGATTAAGCTGCAAATTAAGATCCTCTGTCTTCAAAAGACCGCTATCCGAATCATCAGATTTATTTACCGATACAACAGATTCATCATGTGTTTTTTTAAGTTTATATGCAGTAGTAAAAATAATGCTTGTCAATACAATAGCTGCTGAAAAAGCCACAGATAAAAATACTACCAGCTGTCCGCGTGTATAAAGTTTCATATAATATAATTTAATAAATTAAAACAAATAAGACAACCCGATTTTTAAAGAAAAATAATTTCCTTTTTTATCTACAGGATAAGAATCCTGCAAGAATAAAAGACACTTAAAACCGGTATCAATTATAAACGGACTTCTTTCCGGTGAAACAAGAACATCTAAACCAATATCCATCGCATGACAGAACAGGAAATTATAATCACATTTATCACTCGGATTAAAGGTATTTATCGCAGTGTTAAAAGCTGTCCATAAATCAAGCTTTACGTTTTCAAACGGTGAATGTGAATATTCGAGTCCCCAGCGAATTACATTATTGTTTATGTTCAATTTTCCGTTTTCTGCTCCAAGAACAAATTCAAGTGTCGTTCCTGCAAATCCACGGGGAGTTTTTAAACCTGCAACATAACCCAGTCCAAGTCCATTACCAGTATCTATACCATAAGGTGAAAAATTATCAATGGATGAATATCCATAACGCAAAAGAACCGCATTTAAAACAGAGACCTTTTGAGTTTTTATAAGCCAGTTATACTTTATCGCAAAATTAGCATCAAACGGAAAAACATCATTGCCCACCGCAAGATACATTCCAGCAGAAGCAGAAAACTCAAGCCCATTTGTAAAACCGGAAACAAATGCCAGTTGCAGATTGCATGGACAAAAAGAAAAATAATTTTTACCTGCACTTATCCATGGTTCTCCTGACACGGAAAGCTGTCCGAAATTTACAGGAGTTTTATAAGCAACAGGAAGTTTACCGATTCCAAGTCCTGACTTAGTATAAGCATAATGAGGATAACTTACTTCATTCGTAAGGACAACTTCTTTTTCTGCCTGAAATCCCTCTGCAGCAAGAATAACAGAATAAACTCCGTCTTCTAAAACCTGGCCATCCTGTGATTTACCGTCCCAGCTTACACTCTGATAAAATTCTTTTATGTCCAGAAAATCACGTTTCCATACTTCCTTACCGTTAGAGTCAATTATCAGGATATATGCATTTCCTTTTGCAGTAGCTGTAAATGAGATTTTGCAGTTTCCAAGCTCTCCTTTTTCACCGGGATTAATCCGAACCCTTGATATATTAAAATCTTTTAAAACAAAAACAGCAGGATTTGCAGTGTATTTTACATTAACCGTCTTTCCCTTCTCTACAACAACAGTTTTTTCAAAATCTTCATACCCAAATCTCTTTACTTTTATTTTTCGCTCACCAGCTGCGGCTTCAAAAGGATTTGTATGAACCTGTGTCGAATCAACATAAATTTCGCTGTCAAAAAAAACTTCGCTTAAATTTATAAATCCAGTCTCTGATGAAAGCAGAACTTTATAATAATTCGTATAGGACTGCGAAAGACAAATCAAATACGTAACGCTGTCATATCCTTCTTTTTGAACTGTAAGCTCATAGTTTCCCGCAGGAATATCCTGAAGCTGATATTTAGTTTTACCCTTATACACTCCATTTATATAAACTTCACAATTCGGAATATTACAATCAATTACAGCACTGCATTTCCTGTCATTTCTGTTGACCTGTGATTCCGGTTCAAGAATTAATATTTCCTGAGCCGATAAAACAACAAAGCATGTAAAAATCAAAAACAAACTAAATAATCTCTTTATCATTTTCATACTTTTATTGTAAACCATTTTCTGTTATTTTGCTATTCATCGTTAGAATTTAACAACCCTTCCTCCATAAAGCTAAAATAACTGTTCCGGTCAATTATAATGTGATCAAGTATAGGAATTCCGATTATTTTCGACGCCTGCAAAAGTGATTCCGTAGATTCAATATCTTCTTCAGACGGCATAGAAGTTCCCGACGGATGATTATGAACAAGAATTACAGCAGCAGCATTATTTCTTATAGCTTCGCCAAAGACTTCACGCGGATGAATAAGAGTTCTGTTCACAGTCCCGACAGATGCAACATGAATTTTTATTATTTCATGACCTCCATTCAGAATAACAACCAGAAAATGTTCCTGCAGGCTGATAGCATACTGTTTTACAAAAGGCACAACATCTTTCGGAGTTTTTATATGCGCTCCAAAATGACAGCTTCGTCTTTTGCCTAACTCCAATGCCGCACAGACTGCAAGAGCCTTTCCTTCCCCGATACCTTTCAGGCTGCATAAACTTTCTATTACATCTTCACTGTTGGAAGAATCAAGCTTATCGACAATCCTTTGAGATAAAGCTTCTACACTATAGTCCTTGTTTCCCGAACCAATTATAAGCATTATCAGCTCAACATCATCCGGATACTGAAGTCCATATTTCAAAGTTTTTTCTCTAATATCAGGTTTTACTTTTTCTAACATCACATATATAATATTTCACAGATATGCAAAAAAACGCACTTTTTTTTAAACTTTTTTTAATTTTTATTATTTTTTTCTCAATTTCTGCTACAAGCTGCCTAACTCTGTTCAATTTTAAAAAACAAGGGGGACAACCCTCGCCAACCTTTCACATTTCCCGAAAGCTTTTGGATGCACCAAGATTAACTCCAACTGAGCTTGCAGACTTTTTCATGACGCAGAATCAGGATATTGAATATCAGAGGATTTTTGTAATAGCACATTATTATTTTTTTGAAGCACAAAAAGAAAACATAAATTCTACAGTAGCCTTTGCACAGATGTGTCTTGAAACAGGCTTTTTACGTTTTGGTAATCTCGTAACACCCGAAATGAATAATTTCTGCGGGCTCGGTTCAATGGATGCAGAACATCCGGGGGTTTCTTTTCCGACAGCACGTCTTGGTATCAGAGCACATATACAGCATCTTCAGGCATATGCAACAACAGAGGACGTTCTGCTTCACGAAGAGCTTGTAGATCCAAGATATGACTGGGTTCATAAAACAAAATATGTCGAAACAATACAGGGACTGGCAGGAACCTGGGCAACAGATAAAAATTATGCAGATAAAATAGACAGAATTTTACAGCAGATGGAAGAATTCATCATAAAAAGAAACAGACTTGCAAAAATGCAAGCCTGTCTGAAGAATTTAAAAACAAATAACTCAAGATAACAATCAACCGATTGTAGTTCCGGAAAATTCCATATCGTTTAAAATTGCCCTGATGTTTTCTATATTCTTTCCACCGGCACAAATTACCTTCATTTTATTTTCCTGTGCTTTTTTTGAAGCAATAGGATCAAAAGGACAATTTTTTCCAGGCACCCATTCATCACCGACCATCTTTCTAAAATCTTCCCATGAAATAGTATCAAGAGGTTTAGCATCCGGATTCTTTTTAGGATCATCAGTATAAACCTTTTCAATATTTGAAAGATTTACAATCACCTGAGCATCGAATTTTTCTCCAAGATAAACTGCATCTGTATCTGTCGAAAAACCAGGCTTCCAGCCCGATGCAACAAGCACCTTACCGTCAAAACTCAAGCCTTCTTCAGTCGGATTATAAACTACATCATTTTTACAATAATCACCGAAGCATGCCTTCAGCAACTGCGCATTGATTCTTGTTGCCATAATTCCAATCCAGTCTGCTGCATCATTTTTGTTTTCAAGCTTTGTTTTTTCAGAAACTTCCCTGTATGCATTCTGATAAAATCTTGCAGGAGCTCCACCACCCGCAACCAGAATCAAACGATTGGAATTATCTGAATCAAGCCATTCAATGCACATTGAAACAAAAGCGCTTAAAAATTCACTGTCAGGTCTGTCAGGAGCAATTATTGAACCACCGACAGATAAAATCTTAGTCATAATTTATCCTCTTTAAAATTAATATACACCTTTTACAACAGGAATACTCCAGTACGAGCTGTATTTTGATGCTTCACTGGATGCTTCTTCCCAAATAGACTGCAGGGCAAAGCTTTTACGATACTGAACAATCTTATTATCCGGCGAGAACGGTTTAAGCTGATTTAATCCTCTTGAAAAAGCAATATGATGTGAATCAAGATTACCAAAATAATAAGTTTTCGGATCCGAAACATCAGACCAGTTTTTATAATCAAGCCCCGCACCAAGAGCAATATCAACAGGCACCCATCCAAAACCAGGACAATAAAATTCACTCCACCAGTGATTCTGTGTTTTCATATTTTCATTAATTAAAACACCGCAGTCAATCAAGGCTGGAATTCCACAGGTTCTGAGAAGTGCTGTATAAATAACGGCAAAATCATACGCATCACCTTTTTTCCTGGTGATTAAATCAAACGGATCTGCGTCATCCTTTCTGTTCTTCGAAAGAATTTCAAAATTTTTACACATGTAATCATAAATCAATTTTGCACGACGATACGTTCCCTTTTCGTTTCCTACGATAGATTTATAAAGTGACACAAGTCTTTCATCATCTGCAGGAATAATATCATCCGCTGCTGTAGTCATTTTATAGAAAGTAGAATTCAACGATTTTACGGAACCAACCCTGTCCGGATTGATTTTTGTATTTATTTCATAAACCGAAAGAACATAAGTCTGATTAAAAACTGTTTTTTCTGGATTTGAAATCGATCTTGTAAGCTGCTGAACCATACAGTTCTGATAATACTTAAGATTAGGTTCAGGATTAATTTCTGTAAGTTCAACATTAGACTGCCATGGAGCAGAAACAGGAATAGGACATCGCAGAGAAATTGTTGCAGAACCTTCCGTCACTACATCCTTAACATCTGCAGAATACTGAATGAGATATATTTTCTTTGCTGTATAACTTTTGATACCGACAAAATCATTTACCTTAAATGGGAACGGCTCTGATTTTTCCTTTCCATTATCAACAAGGACAACCCCGGAAATAGCACCGTCAGGAACCCTTACACGAATCTCAGAATCACTCCAGTATTCATATCCGTTTTCTACCTCATTTACCTCTATCATGTTTTCGGTATACAAGGCCGTATTTATATATTCAGAATTTCTTATCTGATTGTTATAATCAATCGTAAAATAAACCTTAGACTGATTTCTTGACTCACCGAAATTACTTCCATTGATTGTCAATACAGAGCCGACCTGAAGCGATTCATCAGATAAAGAAGAAATATAAGGCATTGTAGTCTGCATGGTCTGAGGAACATAAACAGGAATATCAACCTCATTTGCAAAAAGAGCAGGCTTTGACTGAACATTCTTTGTTCCGACTATTACTAATCCATCCTGAACGTTAGCCGGAACTATAATTTTAATTTTTGTATCTGACCAGGAAACATAAGAACTTGAAGTAAGTTTTGAACCCGCAATCTCTACATAACTCATATCACGCGATTCGCCGAAATTTCTGCCGTTTATTACGACAATATCACCTGGAGCACCTACAGGAGGCACAATCGATTCAATCACAGGTTCAGGCTGAATCTTATAGCCTATAAAAAACATGATGAGTAAAATAATACCAATTAATGACAGCAGGCAGCCTAATCTTATGAAAGTATGCTTTCGGAAAAGATAACTGAATTTTTTAGCAGTTTCCACTAATATTTCCCTACAGTTACAGCTTCATTATTAGGGAATTCAATCTGTACCTGAACGGGCATATTATTCACACTAGGAACTGTAATTTTTATTGAATTTGTCGCAGTCGGTAAAACAGGTTCCTGTATATTTCCTGAGATTACCTTTGTTCTTCCGGTTGTTAAAGAAACATTATCTGCAGAAGGCACAGCAGTTACAATCGGAGCAACTGAAGTTACAGCCTTTGCAACAGAAGCAGAATCTGCTTTATTTCCTCCAAGAAGATTCAACGGTAAAACAAGAGCCATTACTGCAACCGCAGCCGCTGCTACAGTCGGAATTACATATTTATAAACTGATGTACGGTTTTCAAAGGATTTACCTGTATTCTTAACATAACCCATCTTAACCTGAAGACGTTCAAAACTCTTATCAAGGAATTTTTTATCAAGGGCAACAGACTCATCACTGAGCATGCTTCGTAAATATTTTAATCTTTCTACCTTTGCCTGACATTCAGGACAACTCTTTAAATGAGATTCATATTCAGCCTTATAAATTTCAGGCATTTCATTATCAAGATACAAAGAATGTATATCTTTAGTTGGACAAGAAGACATCATCAGCTCCTATTAACTTTAATAACTGCTCCCTGGCTCTGAAAACACGAACTTTTACATTTCCTTCAGTTATACCAAGAACCTTACCAATTTCTTTATAGTTAAGATCTCCATATTCCCTTAACATTAAAACCTCGCGTAAGTTCTTAGGTAACTTTTTCAAAGCTTCCCTTGCTTTCTCTTTCGTTTCTTCCCTCAAAAGATCGGTTTCACCGTTCTGGCTCTTACGATGCTCTTCATAAAGCACCTTTTCATAAGCCTTACGTTCTCTATCCTTTCTTTTGATGTAATTCAACGATGCATTCTTAACAACCCTTATAAGCCAGTATTTTGCATCATTCAACGAAGGGAAAACAAGACCTTTTTCATTTGCCTTTATCAACGAATCATGAACCAAATCTTCAGCAGCCTCTTCATCATTTACAATTTTGTATGATATTCTGAACAGCATCTGCATGCAAGAGTCATAAATCGTCTTAAAATCAACCTGATTTGCTGCATTCAACGCTACAGAAACATCCTGTTGATTCTCTTCTACACTATTTAACACTTCAGTTACCTATAAAGTTACACAAAAAATAAGAAAATTCTTATTTTTCATTTCCCATATATATATTTTAACACAAAAACAATTAAAAAGTTACCATACAGGTCTTTTAACTGCCACTTTATTTTCTTTTCCAGGCAGGGCCTTGAGGAGTATCAATAATTTCAATACCCATATCCCCTAATTTTTTTCGGATTTCATCGGCTTTTGCAAAATCCTTATTTCTTTTTGCAAGAGTCCTTTCATTTACAAGCGCATCAATTTCTTTTGCCATCGGATCATCAGCATGAAGATCTACAGCCATTTTATTACTTTCATTAAGTTTTTTAAACCCATTTTCAATGACACTCAGACTTAAAACCTTATCCATCCTGTAAATTCCATTCAAGGCTTCTGTAGCTTTAATTCCTTTTGCATTTGATTCCTTCTGCATGGCTGCAAGAGCAACTGGAGTTAAAAGATCATTTTCAAGGGCATTTATAAACTGAACGACATTTTCATCCGAATAATCATCTGAAAATATTTTTTTATAATTATTTTCATCCAAACCTGCATTTTCTTCTTCATTTGCTTTCTTTATTAATTTTGCAATCCTTTCATTCAAAGCTGAACGGCTCGCTTTTGCAGATTCAAGACCATTTAAACTGAAAGTAAGCGGTTTTCTGTAATGACCGCCAAGAAGGAAATAGCGGTAATCAAGAGGTTCAAATCCCTTGGATTTTAGGGAAAAACCTCTCTCCGGTGGAAGTTCAGTCTGAAGCGTAATAAAGTTACCGCTTGATTTACTCATCTTTCCGCCTTCAAGAATAAGGAACTCATTATGCATCCAGTAGTTTACCCATGGACCTTTAGCGCGTTCTGCATCGTCAAAGCTTCCTTCACTCTGTGCAATTTCGTTTGTATGATGAACAGGAACGTGATCTACACCGCCCGTATGAATATCAAAATGTTTTCCAAGATATTTCATGCTCATTGCAGAACATTCAATATGCCAGCCTGGATATCCACGACCCCATGGACTATCCCAAGTCATTGCCTGATCTTCAAACTTTGACTTTGTAAACCAAAGGACGAAATCTCCCGGATTACGTTTATTTTCGTCAACTACAACAACCTTACGTTTTCCGGCACCTGCCTTCAGTTCATCAAGATTAAGATTTGCAAGCTTGCCGTAATCAGGATAAGTTGAAATATCATAGTAAAGATTTCCGCCTGCCATATAAGTATGACCGTTAGCTTCAATCTGTTTAATAAGTTCAATCATGTCGTCAATATGCTCAGTTGCTTTACATATAACATCCGGATGACGGATATTCAGGGCATCAATGTCCTTCATAAAAGCATCTGTATAAAATTTTGCAACTTCAAGCACACTCTGATGTCGTTCAGCAGCTGTTTTTTTCATTTTATCTTCACCGTTATCGCCATCATCAGTAAGATGTCCGACATCAGTAATATTCATAACATGCTTGATTTTATATCCCAGAAAAGAAAGAGTTTTATCTAAAGTATCAAGAAAAACATAAGCCCTTAGATTACCGATATGAGCAAAATTATAAACAGTAGGTCCGCATCCATAAAAACCGCAGTACCCATCTGTAATAGGTTTGAACTCCTGCATTGTACGTCCCATTGTGTTATATATTTTTAATGCCATATAAAAACTCCTTTTTGCAATTATACATTTTTGCTAAACCTTTAACAACATAAAAAAAACACCACACTGACCCTTTTTTATACTCCTTTTACCTGGCTTCCTCTTTTACTTTGGTTATGATATAATCAACCTGTGGAAGATTACGAAAAAATAATACAAATCCTGAAAAATCACGATGCATTCAAGGGCGATATTCGAAAAGACGAACCGCTTGCTCCAAAAACGACCTTTAAGGTTGGAGGGCACGCAGAGCTTTTTATTGCTCCTGAAAATTATTATTCCTTTCAAATTGCAATAGAAACACTTCTGATAAATAACATTCCGTTTTTAATTCTTGGAGGCGGAAGCAATATTGTTATAAGTGATGACGGTATAAAAGGAGTCGTAATTTCAACTCAAGCCTTTAATGATGCAGAAATTTTTCCCCCTGGTGACTGCCCTAAGGAATTCGGAAAAATTGAACTGAACAAAAATCAGGTTCTTGTAACATGCTTTTCAGGAACACCTATGGCTTCACTTATTAATTTCTGTATCGAAAAAAACTTCAGCGGCTTAGAACAATTTGCCGGTCTTCCTGGAACTGTCGGCGGTGCAGTTTACATGAACGCGCGCTGCTTTGATAAATCAATTTCGGACATTCTTTTTTCCGTTAGTTATATGGATTACTCAAACGGAAAAGTCATTCTAAAAAAAGACAGATATGATTCTTCCAGATGGGCATATAAAAAATCACCATATCAGAATAATAAAACCTTCATAACTACAATCACCTTTCTTCTGACAAGAAAAAAAGAAAGCGAAAAATCACTGATTCAAAGCGAATGCAAAAAATACATAAATGAACGCGTAAGCAAGGGACACTTTAAATATCCGAGCGCAGGCTCTGTTTTCAAAAATAATCACGAATTTGGAAAACCAAGCGGACAAATTATCGATGAAGCAGGCTTAAAAGGATACACAATCGGAGGAGCAAAAATTGCTGATTTTCACGGAAATTTCATAATAAACTTTAACAAAGCCTCCTCTAAAGATATTGAACAGCTTGTAAGTTATACGATAGATACAGTGCAGAAAAAATTTGGCTTTATACTTGAGCCTGAAATAATTTTTTCCGATAAATTACTGTAAGTTTATTGACAAATAAAAATGCTGAATTTATACTTAACTATAGTATATACTGGTGGATATTGTGTTACAGTTACAGATTATTAACTTTAAAAAAGATTCTTATCTCGTAGTAGAAGGCAAAGCTGACAGCGACCGTTTTTTCATCATACAGAAAGGACATGTAGAATGCTATAAATCTGCCGGTACCGGTATTCAACCGTTTATGCTCGGTCCCGGAGATTTCGTCGGTGTAGTTCCATGTATGTCAGGACACCTTCAGATTGAAACTGCAGTAGCGATGACAGATGTAACTGCAATTTCCGTACGACGCGACCAGTATTCAGAATTAATCGTAAACAATACACCTGTTGCTTTAAAAATAATCAGAACCTTTGCTGCGCGAATGCGACAGATGAATGAAATGCTCACAATCGCAACTTTAAATACAGTTGTTACTGATTCTTCAGAGCAGATTTTAAAAGTTGCTGAATATTATGAAAACACAATGAAAAAGGACATCGCTGTTTTTGCCTACTATCAGTATTTGAAAACACGTCCGATTGGTCCACAGGCAGAGCTTGCAAAGAAAAAATTCATTCAGCTCAAACAAAGAACAAATGCCGTTTATTTTGAACCAACACAGGATCTTACAAGAGAATATCCTAAAGATACAATGATTTTTTCAGAATCACAAAAAGGAAATGACATGTTCATTATCCAGAGTGGTGAAGTTGCAATTTCAAAAGTTGTAGACGGAAACGAGGTAACTCTCGCAGTTCTCAAAAAGGGTGATATGTTTGGTGAAATGGCTCTTCTTGAAAACAAACCTCGTTCTGCCAGTGCAATTGCTCACAGTAACTGCCGGCTCATGGTTGTAAATCACGCCAACTTTAATCAGATGGTAACAACACAGCCACAGCTTATCTCTCGATTAACTACAACTTTAGCTGAACGTTTATGGTCAATGTACAGACAGCTCGATAATGCAAATATTTCAGATCCAAACCAGAAAATGCTCGACATGCTTTCTTTACAGATTGAAAAACAGAAAATCAATCCTGAAAAACTTGCAGCAAAAGGAATTCAGACAGAACTTACAGCTCTTGATCTTGCAAATATGTGCGGTATTCCTAAAGAACAACAGCCTTCTGTAATATACAATTTCCAGCAATCACCACACATTAAACTTGTAGACATGAAGATTTTCATAAAAGACGCGCCTGAGCTTTTGAAACAGACTGCCTTTTACAGAAAACAACGCTCAATCGCCAAAGAATAAGAAAACTCAAAACATTTACTTTTATAATTAACATTTCTCTTGAAAATCCGATAATTACAGTATGAAAAGGATAAATTTCATTTTTTTGACATTAATAATTTCTCTCTTAAATATTTCGGCACAATCACTTCCAGACGGTTATAAAAACATAAAACTGGGAATGTCGCTTGAAGAAACAAAAAATGCCTTAGAGAAAAATGCAGATTTCGGCTATCATGGTGACAGAGACGTATCACTTCTTCCAGGTGAAAATAAAATCTTAATTGAAACAGATTCTCAAAAGGGCTATGGTTCTGATTTTCTTGAACGCTGCTGGTTCCAGTTTTATAACGAAAAGCTTTATATAATCACAATAAACATCAATCCGAAACGCATGGATTATTATTCAATGTTCAAGAATTTCTCAGATAAATATGGTGATCCTGATCAGCTCGATCCTTCTAAATCTGTATGGATTAATGACAGCGTAACTATAATGCTCGAAAAACCCTTGAGCGTAAAATATATTGATAACAAAACCTACGAAGAAATTCAAAAAATGAGCACTGTTGAAAAAAGCGGTGAAGAATATACACGAGAAATGTTTTTAGAGGATTTTTAAATTATGAAAAGAATACTGTCTGCCTTCATCCTTTCGCTGATTTTTCTATCAGCAGTTTCATGCAAAGAAAAACAGACAAAGCTACCTGCAAAAGATTTAACTATAACAAGAAGTGACGGAACAACAGTTATCGTAAATGCAGAAATTGCAAAAACTCCTGAAACACGTGAACATGGTTTTATGGAAAGAAAAATAATTCCCGATAATACCGGAATGATATTTATTTTTGAACAGGATCAGATTCTTTCCTTCTGGATGAAAAATACACCTACCCCGCTTTCCATTGCCTTTATAGATTATTCTGGAAAAATCCGTGATATTTTTGATATGAAGCCCTTCAGCCTTGATACGATTGTAAGTACGGTTTCTGTACGCTATGCTCTTGAAGTTCCAAAGGGCTGGTTTGCAAAAAACAACATCAAACCCGGTGATATGATTGAACTTTTAAATGACTGGTAAATATTAATCCTTTTCAAGCTTCAATAATTCGGCAGAAGCAATTACATCGTTCGGATCATATTCAAGAACAATCGTGAAATATTTCCTTGCTGCTTCCTTATCGCCCTGAGCCAGTGAAAGATAACCAAGATTTGAAATTATCTTTGTGCTTTCTGGATCAAGAGAAAATGCCTTTTCAAGATTTTTTTTCGCTTCATCAAAAGCTTTTTCCTGAATGCAGCACAACGCTATTTCATTATATGTATCTGCCTGCTCTTCACCGCCTTCACATTTTAAAGATTCCAGAAAAGCCTGTTTTGCATCTGTAAATCTTGAAAGCTTTCTCAAGCCCCATCCAAGTAAAAACCATGCATTCCAAACCTTTGGATTATGCTGAAGGAATATTCTTATTTCTTCAAGACCTTTTTCTTCCTGTCCTCGGTTTATAAGACTGTAAGCATTCTTAAATCGTTCATCATCAAGATTCTGCGTCTTGATATAATTTATCATTTCCTGTGCACGTTCCTTTTTATAAACACCGTTTTCACCAAGATCTTCATCACTCGTATCACAGGTCAAGGCAACATATGTTTCAAAGGCATCCTTAGCTTCCCTAAACTGCTTCTTTTTCAAATAGAAAAAACCTGCATTAAAAAAAGCATCTGCGAGAGGAGGCTCTGCTTCCATCACCTGTTTATAATAGGATTCTGCATCATTATCATAGGCATCTGCATCATCATTAAGATTTGAACGACGATAACTTTCTGCACGCTGATCAAGAAACAGGGCAAGATTCAAAACAATTGCATTATCAAGAGGATCCAGTCCATGCAATGCAAGAAAGATTTCTTCTGCAAGATCAAAATCTTCATTTTTTGTTTTTAATATTGCCGCTTCACACAATTCTTTTTTAATGTTTGGTTTTGCCTTTGTAATAATTGAACGATAATAATCAAGATGCGGATTTTTCTTATCGTATGCAAGAACAGTAAGGATTCCTGCAAGCACCTGCTCGCTGGTCATTTCCGACGGATTAAAGGTTCCCGGTGCATCTGTTGTCTTTGCCTGAACAGGCAGAGGAATCGTCGGATCTATTTTCATCGCATTTTCACTTAATGAAAAATTTTCACTTAAATTAATATAATAAATTGATTCAAGAGGATTTTTTGGATTCATATAATTTTCCCGTTATGTTTGATTCTACAAATCTCCATTAAAAATCAAAATCTTCAATAGGTTCTAAATCAAGAGTCTCTTCAGGCTGTTTTACTACAGGCACAGGTTTTACCGGTTGGACAGGTTGTTTTGTCTGAGACTGTGCTTCAATTTCCTGCATAACCGGTGGCACTGCAGAATCATCGGCAGTATTAATGACAGGTCCATGATTTCCTTCCGATTCCTGTTGAAGATATTTTTTCTGAAAATTCGTAATAAAATTATTGATATGCATTTTATAAGACATTGGAACTGACTCTGCTTTATAAGCAACATGAACAGAAGCAATATCTTTTCGTCCCTCTAAAAACTCTGCACGAGGAATAATACCTGAAACAAGGAAGGACTCGTTTGTATCATTAAAATCGAATTTTAATTTAATCGGCTTTCCTACAAGAAATTTCGGAACACCAACAAGCATTATTTTTGCACCGCTGAAGGACAAATCTTTTAAAATACAGCGTCGCGGAACATTATCAACCCAGACTATTGATTCTTCCTTATCCATGCCGAGCTTTCGTAAAGAATTCTGATCTATGTTAATTCGCTCTTCTTTTCTGTTGATAAAGTTTTCACTGGCTTCTATAAATTCACCTATTCTTGAAATTAAATCATCAGGCGGCCGCTGGTTAAATTCTAATGTTACAATTGCAAGTTCATTTGTGCCATTATACGGCTTTATGTCCATTACCGAGCAATTAACAAAAAAATGAATCGGCTGATTATTCTGATCTATAAAACAGTACTTTAAGCTTACAGTCATTTTTGCATTTTTCTGCATCTCTGCAAAAGCACCGCTTTGTGTACCTATAATAATTTTCGCCATCTGCAAGGATGATGAATTTAAAATACAAGGCCACTGTCCGCCGTTACACTTTATATAAATCTGTCGAGGATCAAGCTTAAGAGTAAGAAGATTTGCCTTCGTAAAAACTATTTCCTTGTCGCGAAAATAATCATAGTAATGAGCAATTTGAATACTTGTTGTAGTAGAAAAACTCATATTGTTATTTTATTCCATATTCACTATTGTTTCAATCATTTTTACATTTAAAAAAAGATTTAAAAACAATAAATCCGCCAGGTAATACTGACGGATTTATAACAAATAAAATATTTGTTAACAACGATGCTTACTCAGCAGGTGTTTCTGCAGGAGCTTCAGCTGCCGGTGTTTCAGCAGGTGCTTCTGTTGCTGCTGCTTCTTCTGCAGGAGCTTCAGCGGCTGCTTCAACAGCTGGTGCAGGAGCTTCTTTAACGGCAACATTCTTTAAATGTGCATTACAGAATTTACAAATATTTACTGTTTGACCATTAACTTCCTTTTCATAAAGAACTTTGATATTTTCTTTACCACAAATAGCACAAGTTCCTCTTCCATGCTTCGGAAGTGATCTGATACCAGATCCACGGTGGTTCTTTGACATATAGACTCCTTATGCTTATTCAGCTTTTGATTCTGTCTTTTTAGCAGCTGCTTTTTTAGCTTCAGGTTTCTTTTCAGTTTCCTTCTTTGCTTTTGCTGGAGCAGCATCCCTAGACTTGCTTTCTGTAGTTTTCTTAGGTTTTGCTGATTCTGCTTTAGGAGCAGCTTTTGGTGCTGCAGCCTTTGGAGCGGCCTTCTTTGCAGGTTTTTCCTGTTTTTCTGCCTTTTCTGTTTCAAGCTTATAATCAACTAATTCTAAAATTACTACGTCAGCAGCATCACCCTGGCGGTAACCTAATTTAAGAACTCGAGTATAACCACCATTTCTTTCTTTCATGCGTGGTCCGATTTCTGTAAAAAGTTTATTAAGGATTTTTTCATCCGCAATAAACTTAGCTACTTCACGACGATTATGAACAGTATCTTCTTTAGCTCTTGTGATAAGCTTTTCTGCTGATTTTCTTACTTCAAGAGCCTTTGATTTAGTTGTAGTAATTCTCTCATATCTAAAGAGTGATGTTACCATATTGCGTGACATAGCACGACGATGTGCCGTTGTACGTGAAAGCGGATTAAAACCATTCTTATGATTCATCTGTTTCTTCCTTCTGCTTTGTTTTATTGGCAGCATTCTTCAGATGACTGTAATCTGTCATGCCGAGAGTAAGATTCCATTCAAGGAGCTTTTCTTTAATTTCAGCAAGACTCTTTTTACCAAAGTTTCTTGTTTTGGCAATGTCATCTTCAGTCTTTTTAGTTAATTCGCCGATTGTACGAATATTTGCATTTTTCAAACAATTAGATGAACGAACAGAAAGTTCTAATTCTTCAACTGGAGTATTAAGCAGTTTCTGAATGCTTTCATCTCCTTCATCATTTTCATCTGATCCAATAACGTCTTTGTCATTAAAATTAATGAAGATAGCAAAATGATCTTTAGCAATCTTTGCTGCTTCTGCCAAAGCGTTATCAGGTGTAATTGTGCCATCAGTCCAAATTTCAAGAACTAACTTATCGTAGTCATTTCTCTGACCAACACGACAAGGTTCAATAGCATATTTAACCTTTTGAACAGGTGTGAAAATTGCATCCATCGGTAAAGTACCAATGATTTCAATGTAATGTTCATTTACTTCTGCTGGAGTATAACCTCTTCCAAGATCTACCTGAATTTCAACATCAAGATGAGCTCCTTCCATCATAGTGAAAATGAGTTTATCTTTAGTCATTATTTCAAGCTGACCTTCTTTAGCAAAGTCATCACTCTTTACAACACCTGGACCCTTAAATTCATACAAAATTGTATCTTGTTCAACATCCTCAGGTAAACATAAACGAATTTGTTTTAAACTGTTGATTATTTCAAGTGTATCTTCTGCAACATGTGGAATAGCTTCAAATTCACTAGAAATAACATGTGAAATACCATTGTCATCATAAGAAGTAATACGTATAGAAGTAATGGCATAACCTTGAATTGATGACAATAAAACTCTTCTCAGAGTGTTTCCTACAGTTGTACCAAATCCAGTTTCAAAAGGATACGCAGTGAACTTTCCGTAGTTCGGATTTGTACTAATATGTTCAAATGTAATGCCTTTAGGTTTTTTAAAACCTTTGAGCAGGTTTTTGCGAGCCATCTGAACTCCTTATCATTATTTAGAATAGAACTCAACTACGAGCTGTTCTTTAATATCGGCTAAATCAGTAATTTCATCACGACGTGGATCTGCAGCATAAGTACCTTTTACAGCATCTACATCTACAGTTAACCAAGGCATGTTTCCTGATTTTGAAATTTCATTTAATGCTTCTTGAACTAAAGAAAGTCTCTTACTCTTTTCTTTAATTTCAATTACATCACCTGCTTTTACTTCGTAAGCTGGAATGTTTACAGACTTTCCATTTACAAGTACATGACCATGTCTTACCAACTGGCGTGACTGATTTCTTGATACTGCAAAATGCATTCTATAAACAACATTGTCCAGACGACGTTCAAGCAAACGAATAAAGTTTTCACCTGTTACACCTGACATACGAGAAGCATTGTCATAAGTAAGACGGAACTGTTTTTCAAGCAATCCGTACATACGGCGAAGCTTCTGTTTTTCAGCAAGCTGAATACCATATTCACTCTTTTTACCACCACGAGCCTTAGGATCTTTTCCAGGAGCTCCACGTTTTTTGTTTAAAGGACATTTATCGCTTGTACAGCGAGCACCCTTTAACATCAATTTTCTCTGTTCTGCACGACACATGCGGCAAACAGGACCTGTATATCTTGCCATATTTCCTGATCTCCTTACATGCGACGTGTTTTTCTAGGACGACAACCGTTATGAGGAATTGGAGTAACATCAGAAATTGATTTTACCTTTAATCCTAACTGGCCTAAAGAACGGATTGCATTTTCACGACCCATTCCTGGTCCCTTTACAAATACGTGAACTTCACGCAAGCCGTAGCTTGCTGCCTTCTGTACTGCTGCTTCTGCAACAGACTGAGCTGCAAACGGAGTAGATTTCTTTGCTCCGCGGAAACCAAGTCCACCTGAAGAAGCCCATGCAAGAGCGTTACCCTTCAAGTCTGTAATAGTTACAATAGTGTTATTGAAAGTAGCCTGAATATAAACGTTACCTTCATATACACTCTTTTTTTCCTTTCGTTTTTTAACGACAGCCATTATTTATCCTCCGCCTTATGCCTTTTTCTTATTAGCAACGGTCTTCTTCTTACCTTTACGGGTACGAGAATTAGTACGAGTTCTCTGACCACGTACCGGAAGACCTCTCTTGTGGCGCAGACCACGATAGCAGCCAATATCAATAAGTCGTTTAAGATTAAGACCGATTTCTGAACGAAGACGACCTTCTACCTTATACTTCTTGTCGATAATATCACGAATTTTTGCCAGTTCATCCTGAGTAAGATCATTAGCCATTTTTGCCGGATCAATCTTAGCTTCTTCGCAAATTGACTTTGCAGTTGAACGGCCGATACCATAAATGTAAGTTAATGCGATATCAACATGTTTATTAGGGATATCAACTCCCGCAATTCGAGCCATCTGTTTCTCCTTAAGCCTTAGCCCTGTCTCTGCTTATGTTTAGGGTTTGTACAAATGATACGTATAATACCATTTCTTTTTATAACCTTACACTTATCACAGATAGGTTTTACACTGGTTCGTACTTTCATAAAAAGCCCCCATGAGAATATTTATTCTGCCGAATCTTTCAGCACCTCGCAATGAGAGACAATTCAGCAGACGATATAATATCACATATTCTCATATCTTTTCTACTAATATTCACAAAATTTTTACAAACTTCGTGACCTGATTTTGCCCTTCTTTGTAAGTCCTTCATGATGATGCATCTTAAGAAGTGCTTCAACCTGACTCATTGTATCCAAATCTACGCCTACCAAAATGATAAGTGAAGTACCACCCATCAACATTGCAACAGACTGTGGGAAATGGAACAAATGCTGAATAACTGTTGGAATAATAGCTATTGCAGCAAGGAACAATGAACCTGGTAATATAAGTCTATTCAATATTTTTGTTAAATATTCTTCTGTTTTGTCTGGACGTACACCCGGAATGGAGCCGCCGTTTTCACGGATGTTCTTTGCAATTTCTGTAGGGTTCAGGGTTACCTGAGTGTAGAAGTATGCAAAGAAGACTATCAAAAGAACAAGCAAAATATTATACCATATGCCACTTGAATCAAGAACTCTGGCAAGAGTACCAACCCAAGGTTTTGCATTTGCACCTTTACCGAATGACTGTATTAACTGCAACGGTAAAGTAAGAATTGAGTTTGCAAAAATCAAAGGAATAACATTTGAAGGATTAATCTTAAATGGAATGTAAGTAGACTGACCACCGTACATTTTTCTTCCTACGACACGTTTTGCATAATGAACAGGGATTTTTCTCTGTCCTGATTCCTCAATAATTACGAGTGCAATAATTGCAATCAACATTATAACCACAAGAATAACGAAAACGAGCTGTACCTGACCTGCCTGAACTGCTTTTACAAGTTCACTAACTGCACTAGGCAGTCTGGCAACGATACCTGCGAAGATCATCATTGAAATGCCGTTTCCAATACCTCTTGCCGTAATCTGATCACCAAGCCAAATAGTAGCCATGGAACCTGTTGTTACAGTTAAGATTGCAAGTGCTTTAAAAGCAACTTGATTTTCTATAAGAACACATCCAGGGATATTATTTGCATAAACTGTAATTCCCCAAGATTGAACGGCACAAACAATTATTGTTCCAATACGAATATACTGAGCAATTTTTCTTTGACCGCCATCTTCCTGAGAAATTCTCTTAAGACTTGGGAAAATAATTACAGCAAGCTGCATAATAATCTGAGTAGAAATATATGGCATTACACCGAGCATGAAAATAGAAAAACGTGAGAATGCACCTCCAACGAAGAAGTCCATATAACTTGCGAATGCATTATCACTACTATTTGCAGCCTCCTTAAAATAGTTAAGAAGAACATTAGCATCGATTCCAGGAATAGTTATAACACTACCCAATCTGTACACTGCAAGAATAAGCAATGTAAAGAACAATCTGCTTCTAAGTTCTTTAACTTTAAACATATTTACTATTGGATTGCTTGCCATCGTTGTCTCCGCTTCTATTTATCGCTTTCTTTTGCTGCTTCAATTATTTTTACTGAGCCGCCAGCTTTTTCTATTTTTGCTTTTGCTGATTCAGATACCTTATCAACAACAACATTAAGTTTCTTTTTAATGTCGCCATTACCAAGTACCTTAACAAGAGAAGCTGTTTTTTTAGAAATGAAGCCTTTTTCAATCAATGCTTCTTTATTAACAGTAGCACCGTCATTGAATTTAGCTTCAAGCTGTTCAACATTAATACAAACATATTCTTTCTTAAAAGGATAATTAGAGAAACCTTTATGAGCGATACGTCTGTAAAGAGGCATCTGTCCGCCTTCAAAACCGATGTAAGTTTTTCCACCAGATCTTGACTGCTGACCCTTATTACCTTTACCGGCAGTTGTACCGAGTCCAGAAGATGAACCACGTCCAACACGCTTTGGTTTTACATTAGCCCCCTGAGGAGCACTAAGAATTGGATTATATTCTGCCATTTTAGATCTCCTCAACTTTTACTAAGTGTGAAACGCTGGCAACCATTCCAAGAATTGCATCATTTGCAGCAAGAATATTAGAAGAATTAATCTTCTTAAGTCCAAGACTACGTACAGTTGCAACCTTATCCGGTTTCTGACCAATAACACTTCTAATTAATGTAACTTTAATCTGTTTTGCTTTAGCCATACATTAACCCCACAACTCATCAAGAGTTTTACCTCTGTTAGCAGCAACCTTCTTTGCATCCATCAATTTAGTGATTGCATCAAAAGTAGCGCGAACTACGTTTACTGCAGAGTTTGATCCCAAAGATTTAGACTGGATGTCTGTGGCACCAGCAGCTTCCATGATGGCACGAACTGTACCACCGGCGATGATTCCTGTACCGGAACAAGCTGGTTTTACCAAAACTTCAGAACTCTTATATTTACCAGTAACTTCATGTGGTAATGTACCATTCTTTAATGGAACAAACACAAGATTTCTCTTTGCTTTATCAATACTCTTTTTAATAGCTTCAGATACGTCATTAGCTTTACCAAGACCATATCCTACACGACCTTTTTCATCACCAACAACAGTAAGTGCAGAGAATGACATACGGCGTCCGCCCTTTACAGTCTTGCAGGTTCTGTTGAGTGTTACGAGTTTTTCTACAAACTCTTTCTCTTTTGGTTCTTTATCAAAGTTTTTCTGATGTTCCATAATTTCTCCTAGAATTCGATTCCGGCTTTGCGGGCACCATCAGCGAGAGCTTTAACAACACCATGGTACAAGTAACCATTTCTGTCGAAAACAACCTTAGAGATTTTCTTATCCTTAAGGCGTGCACCTAAAGCTTCACCAAGTTTTGCAGCATCTTCAATATTTGGTTTGAGGCTTGCAAATTCTTTTTCCATTGTTGAAATAGAAGCTAAAGTCTTTCCTTCATCATCATTAATAACCTGAACTGAAATATTCTTGTTACTTCTAGTAACTGACATTCTTGGTCTTTCGGCAGTACCATAAACTGACTTACGAATGTGAATCTTTCTGTGCAAGCGCTTTCTGTTTTTGTCGTTCATTTTCTTAAACATATAGCTTCACCCTATTTAACACCAGTTTTACCAACTTTGCGTCGGATAACTTCGTCTTCATAACGAATACCTTTTCCTTTGTAAGGCTCAGGTTTTCGCAATTTACGAATCTGAGAACAAAATTCACCAACTAACTGCTTATCAATTCCTGCTACAGTAACTTTTCCGTCTGGAGTTGTAGTTACAGTTAAACCTTCAGGAATAATTGCAATATAGTCACTTGAATAACCAAGGTTCATTACAAGTTCTTTACCTTTAACTTCTGCACGATAACCAACACCATTAATAACCATAGTTTTTGAGAAGCCTTCTGTAACACCTTTTACCATGTTATTGATAAGACTTCTGTAAAGACCATGATAAGCATTAGTCTGTTTAGAAGAATCCTTTGGATTAAGAACAATGTTTGTTCCATCTACTTTAATTTCTATTTCCTGATGATAATTCTGTTTAAGTTCACCTTTTGGTCCTTTTACAGAGATTACACCATTATCTGTATTAACTGTTACACCTGCCGGAATAGCAACAGGAAGTTTACCTACTTTAGACATTTCTTCCTCCTCCTATTACCAGATTGTACAAACTAATTCACCGCCAACCTGCTTTTCTGTTGCTTTCTTACCTGTTGTAACACCAGAAGAAGTTGAAACGATGATTGTACCATAACCGTTGTAAACACGTGGTAAATCTTTGTAACCAGAATAAACTCGGCGACCTGGTGTAGAAATTTTCTGAACACCGTGGATTACCGGATTATTATCATCATCATATTTCAAGAATATACGAATAGTTGTTTTTCCATCTTCCTGAACCTTTTTAAAATTCTTGATGTATCCTTCTGTTTTGAAAATCTTTACGATTTCAAGTTTAAGTTTTGAAGCAGGAACATCTACTTTCTCGTGGCGGGCCATAGCCGCATTACGAACCTTTGTGAGCATATCTGCTACTGGATCTGATGCACTCATTTCTATCTCCTACCAACTTGATTTTGTAACGCCAGGAAGCTGACCTTCACTTGCTAATTTGCGGAAGCAAAGACGACACATCTTAAACTTGCGCAAATATCCACGAGGGCGACCGCAAATCTGACAGCGATTGTACTCGCGTGTTTCATACTTCTGCTTGCGGGCTGCTTTAATTATCATTGATTTCTTTGCCATACTTCACCTACTTACGGAATGGCATGTTGAACTTAGTAAGAAGTGCTTTTGCTTCTGCATCTGTATTTGCACTTGTTACAATTGTGACGTTCATACCAGCGATTTTAACAATTTTGTCGAAATCGCTTTCTGGGAAAATCAACTGTTCAGTAATACCAACAGAGAAATTGCCATGACCATCAAAACCAGTAGCTTTGATTCCACGGAA
>JAILKS010000015.1 GCA_024693715.1 Treponema sp. | reverse complement strand
TTATTTGAAGCAATATTCCTAACATCAGCATTCCCATTTAAACGCTCAATTTCTGTATTTTCAAATATGAACCGTATTACTTCCTTTAAGGCTTCTGTAGTAATTCCCTTATTCCAATATTCAGGATGAATACGATACCCTATATCTCCCATCCTCAGATTCTGGATATTAAATACGTCAATCATGCCTATCACTTTATTGGTTTCTTTCAATGCAATTCCCCAATTAAAATCAAGACAAGGTTTTCTTTTTACCCAAGGTCGAGCATCAATAAACATAAGTTCAGGATTTCTCTCATTCTTACTTGCGTTTCGTCCCCAATAGGTATAAATCTCATCTCTCCCAAGCCACTCTTTTAAATCTGGAACATCATTTTCGTTAAGCACACGAATAATCAATCTGTCCGTTTCAAGAATTGGTTTATCTATTTCGTAATCTTTTAACATATTTCTACCCTCTATTATTCCATGCGAATTGGATACACAGGATCAGTTTGTATTATATCGCACTTTATCAATTTTATGTATTTAAACTTTTCTAAGCCTTTTTAAATTATAACTTTCATAATTCTGTTTTATTATGGTACAATATTTATAAGAAAACGTGGATTTTTTATAAGGAGTTTTGAGTTCGAAATGAAAAAAGTTTTGATTTTTATTTTTTTAATCTTTTGCTGCGGCTTTGGGTTTGGGGCTGAGTTTGTGTTTCCCCCGGAATTGAAATGGTGGATTGATGAAATCCAGAAGGTTGATCCGGACGTTGATGTTGAAAAATTTAGTTTTAGTGAAGAAAGAATTATTTCCAAAGAAAGTCAGCCGGTTTCATATAAAAACAAACTTTATCCTGTATTTAAAAAATGGAATTATTATGGCGACAAATTTGCTTATAATAATATTTTCTGTTCGCTTACAAAAAATAAGAATAATAAATATGAAGTAAATTTTGATCCAGATATGGCATTCGGGATTTTTGATAAAACAGAAAATCTTTTGTTCATGGATTCATTTGGTGCTTCTAAAGGGATTGATTCATTTTGCTGGGTAAGGGATAACAGAATTACAGCAACCGGCAGGTGGATTACAGATTCATATAAATCAGGATTGTGTGATGTCGATTTTTTAATTTATGATTATGAGATAAAAGATTCAAAGCTCGTTGTTAAAGAATATGTTTATACTATAAAGAATGTTGATTTATCTAATTTGCATTTGTCATGGTTTTCTCAGAGAACTGATTATTTTTTAGCTGATTATGAACTTACGGAGCAGGAAGAAAAAGAAGTATCTCAAATCATGAAAAATGCTACTTCTGTTATTTCAAAACGTCTTATCGAAGATGCTGATAAAACAAAATTAAAAATCATGCATCCTTTTGGTCCTTATATCAATCCTTTGAATGGAAAAACAGAATTCAGAAACTATGTAGCTTATCCTTACTACAGCATAAAAGAATTCTGTTCAGCTCTTGATGGTGAAATTATAAGTGTAAAAAAAGTCTCACTAGATAATCCGGATACTTCCATAACAATAAAAACCGGTGATTTGATAATAGAATATTTTGGAAATATTCGACCTGAAAAAAATCTTAAGCCTGGTAAAAAAGTTTCAAAAGGTGAAGTCCTTGGAGCTTTATATGGGGGAGGGGATTATGGAATGATATTAAAAATCAGAATGAAATATTGTGGAAGAATCATCGACCCAACCCCATGGTTCAATGATTAATTTAAAAATGAATCATTTTTTAATCAGCCTGAAATAAAGTGGTAGTTTATTAATCTTCCCGCTTTTAATTATCATTTCTCTTTTTATATAAAATATACAGACCTTCAAATAAAAATGAGCTGAAAATAATTGTGCCTGTTTTGAAAATAAAAATCGGCTCGGATAAATTATACCGATTCATTCTTGGAAATGCGTTTAGGAAATAAAGAAGAAGCATCCATATTTCAGAGGCACAAAAAACATATACAGGCAGGAAGAATAAGATTATTTTTTCTTTTTTTGTTAATTCGAAAACAAAGATTTTTTGTAATTGCAGATTTTCTTTAAAAGTAATAAAGAAAAGTAAACCAACATTTATGATAATCGTGAAATAAACTAAAATTTGAAGAATAACTTCACTTTCAAGTTCTCTGAAAATTAAACAAATTGAAATTGCAGTAAGTCTTGGGTCATAAATTAAAATCAAAAATATATAAAGTAATATAAAAGTTAGAAAATATGATCCTAAAAATCTGAGCATGCCCTTTGCATTTATATCTTTTTTAACAAAAAGCTTTATCCAGAGAAAAAAAATAAATGGAGCAGCTAATAATGTCCAATAAAAATTGCCTGTCCATTTTAATCCTTCCCAGCCATGAAACATTACTTCTCCATAATAAGAAAAAGAACATAATAATGCCAGGAAAACCAGACAAAGAATTTTTATAACATTTTTTTTCATATACACCCTCTGATTTATTATATCATACTTATACCTTGACTGCATGCTATTTGGGGGTTATTCTGAAAAAAGGAGTTAAAAAATGGAATATAAAATTAATGTTGAAATTACCCTTGATGATTATAAAGCTTATAATAATGATTTCTTGTTTGCCCGGAAAAAAAAATTAAAAATTCTGATTTTCGTGCTGGCTGTTCTTCTTTTTGCGCTTGCTTTTATAGATATTATACTTTTTAAGGAAAAGAAATCTTTTATATATTTTATACCGTTAATCGCTTTTATTTTGTTTTTCATTTTTTATTATTGTATTTTTTATCCGAAGAGAATCGAAAAGATATATAAACTTGATTCACATTATTACAAAACGCATGAAGTTACTTTATGTGAAGATAAAATCACTTTGATAACAAGCCGCAGTAGTTCCAATTATTTTCTTGATGATATTCGTTCCGTATTATTTGGTAAGAAAGTAATACAAATATATGTTTCAACTAATAGTGCCGTTTTAATCCCAAGACATTGCATTTCAGAAAAAGAAAAGGAAATTGAAGATTTTATAAAAACTTATTATGTAAAATCAAAATAAATAATCTTAGTAAAAAAAGCAATGAACAAAAAATCATTTTTAATCAGTATTATATTTATTTTGGCATATTCTGTTTTTTCCAGTGATGGAAAAATACAAAAGATATTTTTTTATGATGAAAATGAATTATTAGTTAAAACCTGGGAATTACTTGGTAAGCAAAAAAATGGTTTATTATGGTATGAATATGATTTGGAAAAGAATTTTTTATAAATTATTTTTATGATAAAAAGGGTAATATAATAGAACAAGAATATAGCTGGGGAACTATAAAACATAAATATAATTCAAAAGGAAAATATTTATTTGACGCGGGAAAAGCTGCTGCCAGAAATTACTTCCTTTCTTTAGCCATCTGTACTCCAAAATCGGTGTGAAGAACCGCAAAGAGTTGATTGAAAGGTTTAAATAAGCTTTGGTGAGAAAGGAGTTATTACCACCCCGTAACGCCCCGTTGTTTTTAAGCCTGCCTCATGCTATGATTAATTAATGAGAGCTCCCGAAGAAATATTTGATTTGATAAAGTCCGTCGCTTCCCAGGATCAAAATATCCTTGCCGTATATTACGGCGGTTCACGAGCCAACCCTAATGTAGAGCCTGACATTTACCAGGACTTTGATGTGGTGTTTGTTGTAAAAGAAATTGCTCCTTATATAAAGGACTATTCGTTTATAGAAAAATTCGGCGAGGTTCTTTTCCTGCAGGAGCCGGACCTAATGGATGCCCGCCGAGGCCTGATGCCCTTTGATTTTTCTACCAGATACGCCTTCCTTACCCTTTATAAAGACGGCAATCGCATGGACATTACCCTAAAAACTCTTGAAGCTGCAAATGACGAGCTGGCTCAGGAAAAAATGAATATCATTCTTTTGGACAAAAATAAGTACTTAAAGCAGATAGGCCAGCCGACGGACGAAGACTATTACAACACAATTCCGGATCAGGCAAACTTTGAAGCCTGCTCGAATGAATTTTTCTGGTGTCTTAATAATGTTATAAAAGGCATAGCACGCGACGAGCTTACATGTGCCCACACAATGTTTGATGTTTATGTAAAAGAGCAGTTTTATAAAATGCTGGACTGGATGCTGGCTGTAAAATATCAGGGTAAAATTTCAAGCGGAAAGCTGGGTAAGTTTTATAAAAAATTTCTTTCAAAAGAAGAATACGAACTTTTGTGCAAGACCTTCCCTGGTGCTGATTATGATTCCTTTTGGGCCGCCCTGGACAGCGCAATAGAATTGTTTTTGCAGGCTGCCCGTTATATCGCAGAAAATACAGATTTGATTTTTTCAGAAAAGGACGCAGAGGGGCTTAAAGAATATCTTTATAAAGTCAAAAACAAAGAGTACAGCTATTCGGAATAATCTTTTTATTTAGCATCTGCTTTGCTGTATTTTGCCATGTGAGCCTTGATTGCCTTAAAGGTTTTTTCGCTTATGTAGTGCTCAATGCGGCAGGCATCTTCTACGGCAGTTTTTTTGTCTACACCAAGATTCATAAATAGGGTAGAAAGAACGCTGTGGCGCTCGTAGATTGTCTTTGCGATTTTTTCGCCGTCTTTTGTGAGTTTAATTCCACCGGTTTCTGATTTTTCGATATAGCCTTTTTCTTTTAAAAGTCCAAGTGCACGGCTTACAGATGGCTTTGAATAGCCAAGGTGATTTCCAATATCTATAGCGAGAACTGTGCTTGATTCCTTAGAAAGCACGTAGATTGTTTCAAGATACATCTCTCCAGATTCCTGTAATGACATAAGAGATTCTCCTTTTATAGTTAGCGTTAACTTATCATAGAATAAAATTTGTTTCTACTGTGCTTGACAAGTTAGTGTGTGCTAACTATACTCTTTTATGATTAGCCATTGCTAACTTCTTTTTTTTATCCTATGGTTAGCAAAGGCTAACCCAAAACAGCGCTAACAGGAGAAATATATGATGCCTCTAATTTATGCACAAAAGGATGAACCACAGATTATCCGAAAAATTGGCGGAAGCCCTGAGGTAAAAAAGCACCTGGAAGACCTTGGGTTTAATGTCGGTGGGCAGGTTAGTATTGTCAGCTCGCTTGGTGAAAATCTTATCATAAAGGTAAAAGAAAGCCGCGTAGCTGTTAGTGATGAACTCGCAAAAAAAATAATGATATAGGAGATATAAACTGTGAAAACATTGAGAGATGTAAAAATCGGTGAGACTGTAACTGTCGTTAAGCTTCATGGCGAAGGCGCAGTTAAAAGACGAATCATGGACATGGGTATAACCAAAGGTACTTCTGTTTTTGTACGTAAGGTTGCCCCACTTGGAGACCCTGTAGAAGTAACAGTAAGAAATTACGAACTGTCACTACGCAAGGCAGATGCAGAAATGATTGAAGTTGAGGAGGCTTAAAATGGGAATTCGTATTGCACTAGCAGGAAACCCTAACAGCGGTAAGACAACTTTGTTTAATGCACTTACCGGTTCAAATCAGTTTGTAGGTAACTGGCCTGGAGTAACTGTAGAAAAAAAAGAAGGTAAACTTAAAAAACACGACGATGTAATTATCACAGACTTGCCTGGTATTTACTCTTTATCTCCATATACTTTGGAAGAGGTTGTTGCACGAAATTATCTTATTGGCGAACGCCCTGATGCAATCTTAAACATCATAGACGGTACAAACCTTGAACGAAACCTTTATCTTACAACTCAGCTCACAGAACTTGGTATTCCTGTAGTTGTTGCTGTAAACATGATTGACCTTGTTAAGAAAAATGGCGATCAGATAAACATTCAGGAACTTTCTAATCAGCTTGGATGTAAGGTTATGGAAATTTCTGCCCTTAAAGGAACAGGAATTATGGAAGCCGCAGACGAAGCTATAAACGCAGCTCAGAACGGCAAGACAGTTCCACTTCACACCTTCAGTGGTCCTGTTGAACATGCAATTGCTCATATTGAAGAAGCAGTTGTTCATGATCTTCCTGAAGAACAGCAGAGATGGTATGCAATCAAGATCTTTGAACGCGATGATAAGGTTTTGGCACAGCTTAAGATTTCTGAAGACAAGATTGCTCACCTTGAAAACGACATTAAAGCAGCAGAAAAAGAGCTTGATGATGATGCAGAAAGTATTATCACAAACGAACGCTATATTTTTATCGCCCAGGTGATTAAAGCCTGCTACAAAAAGAAGAACGTTGGCTCACTTACAAAGTCAGATAAGATTGATAAGATTGTTACAAACCGCTGGCTTGGTCTTCCAATCTTTGCAGCCGTTATGTTCTTAGTTTACTGGGTTGCAATGGTTGCAGTTGGTGCTCCTGCTACAGACTGGGCAAACGACGGACTTTTTGGCGACGGATATCATTTGTTTGGAATTGACGGCGGTTATGAAGAAGTTGCAGAAAACTATGCAGGTGCTACCGCAATTGTAGACGGATATGACTTATATGTAGAAGAAAATGGTTCTGCTCCTATAGGCGACTTTGTTTACACTATTGAAGATGAAGAAACTTTGGAAATCAGTGAAGAAACAGCAAGCCTTGATGATTACGCAGAAGCAGTAAAAACACTTGAAGAAATTGGCGACGAACCGGATCCTGCAGAATATGGTGTTTGGATTCCTGGTATTCCAGCTCTTATAGAATCTGGTCTTGATGCTGCGGGTGCTGCAGACTGGCTCAAGGGACTTATCCTTGACGGTATTGTTGCCGGTGTTGGTGCAGTTCTTGGCTTTGTTCCACAGATGCTTGTTTTGTTCCTTATGCTTGCATTCCTTGAAGCCTGTGGTTATATGGCCCGTATTGCATTCGTTCTGGACCGTGTATTCAGAAAGTTCGGTCTTTCAGGTAAATCATTTATCCCGATGCTCATTGGTGTTGGTTGTGGTGTTCCTGGTATTATGGCAAGCCGTACAATCGAAAATGAACGCGACAGACGTATGACAATCATGACAACAACCTTTATTCCTTGTGGTGCTAAGGTTCCTTTCATTGCAATGATTGCCGGAGCAATTTTTGGTGGTTCTGCATGGATTTCAACCTCTGCATACTTTATAGGTATGGCTGCAATTGTAATTTCGGGAATCATGCTTAAAAAGACAAAGATGTTTGCCGGCGATCCTGCTCCTTTCGTAATGGAGCTTCCTGCTTACCACTGGCCAACTCTTGGAAACGTACTTCGCTCAATGTGGGAACGCGGCTGGTCATTCATCAAGAAAGCCGGAACTATCATTCTTCTCTCAACAATCGTAATCTGGTTTACAACATACTTTGGTTTTGCAGAAGACGGATTCCGCATGCTTGGCGAAGATGAACTTGAATTCTCAATTCTTGCAAGACTTGGAAGCTGTATCTCATGGCTCTTTATTCCTCTTGGATGGGGTAACTGGCAGGCCGCTGTTGCAAGTATCACAGGTCTTGTAGCAAAGGAAAATATTGTTGGAACAATGGGTATTCTTTACGGCAGCGGAGAACTTACAGCATGGCAGGCACTTGGACAGGCATTCACAGGTGTAACAGGATTTTCATTCTTAGTATTCAACCTTTTGTGTGCTCCTTGTTTTGCCGCTATTGGTGCCATTAAGCGCGAAATGAATAATCCAAAGTGGACATGGTTTGCAATCGGCTATCAGTGTGGATTTGCTTATGTAATTGCCTTAATTATAAATCAGCTTGGCGGAGCATTCACAGGTAATTTGAACATATTCGGATTAATTGTTGCAGTTGCAGCCATAGCCGGAATTGTATACATGCTTTTCTTTAAAAAATATAAGGAAGCTACAAAGCTGGAGCTTTCGGGAAAAATTAAAAAATAAAAAAGGAGGAAAGGGATGGTTACTTGGTTTATTCACAATTCTGGAACAATCCTGATTACTCTTGTTCTTATCCTTGTTGTTGGAGGTGTAATTTCTTCAATGATTAAGGATAAGAAGCATGGTAAATCAACATGTGGAGGAAATTGTTCGCATTGCAGAATGTGTTCAGCCTGTAAAAAAGAGGAGTATAAAAGTGTCATCTAAGAAAAATAAAAAGAAAGGCCTCGTCGGCTGGATTATTGAATTTGCAGGTGAAAAAAAAGGACAGTATATCATAAGCGTGTTCTTTGCCCTGCTTAGTGTGGCGTGCTGTATTGCACCATATTTTATGATTGCACGGATTGTTCAGCAGCTTCTTGCCGGTGTTCGTGACTGGTCTTTGTTCCTCCGTGAGTCTGGAATTGTTGCGCTTTTCTGGCTTGGAAATGTTGTCTTCCATATGATTTCAACTTCCATGAGTCATATCGCAACTTTTAATCTTCTTGGAAATATCAGAAAAAGAATGTGCGACAAGCTGACTCGTCTTCCGCTTGGAACTGTGCTTGATATGCCTTCGGGTTCTCTTAAAAATATTATGATTGAACGTATAGACAGTATGGAAACTACGCTCGCTCATATTGTTCCTGAATATACTTCAAATATTATTCTGTCTCTTGTGCTTGTTGTTTATCTTTTTGTTATTGACTGGCGGCTT
>JAILKS010000073.1 GCA_024693715.1 Treponema sp. | reverse complement strand
AACCGGGAAGCATACGTTAGGAACAAAACCGGTTGTTTCATATATTTCTTCCGGAGTCAGCATGTAATCTCCACATCGGTATTTTACAATTGAAGGATTGTCACGGTCTAAAATTGCAGCAGAGAATGAATAAACATAACCTGAACATGTCTGGCAGACTCCATGATAGAACATGAGCCAGCCTTCATCTGTTTCTATCGGTGCCGGACCGCAGCCAATTTTTAATCCCTGCCACCAGCCGTCGCCGCCTTTTTGCATGACAAGACGATGCTCTCCCCAGTATTTTAAATCCGGTGATTGTGAAAGAAGGATGTCCCCGAATGGCGTATGACCTGAATCACTTGGTCTGGAAAGCATTACATATTTATTATTGATTTTTCGTGGAAATAAAACTGCATTTCTGTTGAAGGGTAAAAAAGGATTTTCAAGTCGTGTAAAATCCTTGAAATCTTTTGTTGATGCAATTCCGATTGCCGCTCCGTCAAAATCACCGCACCACATTATGTAATATGTATCATCGATTTTTACACAACGAGGATCATAGGCATAAAAAGGATCGTGAGGTTTTCCATCTGGATCATGCATGTGAATCTTTTCATGTTCAAATTCCCAGTGAATGCCGTCTGATGAATCTCCAAGATAAAGGAAAGGTCGTGCATGTGCATCTTCACTTCGGAATACTCCCTTGAATTTTCCCTGCCATGGAATTACGGCACTGTTAAAAATACGTCCCATTCCCGCAAAAGGATTTCTGTCAATTACGGGATTTTCTGAATATCTCCATACAGGAAGCCACCAGTCCTTCGGTTTTTCCTGCCATGGAATGTTTGGTAAATTTTCACCGTTTATAATCTTAGCCATAATAACTCCTGTTTTTATCGTATCTGTAGATTAATTGTGAGAGAATCAGATGTCAATTAAAAAATGAAGAAACAACAAAAAATACGTAAAAGTTCTTATAAATCAGCTTTATATGTTCTTAATACTCATAAAGAATACTTGACATATTCAAACAGATGCTGTAAATTTTATTTGAACGAAATGACAATAAATGTAAAAGTGTCATTTTAAATTTTTTTAAGGGGAACTAATATGGACGAATTATTTGAAAAAATGAAGGGATTGATTGCTTCAAAACTTGATGTTGATGAGGCAAAAATTTCAATGGAAGCAAATTTCAGATCAGATCTTGAAGCAGACAGTCTTGATACTTATGAATTGATTTATTCAATTGAAGAAGAGCTTGGTGTTTCTATTCCGGATGATAAGGCTAATGAATTTGAAACAGTTGGAGATGCCTATAATTATATTAAAGGTCAGTTGGCATAATGGCTGTAGTTATTAGGGCTGTCGGAAAAGCAATTCCTGAAAATAAAGTATTAAACAGCCAGCTTCCCAAGGAACTTGACACAAGCGATGAGTGGATTATATCTCACACAGGAATACGTTCAAGATATCTTGTGAATGATAAGGAAAACTGTGTATTGCTTGGAGTTGCTGCCTGTAAACAGGCACTGGAAGATTCTGGTATAAAGGCAGAAGATGTTAATCTTCTTATCTGTTCTACAACTACACAGATTTATCAGGGCTTTCCGGCAACTGCCTGTGTAATTCAGGAAGGGTTGAATGCTGTAAATGCAACCTGTTTTGATATTATGGGTGCCTGTTCCGGCTTTCTTTATGCGCTGAACAACGCATGTGCGATGATGGAAATGAACGGTTGGAAATATGCCTTGGTTTGTGCAACTGAGGTTTTAAGTAAGATTACAGACTGGACTGATCGTTCAAGTTGCATTCTTTTCGGTGACGGAGCAGGGGCTTTTGTTCTTGAACGTATCGAAAATGATTTACCGGAAAACTCACAAGCGTTGTGCGGTAAAGTTTTAAGCTTTGTTTCCGGTTCTGATGGAAAAGGAGCAGGAGCTCTTTATCTTGATTCAACAGATGGCCTTATGAAAATGGATGGTCATGCAGTCTATAACTTTGCAGTTAATGCCATGACAAATGCAATTGAACTTGTAATGAAAAAAGAAAATCTTACAGAAGAGCAGGTAGATTATTTTGTTTGTCATCAGGCAAATGAAAGAATCTTGAGTGCGGCTGCAAAACGTCTTGGTTATGATTTTTCAAAATTCATCTGTAGTGTAAAAGAATATGGTAATACATCATCATCTTCAATTCCTATTGCTTTGTATGATATGCAGCAGGAAGGAAAAATAAAAAAAGGAACTGTGATTGTAAGTGCGGCATTTGGAGCCGGTTTAACCTGGGCAGGTACTGCATTTAAGTTTTAGCTGAAAAGGATAAAAAATGAAAAATGTGTTTTTGTTTCCCGGACAGGGAGCTCAAAAAAAAGGAATGTTATTTGAAGTTTGCGAAAGGTATCCGGAAGCAAAAAAAATAGTTGAGCTTGCAGAAAAAATTACCGGTGAGCCTGTTTCAAAATATATGTGGGAAACAGAAGAAACTGAACTTTCAAGAAGCGATAGAAGTCAGCTTGCTATTACTGTTTCTTCTCTTGCTTTGGTTGAAGTTCTTAAAGCTAAGGGCATTGAAAGTGATATTTGTGCAGGCTTTTCTTTAGGAGAATTTGCTGCTCTTTGTGTAAGCGGAATCCTTACTTTTGAAGAAACAATAAATCTTGTTGCAAAGCGTGGAAAAATAATGCAGAAGGTTTGCGATGAGCTTGCTGCTACATGCAATGGAAGTTTACCGGGAATGGCTGCAGTAATAGGTCTTACTCCTGAACAGGTTATGGAAGCTGTAGGCCCGCTTGAAAAAGAACAGCTTGCTTTTTGTGCAAATCTCAATAGTCCGAAACAGACTGTAGTTTCCGGTACCGATGAAGGATTAAACAGGGCACAGGTTTTATGTACAAATGCCGGCTGCAGAAGATTCATTAAACTAAAAGTAGCTGGCCCTTTCCATTCTCCTTTAATGCAGAAAGCAGGGGATGAATTTAAAACTGAATTGGAAAAGCTTGTTTTTAAAAATCCTGTAAAAAGACTTTTTTCTAATGTTACAGGAAAAGAAATAACAACTGGTGAAGAAGCAAAGAAACTTGCAGTTCTGCATTTTACAAACCCGGTAAGATGGACAAGTGAAGAAGCGGAAATTGCAAAAATAATAGATTATGAAAATCCGAAAGTAAATGAAAACTGGAGGCTTTTTGAAGTTGGTCCTGGAAATGTTTTGTCCGGATTATGGCGAGACAGCGGATATTCGGAAAATATTTCCTGTAATTCAATAAATACTGTAGAAACATTGGAGGTAAATTAAAAATGTTATTATCCGGAAAAAAAGCATTAATAACAGGTTCATCACGCGGAATAGGAAAGGAAATTGCAAAAAAATTCTTAACTGAAGGTGCTTCTGTATGGGGAATCTGTACAAAGCCTTCTGCCGCAAAGAGTGAACTTGAAGAAATTGCAAAAGAAAATAATTGTGAATTTTATGAGCTTTATGCAAACGCACAGGATTCAGAACAATGGACTTCAGTTATAAAACAGGCACTGGAAGCAAGCGGCGGATTCGATGTCCTGGTAAATAATGCAGGAATTACAAAGGATGGTTTAAGCTTCCGTATGAAAAAAGAAGACTGGGATGCAGTTCTTAATGTTAATCTTTCAAGTGCATTCCTCGCAAGTCAGATTATTTCTTCAGATATGATAAGAAAGCGTTCGGGTTCAATTATAAATATGTCAAGTATTGTTGGAATTCACGGTCAGGGCGGTCAGGTAAATTATGCTGCAAGTAAAGCAGGTTTAATAGGATTTACAAAAAGCCTTGCAAAAGAAACTGGTTCAAGAGGTGTAAGGGTAAATGCAATTGCACCAGGTTTTATTGAAACTGATATGACAGCAGTATTAAATGAAGAACTTAAAAAGACAATGCTGGAAGCTGTTCCGTTAAAAAGAGCAGGGCTTCCTGAAGATATAGCTAATGCGGCAGTTTTCCTTGCAAGTGACCTTTCTACATATATAACAGGACAGGTTCTTGGTGTAGATGGTGGCATGGGCTGCTGATAAGAATGGTGGAGGATAAAAATGAAGCGTAGAGTAGTAGTAACAGGACTTGGTTGCGTAAGTCCGCTTGGAAATAGCGTTGAAGAAACCTGGGCCGGAATTAAAGAAGGCCGCAGTGGAATAGATAAAATCACTTTGTTTGATACGACAGATTTTTCTGTAAAAATTGCCGGTGAAGTTAAAAATTTTGATGTTTCACAATGGGTAGATAAAAAGGAAGCACGTAAAATGGCAAGATTCTGTCAGTTTGCTGCAGCTGCTTCTACACAGGCAATTGCAGATGCAGGCCTTTCAAAAGAAACGATAGATGCAAACAGAACCTCAATTATAATAGGTTGTGGTATCGGTGGGTTTGAAATCACAGAAGGTTCAATGAAAAAATATTTTGATGCTGGTCCTTCAAGAATTCCGCCACTGTCCATTCCAATGCTTATCGGTAATGAAGGTGCCGGAAATGTAAGCATGCTTTTGGGAATCAAAGGCCCTTCATGGACTTTACAGACAGCGTGTGCTTCTTCGACAGATGCACTTGGACTTGCTCTTGATCAGATTAGAAGCGGACGTGTAGACATGTGTCTTGCAGGCGGTGCGGAAGGTGCAGTAACTGGATTTTCAATTGGTGCTTTCAGTGTATTAAAGACACTTGCTTCTTCTTACAATGATAATCCTTCAAAGGCCAGTCGTCCGTTTGATAAAGACCGAGAAGGCTTTGTAATGGGAGAAGGTTCATCTATGCTTGTACTTGAAGAATATGAACATGCAAAGGCCCGCGGTGCTAAAATTTATTGTGAATTTGCAGGTTATGGCGGAACTTCAGATGCATATCATATTACAAGTCCAGATCCTAGTGGAGATGGTGGTGCTCTTGCCGTTAAATTTGCACTTGAAGATGCAGAAATCAAACCGGAAGATTTACAGTATTATAATGCTCATGGAACGTCTACTTCTGTAAATGATTCTTCAGAAACTGCAATGCTCAAAAAATCATTAGGTGAACAGGCATATAAAATCAAGGTTTCATCGACAAAAAGTATGACAGGCCATTGTCTTGGTGCAGCAGGTGCGCTTGAAGCATTAATCTGTATAAAAGCAATGCAGGATAATATTTATCCTCCTACGATTAATCTTGATAATCCTGATTTGGAACATGGCTGTGATTTGGATTATGTACCAAATAAAGCTCAAAAGGCTGATGATTTAAGATGTGTCGCTTCAGGCTCACTGGGTTTTGGCGGACATAATGGTGTTGTAGTTTTCAAAAAAATATAGGTGATAAAAATGAGTGTAACAAAAGATATAGAAAGCTTACTGCCGCATAGAAGTCCTTTTTTATTTTGTGATGAAATTCTTTCTGCAGATGAAGAAGGCTCGGTTAGTGAACATACATTTACTCCGGAGGAGTTTTTCTTTAAAGGTCATTTTCCACAGTATCCTGTTGTTCCTGGTGTTATCCTCGTAGAAACAATGGCTCAATGTGGTGGGGCAGCTTTAAGTTATCAGAAGGTTTTTGAAGAAGGAAGCCTTTTCTTTTTAGCAACTGTAGATAAAGTGAAATTCCGTAATCAGGTTAGACCTGGCGATAAGGTCAGAGTTGAGGTAAAAAACTTGAGAATTTCTAAAAAGATGATAAAACAAAGCGGTAAGGCATATGTCAAAGATCAGCTTGCGGCAGAAGCAGAATGGATGTGTCTTGTCGGAAAAGCAGAATAGTTTAAGGGGAAATAAAATGAAACCAATGGTAAAAAGCAATATATGTATTAACGCTCATCCACAGGGATGTAAACAGTCAGTGTTAAATCAGATTGAATATACAAAACAGCAGAAAGAAAAAAATGCAAAGATTTCCGGTATTCATAGACCTGTAAAAAATGTACTTGTTCTTGGATGTTCAAATGGTTATGGACTTGCAAGCAGAATCTGTGCGGCTTTTGCTTATGATGCGGCAACAATAGGTGTATCGTTTGAAAAGGCAGGAACAGAAGTTAAGTTTGGAACACCAGGCTGGTATAACAATCTTGCTTTTGATCAGGAAGCAAAAAAGGCAGGCCTTTTCACATGTACAATAGATGGTGATGCTTTTTCGGATGAAATTAAGGCAGAGGTGATAAACAAGGCAAAAGAAAATAATATGAAGTTTGATCTTATAGTTTATTCTCTGGCAAGTCCTGTAAGAACAGATCCTGAAACAAAGGTAATGTATCGTTCGGTAATAAAACCGATTGGTAAGGATTTCAGCGGTAAAACCTTTGATACAATGACAGGCGAAATGAAAGAAATAACCGCTGCAGCCGCTTCTGAAGAAGAAATTGAAAATACAGTAAAGGTAATGGGCGGTGAAGACTGGGAAAGATGGATTAATCAGCTTAAGAACGCAGACGTTTTGAATAAGGGTTGTATTACCGTCGCATATTCTTATGTTGGTCCTGAGCTTTCACAGGCAATTTATAGAAGCGGAACAATCGGTATGGCAAAAGTAGACCTTGAAAAAAGAGCAGAAACTTTGCGTGGTATTCTGAAATCTATTGACGGTGAAGCTTATGTTTCTGTAAACAAAGGTCTTGTTACACGTTCAAGTGCAGTAATTCCTATTATTCCGCTTTATCTTTCGGTATTGTTCAAGGTTATGAAAAAAATGGGAAATCATGAGGGCTGTATCGAACAGATAAACAGGCTTTTTGCAGAAAGACTTTATCTTAAAAATATCGATGGTACTGCCAGCATCCCTGTTGATGAAGAAGACCGGATCAGAATTGATGACTGGGAAATGGATCCAAAGGTTCAGGCAGAGGTAAATAAGATTATGCCTCTTGTAACTGCAGAAAATATTGCTCTGCTTGGAGATTTTGAAGGTTATCGTCATGATTTTCTTGCTACAAGTGGCTTTGATATTGACGGTGTAGATTATGAAAAAGAAATTGAACGCTTTGATGTAATTTAATTTATTGGGGAAAAAAATGACAGACGAATTTATTTTTGAAATAATGGATAAATTTAATGCAAGTAAAATTGTAGATTTGACTTTAGAACAGAACGGAGCACATATTGCATTAAGAAAAAAAGAAGCATTTACCGGTAACGATTCATGCATCGTAAAAAAAACATCAGAAAGTGGTTTAATTGAAAGCAATGCAGATACATCTGCACAAAAGAATCAGGGAAGTGCAGCAGTTTCAGAAGAAAACAATACAGTAAAGTCTTCTGAAAAAGCATCGGCAGATGTTTTAAAATCACCGATTGTAGGAACCTTCTATAGAGCTCCATCTCCAGATTCACCGGCTTATGCAGAAAAAGGAAAAAAGATAAAAAAAGGTGAGCCTGTTTGCATTATCGAAGCTATGAAAATGATGAATACCTTGAACGCAGATTATGATTTTGAAGTTTTAGATATTCTTGTTGCAAACGGAGATCTGGTTGAGTTTGATCAGCCGTTATTCGCAATTAAAAAACTATAATTTGCAGGTGTCCAGATGATTAAAAAATTATTGATTGCGAACCGTGGTGAAATTGCCGTACGTATAATCCGTTGCTGTAAAGCGATGGAAATAAAAACAGTAGCAGTCTATTCAACGGCAGATAAGGAAAATCTTCATGTAAAACTTGCAGATGAAGCATATTGCATCGGTCTTCCTCCGTCAGCTAAAAGTTATTTAAATGATGATGCATTGATAACTGTTGCTTTAAGGACAGGATGTGAAGCAATTCATCCGGGTGTTGGTTTTCTTTCAGAAAATGCCCAGTTTGCAAAAGATGTCACAAAGGCAGGTTTACTCTGGATTGGACCAAAGCCGGAAACTATTGAACTTCTTGGAAATAAGGTTCAGTCGCGTCAGACTGCTTTAAAATATAATCTTCCTGTAACTCCAGGTTCAGATGGTGCTGTTGATAATTTACAGAAAGCGAAGGAAGTTGCAAAAAAATGCGGATATCCTGTCATCATTAAGGCTGCTAGCGGTGGCGGTGGAAAAGGGATGCGAATTGTCTGGAAGGAAGAAGAGCTTGATGAAAATATTAAAATTGCATCGAGTGAAGCATTATCAAACTTTGCTGACAAAACAGTTTACATAGAAAAATATATTCAGAATCCACGTCATGTTGAAGTTCAGATTATGGGCGATGGAAAGGGAAATGTTCTTATTCTTGGTGAAAGAGACTGCTCGGTTCAGAAAAATCATCAGAAGCTTATAGAAGAAAGTCCTTCTCCTGCTGTTTCAAATCAGATGCGGAAAAAAATGTATGAAGGTACAAAAAATCTTTTTGAAGGTTTAAAATATCGTGGAGCAGGAACAATAGAATTTCTTGTTAATGGTGATGAATTTTACTTTATGGAAGTAAATGCCCGTGTTCAGGTTGAACATCCGGTTTCTGAATTTGTAAGTGGAGTTGATATTATCCGTGAACAGATTTATGCATGTACAGAAAATAAATTCAGTATAAATAAAGAAGATGTTGATTTACGGGGATGGGCAATAGAGGCAAGAATTAATGCAAGGGCTCCTGGAAAAATATCTTATCTCCAGATTCCTTCAGGCCCTGGCGTTCGCTTCGATAGTTTTATTTATCAGGATTACACGGTTGTTCCTCATTATGATTCAATGCTTGCTAAATTAATTTCTTACGATACAGATCGCGAAAGGGCAAGAAAAAAACTTTTAAGCTGCCTGAAGGAATTAAAGCTTGAAGGTGTTTTGACAAATCAGCAGGAACAGATAGAAATTTTAAGTACAAAGCAGTTCAAATCAGGAAAATTCGGAACTTCTTTATATGAAGAGCTGTATGGAAAAAAGGGGTAAAAAATGGAATGTCCTCATTGTAAAATAAGTCATGAAGATGAAATTTTCAAAAAAAATCTTATGGTTTGTCCTGAATGTGGTCATCATTTAAGGATAAGTCCACAGGAAAGAATCAGTTATCTTGTAGATGAAAATTCCTTTGAAGAAATAAATAAGGGGCTTACTTCTAATAATCCGATTTGTATGGAAGGTTATGAAGAAAAGCTTAATGCGGCAAAGGAAAAGACAAATCTTGAAGAGGCAGTAATAACCGGAAGCTGTAAAATCGGTGGTTTTGACTGCATGCTTGGAATAATGTCCTTTGATTTTATGGGCGGCTCAATGGGTTCTGTCGTTGGAGAGAAAATCTCTCGAATGATGCTGCTTGCTGTTGAAAAAAAAGTCCCTGTAATCATTTATGCAACTTCCGGAGGAGCACGTATGCAGGAAGGCTTGTATTCGTTGATGCAGATGGCAAAAACTTCAAGTGCAGCGGCAAGTATGGATGTTGCTAAAATCCCTTATTTTATTATGCTTTGCGACCCTACTACCGGTGGTGTTACTGCAAGCTTTGCAATGCTTGGAGATTTAATATGTGCCGAACCTAAAGCGTTAATCGGTTTTGCAGGACCTCGTGTAATTGAAGGTACAATTAAACAGAAACTTCCTGAAGGCTTTCAGAGGGCAGAATTTCAGCTTCAGAAAGGATTTATAGATTGTATTGTTCCTAGAAATGAACAGCGTGATTTCTGGATTAATATGTTCAGACTTCATAATATCAAGACACAGGAAAAATAATATGAAAGATAACAGTATAAATGATGAACAGCTCTTATGTCAGCTTGAAGCAATGGCAAAGGATTATGGAATTGACATTACAAATGAAATTGCAACTATAACTAAAAAAATAGAAGAAAGTGCAAGATCTACTGCAAAGGTCTGGGAAAAGGTTGAACTCGCACGTCATGCAGACAGACCAAGAACGCTTGATTACATCAATCTTATAATTGACAATTTTGTCGAACTTCACGGCGACCGTTATTATGCAGATGACCCGGCACTTGTCGGCGGTCTTGGATTTGTAGACGGCATTCCGGTAACTGTAATCGGAAATATGAAGGGACGCAATCTTAAAGAAACAATAGATCGTAATGGCGGAATGGCAAATCCGGAAGGATACAGAAAAGCTTTACGTCTTGCAAAACAGGCAGAAAAATTCGGTCGTCCTGTAATTTCTTTTATCGATACACAGGGAGCATATCCTGGACTTGGTTCAGAGGAGCGTGGAATTGGTGAGGCAATAGCAGTGAATCTTCGTGAATTCAGTCAGCTTAAAACTCCCGTAATCTGCATAATCATAGGTGAAGGCGGTTCTGGCGGTGCTCTTGGAATTGGAGTTGGTGATAAAATCTATATGCTTGAAAATGCAATTTATTCAGTTATTTCACCGGAAGGCTGTGCTTCAATTTTATTGCGTGATTCAGCTCGTGCAAAGGATGCAGCAGCAATGCTTCGTATAACTGCAACTGATGTTCTTGATATGAAAGTAATTAACGGTATTTTGAGCGAACCTAAGGGCGGGGCTCAGAAGAATCCACAACAGACTGCCGCAACAATAAAACAGCAGATAAAAGCAGATTTGGAAAAACTTATGCAGAAAACACCTGAAGTGCTTGTAAAATACAGAAATAAAAAAATACAGGAAATGGGTGTCTTTTCTGAATAGTCATAATTAATTAAACAAGTTATAATAAAAGTATGAAGTCATATAAACTTAATGAAATTGAATATAAACGGATATTGGGTAGAAATATAATATCTGCAGACCGTTATGAAACTGTGAATCTTTACTGGGGAGCATCTTGTGTAGAAGTCTGCGTAAAGGCATCAGAGGTTTGGGTAAATCTTTCCTCTGATTACGATGTGTTTGAAATCTGGGCTTGTGTTGAAGTAAATGGTTTTCAGACCGCAAGATTTATTGTTCCAAAAGAAAAACAATGGATTTGCATTGCACGAAATCTTAATCCAAACGTTGAAAATTTAATAACAATAATTAAAGATACCCAACCGATGCCCGATGATTCAAAGCATTTGATGAGCGTTAATCAGATTGGATTGAATGAAAGCGGCTGTTTTGTTCCTCTAAAAGAAAGAAAATATAACATTGAATTTGTAGGTGACAGTATTACTTCAGGGGAAGGTCTTGCAGGTAATTTTAATGAAGGAGACTGGATTACTCAATGGTTCTGTGCCGGAAAAACTTATGCGGTAAAAACTGCTCATCTTTTAAATGCTTCATGGAACGTCATGAGTCTGTGTGGCTGGGGAATCTGCTGGGGCTGGGATGGAAATAAAGAACATAATCTTCCGTCGCATTATGAGAATATATGTTCGGTTCTTAAGGCAGAAGAATCAAGTAATATATACAATAATTATAATTTTCCTGTTCAAAATGATTTTGTTGTAATTAATCTTGGAACTAACGATAATGAAGCGATTAAACAGAAAATTTATACTGATGCTGCCGAATACCGTCCTAAAATTATTGACAGCGTATGTGAGTTTCTAAAGACTATCCGTAAAAATAATCCTTATGCAAAAATCATCTGGTGTTATGGAATGCTTGAAATTAATATCGTTCCTTCCCTTATTAAATGCGGAATAAAAAAATATAAAAAGCTTACGGATGATAAAAATGTATTTATTCTGAAACTCGAATCAAGAGAAAAGCTCGAAAAAGCTGATTATGAAAAGGGAGCAAGGGGACATCCTGGAGAAAAAACACATATTGCCGCTGCAAAAAAACTTGCAGGCTTTATAAAGACTATAGATAATCTATAGTTTTATTTCCAGTCTGTATTAATAATTTCCATAGAGTCTTTATTCCATTCTAATTCATTTTTTATTTTTGAGTTAAGTTCCATTTTTATGGGAATACAAACGAAATTTCCAGGCGTTATATATGCATCAAGGGATAAAGAATTATAGTATACAATGTTTTTCTTAGATAAAGCTTTTATCGTAATATTGGCATTGTGAATATTTGACGTTCCTATATTCGTGAGTTTTAATGTAGCTTCCAAATAAGTCTGGTAAGTATATTTATCAAGAAGTTCGGCTTTCCCTTCTGGCTGATTGTAAATATTGCAATTAGAAAAAAGTAGAATTACGAAAAGGTATTTAAGATTTTTTTTCATTTTATTAAACTCCGTTATTTATAATATTCATTTATAATTTCTATAGTATCTTTTTTCCAGATTTCTCTATTTTCTTCTTTTGTGTTGAAGGTTTCTCCTTTTTGTTTTACATTTATTTCCATTTCGACTGGAATATAGATTGAACTTCCTGGTGATATGGTTATATCTAAAGAAACTGTTTTATAATATGTGATTTTTTTTGATGACATTGCTTTAATAGATATTGTGGAACTGTAAATGCCTGTATCACAGATATTTGAGATTTTTAAGGTTGCTCCAATATACCGTACAGAATCAGTCATCACTGTATAACCTGTATTCGTGTCTGCTTCATATCTATCTTCATAAGTATATATATCTATAAGTTCGGCCATTCCAATGGGCTGTTCAAATAATTTACAGTCATTTAATAATGTGGATAATGCTATTAAGACTAAGGATATTCTTAAAGATTTAATAAACGCTTTCATAATTTTCTCCTAAAAATGTATTTATTAAAAGAGCATCTTTTGAACATAGATTTATTACATTTATTTTGTCACAGATTATGTTCCAAAATGTGCTGATATAATTTTTTAGAATTAGATAATAAAGTGTTTCGCTTTGAAAAAATTCATTTTGTGTAATAATATTCTTTTCATATAATTGTTTTCTCTTTTCGCGAAAGTTTTGTTCTATGTCTAATTCATATTCTAGACTTTTAAGATATTCAGAATTTGATTCAATCTGTTCAAATAGTATTTCTAGTTGTTTTTTCTGTTTAATTGTATTTATTTCAAATTCTTTTTCTATAGATTTTTTTTGAATTTCATATATTTCTTTTCTAAGTTTTTTAGCTTTTGGGATTTCAAATGTTTTTTTTATTCCTATGCTTAATGTAACATCTATGGGTGCTGGGGAGTCGAGTAAAACTCTAAAAGATTTATTTAAATCTGAATAATAAGAATTGAAATTGTTGTTTATACTGGCAGAACTGGAGAAGTATAATAATGGAGCATAATCAGTTTCTTGTAGCTGAAATTGATATAAATATTGATTTAATATTCCAGCATAAAGATTTGCATCAAAATTATAATTTAAATTTTCATCAATTATCTCTTTATTGAACTTTGAATAAAGAGCAGATATATCCTCAAAAAGTTCATATCGTTTTTGTTCAAGTTCATTTTGATTGTAATTAGGATAGAATATTGATAGCTCTTTTATAGCAGATTGTTTATTATATTGAATTTCCTTTAATTTATTTAATGCTTCATTATACTGGTGTTTTGCATAAAAAACCTGAAGATTTGAATCAAGTTTATTCTTTTTGCGTTCTTCAGAGGTTTTTAATTCACTTTCATATTGTTCGACAAGGGAAAGATAATAATTTTCTTCTGTATAAAGAATATCCGTATTTTGAATTAAATGAATTATTTTTAGAAATTCCGATGACATTTGTTTTTCAAAATATAATTTATAGTAGGAAAACTCTTCATTTATAAGAGCTGTTTCAGGATCATATGAAATTCCAAAGATACCTTGATATAGGCTTTGGCTTATTGTGAGGTTTAATTCAGGATCTTGTATAAATAGATTTCGTTCAGGAAGATAATTAAAACTGTAATTTGCAGATAAAGATATTGTCCCTTGACCTGGTAGTTTCTGGTAAAGTGTTAATGAAGAAAATGGACTTAAAAGCCAAGTATGGTATGGAGTTGTTCCTGAATTTAATATATAAAAATAATCTCCACGAGTTCTTGTGGCTGTCGTTTGAAAATTCAATTGAAGTTTTGGGAACCAGTAATAAGTATATTGTAGTTTGTGTATTATAGCGTTTGCATAATTATTTTTTATAGTAGTAACCGATGAACTGTTTTTAAATGCAGTTTGAATAACTTTTTTCCAGTAGGTTTTTTTTGCAGTTATAGGAGAAGAAATAATAAAAAATGATATTATAGCGGCTATGAATTTTTTTAATGCCATATATTTATTTTCTCCAGAATATATTTAATAATTGTTTTTTTTGAGAGGATTATTCTTCCATCAACCTGAAGTCCTACTTTAAGAGGGTATGTTTTTCCTTTCTTATCTGATAAGTATTGTTTGTTTAAATCTGTTTTTATTATGAAACAAGCATCTCCGCTTTGTGATTTTGTAATATCTGGGTCAATTGTAATTATGTTGCCTTCTGCTCCACCGAATTCATGATAAGGAAGGCTTGGAAACCGCATTTTAACTTTCATATTCTTTTCTATTTTCCCACTTTGTTTAGCAGAAATTGTAAATTCAACCTTTGTATATTTTTTGTTATCTGGGATGATATTAAAAATAAGTTGACCTGACTGAATCCAGTCATTGATATTGAAGGTTTTTACCTCTTGAATTATTCCGTTTATAGGTGCACAAATTTTAGTAAACTTAATTGAATCTTCAATTTTTCGTATTTTTGCTTCATTAATTTTTTTCGACGTTTCTAATTCTCTTATTTCAGTATTTATGTCTTGTTGGAAAGAATAATAAAGATTATCATAATCATTACAGGAAATCAAATATTCTGATTCCATTTCATGAAGTTTAGAAACAGTTGTCATTGTAGAAGGTAATTTTTTTTCTTGAATATATTTTTCATATTTAATTTTCTTTATATTATAAAGTTTTGCAAGATTAATTCTCCATAATTCATATCTTAAATATGTTTCAAAGTTATCTTTGTTGACAAGATTTATGGATTTTTCAATACTGTCTTTTAGTTCATATAACGCTGTTAGTTGTTTTTCTTCTTCTGATATTTTGGTCAATAAACTTTCTTTTTCTGTTTCATATTGTGTTGGATCTATTTCAAGTAAAAGTTCTCCTTCTTTTACAACTTGTCCTGATTTATAACAAATTGATTTAACTCTTCCTGTAACTGGATTTGATACAGACGATATATTATCCTCAGGTCTTATATAACCTGTAACTTTAATTACTTCTTCAAATTTAGCTACTGATAGAAAAATAAAAGTTACAAGAAAAAATAGAACGATAATGCATATTAGTATTTGTTGAAATTCCGGTTTTTTTCTTAGAAAATATTCTTGAGTAAATGGAAGTGTCTGTTCTGAATATAGTTTCATATTAATTATCCTGATTTTGGCTTTGCCACATTTTTTTATAAATACCATTATTTTGCATTAATGAAACATGAGTCCCGCTTTCTATTAGATAACCATCCTGAAGAACAAATATTTTATCACAGTTTTTAATTGTAGAAAGGTGATGAGCGATAATTATTGTTGTTTTATTTTTACTGATTTTTTCTATTGTCTTGAGTATTTTTGCTTCTGAAAGGCTGTCAAGATTACTGGTCGCTTCATCTAATATAAGTATTTTTGGATTTCTTAAAAGTACTCTTGCAAGTGCAATGCGTTGTCTTTCTCCACCGGAAAGAGATGCCCCTTTTTCTCCTATTTTTGATGCAAAACGCTTATCAAGTTTTGAAATAAAATCAAGTGCTTCGGCATCAGAAGCTGCTTTGAAAATTTCTTCTGCAGTAGCATCGTCATTGCCCCAGGTTATGTTTTCTTCAATAGTTCCGCTGAAAAGAAGAATTTCCTGAGGAACATAACCGAAAAGTTTTCTGTATTCGGTTGTATCAAAATCTTTTATGTTTTTGCCATCAAGTGTTATGGTTCCAGAATCTTCATTATAGAATTTTAAGATAAGCTTTATTAAGGTTGTTTTTCCAGAACCCGATGGTCCTACAAAAGCAACCCTTTCGCCTTTTTTTATATCAAGAGACATGTTATTGAGTGTTATTCCCCTTGTCCCATATGAAAAATAAAGGTTTCTTATGCATATGTTTCCTTCTATATTTTGTGGAATCATTTTTCCGTGGTTTATAGTGTTTTCTTCTGGGAGATCATGAATTTCGCCTAAACGGTTGGAAGCAACAGATATTTCAAGTAATTGGGGTTGAAGTGTAATTAATCTGCTTAATGGACCGAGAAAATAACCTAATAATGTTACGAAAGCAATAAGTTCTCCTAAAGAAAGTTTGCCTTGCATAATTAAATAACTTCCAAACCAGTAAACAGCAAGATTTCCTGCCAGAGTAAAGAAGGTTTCAAGAGTATTTTGAAAATTACCTAAGTGTAAAAGTTTGAAGGTACTTTCTATTGATTCAATGATTTTTAACTCTGCCTTATCATAAGTATCATCTTCTGTTGACAAAGCCTTTATGGTTGATATGCCATTTATGCTTTCTACAAGATGAGAGTATTTTTCTGCTTCAATAACTGATTTATGGTAAATAAGTGTTTTAAATTTTTTGGTAAAGAGAAAAACAAGCAGTGTAGATAGTAAGACTGGTATTATTGCGATTGTTATCAGGGAAAAACTGAACGTAAATAAAATGATTCCGTCAAAAATAAGCATTATACAGTCTAAAATAATTCCTACAGTCATGCTTGAAAGAGCATTTTTTATCGTATTAATATCATTTAATCTTGAAAGAATTTCTCCGCTTTTTCGTTTTGTAAAAAAATCTAAAGGTAAATGAAAAACATGTTTTACGTATTCAAGTGTTAAAGAGGCTTCCATTTTGTTCCCCAGAAAAATAATCAGACTGTTTCGTGCAAAACCAAGAAGACTTTGGAATATGATTACTATTAAATATGCAATTGAAACAGAAATTAGGGCAGAAGGAAGATATGAATAAATGACATTATCTATTAGATAACGGAAATAAAAGGCCCCTAGAATACCTAGTATTGTAAGGAGGAAACTCGCGGCAAAGGTCTGAAATGCAACAGTTTTGTTGTCAGATACAAGATGAAAAAAACGTGTAAAGAAGGATTTGTTATCATTACTTTTTTTAAATTCTTTTGATGGATAAAGAATTATGAATATTCCTGTCCACCATTTAAGAAATGTTTTTGATTTTATCCATTTAATTGAGTCTGCAGGATCAGCAATTAAAAGTTTATCGTTTTTTATTTTATATATTATTACATAGTGACGATTACCATTTTTATTTAAATGTGCAATTAAAGGAAAAACTGATAAGGATTTAATTAGTTTTCTCTTAGAGCCAAAAGCTTTACAGGTAAAATTAAGAGCTTTTGCTGCCTTTACCATTCCCTTTGCAGACGTTCCTATTGAATCAGTCCCAGCATAATTTCTTATTTTTGTTATTGATGTAATTTTACCATAATATTTTGCAATAGTAGCAAGACAGGCTGCTCCACAGTCAGTTTCATCTTGCTGTTTAATAAGAATCGGTTTGTATTTTTTCATATTTTTTTTCACTTCCTACTTTTTTGTATTTTTTAACCCCATACATTATAGCAGTAGACAAAAAAAAAAAAAAGTATAATATAATAATTTTAAGATATTTTTCTACTTGAATTTTAATAGAATTATAGTAAAATATAATAAGGTTTTAGTACATTTTTACAATAACGGAAGGAGGAAAAATAATGTTTAAAAGTAAAAGTTATAAAGATTATGGAATATTTGATTTTTCAGATGATGTGTATGAACTGACTGAAGAGCAATTGATAGAAGTAAATGGTGGAGATTGTGGTGGAGGTTCTGCAAATCTTGGTGAAAATAAATTCGAAGATAACGATAGCCATTCAAGTGGAGAATCTGAATCAACTAGCACTGTAACAACTACAATAGTAGAAGATGAGGGTGGGACTACAGTTAATGAAAATGGTAGCAGTCATTCGTCAGGTAATTTTAGTCCGTCTATCCCAGGAGATGTAAAAGAAAAAAAAGAAGAAGAAACAGTGTATAATTCAACTAACTTAATTAACCAAAATGATTTTGATAAAAGATATGGATATAATCTAGATAATTCAGGCACTGTGACATGTAAGACATGTACACTTATTAATTACTATGCTAATAAGATAGATATTAAACTTTCACAATTAGATCAAGTAGTAAAAGAATGGAAAGAAAATGGTTATATAGCTAAAGATGGTTCACCAAATGATTTAAATAAAATGAGTAATTCTCTTGCGAAAAATTTAGGTTTGAAAAAGCATAAATCATTTATTTATCCAGAGACTGCCCCTTATGGATTAAAAATGTCAGAAGAAGATTTTAATAAATCAAATTATGATTTTGGAATTGCACAAAATTATAAAGTTGTTAATGTTGGAACAAAGAATGAAAAGGTTTATATTCATTATACAGGAATTAGTAAAGAAAATAATACTACTCGTATTCTTGATTCGTTAGATCCGAATAGGCCGGGTGTAAATGATTATACAATTAAAATAGTAGAGCCTATGGAAGATTATTCAGTACAATAGGGTAAAAATGATTAGATCTATATTTTTTTCTTTAGTATCAATATTATTATTTTCAGCGTGTACTATAAAACAAAATGTTTCTGAAATAGAGATGATTAATATACCTAGGGGTACTTATGTTTTTGATCAGGATGAAGATTCTTTTATTGCAGGGAACGAAAAACAGGTTGATAGTTTTATGCTTGCTAAATATACAACGCAATTAAAGCTTTATAGAGAATATTTAAAAGAAAGTAGTCCTGATTCAAAATTATTGGATGATATTTTTTATATTGATGATTTTGTTTTCAAAGGAAATCTTCCTTTACCAGATGATTGGCCGATTTGTTATGTATCGTATTATGATGCATTAAATTTTTGTAATTGGTTGAGTAAAAAAGAAGGATTGGATCCTGTATATAAAATACTGAAGCAAGACGAAGAAATTATATCAGTAGAATGGGATCAGAAAAAGAATGGGTATAGACTTCCTACTGAATTAGAATGGGAATATGCTGCATCAAGTGGAGGTTTTTTTGTTTCTTATGATGAATTAACAAAATATGGTTGGGTATTTGATAATTCAGATTTTTGTATTCATTCAGTAGGAATGCTATGTCCTAATCAGTTTGGTTTATATGATATGTTTGGAAATATATATGAATGGTGTTGGGATTTTTATATGCCTAATAATACATATGATAAAGAAGATACATTGCATGATAGGGTTATTAAAGGAGGATGTTATCTTTCTAAAAAAATTTATGCAGATTATAGGGCAGGTGAGAATCCTCTTAGAACGCGTTACATAACAATAGGTTTTCGACTTGCAAGAAATTCTGATAAAAAGAATAATGATCCATTATATGGAATTATAAATCAAGATAACGTTTGCTTAAGAGAATCCTGCAATATCGAGTCTTCAATAATTAAATATTTTGAAAAAGATGAAAAGGTAGAAATTATTGAGGTTATTAGCAATAAAGAAACTATTGAAGATTGTATTTTACCGTGGTTAAGAATATGTGCAAATAATAAACAGATTGGTTATGTATATGGTAAATTTATAGATTTTTGTGTTAAATAATTGGATCATTTTTTTAATTAGTAGAAAATTTTATTATTTATTCTATATTTATAGTTTATAATCAAAAAATATTGTTCTCGATAAATAATTATGTTTT
>JAILKS010000064.1 GCA_024693715.1 Treponema sp. | reverse complement strand
TCTTTAGTTTTAAAACTTATTACACCATAATTCAATTCATTTAACGGACTAATGTGATCTACTTCATATGAATAATCTGTAGTTAAAAATCGGAAAGCTTCATATATTTTCTGTAATCTATCAATCATCTGAACTGTGCCTCCCAGAATTTTACTCCTTCTATAACTATTTCTTTTTAATCATCACTTTTATATTTCGATTTTGTAATTCTTTTTATGTTCTTTATAATCAATAATGCAGTAATCAAAATGAAAAACAACTCAAAGGAAATATTTATAATCAATAGTCCTCCATTTGGAACGTTAAAAAAATAGAAAAATGAAACACTCAGCATAAAAACTATGAAAACCAACAGAATTATTTCAAGAATACATATCGGAAATACAATACATTTTTTTCTTACTGCACAAAAAATAAAAATTCCTAACGATAAAATGCTAAACCCCAATAAAAACCATGGTATTAAAGTGCCCCATATACCAGTTAAATACTCAAAGCCAAATATCATTAGGACCAGAATAAATAATTCAAACAAGTATTTTATTCTATGCATAAGTAAACTCATATTAATTCTCCGTTAAAGTATTCTGCAAAGCTGTATTACAGTTCATAGTTCCAATTTCATCTTTGATGTGATCCAAGGCATAATAACTGAATGGTAGAACTATACTTATTAATATGTTATCAACTGTTTCTTTCACATTGACATCTCCAAAAGATACATAAAGCTTCATATTCCATTCATTATTTGCATCTGCTAAATTTTCAAGGCTATTCCAATCAGAGTTTGTATTAACAAGCCATGCTCCCTTAGAAAAAATCAAGCCATCCTTAGTACCATTAAAACTTAATGTATAAAGAGTTCCTTTATCTATGTTATAAATAACATATAAACTATGTTTAAGCACAGGTAAATATTCAGGAACCTTTGTAGAAAGAGCTTTTCTTTCATAAGCTCCAATAATATAATTTGAAGGATTTTTTCTCATATCTAAAAGTAAAGATATCGTTGCAACCTCATTAGAAACTATATACTCTGAATCACTTAAGATAGGATAATTTGCATCCGCTTTAATGCCTCCTTCAAATAAAGATTTTTGTGGAATTTTAGTAAGTTTCTGATATTGAAAAGCTGATAAAACATCTTCCCTTCCATCCGGATCCGTATAACATACCGGATTATTATGTCCGTAGTGGTACAGATTCAGATTTATAAAATCAAATGCGCCGTAGTTATTGTTTTTGTCAGGTGTAAGATATTCTCCCAGTGCCGGATCTGTGCTCATCCATCTTGAATACTTAGGGTCCAAGTACCTTGCACCATAATAATACAAACCTGTCTCTTCATCAAGTTCCTTGCCGGTAAACTTGTAAGGCATGAAGAAATTTATGATACTCTGTTTTTCTGTCCATACTTCACCATATGGCGTGTATTCTATCCTCTGGAATTCATTACCCTTGTAATCAGTTATCAATGATGCAGAACCCAAATGGTCTGTATGGTAATAGAAGGTTGCGGTTATTTCGTTTACTTCGTACACTTCGTTTTCCTTATTTTATTCATCATTGTAAATTATTACCCTATCAATAACTTTTCTGGAAGTTATGGAATTATTAATTCTGCATTAACTTCTCTTTTTTCAAAGACATACTTTCCGCCGTCATGAATAGGGTCTAATACCCATTTACCATCGCGAACTATATATACATATATTCTGCCGTCGACAAACTGGAGCATCCTTATTATGTTAGCCCATATTGTATAGATATAATAACGTCTGTTCTCGCCTTTATATATGCTTGAACTTCCAGTAAAATTACTCAGTACTAATGTTGAGTCAATTGATTCTATTACTATCCATTCATCAAAATTCAAATAGTTCCGTTCAACTTCATTTCCTTTTTTATCTACCAGCTTCCAGTTTCCGATATACTTTAAATCATCATATGATACTTTTTCTTTTGTATTTAAAAAATCATGTTCTTTATGTATAATATCCTGAGCATAATTATATAATTCATCGTCTTTTTCATCTAATCCTTCAATAAGCTTGTCAATATCATAATTAATTTCATCTTCCAATAAAGGATATTCAGTTTTTATTTCTTTTATATTTCTGCTGTTTGAGAATGAAGTTAACATAATAGTTAAAATAATGACAGGAATAAATTTTATTCGTTTATTTATTCTATACATATTTCCACCTCGAATTTTAATATCTTTCTAAGAAATCTTCCCATGAATCTGGATATTTTTGTTTTGCAAAGTCTATAACACTTTGAGGGACAGGCTCTGAATAATAATCAACCCCTTGATTTTTAAACTCTTCAATTATTTCTTGCTTTAATTTATATTCTTCGGAATCCAACGGATATAGAAGTTGTCGTAATAATTGAACAGGAGAACGTTTTTTTAAGGGTTCATTCATAAGCTGATATTCATTATCATAAAATTCCGTATTTACATCAGCGTGAAGTTTACAAATTAAATAATAAGCTGTCTCAATAGAATCTTTATCAAGCAATGAGGCTGTCACTGCTGTAAAACCTGTTCTTATTTTATAATTTAAATCAGCATGACCTTTTTTTATAAGTACATCTATTTTTTTCTTTACATCAATAAAATTTGGAAACTGACTTAAAATCATAAGCGGAGTTTCTTCACTTTGATCAAATTCAGTTTCTATATCAGAATAAATCATAGGTGTTATAACACCAAGTTCTGGATTTGCACCATAATCGATTAATAGTTCAACAATAGCAGCATCTTCATATTCTTCTACTGTTTTTAAATTTGTATTAACTGAACAGGCAATTTTTAAGGGACTACAAGTTGGAGATAGAATGTTAGGATTAAAACCTTTTGAAAGCAACAACTTTACCGCTTCTTTATTATTTAATTTAACAGCCTCATGTAAAATCGAATAATAATGTTCGGAACTGTATGATCGAGAAATCATATCATTATTTTCATCAAGAAATTTTTCCAAATAACTGAGTTTATTATTTTCTAACAAAATTGCAGCCTTATAATCCTCTTTGTCAGGAAATAATAAATGCAATGATTTCTTATAAGTAATATTTTTACAACTGCAAAGAAAAATAGTCAAAAGAAAGAATAGACAGAATCTCTTATTCATTTTTAGTTCTCCTGATCCGGTTTTATAATTTTATAATCAGAATTAATAAGAGATTTAAAAACTGTATA
>JAILKS010000056.1 GCA_024693715.1 Treponema sp. | reverse complement strand
AAGTACCATGTAAACCGTGGTTTCCGCGTTCAGTACAACAGTGCAATTGGACCTTACAAAGGAGGTCTTCGTTTCTCTAAGGAAGTAAACCTTTCTGTTCTTAAGTTCCTTGGATTTGAACAGGTTCTCAAGAACTCTCTTACAACACTCCCAATGGGTGGTGGTAAGGGTGGTTCAGACTTTGATCCACACGGAAAATCAGATAAAGAAGTTATGCGCTTCTGCCAGTCTTTCATGACAGAACTCTATCGCCATATTGGACCAGATACAGACGTTCCAGCCGGTGATAAGAACGTTGGTGGACGCGAAATCGGATATCTCTTTGGACAGTACAAGAGAATCCGCGATGAATATACTGGAGTTTTGACAGGTAAGGGTCTTACATTCGGTGGTTCTTTGATTCGTACAGAAGCTACTGGATATGGACTTATCTACTTTGCTCAGGAAATGCTCAAGAAAGTTGGAGAGGATTTCAAGGGTAAGACTTGTGTTGTTTCTGGTTCAGGAAACGTTGCAGAATACGCTGCAGAAAAACTTATCCAGCTTGGTGCAAAAGTTGTTACACTTTCTGACTCAGACGGATACATTTACGATAAAGACGGAATTACACAGAAGAAACTTGACTGGGTTAAAAAGCTCAAGGGCGTTAAACGCGGTCGTATTTCTGAATATGTTAAGAAGTTCCCAGAAGCTAAGTACTTTGCTGGAAAGAAAGTTTGGGAAGTTAAGTGTGACTGTGCATTCCCATGTGCTACACAGAACGAACTTCTTGGTGAAGATGCAGACAAGCTCCTTAAGAACGGATGTAAGCTCGTAGCAGAAGGTGCAAACATGCCTTCTAACATCGATGCTGTAAACAAATTCCTTGCAGCTAAGATTCTTTATGCTCCTGGTAAAGCTTCTAATGCCGGTGGTGTTGCAACATCTGGTCTTGAAATGTCTCAGAACTCAGAACGCCTCTCTTGGTCTTCTGCAGAAGTTGATGCAAAACTTCACGACATCATGATCAACATCCACAACAATGCTTACGACACAGCAGTTAAATTCGGTGCAAAAGACGGTAATTGGGTTAACTACGTTGCAGGTGCAAACATTGCAGGTTTCGTAAAAGTTGCTGAAGCAATGATCGCACAGGGATTAGTATAATATTTTTTCAGACTGACAGACTTTTGTCTTAAGTTTGATTTATTTGAATGAGTCCGTTTCGGCGGACTCATTTTTTTATTTGCTATTTTCAAACTTAAACCATTTAAAATCAAAATTACTGCCGGGTAAGAAGACAAAGCTAATTTTTTGATTGCATCTGAAGGGTTTTAATATAAAGGCTTGTTCTTCATAATCTGTATTTTTTGTAAATTCAACAGATTGTGTTTCGTACGAACCATCGGTATTGAAAAATTTTATGTTTATAACATTATCCTGATTTAAGGACCGTCCGCAGATTATAAACTTCGTGTTAGAATCATCGTCAAAAATCATATTATCGAAATCTAAGGTAACATTATTTCCTATTTTTTCTACGGCATCACTTGTTTTTATAAACGAATCGCCGGTGATGAGAGAAGCATCGAGTGCACGCAGCTTCGAATATGCCTTTGGAGTTTTATCAAAATAAAAACCCTTGAAATTCAATTCTGTTTTAAATTTAAAATAAAGTTTCTGAATACCGAATAATCTTCGGTTCAGGGTAAAAACATTTTCATTGTAAGTATTGTATACCGACTGATGGTTGTAAACAAAGGAACCGAGTGTTTCTCTGTTCATAGTCAATATTTCGACGGGAAGAGAAGTATCAAAACTAAAAACAGGAAGATGAATCGTATCTGCACCTTGTTCACCAAAATCTATCTGTTCAAAGGCAATCCATGTATCAGGACAGTTTCTGTTAGTTATTCCACTTTCAAGGCTGATTACCGGTTTTTCTTTTGTTTTATCCCAATCTGTAAAGCGGCATGCAGGAATTAATTCATAAGGATTTAGTTTTGAATTGCCGGTTTCTTCAACATTAATCTGAAGATCACTTATAATTTCATCAAAACCGCTTTCGTTTTGTGCTGTAACCCTCAAGAGGCATTCACCGTCGCAATTTGCTTTAAGCCTGATTTTTTGAACATTATTTGTTGTTTCGATTTTTGTGATAGTAAAATAATCACACGGAACACATTCTCTGAGAACTGCCGAAAAGTTGAGCGAAACATTTGTTGCATTTTCAGGAAGAATTGTTGCTGTAACGACAAGTTCGGGATTTTTCCTGTTAAGAATTGTGCTTCCTTCTGCTGTAAGCTTGATATTTCTTATAGGGATATATTGCTTCGGTAAACTTAGATTTTCCGGTTCTGTTTTAGTCCATTGGTGATTTTCATATTTTATTGCATCTGGAATTAAATCTTTGCTTATTGCGGATATCGTAAAAACTGAATCCTTTGATTTTGCTTCGATTATTGCTATCAGATGATTTTTAAAAAGTCTTTTCGTGTTTGTTTTGTATTCATCAAAATCTGTTGAATCACCGTTATCCAGTCCGATAAGTTTTGCATCTCCATTAATTTCTACCGTTACATAATTATTTGCATTTTCAACCGGGATATTATTTTTATCTGTCGTATAAATGTCTATAAAAAAAAGATTTCCGGTATCCTCTTTTTCCAGAGAGAGAAGAAGTCTTGTACTGTCTGAAAAACTGTGCTTTTCATCTACAGAAGTGATTTTACCTTCGTTATCATAAGCAACAGCCTGAAGTTCTCCATAGTTGTACGGCAGCTTCCATTGGCCAAAAGGATTTTTATCTTCAAGAGGATTAATATATTGTTTACCGAGAGTTTTTCCGTTGAAAAAAAGTTCAATCCAGCTTTGATTGGTATATGCTTTTACATTGATTATCTGACCGTCGTTAAAATCCCAGTAGGGAAGAAGATGAACAAACGGCTTTGCATTTTTATTCCAGAGTGCTTTGTAAAGATAAAAGCTGTCTTTTTCAAAACCTGCCGTATCAATCTGACCGAAATATGAGTTTTTTGTATGATAAGGTGTCGGTTCACCAATATAATCCCAGACAGTCCAGATAAATTGTCCCTGGCTGTAAGGATTATCCCGCTCGTTTGTGATTACCGTCTGAGTGTTTTTCGCTCCCCAGACTGTGCTGCAATTACCGAGCGATGAACACTGGTTGTCCGCAAAGGTCACAAGTGTTAAATCTGTCGGAAAATGATAAACGCCTCGTGACTGAATGGTAGATGCAGTTTCTGAGCCGAAAATTTTCCATTCAGGATATTTTTTGTGATGTTCATCATAAAGATTTTCAAGATAATTGTAGCCTGCAACATCAACAAGCTCTGCGCATTTTTGTGCATTTTCACTCCACATGTAGTTAGAGGCAATTGTAATCGGAGTTTTTGTAAGGTAATCATATTTTCGTACAAGGGAAATCAGTTTTTCAGTGATTTTAATTCCGTTGCCGTTATGCGTATCGTATATTTCATTACCGATAGACCATAATAAAAGGCAGGGATGATTTCTATCCTTTTTTACCCACGATTCAACGTCTTTTTCTATCCATGAGTCGAAATAATTTGCATAATCAAAATCTGTTTTATTTTTCTGCCAGACATCTGTAAGCTCAGAAATTATCAGAAAGCCCATTTTATCTGCAAGGTTTAAAAATGCTTCCGGAACAGGATTATGAGAGCATCTGATTGCATTTATGCCCATATCTTTCATTTTATTGAACTGTCTTTTAAGGGCGTTTACATTGAAGGCACTACCGAGCGCACCAAAATCGTGATGAATGCATGCACCCTGCAATTTAAGATAATTATCATTAATAAAAAGTCCGTTGTTTGCCGTAAAATCACATTTTTTAAAACCGATATTCTGTTCGATATTGTCAACAAGTTTGTTTTTTTTGTTATAGAGATTTGTCGTAAGAATATAATAATCAGGATTATCGGGACTCCATAATAAAGGATTTTTGACAGAAAATATTTCACACGCTTCGTTATCCTTCAGTTGTATTTTACCGTGCGATGAATAAATTTCGTTATTTTTCAAATCTTTTATTATATTTTTAACATAATGATTTTCTTCAGGCCCTGTAATTTCTGCTTTTACTGTTACCGACCATTCGCCTGTTATATCTTGAGTTTCAGGTTTAGTGTTTACGTAAACTCCATCTCTCGTAAGAAATGTTTTTTCTGTGATGTATAGCCATACATCCCTGTATATTCCGGCTCCTGAATACCATCTGGAATTCGGCGACTGATAGACAGCGATTAAAAGAATTTCATTTTTTCCTTCGTGAACATAATTTGTAATGTTGAACTCAAAGCCTGTATATCCGTATTTCCATTTTCCCAAAAGCTGATTATTAACAAAAAGTGCGCTGTTCATATAAACGCCTTCGAAATTTAACGAGAGATTTTTATTATTCATCTGATCTTTTGTAAGAAATAATTCCTTTTTATAAAAGCCGATTGAATTCCTGTATAAATCTTTAACGTGATAAATCTGCCAGTCATGTGGAAGAGTAACCTGTGAATAATTGATGGTTGACGAGAGATTAAAGAAATCTTCCGGTTCAAGAAGATTTTTTTCGCCGTTAATATACATCTGATTGTCTGAAAGAGGCTGTTCTGAAAAATACCAGTTATCGTTAAAGAGGGTTTTCATATGTTTCCCTGTAAAAAAAGATGCTTATTAAAAAAGGGCCAGATAATCCCAGGCACCATAATACGAAAGATACCGCTGCTGGATTCCTCCTCTGACGGGGTTTTCTAACAATTATGTGTAGGGCATCTGACCCAATAAGTTGAATTTACACAATAAATTATTCTGTGTCAACATTCATCGTTATTTTCTGAATATCTATTTTATTACATTCCTCGGTAATATCTACTTCCTTGCCGAAACGAAGATAATACAGGCAGCATTTAATTTTTGATTTATCGACGTTAAGCATCTGTGAAATGGAATGGCTGTAGCATGCGAGCTGTGAATAATATATTTCCGGTTCCATAGTCTGGTTTGTTTTATAATCAAGGATGGTGTAAGTTCCGTCCGGATTTTCAAAAACAAGATCCATTGTTCCGGTGATGATTTTATTGTTGATTCTTGATTTAAAACTGTATTCCGCCTTATACCATTGTGAGTTTATTGCCTGCTGTCCAATTTTTGTTTGAAGAAACTGATTTTGCATTTTTAAACAGATTTCTTCAATTTTTTTAATATGCTGCTTATTGTCTGCAAGACCTGCAATTTCACGGTTCGAATAATTAACATCGGTTTTGTTTATAAGTGCTTCCATATAGGCATGAGCAATAGTACCGAAATTTGCAAAGGTGAAGGCTGGTTCCATTTCTTTTGATTGAGAAGGAATAGAAGAATTTACAATCTGTGTAATTTCTTCAAAGGGTACGTTCTCAATAATCTGGAACTGCTTGTACTGATAGCTTTCATCATCTGTTTTATGAAGCTGACTTGGATTTAAATATCGTGGCTGAACGACTTCTTTGGAAATAATATCTGCATTGTCGTAAATTTTTTTCCGTAATTCAAGCCTGTTGTTTTTTGCTGTGTTTTTTGCAACAGGAGCATGCGATTGAATATCTTCAAAATCAAATGGAGCAATTGGCTCTGGATTGTTATTTTCATAAAAATCAATTATCGGTGAAAGTACATCATAAATAGATTTAGGTTCTGACTCTCCTGCCGGAAGATATTTGGAAGAATTCTCCTGTGAGTATTTATTGTTAGTTATGAAAAGCTCGTCTATCGCACGTGTAATAGCGACATAAGTTAAACGACGAAGTTCTGCCGCATCCATTTTTTCTTCCTGTTTTTTTGCATCAAGAAAGAATTTGTTCGGATTACTTTTTGGAAAAGCAGGACATACAGGTGTGTTTATCGTAATTCCATAGTCTTTTGAAAAATAGACAGGAGAATCATTTATTTCAGTTTGAGTTCCATGATTTGAATCACATATAAAGACAACTTTAAATTCAAGTCCTTTACTTTTATGAATCGTCATAAGATGAACACCCTCTGCCTGTTCAATCGGAATGTCCATTCCTTCAAGCTTTGATTTTTCTGGTTTAAAGGTTTTCCAGTAATCTAAAAATGCAGAGAGAGAAAGGTTGTCCTGTTGTGCTTTACATGCCATCTCAAAAATCAAATCGTACATTTTGGCATACATTGAAACCTGTGAATTAAGCATTGTTTCATAGCGGTAACCCTGACCGTACCATAATTCGGTTATAAGCTCAGGAATTGTTTTGTTGCTTATATCATCTTTAAAGGCATTATAAAAAACACGGGCATGATTAAATCTTTTAAGAGAGCTTTCACACAGAAACTTTGATGCATCGCATTCAAACGGATTTTTTTCTGTAAGAAGAATTGCATCAGCTTCATCAAAAGTAAGATTTACAAACGGAGAGCATAAAACCTGAATATATGCCTTTGAATCATTTTTATAAATGCACAGGGTAAGAAAATTAAAAATATCATTTACAGGACCATCAGAGAAAAACGCCTTGATTGTGTCGGTATTGTACGGTATTGAATGAGAAAGGAAAGTTCGTTCAAGAAGAATCTGAGGTTCATAGGTTTTAAAAAGAACTGCGATATCAGAATAATTATACACAATACCGTTGATACCTTTTGTAGTCAGCTCAAGGATTTTTTCGGCAATCCATTCTGCTTCTGCATTTTTGTAAGTTAAAAGCTCTGGTTCTGCTATTTGTGATTTATTGTAGCGTGCAATATGAATGTGAGGTTTATAAATTGAAAGTAGATTTTCAGAGGATATTTTGTCCTTTGCAGATTTATTGAGTGTAACGTTTTTATAAATAGCCTCGTAATCAGGTACTAAAGATGATTTTATTGTCTGATTGAAAAATGCTGATGGCTGGGTTTGTTCCAGTGTTTCATAATCAGTGGATTTTGGAGGATAAGGAACACCACCAAAAATTGTATTAAATGCTGCGATGAGAGCCATGTGTGAACGATAGTTGTTTGTCATAGTAAGGTTACCGTCAGGAAATTCATTTGAAAGGGCTCTGAAAACCGAAACATCTGCATTTCTGAAACGATAGATACTTTGTTTTTCATCACCTACAAAGAATAATTTATCGGGACAAAGCTCTTCAATTTTGGGAACTCCTTTTTCCATTCTGTCTTCCTTTTCTGCAAGAAGAAAAAGAAGGTCTCTTTGCATTTTGTTGTTATCCTGAAATTCGTCTATCATTATTGCTTTATATTTTTTCTTTTCAATCAACCTGATTTCAGGATAATCGGTGAGTGTTTTTAAAGCTAAGTCTGAAATATCTGAAAAAGTAAGAAGTCCGCTCGTTCGTTTTAAGTTGTTTACTTTTGATTGAAATTCATCGAGCAAAGGTAAAATGGCTTTTGCAGTTTTATAACCATACGTGAAATTTATGATGGGATAGAGGCTTCCCTTTTGAGTTTTGTCTGCATATTTTTTTATTGCTTCTGCAATTTCTTTCCCAACCGGACATGATCTATAATTTGGAAGAGGCTGAGTAATCTGTTCGATTTTGGAAATGTATTCGACAAAAGAAATATAATTTCCGTTCAATATATCATCCTTTGTAAGAACAGGTGCTTCAATTATTGAAGGAATAATTTCCTGAACACTTTTCTCCATTTGAAGATACCAGTCTGCCTGCGTTTTACCCTTAGGAACATCATTGAATGCATTTATATATTGATTGAATAAAGCGCTCAATTTGTCTGTGTGTTCCTTCCACGATTTAATAATTTGTTCCGTCTGTAATTCGAAGCCTTTATAAAAATCAATTGGAGAAACAACCGTTGAATTATAAAGAATTGAATCTACAAAAAGCTTGGTTGTTGTCTGCTCGTAATCCTTTGTATTTATAAGTGAACTGATGGCTTCATTGTCACGGTGCTCCAAAACATAAGGAAAAGCAAGAGACGAAACCTTTTCCTTTATCTTTTCTTCATCCTGAACAAAATCCGGTGTAATTCCAAAAAGATGTGCTCCCATTTTAGCAATGCTGTTACAATAACTGTCAATTGTTTTTATGCTTGCCTTGTAAAAGTTTTCCGATGCTTCCTTTGCTTTTTCTTTTAAAACCTTATATATTCTTGAAGACATTTCGACAGTTGCTTTTTTTGTAAAGGTAAGTGTTAATATTTCATCAACCTTGCAGCCTCTGTTTATAATTAAATCCGTGAAACGTTCAGAAAGAACACTTGTTTTTCCAGAACCTGCACCGGCACTTACAACTGTATTGATTTTTGATTTTATTGCTTTTAACTGAAATTCATCTAATTCGTTCATTTAATCCCTCCTGCTGATATTAAAGGTTTTTCTACAGATTGCCTTGAAGGAACAGTTGCTGCAGGTTTCAAAAGAGATATTATCCTTTGTATAGTCATTGTCATTAACTTTCTGCTGATAATATTTAATGCACTCAAGCATTTTGTCGATTGTCGGTTCAATAAAATCAAGATTCACATCTTTATAATATTTATTTTTCGATGTTTTGATTATGAAAAATGAACATCTGTCGATTCTACAGTCAGGATTATTTTTAGAAAGAAGATAATAATATACCGGCATCTGAAAATTCGGAAGATTATCAAAATCGGTAACCGAAAAATCCTCGCCATCTTCAAGAACAGACTTTTCAGGAACTGTTCCATCGGACCTTTTAAAATCAATGATTGTATAATTTGAGTTGTTATCTTTAAGAATACAGTCTATGTAGCCGCCGAGTTTAATGTTTGTTTCGGGAATTACATAATCAAACCATTGCTCGGTAAAAGCCACGTATTGTACATTTTCTTTGCTGAATTCAAGACACAGCTCTTTTACTGCACGTTTTATTGAAAGCAGAATATCATTTTTTGTTGTTTTTAATAATTCAACCTCAAGATAACTGTTATTGCCTGAATCTCCGGGACGCGCATAATTAAAATAATTGATTGCTTCTTCTGTTTTATCTTCTATGATTTTTTCAAATTCCTTTGAAAGCTTATTTTCTTCATAAAGCTTGAGAGGAAGTCCCTTTTCTTTAAATTCATTGAAAGTAAGCTCCATAATTTTGTGATACACATTTCCTATTTTGAAAGGAGCCATTAGGGAAGCATCATTTTCCTGTTCTTTAAGCTCGGTTATTTTGTATAAAAGCCATTTTCTTGGGCACTCAAGAAATTTAGTTAAATCAGAATAATTAACAGGAAAATAATTGTTCTTGAATTTATTCTTTATTGAATTTTCAAGAATTTTTATAGGTCTGTCATCTGTTTCTGACTGTTCAGGATATTTATCTGACCAGTTGGAAAAGCCTGTTACAGATGTTTCAAAAAATTCCTGCGGTTCAGGTTTTCCCGAATACCATGCTTTTTCATTTATGTATGGGTCGCCGGTAATGAATGGATTTTCCTTTTTTGTATAGTTTTCTTCTTCAAGACAGCTTATGCTTTGTGAATAACCATAAAATGTTTTTTCTGCAGCAGTAAAAAATGTATTTTCTTTTCTAGAGTTCATCAGGTATAAAAAGATGAATTCATTTGTAACATTAGGATCTTCATAAGACTGACCGCCAAGTAAAATCTTTCGTTTATCTTCACGTAAAAAAGAAAGAGGCTTGTATATTACAGAAAGATTCTGCTGGCTTGCATCAAGGATTATATGACAGTCAAAGGGTGAGCATGCTGCAGTTTTATAGCTTAATATTTGTATACCGTTTTTCTTAGCCTGATTCAGATAATTAATGGATGATAACTGCTCTACAAAAAAACTGAGAGGATTAGAAACCTTGCAATCAGGAAATTCTTTTTCAAGATCTATAAGAGCGCATAATTCACTTATACATCTGCTTAAAATGTTATTTACCTTTTCGGAACAGTTTTTGTAATCAAAGAATCTGGAACGGAATTCAAAATAAGAATTTTTAATATTTTCGAAGGAATCTGCCTGTGTAATTTTTGTAATGATGTTTTTCAACGCCTTGTAAAAATTCACGGTTGTTTCACTGCATGGACAACGCTTAAAGGATTCTTCCCAAACGTTATATTTTTTATCTTTATAAGTAAAATTACAGATGCAGTTATTATTTTGTCCATATTCAATTAATTCTAAGGTGCATGAGGAATCTATCCATGGAATTTCATTATTCAGAAGAAGATTTTTAATGGAATTGAAATTAAAATCATTCGTATAACAGTCTAGAATTTGTGAAAAAAGAGAACCTGCTGCAGTTGATGACAAGGGTTTTGAGTTACGCATGATGTGAGGAATCGCATATAATTCAAGTTCACGAGTGATGTAAGGTTCATAAGTATCTAAATCAGGAATGCTTATTGCGATTTTATCCCACGGAATGTTTTTTTCTGAATGGAGCTTTCGTAAATAAAGGGCGGTGCTTCTGAGTTCGGTGCGTGAATTATCGAAAAAGTTTACTTTACCGTTCAAATCAAATTTATCAAGATGAATCAGTGTGATGTTTGCAGGAGAGTTTTCAAGAATGTTTTTATATTCAGCATAATCTGAAAGAATTTCCGGAAAAAAAATAAAATAGTGGTTTGAATCTTCACGAAATGGAGGAGATTCCCAAGCGGGATCAAACAGTGAGTATTGATCAAGGAAAGCAGAATAACGGCGGTATATTTCTTTAAAATCCTTATCTTCATCATCTGATGGTAAATTTGAATTTTTGAAATAAGTTTTCCACATAGAAAGACCTGGTAAGATTTTTGAAAGCCATGATGAAAAGCTTGTTGAAACTTCTGCGTATTTTTTATGAATTATACCGTTTAAAAAAGGAGCACGGATGTTTTCTTCTAAAAGTCTGGAAGCGAAAATCTGACGCATTACAGAAGGAATGGCTTTTTTGTTTTGATGGCTTGAACGGATTGAATTTGATTTAAAGGTATCCCAGGCCATAAATCGTTCCATAGCGACAGATGTTACGTCAGAAACAGAGATGATTTCATCGGCCCATAAATCTGCAGAATGCTGGGTAGGAAAAATAAAAATATTATTTTTATCTTTTATGTTTTTTAAAAGACAGTCTTCGATAAGGTTTGTCATAAGAACTCCTTTTTAATTATAGCATAGATTTTTTATGGAGAAAGAAAAAATTGAATTTTAGAAAAAGATGATATATATTTTAAATGTTATGGAACAGATTTTATCACAAATAGATGAATTGATTGATCTTCTTAATGGCGCAGAAAAGAAACTGAAAAGTGCCCGCAACTGGGGTGTTGTTGATGTACTTGGCGGAGGTTTTCTGACTAATTTAATAAAGCATTCAAAAATTAATAGCGCCAGAGATTACATGGAACGTGCAAATTATCTTCTCGGATGTTTGCAGGAATCGTTAAGGCAGGTAAGCATTCCGGCGGGATGCAGTCTGAACATTGGTACTTTTTCGACATTTGCAGATTTTTTGTTTGATGGCTTTGTATTTGATGCATATATGTCGGTGAAGATTTTTGATAATATTCATTCTGTCCGTGAGTTAAAGAGAAGACTTCAGGATGTTCGTGATCAGTTGAGCAGTTCTTCTTTCGGTGGATATGTTGAATCACACTCTTATGATGAATAATTCTTTACGATTAAAAAAAACAGATGTATAATTATATCTATAATTAATTTTATCGAGGTATTAAAATGGATGTATCTTCAATTCTTTCAACTATGTTAAGTGCTTCTAGTATTACAAATCTTGCAAAAGTAACCGAAACAGATAAATCAGATGTTCAGAATGTTGTTTCAGCTGCATTACCTGTTTTTTTAAAAAGTGCATTGACACAGTCAAAGAGCAAATCTTTGGCAGAAGGTTTTACAGATGCCCTTGCAGATCATGCTAAAACTGGAACTTCAAATCTTGCAACATTCTTTAAAAATGTAGATTTGAAGGATGGAGCAAAAATCGTAAAGCATCTTCTTGGTGATTCAGCAGCAGAGGAAACTGCAAGCATAGCAGATCAGGCTGGTGTATCAAAGAAGGCAACAACTTCAATCCTTTCAGGAATTGCACCTTTGTTCATGTCACTTCTTGGAAAAACAACAGATGCATCGGCATCATCAGAAACAACTTCATCTATCGTAAGTACCATCACAGGTTTGATGAAGGGCGTAAATGCAAAAAGTTTAATCACAGGTATTCTTGGTTCTGCCGGAGCTGCAACACTTATTTCTTCAGTAGCAAAAAAAGCAACCGGTAAAAAAACAACGGCAGCAAAAAAGACAACTACTGCAAAAAAGACTACAACAGGGAAAACAGCAACTGCAAAGAAAAAGACAGCCGCTAAAAAATCAAGCACACTTTCTACAATTGCAGGTCTTGCAGGAAAGCTGTTGAAATAGAATACAGGTAAAATATATAAAGCAAGTAAAACCCTGGATGATGTCCGGGGTTTTTTTGTAACAGACAAAGATTTATAATTATTGTAAAAATCAGGAGGAAAAAATATGCCAATGATTGAAGCAAAGGTAACAATGCAGTTACCGCAGGAAAAAAGAGATGTCTTGAAAACGGAATTTGGTAAAGCAGTAAGTATTATCGGAAAGCCGGAATCGTATCTGATGATTAATCTTGTTGACGGTCAGGATTTGTACTTTGGCGGGAAGAAAGTTGAAAAAGGCGCATACATTGAAGTAAAGATTCTTGGTAACGTTGACAGGGGAGCAGGTGATACGATGACGTCTCGACTGTGCGAAATTTTGCAAAATGAACTTGGGATTCCAGGTAATGCGGTATATGTTTCATATTGGGGAACCCCTGACTGGGGCTGGAACGGAGGCAATTTTTAGTTCTTGTGCCCGATATTCTAAAAAAAATTAAAGCCCGTTCAATAAACGGGCTTTATAATGAGTTGAGACTGACACGATTCGCCGCGAAAGTCACAAACGTCGTGTTTGCTTCCTCTGCGGCGCCTGCGCTTACTAAACTCGCCATCCGTGGCGAGTTTACCCAAAAAAACGCTGCGCCACTGCTCGCCTTTTTTGTACCGTTCAGATAAATGTTGAACCTAAAAAATACTCCAGGTTTTCGTATTTTTTTTAACGGTTCTTCAATTATATAAGATTCGAATCGTGTGCTTCGTTTTTCACCGTTTATTGATTTTAAAATAATTAAAGTCCATTCTCACGAATGGACTTTATGTTGGTTGAGACTGACACGATTCGAACGTGCGACCCTCACCTCCGCAGGGTGATGCTCTAATCCAGCTGAGCTACAATCTCATACTAAATTACACTGTTCGGTGTGCTTTGAATCGGAGGCGACAGGAGTTGAACCTGCCCGGCTCTTTCGAAACCGACGGATTAGCAATCCGTTGTATTACCGCTCTACCACACCTCCAGCGATAATCGGAGCGAGAGGGATTCGAACCCCCGGTAACTTGCGCTACAACGGTTTTCAAGACCGCCCCAGTACGACCGCTTTGGTATCGCTCCAATAGGTGAGTTATAATTTATAATTTTTTTAATGAATTGTCAATATGTTTGTGTTACAAGAAGAGTTTTTATTTAGATTAAGAAATTGCTTAATTATAGGACTGTTTGTAGAATCTTAAAAAACAATTGGCTATAATTAAAAGTGATTATGAAAGTATCATCTTTTTTATATTTTGCAGGTTTTGCCACTAAAACAATCCTCTTCAGAAGAAAATCTCCCATTCTTGGAACTGTAATCATAACAGATAAATGTAATCTTCATTGTAAGCATTGCAGCGTAAATAATATAACGGCAATCATTCATCCTTATGAGCAGATTCATAAAGAAATGCAGCAGTTATATGATATGGGAATAAGGATTCTATTTTTTTGTGGAGGAGAAACTTTTTTATGGAAAGATGGAAATCGCACTCTTCGTGATTTAGTTATTGAAGCAAAAAGGATGGGATTTTTAATTGTCAATGTTGTAACAAACGGAACTTTCCCGCTCGATTTACCTGAAGCAGATTTAATTCTTTTAAGTCTGGACGGAGATAAAGAACGTCATAATGACATCCGCGGTGATACTTATGATACAATCATGAAGAATATTCAAAATGCAACCAAAGATAATATCTGTTTTTATATGGCGATCAATAAAATCAATAAAGATTATATACGCGAAGTATGTCATACAGCACGAGATACTAAAAACGTTCGCGCAGTTTCTTTTAATTTTCATACCCCTTATCCTGATACAAAAGAACTTGCATTGAGCCTGGAAGAAAAAGCTGCTGCCTGTAAAATAATCACCCGGATGATGAAAGAAAAAGTGCCTTTTTTTAATCTGAAAAGTGCATTCCCCTATCTTATTCAAAATAAATTTCCTGTACCCTGCCATCAGTGTGTTGTAATAGAAAACGGGAAACTTTCTGTCTGCGGACGCTGTATTGATGTTCCGGGACTTTGTGAACAATGCGGATATTTTTTTGTTGCTGAATATACACTTTTATTCCGTGGAAATTTAAAAGTCATTTTTGAAATGCTTAGAACATATTTAAAATATATTTAGGTTGATTATGAGTTTAATTACAAGTTTAACGAGGATGTGGCTTACCAGAACAATTCATCCTTTTACTTTAAAAAATGAATATGATGAACTTTTACCTTTTGATGAATGTGAAAAACCGGGACTTTATATTCATATTCCTTTTTTGTAAGAGCATCTGCAATTTTTGTCCTTACTGCAAGGTTATTTATTCCGGCGAAAAATGTAATAAATATATAGATTCACTCATTAAAGAGATTCATTTTATTGGAAATCAGATTTCTGGTAAAAAAGAAGTTTCAAGTCTTTATTTTGGAGGCGGAACACCTGCTCTTGCTGTTGAACGGATAAAAGAAATTATTGATGCAGTTAAAGAACATTTTATAATAACTGAAGGAATCGGGCTTGAACTGCACCCGGATAATGTAAATACAAAAACTCTGCAGGCATTAAAAAAAGCGGGCATAACAAAAATCAGTATAGGGATTCAGTCTTTTTCTGAAAAATATCAGACTATTCTTGGAAGAAAGCAGATTGACATAAAAGCAATAAGCACAGCCCTTAAGTCTGTTCCTTTTGAAACTGTTTCCATGGACTTTATTTTTGCACTTCCCAATCAGACTTTTGAAGATTTAAAAACAGATGCCGATATGGCGTTTGAAGCGGGTGCAAATCATATTGCAATTTATCCTTTTATAGATTTTACTTTCACAAAAAGCCGAGTTAAGGCGATGGCAAAAAAACAGAAACGAAAACTTCTAGATCAGATTTCAAATTATTTTATGGAAAAGGGCTATACCAGAAGTTCAATCTGGACTTTTTCTAACAAACCGGAAGCAAATTATTCTTCTATGACAAGGGAAAATTTTATAGGTTTTGGAACTTCTGCGACAACTCTTTTAAAAAATCAATTTAAAATAAATACTTTTGATGTTGATTCTTATTGTAAGAGAATTGAATCCGGAAAACCTGCAACTTCATTAACAATACGTTTTACAAAAAGACAAAGGATGATTTACTGGCTTTTCTGGACAGCATATAGCACAAAAGTTCGTGAAAAGGATTTTGAAAAATTCTTTGGAGTTTCATTAAAGAGAATGTATGGTTTTGAAATCTGGCTTAGCAAAAAAGCAGGATTTGTGACCGAAAAAAACGGTGAATATCAGATGACTCTTAAAGGAGCATTTTATTATCATTATTATGAAAATTTTTATACCCTTTCTTATATAGATAAAATGTGGGGTATAATGAGAAAACAGGCGTTTCCAAAAAAGATTAAGCTTTAGATTTGAGTAAATAAAAAATCTTTGTAGCTTTTTTCTTCTTTTTTTCATATAATGATTTTTAAAGGTGGATAAATTGGAAGAGGCTCTTTATTTAATCCCGGTAACTTTGGGGGAGACGGAAATCAATCAGGTTTTGCCCTCTTATAATCACGATATAATCGTAAACATCAAGCATTTTATTGTAGAAAATATCCGCTCGGCAAGAAGGTTTTTAAAAAAGGTTGAAAAATCAATCGATATTGATGAACTCACTTTTTACGAATTAAACCGTCATACAGACAGAAAAATAATCGGCTCTTACCTTGAACCTCTCATAAAAGAAAAAAAGCCTCTGGGAATAATTTCCGAAGCGGGATGTCCTGCAATTGCTGATCCTGGTGCAGATGTTGTAGCAATCGCTCAGAGTAAAAAATTACGCGTAATTCCTCTTGTAGGCCCTTCATCAATCATCATGTCGGTTATGGCGAGCGGATTCAACGGGCAGAGCTTTGCTTTTAACGGCTATCTTCCGGTAGAAGTTCCGAACAGAATCAAGGCACTCAAAAAACTGGAAAATAAAGTCTGGAACGATAATCAGACCCAGAGCTTTATAGAAACTCCCTACAGAAACGCAAAAATCATCGAGACAATCCTTTCATCACTCAGACCGGATACAAAGCTTTGTATAGCGGCAGGAATCACATGTGCAGAAGAATACATAAAAACGCGAACGGTAGCAGAGTGGAAAAAAGAGAAAATCCCGGACCTTGGCAAAATCCCGTGTATTTTTGTAATGGGAAAATAATTAAGCCTCGTAATCATCAGGATAATAAAAAAAAATCACTTTTTTTAAAGAATTTTTCAAAATATTTTCCTTTTTTTATCAATCTCGACAATATATATAGTGAGCGCTTGAAAAAAGGAGGATTCATTAAGATTATGCGCAAGCTGTTTTTTTTGATTATTCTTGGACTGGGATTGACTTCATGTTCTGTTTCTAATCCTTCGGATTGTGATGAAATTTCTGTTGTTTCATGGAATGTTCAGACTTTTTTTGATTCTCATTCTGATGGGACTGAATATTCGGATTTTGTTAAGAACAAGAACTGGAATGAAGAAGTTTATAGAGCAAGATTAAACCGATTGATTGAAGTTATGAAACAATTGAAGGCTGATGTTTATGTTTTTGAAGAAATTGAAAATGAACGCGTGCTGTGTGATTTGAGTAATCTGTTGGGTGGAAAATCAGTTGGTTCGAATAATGGATGGAAGTATTCATGTTTTGGTAAACCTGAAGGAAGTGCTTTAGGGTGTGGTGTCTTTTCGAGATATGAACTTTTGGATATGAAAATGCATTGTCTGGATGTAAGGATTCATGATGTTGTTCAGCCGTCGATGCGGGGTTTATTGCAGGTTGACATTGTCTGTAAAAAGAAAGTCAGGTTGTTTGTAAATCACTGGAAGTCGAAGCTGGGTGGTGAGAATGAAACTGAAATCTGGAGAGACTGGCAGGAGTCGTTACTTGCTTCACAGGTGAGATTATCTGTTGATGAAGGAATAGATGGTTGTTTGATTTGCGGAGATTTTAACAGAGATTTAAATCGTTTTGTTGAAGCGGATTCTATGACCGGATATTTCCTGTTGAGAGAAGCATTTTTCGGTGATGAGAAGGATGTCGTTGTTTCCTGCGGCTGGTCGGAAGATGATTTACATGGAAGCTATTACTACGAAGACAATTGGGAAAAAATTGATCAGATTTTTCTTTACGGAAAATGCCGTTTTGAAGAATTTGAGGTTTGTAGTTTCTGGCCTCTTGTTAATGAACACGGATTGCCGAATGAGTTCAAGGTTTTTTCTGGTGAAGGCTATTCTGATCATTTGCCCTTAAGGGCAATTGTCAGGGTAGGTGATTGATTTTATTAACGAGGAACAGATATTCTTTTACGTGGATGTTTCGAGCTGAAAGGTTTCGTGAGCCGCGGAAAGTGTTGTATTGTGATTCAAGAACCTGAACTTTTCCGATTTTTGAGAGCAATGCAATCATCTGTTCCTTTGTTAAAAATCCTTCGGAATTAAATGAAACAAGAATGTATTTTGCTTTTATTTTTTGTACAAGCTCAAAAAAAGCATTTTCAACTTTTTTCTTTTTGTTAAAATCAGAACGGTTCCAGTCTTTAGGGATTCCGGAAACCTGGCTTATTTCATTTGAATCAGGCCTTGTATAACTTGCAAGGAGATTTAGCATAAAATAATTTGAACCGTATGGATGCTGATTGTACGGAGGATCAAGATACGCTAAATCAAAAAGATTATCTTCCGGAAGAGAGTAAAGCTCCTCAGAATCTGCAATTTCATTGGCATTTTGATTAAAAACATTAAATGGACATGAGAAATTTGAAAAAACAGGAAACGGCAGCGTAATATTTCCAAGAATTCTTGTAAGGGCATTTTTCCCGTTACCGCCGAATTGTCCGATTTTTGTTTTTGAATTTTTGTAAAAACCTTTGAAAATACCTGCAGTATTAGCGTGAATTGATGCTTCGCTTAAAAGAGGTGCTATAAAAAAAGGTTTGTATTTATCAGGGATATCTTTTTGAATTAACTGACATGCTATATCGAGAAAGTTTGCATTATAGGGTGTATAAAAGCATCTTTCGTTTTGCTTTATTTTATTTATATTCAAAGGTGAGTATAGTTCAGAAATAAAACCGGGATGATTATAGGTTCCATCTGTTCTGGAACTTTCAAGCTGTTGTATTTTTTCGTTAATTTTTTTTGTTATGTTTTTGTGGAGAGAAGATAATTTTTTCAGTTGTTCTTGCGATGGATTTGAAAGGTAGCATTTATTTATGATGCAGGAATAACTTTCAAGATCATTTACGGTAAGATCTGATGAAAACTGTTTCAGATAGCGTGCCACAATCCCACTACCGGAAAAAAGATCAAGACATGAAAGCTTACCTTTATTAAGATTTTTTCTGACAAGATTTATTGCCTGACCTATAAATGGCAGAAGAGAACGTTTGTTTCCAATGTAGGTGATGAGTTGAGAATATAAAAACTGTTCGTTTTCTGTTGTCTGCATCGGTTGTCTCTTTTACAGTGATTTTAGTATATTAACAGATTTCTGTTTTTTTTAATAGATGAAGCAGGGGGCACCGGTTTATTTATCTGATTTTTATAAACGTTTTTGTTTTTTACAGAGCCGTTTTTTTGCTATTTTAATATTTTTGTTTTTCTGTTAGAATTATGTCATGGTTAAGCGAGCAATTATTCATGTTGAAAATACAAAAAACCTCGTTCCGTTTGCAAAATTTCTGGTAGATTCCGGATGGACTATTATTACCGCAAATAAAACGGAGGATTTTTTACGTGAAGAGAAAATTCCTGTTTCAAGAGAATCGGCTTTAGTACAGACAGCTCATTATTTGAACGATACATCTGCGTTAATACGACAGATTCTTAATTCAAAATATTCAGAGGATGAGTTTGAACAGGATGCAGAAAAAAATGACAGTAATATTTTTCTTGTATGCATGAACGTTAATCCATTTTTTGATAGAAAAGTAAATTATAAGGAAGTTGCAAAACCATTCAGTTTTTATATTTCAACGTTGATACGAAATTCGTTTGTAAATTATGAAAATGTTCTTATTCTTACAGACCCGGATGATTATGATGAAGCGATGATTCAACTTAAGACAAATAATATTACAAAAGAATTCAGAATTTATCTTGCAGCAAAGGCCTTGAATCTTGTTTCTGCCTATGACAGCGGAATTGCTTCTTCAGTTTTGTTTTCGTCAAATAATAAAGATTTTATGCGTTATCTGACATTTCCTTTTACAAAACAGCTGGAGCTTCATAACGGTACTAATCCCCAGCAGAAGGCGAGTCTTTATAAATATCCTGAAGATATAGGTGCAGTTAGTGGTTTTCAGAAGCTTCAGGGAAAAGAATTAACTTATAATATTATCAGTGATATTTCTGTTGCGTGGGATTTAATCAGCTCGTTGTATGAAAATTTAAAAAATCAATATACTGTTCAAGCTGTAAATGCGGACGGATATAATTTTACAACGCAGTTTACACCTTTGATGGGAACTGTTTTTACTGTAGCGGTAAAATACACTGCAGTGCTTGGAGCGGCTCTTTCTACAAAAGCAAAAGATTCGTTTATTAACATGTTCAATTTTGATTCAGAAAATATAAAGGATGTTGCGATAGGCTGTAGTTCTGTAGTTGATGAAGATGCAGCCAATGAAATGGTAAAATGCAGTTTAATTGCTATTGTTGCACCGGGCTTTACAGATGGCGCAAAGCAGATTCTTTCTGCAAATAAGAATATACGGTTAATTCCTACAGCTAAGGTTTCCTGTCCTGATTATGATTTGCAGCTTATAAATGGTGGTGTTTTATTTCAGACAAGAGATTCAGTTATTTTCGAGCAATGGAATATTAAAACTAAAAACAGACCGTCTCAATTTATAACCGATGAAATGGCTTTTGGAATGCTTCTGGCAATGAAGGCAAGAACCTATGCAACTGTTCTTGTAAAGAATAATGCAGTTGTAGGTTTTTCACAGTCATGTAAATCTTCAAAATTGGCAATAGACAATGCACTGTCGGAAGCTAAAGAAATTGCGATAAGAACTAAAAGTGATGATAAAAAATTAGCAGATCTGCTTGTTAGTGATACAACAATTACTCTTACCGATTCAATTAAAGAATTAATAGACAATGGTTTGAGCGCTATAATTCAGACGGGAAGTGTAACGGCAGATAAAGAATTTATAAATTATTGTGATGAGCATAATGTCGTTATGGTTTATACGTTGATGTCTCATATCACATATTAAGAGGTTTTTTATGTTATACGCACTGGGTGAATTTTTACAGCAATTTTGGGGACCTGCCAGACTTTTATGTTCTTATACAATTTTAATAGGACTATCTCTTTTCAGCGGATATTTTGCCGTTTATAAAATTATTCCGAAATTTTATGACAAACTCCCTCATGACAGAGGACGTGAATTTACACTTAAAGATAACGCAGAGGCCGCAAAAGGAAAGCCTACCGGTGCAGGTGTTGTTTTTATTTCAGTTTTTGTTATTATCTGTATTTTATTTGTACCTATGAGCTGGACCAGAGCATTAATTATCGGATTAACATGGCTTTCAATGTTAACCGGCTATCTGGATGACAGAAGTTCTTCAGGTTGGGGTGAATACTTAAAAGGAGCGCTTGATTTACTCTTAAGTGTGGCAGCTTCCTTTGTTTTATATTTTGGATTAAAAGCACTTAGTCCGGATGGACTCGTAAAATTCTGGATTCCTTTTGTTTCTCATGAAATAGTTATAAATCCTGTTGTCTATATAATTATTTCTACAATTTTATTATGGGCTTCAATTAATACTACAAACTGTACAGACGGAGTAGATGGACTTTCTTCTACACTTGTTACAATCGCATTACTCACCCTTGGAATTATTTTCTATTTTATTCTTGGTCACGTTGATATTGCAGGCTATCTTCTTGTTCCACATTTTGCTGCCGGTGCAAACTGGGCTGTAATGATTTTTTCAATGGCCGGAGTAGTGATGGGATATTTATGGCTTAATGCATTCCCGAGTAAATGTCTTATGGGAGATGCCGGAAGTCGCGCTTTAGGATTTTTCCTTGGTGTCTGTGTAATGGCTTCCGGGAACCCTTTCCTTCTTCTTGCAACTTCAACAATGATATTTGTAAACGGAGGAATGGGACTTTTAAAAGTATTCCTCTTACGCTTCTTTAAGATTAAAATTTTCGAAAATATCAGATTCCCGTTACACGACCACATGAGAAAAAACAGAGGATGGTCTCCTACTCAGGTTTTAATAAAATTCATGATTCTTCAGATTTTAATAACAATGGCTGTTCTGGGAATAATTCTTAAAATCAGATAAAAATTATTTAAAAATTTCTATAAGAGTCTGTGCGTCTTTAATAAGATTTTCGATTATGCAGTACTCGTTAGGCTGATGGGCCTGGTCGTCCAGTGTGCTCCACACAACCGCATCTATACCCTTGCGGCGCAGCTCGGCTCCAACGGTTCCGCCGCCAATCCCTATGAACTTTGGCTCCAGAGAATGAACGGTACGGATAGCGGCTGCAAGTTTTTGTGCTACCGGAGATTCACGACTCGTAGAAGGGCTTTCTGATTTCTGCGGCGTCGTATATTCGATTTTTACCCCGTACATCTTTTCAGTTTCTCGGCAGGAGCGGTCTACCTCTTTTAAAACCTCTGCAAGCGAATAGCATGGAAGAATGCGGCAGTCCATACAAAACCAGTCTTCGCCCGGGATGATGTTTATGCTGTCCACATTCTTTTCGCGCTTAGTCGGCTGGAAAGTTGAATAATCAGGTTCGAATAAATCATCCTTTTTGTTGAAAATATTTTCAAGGTTATGAAGGCGCAGAGATAAATCGCAGGCGGCAAGACAAGCATTTGCTCCGCTATCTGGTCTGCTTCCGTGAGTCTGTTTTCCCATAACGTGAACATGGAGCCACAAAAGATTTTTTTCTGCAATTTCGATTGTTCTTCCCTCTGAATCTCCACCGTCGGGAATAAAAACAAGGTCATTTTTATTAAAAAGATTTGTGTTGTTTATAAGCCAGATTGCACCGTATTCGCTGCCGTTTTCTTCATCTGCCACAAACAAAAGTTTAACGGTATTGGAAGGTTTAATCCCGTTTTTAATATAATAAAGAGCTGCAAAAGCCGCTGAACATAACCCCTGCTGATTGTCTTCTACGCCGCGCCCAAAAACCTTTCCGTCTTTTTCTACTAAAGTCCACGGGTCCGTATTCCACAAAGATAAATCTCCGGTTGGAACAACATCCATATGAGCCATAACCCAGATACGCCTTGAATCATCAACTCCCGGAATTGTAACAACAAGACTTGGACGGTAACCGTAGCTTACTCGTGAATCAGGAGCCTTAAAAAGTTCGATGTCAGTAAAGCCGTTTTCCATAAGCCATCCGTAAAGCGCATCACATTTTTCTTTTTCACCGTCACCACCGCCTTCGGGAGCAATGGCCTTATGTGAAGTCAGAAGCCGTTCAAGCTCAACAATGTTTTTTCGTTCATTTTCCAGAAATTCTTTTGCGTTCATCATTGTCCCTCTAGAAGCATTATATCCAATAAACCGCTTTTGGCAACTGGGAAAAGAGTGAGATGATTATTATTTCAACCTCTCTATTATTTTATTAACAAACAATTTCTTTCAATCCAGAATTACTAGAGTGCATTCTAGTAGACTTAACTCTAGTAGAATGTACTCTAGTAAAAAACACTACGAAGACCTTACCATTTTTGAGGATAAATTAAATTATTTACCAGCTTCAAACCATAAATTCTGCTTTTTTCCCTTTCAGGATTTTCAGATTATGTTCTAAAAACCGCAAAGGCCTATACTTTAGTTACACTAGAAAAAATGTATTCTTAATCGCATTTTCATAATATAACCAAAAAGTTTTTTATTCCCAATCGCAACCACACTCGGGGCATTTATCAAAAATATCTTCAAATTACAAGATACTGTTCTTCAAGGGCGAGTTCCCTGTAATCTTCTTCCTGAGAAATATCAAACATTTAATAATCTCCTTAATTTTTCCAAAATCTACTATTTATCTTCTTTCGCTACCCGCTGGATGACCTTGCTGTAGTCTAGTTTGGTTTTGTGCTTCTGGTCGTAGGGGAGGCGGAAAAAGTGGTGGTATATGATGCCGGGGTGTTTTTTGAGTTTGCCCTGGTAGGCTACGTGGATTTTTTCGTTGTAGAAAAAACTGAAGGCGGCTTTGAGGTGTGGATTTTGGGAGCGTAAGGTTTCGTCGTATTCATAATTATAAAAATGAAGGGCGCTGCTGCTGTATTTTTTTCGGCCCACTATGATTAATTTCTGATTCTGGAATTTTCCGTAATCGCCTGTGTTATGTGTGTGATTTTCTCCGATTACTGTTTCCCCTTTAATTACAATTTCTCCTACTCCCTCACTGTCGGGATTTAAAATTTCTACATCTATTCCGTTAGATATTACATTAAAAGTAAATAGATTTTGGGCATAATCCTTGAGCTCTGTTTTATAAATAACAACTCCCTCGCTTGCCCCGTAAACATACACAATCTGCGAAGAAGGAAGCTTTTGTAAAATAAAATCCGCTTCTTTTTTATATAAAATTGCACCGCCCAAAAAAGTTCTTTTTACAGTTTTAAGAGGCTGTTTTATTTTCTGTACCTTTTTAATTGGCACAAGCATCATGCTCACGTTGTATTTATCGCAGAGTTTGATTTTTCTTGTAATAAGGCAGGTGTGATTCATAAAAACTGCAAGAAGGGTGTAAACCGGTAAAAGCCCGTAAACTAAATCATCTTCGGAAAACCTGACATTATTTAAAATAAGATCTATCTGATTTTGCAGAAAACTCATATCTCTTGTGATTTTTTTGGGAATTCCCGTTGTACCCGAAGTAAAAGTTGTGATGGAAGCAGTCTGGGGTTTAGTAAGTTTTCTGCCCGGGGTAAAAGGATTTTCAGATACAGAAGAATTCTTTTTTACATTTTGAACCTTCCCCCGCGATTCTCTTTTATCCTTAAAATTCTTTACATTCAGTTTTTTAATCTTTCCTGGAAGAAGAAAGCCAAGTGGAGCTGTAAAATTATCTGTAAGGATGTCTGTGAGTGAGGCTGATTGCATCATGAGCTTTGTTTTTTTTCTGTCGCCGAACGAATCTATAATCACGATGTTTTTGCCAAGGAAGAAGCACGAAAAGATGGAAACGAAGAAGAGATAGTTGTAAGGGTACGAAAAAAGAAGGATATTATTTCCCCTTGTGTTTTCCTTTAAAAAAGAATTCATCAAAAAAATATCATCAAGAAATTCATTAAAGCTGATTTTTTTTGTACCCGTTTTTTGGGGACAGATAAAGGCTGTTTTTGGGTTATCCTTTGCTTTTTGAATGAATTCCTGAATAAGATTATTTTTCATAAACTAGAAAATCCCTGTAGAAAAATGCCCTGTCTTTAAGATATTCATTTTTGCCCGAAATTCTTTTAAGCGAAGAAAGGCTTCTTACATTCATCATATTCCAGAAGGCAACAATTCCGTCCTTATTCAAATGCTGTGCAATCAAATCTGAATAATAAGGCATTTTAGAATTATCCATGTATTCAAAAATATCAGAAAGATTCATAAAGTCGTAATTGTGTTCAAGCATCTGGTCGAACGATTTTTCTTCCACCTGAATATTCTGGATGTTTGCCTTAATCTTTGTAAAATTTTCTTTTTGAAGATAAAACGGAAGCTCTTTGTAGCCTGCATTAAGTACATAGCCGTAATATGGATTTGTTTTATTAAGCACATTCATAAAGCCAGAATCAATTCTGTTTCTTAAAATGCGCGGAAGATTGTCGTGACTGTATTTAAAAAATTCCTTGTCCCGTCCGAGCTTTGCCATAAGTGTTTTTGAAAAAAAGATTTTAAACATCAGACGAAAGCGGAGTGTATTGATTTTCTTTTCGTATATTTCCTGCTGCTGTTCAAGAGTTTCACAAAGAGCAAATTCCTTTATATATTTTGAACGGCACACAAACGGAAACACCTTCTTCCTAAAAAGATGAAAATACTGCTCAAAGCGGCCGATGTTCACAAGACCTTTTTCTATTAAAAACAGATGTGAATCAAAATATTCCTTTACGTCATCTTCAAGGTGCTTTTTTATTTTGTTGTAAAGGGCAATCCTGTCTCCTTCATTTATCCCTATAAAAACCAGAAAATTTTTGTAGGTTAAATCTTTTATGGCGCAGATTTTCAATTTTCCAAGCTTTACCTGCGAAGGATTAAAATCAAAGGCGTGAACTTTTACATTTTTGTGAACTAAAAAAGAAAGTGAATTATCAAGCGCACTTGCAACAGACAGAACTTCCTTTGTATTACTTTTTATATATTTATCTAAAAGTAAATAATCTTCATGGCAATTACTGTAATGAATATAATTTTCTTCAAGATAATATTCACTTAGATTCAATTGTAATTTCTCCTTTTAATGCATCCAGTGTAACTACATCGCCGGTTTTAAGCATTCGGGTAATTCCTTCTACCCCAACAACACAAGGAAGGTTCATCTCTCTGGCAACAACAAAACTGTGAGAAAGCATGCTTCCGTGTTCTACAATCAAACCGCCGGCAAGTGGAAACAGACTTATCCAGCCCGGATCCGTTCTTTTTGTAACGATGATAGAACCGGGAATAAAATTGCTGTCTTTTGTTTCCATTACACAAACTTTTTCTTTTATAATACCCTTTCCCGAAGGAAGCCCCCTTAACCCTTTTGGATTTACAAAGGTGATTGGAAGAACTTTATCTCCAAAGAAAGCTATTCTTGAATAATATGTTTTTTCCTTATTAATTTCATCCTCTTTTTTTCTCATCTTAACAAGGCTCTGGTAATCCTCTTTATTTGCCCCGTAAAAAATTTCGTCCTTGGTAAGATAAAAAATATCGCGTTCGTTTTTTAATAGTCCCTGTTTTACAAAGTTACGTCCATAGCTTAAAAAGATATTTCTTACAACAGAGAAAACATAGGTTCTTTTTAATCTCAATCTTTCCCTGTTCTGAATAAAATGCTTTGCCTTTAAAGAAAGCTTTTTTAATTCCTTTGGAAGCTCAAGCTCTGTCTGTACCGGGGTTGCTGTGTTTTTATTTTTAAGCGCATCTTTTATAAGGCCGAATATAATAAGCGGATTTTCTATCATCGTAATAGTTTCAAGCTTAAGTTCGTTCATAACACGAGAGCCGAATCTGTAAATATATTCATCAAGCATTCTGGAAAGCTCTGCTGGTTGGTTTAAATATTTTTTTCCGAGTGTTTTTTCATCAGCCTGTTCAAATTCTTTTTTAAGGGCGGCATCTTTTTTTATGTAATCAACAATCTTAATAAAGTCTGTGGCACTTTTTGCACTTTCTACATTTCCGTTATTGTTTACTGCAAAGGCCAAAAGCTCTTCTGCATTTTTATACTTACGAACCTTTTCCTTTAAGCGGCCAAAATAAATCATAACTCCAATGTCGTTTAAAATAGGCGTTGTAAATTCCTTTACGATTTTTTTATCAATCTGTTCATAAAGATTTGTAAGCTCTTTGTTCGAAAGATTATCAAGATTTTTTCCGTAGTGTGGATTTACAACCTCATTAAAACGCTGGATAAACAATTCAGAAAGCTTATCTATATTACGAAACTTATTTAAAATTACAATTCCGATTTTTAGCATTCCAAAAAGACTGAGCTTTACTTTTTTATAATCCCTGTTTCCGGCCTTTACCCCCATCATGCTTTCCATATAAGACGCAGAATTTTTTGAAGGAAAAAGTGAAATAAGATTGTACCAGGAATTTAAATTGTAGTAGAGTTTTCCCTCATAGGAATAAAGCATATTTTTAAGTGAAGGCTCAAGACTCTTCATGATTTTTTTGTTGAGCTTTGCAATCAAACAGGTTTGTGTATAAACCTTGGTATAAACCTCGTGGGCAAATGAATGAGTAAGGCAGCTTGTAAGTCCGTAATAAGATTCAATGAGATTCGAATTATCTATTAATAAGGTCATGTTATGGGTGTCTACGTCGTAGGTTGTAATTGCCCTGGACTGAAGAAAATATACCTTATTGTTTTTTACGGCAAATTCACAATCCTGAAATCTGTTTGTCTTTTTTCTTAATTCATCCGAAAGCTTTTTTAATTTTTCTATTACTTTTGCAGGAAGAATATCTTCTCCGTTTACCTCTGTTTTTTTTGCTTCCAGATAATAAGTTGAACCGTCCACAGTTCCGTCTACAAGCTTATCTCCAAGCCCACGGGTTACACTAACGACCGTTTGTGAGATATTGTTTGTAACAGGATTGATTGTATTTAAAACTCCGGCGTAATCTGCATCAACCATTTCCTGTAATAAAACTGCAATCTTTATGTCTTTTGTATTAAGCGAATTCTTCTTTCTGTATTCCAACGCCAGCTTTGAATGAGCACTCCGGGCAACCTTTAAAATATTTTCCAGTACATCTTCTTTTTTTACATTTAAAAATGTGTCGTGAACTCCGGCAAAGCTTGTGTTTTCTGAATCTTCGTCCACGCAGGAAGAGCGCACGGCATAAAGATTATTTTTTTTACAAAAGTATTTTACTATGTACTCTAATTTTTCTTTATCAGGCGGATTTAAATATTCAGCTTTGATTGGAAAATATGGCGGTGTATTTTTTATGTTGAGCTTATAAAGGTTATATGCCTTACCCCCAATCTCTTCCAAAGTATATTCATCCTTCTTTTTTAAAAGACCAAAAACAAAACCGAGTGCAAGGCTTACTAAAATAATTAAAAGATTAGAAGGGTGAAATTCAAATTCGTAAAAAATCACAAGACCAAAAGTGAGCGGCACAATAAAAGGTTTTAAAAATTTTAGATTGAATTTATAAATCAAAACAAAAAAGGCTAAGAGTGCCATAAAAAAATAATATTTGGAAAGCACACAAAAAATAATTGTTTGTGCTGCAAGAATGAGACACAAAATTAAAAGCGTTGTGCGGTTTAAAACATTTTTTTCGTTTAAAGCATCTTTATAATAATCTGAATAATCATCCAAAAAGCGGAGGAATAAAAAAAGCGAAAGTAAGATAAAAAGAGAAGGGCTTATAAAAGAGTTAAATGGATTTACATAAAAAAGAAGGCTTACTAAAAAAAGAGTATATCCTGCCAGGACATAAACGGGATTTAATATATACTTTCTGAAAATGATTTTTATACTTTTTTTGCTCTCCATTTTTTCCTGCCTTTTACCACCAGCGCTTTGAATAGAGCTTTGCCTTGAACATTAATTTTTTATAGGACAAATCTGCATAGTCACAAAAGGTTTTTAATTCAGACTCTGCAAGCCCCTTATCTATTTTAAGCGATTCTTGTGCAATTTTCAAAGCCTCATTTCGTGTAATTTTATTTTCCCTTATCATTACAGAAATTTCGGGCATAAGGTGACTTCTTCTTGCAATAATATTTTTTAAATCCAGCGCCCCGTGATGAATAAGACAGTCAAAATGCTCTTCTTCGCTCATAACCTTCCACGAGGTATTTTTGGTAAGAAGCTTTATCATATTGAGCTTGTCGTACGGGTGATATAAAAAATATGCCACAAAGGGTCTAAAGCCGTTTTTATAAGCATCCTGCAAAAACTCATTTTTAATCATTAAAGCAAGCTCTTTAGAAACATAATCGTTTACCTTGGAAATAATCACGCCCAAAAGCTTTTCTGCATCCTCAGGAGTCTGGCTCAATCCTTCTGTAATAAAAGGCTTAAAATAGTCGTTATCTAAATCTGAATAATTTCTGAGCATCTGGTAAGGGCTTCTTCCGTGAATCATAACTGCAGCATCAATCTTAGAAGCATAATTTATCATGATTGCATAACCGATGAACGAGCAGGCAAGACAGGGAGAAAGATATTTTTTACAGATATCGTGGTACATTTTTTTTACCACCTCAGAAGGAATATCTACAAACTCATGCTCAACCTTTAATTCCTTTACAAGCTTTATGATTTTATTTCGCGCTTCCTCGGACATAAAACCGTTATCTAAAGTAAAGGCTTTAACCTTGAGCTTATATTTTTTTACAAGCTCGTATAAAACAAAGGTAGAATCCTTTCCGCCGCTAAAGCCCACTGCTGCATCATACTTGTGCCCGGAATTTTTAATGCGGCTTAAAAAATTTTTTTCAAGATTATTGTAGTCGTGGAGCTTTGGTTCAATCTCTTCGTAAGCGCGGCAAAAATTACACACACCCTTGCTGTCAAAACGGATGTTCTTTACAGTTTTGTCGTTTATACACTTAGTGCAAATCTGATTATTTTTCATCCTCGTATTTTAAAACTCCATACTCCTTTTTTCTTATAACAAGGCCTTTAAAATAACTTTGCATTGTTTTTACGTTTTCATTCTGAAAGTGGAACAAAAGGCGTTCATAACCTAAATTACAGATAACCTCGTAAGTAAGCTCAATCATCTTTATAAGCACATTTACCTTTCTGTGTTTTTCTGCAATAGAAAAAGTCTTTTCCACAAAGAAGCGTTTTTCCAGATCCGGATAACAAAAGTTAAAGGCAACAACCTCATTCTTAAAATAAATCAAAATCAAAATGGGGTCGCAAAGACTTACGCTCTGTAAATAAAGCTCTTTAAAATCATTTACGTCTATTGAATCATAAAAAATGTGGTCATTAAAATTCTTAACTGCTGCATTAAAAATCTCTGTGCCATAATCATAGCATTCTTTTCCGCGCACAATCTTGCACGAATAATCAGAAGAAAGCTTTACCCTCTTGTCTTTTTTCCATACGCTCATTTTTAAGTGGCAGAGAGTTGAAGCATAACGCTGGGCTACAACAAAACGGTGCTCAATAAATTTGGCAAGGATTTTTTCGTCGCTTAAGCAGTCCGGATATAATTTAAAATCAAATTCATTTAAGGCAATTCTGTAATTAAACCACGAGCTTCCGTTTATAGGGCCGTACAAAGGTTTTCCTCTCGCCTTTGATTTTAAATTTTCAAGGATTAAATCCATGTCTTCTATATTCTTAATGTCGATAAATCCAAAGTAATAACAGCTTCCTTTATCTATGAGTGTGATTCTTGAGCTTCCGTTTGAAATTATTTCGTATTTATCTTTTTTAAGAATCTGCGCCATTTGTGCCGCACTTTCGATTAATGCTGGAAGTTCATCTAAGGCACTCAGATAAAAATCATAGTTTGCACATTCCTTGTAGCCGTAAGAAGCATAAACAAAACGCACCATCTGATGATTTTCAACTGAATCATAATCCGACTGGGCATCTCCCACAAAGAGGGCCGGCTTAGTATAATTTTCCGTAAATCTTTTTATAGCCTCTGTCTTGTTCGAAGTTTCGATTGTGTTGTCGTCTTTTATAAACTGCTTTACATTCGAAATCTGATAAAAGGCATCCAAAAGCGGGCGCGGACAATTACTGATAATATAAACTTCGTATTTTTTGGAAAGAGATTCAAAAAGCGAGAAAATATTTTTACTGTAAGTAGCGGGGTTCTTTAGAAGATATTCTATGACATTTCCAAGGAGCATTTTTTCAAGCATCTGCCTGTCCTGCACCGAAGGAAGAATTGTCTTTAGAACATCTTCCAGTTTTACACCTAAAAATGATAGAACAGAACTCTCACCGCTCTTTAATTCTTCGGGTACGTTTAAAGTTTTGCAGGTTTTTCTGTATGAATAGATGTAAGCTTCACTTGTTTCCCACAAAGTACCGTCTAAATCAAGAATAATTTTGTTCATTAATTTTTATAAACTTCCCATGTTGTTTTTACTAAGGTGTCTACGTCTGAATATTTTGGTTCCCAGCCAAGCTTTTCTTTTGCCATCTTGTAGGTAGCATATAAGCTTGCAGGATCTCCAGGGCGACGAGGACCGTCTTCTGCAGGAATTTCTTTTCCTGTGATGCGGCGTGAAGCATCTATAAGCTCTTTTACTGTAGTACCGTTTTCTGTTCCAAGGTTGAGCTTTAAGCTTTCGTTATTCTTTGTGATGTAATCGAGTGCCATTACGTGAGCGCGTGCAAGGTCTGTTACGTGGATATAGTCGCGGACACAGGTTCCGTCTCTTGTGTCGTAGTCTGTTCCAAAAACCTTGAGTTCTCTCTGTCCGAGTGCGGCTTCCATAATGCGTGGCAAAAGGTTCTGAGGATTCTGTTCAAGTCCGCGGATTTCTCCATCAGGATCATAACCTGCGGCATTAAAATAACGAAGGGCTGCAAATTTGAGTCCTTTAAGCTGGTCGTACCAGGTCATAAACTCTTCTATTTTGAGCTTTGTAAAGCCGTAATAATTTATAGGATTCTGCGGATGGTTTTCATCCATAGGAAGATACTGAGGCTCCCCGAAGGTTGCGGCAGAAGAACTGAAAATCATTTTTTTGCAGTTGAACTTCATTGCAGAATTCATGATATTTAAAGTTCCTGTAATGTTGTTTACAGAATATTTTTCAGGTTTTTCCATTGATTCACCGGCAGCTTTAAATGCGGCAAGATGAACAAAAGCGTCAAAACCCTGTTCAAAAGCAGCGTCCAGATCTGCTGGGATTAAGATATTTCCATAAATAAAATCGTTCTGTGGAAAAAGATTGCAGCGAAGACCGCTCGAAAGGTTATCAAATACAGTAACTTTGTGTCCGGCCTTCATCATTTCTTTTGTTACATGACTGCCAATATAACCCGCTCCACCAATTACTAAAACTTTCATATTGTAAATTCCTTAGAAAATTATTCGTGTGCAGTTATTCCTGTAATTTTATAAACTGTACTTGCGTTACCATCTTCATCAAAAACTTTCAAGTATATGGTTCCATTGTTCATTATGTATTGTTCACGATAGAAGGGGTCCATTCCAGCAAAATTCGGTTTACAATAGGATGACCAGAATTCATTTGTTTCATTGTCAAAATCAAGATCTTTCCAATATGTATATATCGAAAAATCTTTATATGGACTTATATAAATCTGTCGCAGATGTTTATCGTTTTCTCTGATATGGAATACCAGCTGTATTTCAGAATCATTTAAATTTAAAGTGGTAATTTTTTTATTTTGTGCATCACTGAAGAAATCTTGTTCTGTTACACCTTTTGCAAAAAAGGCTTCAAGAATTTCAGGCGGATTTACCGAATCCTTACAACCTGTCAGACAGAAAGACATTATTACTGCAAATAACATTCCAAAAATAATAGATTTTTTCATTTTTTACTCCTTCTTTGTGTTTATATATCCTGTAATATTATAATCTTAAATGATTTTAAATTCAAATGGTGATAAGGTAAAATAAGAATTCTCTAATGCAGTATAAGAAAACTCTAATTGCTAAATACTGCTTTTTATAGTAATATATCTATACTATGAAGAAAAATTGTATATTTTTAGCATTTCTGATTTTGTTCTCATTTGCCGGTTGTAAATCTTCACGTATCGAAGTACCGGAAGATTATACACAGACTCAGATTTTACAGCTTGGACAGAAGGCATATTCAGATTCAAGATATAAGGATGCAGAATATTATTATTCTGTCGCACTTGCACGTTATGGTCATGATACAAACAATTATATTGAAACCAAATACGAGCTTTCGCATTTATATATAGTGATGAAAGAGTATAGAAAAGCATATAACGGATTCAAGGAAATTCTTTCAATTTATGATGCAGCGCCATCCGGTGTTTTGAATCCTTCTTATAAAAAGTTGTGTAATATCGGACTTTCGCAGATTCCTAAAGAAAAGCTTAAGGAATTTGATGAAATAACTGCAGAATAAAAAATTGCTATATTTAAAAAAAGCTATTATAATTTTATTAGAGAGCTACGATATTTTTTTATGGAGGTATGCGTATGAAAAGAGTATTAAAATGTAGTGTTTTTATGTTAGTAATGATGGCTTTTGGAATTAATGTTTTCGCAAGACCTGCAGATTATTCATATTCTGGTTTTGGCGGTGGCTTACCATCATCAGTTGTACAGCTTGATGAAGAATTAACAGATGAGGAATTACAGACTGAATTATTGAGAAAGGAACAGATAGCAAAACGAGAAAAAGCAAAGAAGACAACAAAAATTGTTTTAATAACAGTAGGAGTTGTCGGAGGGGTTGTTCTTGTTGCCGCTTGTGTAGCAGGTTGTGTCGCACTTGCAAACGGTTCAGAGGAATGCTGTTCTGAAGCTTCCAATAATATGTGCAGTGGTTGTGGAGATGAAATGTCTAAATCATGTGCAGATTCAACTTCAGATGCCTGCAGTTCATCGGCTTCAGAGGGTTGTTCAAGCAATATTTTCGGTTCATTAATCCCGGTTTATGTTCCTTAATAAAAAAGCATTAAATTTATTTATAATTTTTTTATCGGGCAGATTTTTATTTGCCCAATCACGCAATATACAGAACTTTCAGTTGGAGTTTTTCAAGACGGAGACTTCTACCGAAAGTTCTGTTTCTTCTACCGTCAAAGGTAAAATTTCATATCAGCAGAATCCATACGCATTCGTTTTTGAAGTTACAGAGCCTGAACCACAGATTTCATATCTAAATTCAAAGGGCAGCTTTATCCTTGAAAATTCCAAAGCAGTTTCAGCTGAAGAACAGAAAAATATAATCCTTCAGGTGCAGAATGATTTTTTAAACTGGTTCAAGGCAGATTACGGTTTGCAGAAATCTGGTTACAGAATGCTTGAGTTTTATAAAAAGGATAAGGATGTAATTTTACGATGGATAATGTCTTCTCCGACAGATAATCCTGTTGCTTATGTTAATGTTTTTATAAATGAACGTGGATATTATGACAGAATGCAGATGTATTCCGCTTTAAATGAAATGCTCAGTGAAACAAGGCTTTCCGGTTTTAATAATTCAAACGGATATTTTTATCCTACGGTAATCGAAACAATTATTTATGATAATAAAAAAGAATTGGAAAAAATCATCCTTACTTTTGAAAACGTTCAGATAAACAGCGCTTATGAAAATCCATATTCAACAGGTAAAACTGTTCTTATAAAAAAAGAACCGGTAAAAATCAATTATAATCAGCAGCTTCTCGAACAACCGGAAAAAAAGCAGTTTAAAACATCAGATACACAGATTATCTTTAACGCCGGCTATTCATTTTATAAAAAATTCATTACGAATCAGGATACTACGAATTGTCCGTTTAATCCGACTTGTTCGCAGTATATGATGCAGTCAATTTCTAAATACGGACTTTTCGGAATCATGATGGGTTTTGAACGTCTTTCCAGATGTACTGTTGTAGAGCACAAGAGGGACATTTATTCGATAAAGGATGGAAGACATTATGATCCAGTTCCGGATTTTAAGGAAGATAAAAAGAAGAAAAGGTTAAAAAAATGAAAAAAATTGTTATTTTCTTGTATGCATTTATTATTTGTACAGTTTCTCTGACGGCACAGGATAATTCAAAGAATCCTTATGGTGCGCAGTTGACGAAGGAATTTGCTTTCAGTCTTTATTCTCAGGGATTTCTTGATGAAGCAGAGGGTGAGCTTAAGCGTTATCTTTTTATGACAAGACAGGCAGATTCTGAATGCATCGAAAAACTTCTATACATTTATGATGTGAATGATAATATCGGCGGTATAAATTGGGTTATAGAAAATTATTATACTGCAGAAAATACAAATCTGAATTATATGATGAAGGTTGTTCAGGGGAAGAAGGTTTTTGCTCAAAGAGATGCAGATGCATTTTCTGTTTACAAAGAATCTGTTTTGAACGTTAATTTTTCGAATCCTGTTTTTTTACCGGTGATTGATATAAGCCAGCTGATTTTGAACAGGGATATTGAAGGAACTAAAAAAGCAGTTTCTGACATATATAACGGAGGATATTCTGATTTTGAGAAATTGAATGAATTATGCTTATCCTATAAATATAAAAGTCCGGGTCTTGCCTTGTTCTTATCATCTGTTTTTCCTGGTGCCGGAAGATGGTATACCGGTTCTTTCTGGGGAGGCTTTTCTAGTTTTACGAAGATTGGCTCATTTGTTTTTGCAACTGTTTACACGGGAGTTAAAAATGAATGGAAGAGCTGGGAGCCTTATGTTTTCGGTACCTGCGGATTATTCCTATATGTCGTCGAATTATATGGAGCATATCAGAGTGCTTTGAGATTTAATGAAGCCGAATATTATCATATTTGTGAAGAGATGGATAAAATCTATGAATTATTATATTAAATCGTTTTTTTGCATAGTATTATTTTCTTTTTTCACGATATTTTGCGTTCAGGCAGAAACAACGGGGACAACCCTCGTTGACTATAATCAGGTTTTTGACCTTGCAGAATCACTTGATAAAAGCGGCGCAGATAAGGAAGCGGCACTTGAATACAAGAGATATATTTTTTTGCAGGAAAATGAAACGACGGGGACAACCCTCCTTGTTCATAATCCATTGGTTGCGCAGTCCTATAAGGCTTTGAGTGAAATTTATGAAAGAAACAATAATATTGAACTTTCGTTAAATTATTGCCGGCTTTATAAAAACTGTACAAACGGTGTAGATGCGATGAAGCGTGAGATTTTTCTTATTGCAAAACGAAGCCAGCAGCTAAATTTGCGGCTTACCGGCGATTACAGAATCTTTTCATATATAGAACTTGAAGGATATCCGGAAAGTGTCCGTGAGTATGCAATGCTTACACTTATGTATGACTGTCTTTTGGCAAATGATTTTGATAATTTTATAATAAAATATGAGCAGTCAGAAAGTATGTTTGTAAATCTTTTTACGGATGAAGAAAAGACTGTGATTCAATCATCTATCGAAGAATATAAGAAATTTAAACCTAAAAAACCTGTTTTTGCGTGCATTCTTTCAATAATTCCGGGGCTTGGTCAGCTTTATGCACATGATTATGCAGATGCCGCCAATGCATTTTTATTGAACGGATCATTAATTACGGCATCAGTTTTTACATTGGTTGCAGGACAGCCATTTGTTTTTGCACTTTTTGAGTTTGATTTAATTTATCGTTTTTATAGAGGCAATCTTTATTATGCTCAGAAGGATACTCATACCTATAATGATAAAAAATTACTTGAAATTGATGAGCCTGCAAAAAAAATAATTGAAAACAACATTGGACAAAATTAATAAATGATTTATAATTAATATTAATAAAGATTAAATTTCTTAAATAATATGAAAGACGCAGACAACGAATTTGAATATATAGATGTTAACTCCTTTTTTGATTCTACAAAAACGATTTCGTTAGAGAATGAACGCGTAGATATTTTAACCGAAAAGCAGAAAAAGCTTATTAATAATGTTATGCCTGCAATCCGGAAAAAGGATGCTTTAAGGGCAGACAGCTTTCAGGATAGAATCAGTGATTTACAGGAGCTTGCGAATGCAATTGCACGATTTCCGCCTCTTCTTGAAAAGCACGAGCTTGTCGG
>JAILKS010000039.1 GCA_024693715.1 Treponema sp. | reverse complement strand
CTATTTTTATAAACAAGAATTTTATTCTATGATATAATCGATTTATGAAAAAATTATTCTTTCTGATTTTTTTTCTATTGCTCAGTATCAGTGCATTTTCTCAAAAGCTCCAATATTCGGCAGCTGCGGGAAAAGAGCTCTTTCTTATGGATAATAAATATAAAGAACCTGTGTTTGATAATTTAACTTTAAGTATTTTATGGGCTTTGGATGAAGAATCTTCTTTTATCTGGGGATTTGAATCAGGTTTCAGGAGCGGAGAAATAATTAATTGTAAGGCAGCCGGTATTCATACGGGGCTTTGCTGCGGATACAGATGGAATTTATGCGACTGGTGCTTTATTTATCTTTACGAAACTTTTCGTGTTGATTTTTTATATACCTTGAGTGATGTAAAAAATTTTGTACTTCTTCCAGACAAGATGGGATGTGATTTAGTAACTGATGTTGATTTTTGTTTTAAATTTAATGAAAACTTTGGAATGCTTGCCTGTACTGGTTTTGTGATGGGGTCTACAGGACTTTTTGTAAAAATGAGCATAGGTTTTTCTTTTTTTAATCTCTCGGAAAATTTTCATGATGAGGTTTTAAAATGAAAGGAATTATACTTGCAGGCGGAGAAGGACAGAGGCTTAAACCATTAACTACCAGTGTAATAAAGCAGCTGCTTCCTGTTTATGACAAGCCTATGATTTATTATTCACTTTCTGTTTTAATTCTTGCACAGATTAAAGATATTCTGATTATTTCTACACAGGAAGCGCTTCCACAGATAAAGAAACTTCTTGGTAACGGTCAAAGGCTTGGTATGAATATAACATACGCTGTTCAGAAAAAACCTTCGGGAATCGCAGAAGCTTTTTTAATCGGAAAAGACTTTATCGGTAATGATTCAGTTGCTCTTGTTCTTGGAGATAATCTTTTTTATGGCCAGGGATTTACATCTGTATTAAAAAAAGCGAAATCCTTTGTAGAAACAAAACAAAAGGAAGCGGTGATTTTCGGATATCCTGTTCAAAATCCATGTGCTTATGGTGTGATTGAATTTAATCAGGATAAAATTAAACGGATTGTAGAAAAGCCTAAAAAGAGTTTGTCAAAATATGCCGTTCCAGGCTTGTATTTTTACGGCAGCAGGGTTGTTCAGATAGCACAGAAAATAAAACTGAGTCGCAGAGGTGAACTTGAAATTACTGATGTGAATAATCAGTTTATAAAACAGAATGCTTTGCATGTTGAACTGCTTGGACGCGGAATGACCTGGTTTGATACAGGAACTTATGATAATCTGCTGGAAGCATCTAATTATATTTCAGCGGTACAGAAAAGACAGGGAATGTTTGTTTCATGCATAGAAGAAATTGCTTTTAATAACGGATGGATAGACAGAAAAGCTCTTCTTGAGATTTCAAAAGAATATAAAACAGAATACGGTGAATATTTGAAGCAGCTTTATAAAAATTCAACCGGCAGATAAAAACAGTAAAGGTGGACTGTATACGAAAGATGAATTTTGAATTTATTGAATGTTTTTCTAAAGACAATATAAAGATTGAAGGTCTATACGAGATTCATTGTAAAACTTTCAAGGATAAACGTGGATTATTTCTTGAGGGATATAATCAGCGTCAGTTTTTTGAAGCGGGTCTGACAATGAAATTTGTTCAGGATAATATTTCTTACTCAAGAAAAAATGTTCTTCGAGGAATGCATTTTCAGAAAAATCACGCGCAGGGAAAACTTATTTGTCCTGTTTCTGGAAAAATATTTGATGCAGTTGTTGATTTACGAAAGGATTCTCAAACCTTTGGTAAAAGTTATTCAGTAATTCTTGACAGTAAAACGCATAATGAGCTTTATGTTCCTGAAGGTTTTGCTCATGGGTTTTATGTTTTAAGCAGAAAGGCATGTGTTTTATATAAATGCTCTGATTTTTATTATCCTGAAGAAGAAAGTGGTTTTTTATGGAACAGTAAGGCGTTTGATGTTGACTGGAAGTTACAAATTCGCTCAAAGAAGCCGATAATAAATGAAAGGGATTTATCTTTTAAAGAATTTAAATTGGAACAGCAATGAGGAAGTTAACTAATCTTCTGGTAACTGGCGGAGCCGGATTCATAGGGTCAGCCTTCATTAAATTTTTACTCGAAAAAACACCGGATTTTACCGGAAAAATCATCGTTGCAGATAAGCTTACTTATGCGGCAAATAAATGGTTTATAATAAAAATGCAGACTGATTTTCCGGAACGTTTCATCTTTGTTAAAGCAGATATTTGTAATCAGAAGAAAATGGAAAAGATTCTTACAAATTATCATATAGATACAATCGTGAATTTTGCGGCAGAAACTCATGTAGATAATTCAATTCAGAATCCTAAGAAATTTTATAAAACTAATCTTGACGGAACAATGAGTCTTCTGGAAGCAGCACGAAATGTCTGGAAATTTTCGCTTGACAATCACCCGGATGAATATCACTTTCATCAGATTTCTACCGATGAAGTTTACGGAAGTCTTGGACCAACCGGATATTTTAAAGAAGAATCGCCTTATAGACCAAATAGTCCGTATTCAGCATCAAAGGCTGCAGCAGATCTTCTTGTTTTATCTTATTATCATACTTACGGATTAAATTGTACGATAACAAATTCTTCGAATAATTATGGTCCGAATCAGGCTAATGAAAAATTTATTCCTAAAATTATAACAAAATTATATTCTGGAAAGAAGATTCCGATTTACGGCGACGGTAATAATATACGCGACTGGATTTTTGTTGAAGATAATGTAAACGGTATTTGGAAGGTTCTGCAGAATGGTAGAAGCGGTCAGCGGTATAATATAGGCGGAGGAAATGAACTTCGAAATCTTGATATATTGAAAATGCTTTGCGTCATTACCGGTAAAAAACCAAATGTTGAGCTTGTAAAGGATCGACCCGGACATGATTTCAGGTATGCAGTTAATTGTGAAAAAATAAAACGCGAGCTTGACTGGAAACCATCCATTTCCCTGAAGACAGGATTAACATTGACGGTCCGTTCGTATAAAAAATAATTTTTGTGATTCTTAATTCAAAAAAATGCCCTGAACCATTATATATGATTCAGGGCTTTATTTATTCAAAAATCAGTTCAGATTTATTTAGACAATCTTTTTTCCAAATCGTCAAGACAGTCTGAAAGTTCTTTTGGAAGATGTTTTCCAAATTTTGGATAATGATTATTTCTAATATCATCTACTTCTTTCAACCAGCCTTCTGTATCAACCTTAAGGATTTCTGGAAGTACTTTCTTGTAGTAATCTGCAAGTCCGTCGGTATTGATAGAACCTTCTTTTGGCATAAATCCGATTGGTGTTTCAACTGCATTGTCTTTACCATCACAGCGGTCAAAAATCCAAGCAAGTACACGGCTGTTATCACCGTATCCAGGCCACATAAATCCACCAGGAAGGTCTGCGTTGTTATCATCCTTACGGAACCAGTTTACATAGAATATTTTTGGAAGCTTGTCTTCTGTAGATTTTGTTCCAATGTTTACCCAATGCTGGAAGTAGTCACCCATGTTGTATCCGCAGAATGGAAGGATAGCAAACGGGTCACGGCGGATTTTACCAACTTCTGCAGCGTTGATTGTAGAAGCGGCAGTGATTTCTGAACCTACGATAGATCCGAGGAATACACCGTGATTCCAGTTACGTGCCTGATGTACGAGAGGTACAGTAGAAGGACGGCGTCCACCAAAGAGAATAGCAGAAATAGGAACTCCATTTGGATCTTCCCATTCTTTTGCGATACAAGGACACTGATTTGCAGGAGCTGTAAAGCGTGCATTTGGATGAGCAAATTCTTCACCCTTAGGAGATTTATCCTTTGGTAAAGCATCACGTGTCTGACCTTTCCAGTCAACGAGTTTACCTTTAGCAGGATATCCGATTCCTTCCCACCATACATCTCCGTCTTCTGTAAGAGCACAGTTTGTAAAGATTGTATTTTTAGAAGCAGAAATCAAAGCATTCTTGTTGCTTTCTGCAGATGTTCCCGGTGCTACACCGAAGAAACCTGCTTCAGGGTTGATAGCATAAAGTCTTCCGTCTTTTCCGAATTTCATCCATGCAATATCATCACCGATTGTTTCTACCTTCCATCCAGGAATTGTAGGAATAAGCATAGCGAGGTTTGTCTTACCGCAGGCACTTGGGAAGGCACCTGTAACGTATTTAACTTCGCCCTTAGGATTTGTAAGCTTAAGAATAAGCATGTGTTCTGCAAGCCATCCCTCTTCGCGAGCGATAACAGTTGCAATACGAAGAGCGAAACACTTCTTACCAAGAAGAGCGTTTCCACCGTATCCAGAACCGTAAGACCAAACAAGGTGCTCTTCTGGGAACTGAGAAATGTACTTGTGCTCAACATCTGCACAAGGCCAGATTCCGCCGTCTGTTTCGCCATTGTTGAGTGGCTTACCTACAGAGTGGAGACATGGAACCCAGTCGCCGTCAGTACCAATGTACTGCCATACCTTTTCACCGGCACGAGTCATGATGTCCATGTTCAAAACAACGTATTCAGAGTCTGTAAGCTCAACACCGTACTTAGCGAT
>JAILKS010000080.1 GCA_024693715.1 Treponema sp. | reverse complement strand
AACATCATCTGAATCAGTATCAATGATGAAAAAATATTCTTCGCTTCCAGGGGTGGAATTTTTTTCACCGTGTATATAATGATTTTCCACGCATACTGTTTTTATGGATCTGACTGTCTCGTGTCCTTTTCTGTCTGTAATTCTTGTTCTATTAATCGGCCCTGACAGAATGGAATAATTATTATCTATACTGATTATATTTTCCGGTCTGTCTGAAATGAACTCATAACACATATACGATAGACAATAAACCAGCAGGAACCAGAAGACAAAAGAACTGATGTATAATATGATATTAAATACGATGCGGGCCAATCGTAAGAATGCTTTATCTGGGTTTATTCGCATTTGTTTAAACCTATACGACGCAGATCGCCATTAAAAAGTTCTGATACAGTATAAACAGTAGCCATAGGTTTATTTTCAAACATCGTACCCTTTAAATGTTCCAAAGGGTATTTTACCTCTCCTGTTTCTGTATCAATTATAAAAAAGGCTGGAGATATTTTTGAACTGTCCCTTTCAGACAAAAAACTTTGTCCATATATGAATCTGCTGCAAAAGCCAAAACTGTTTATGTCCTGCAGTATTATTCTGCTGTCAGCATCTGATATAGTTCCTTTATAATCCTTTAAGGAATACTTAAGAGAATAATCTCCCGGAAGATTAAATCTGAAAATGGGAATATAATAACATACCAGAAACGTTATCGTGGAAAGAACAAGTAACACCCAAAGAATATATCCGCCGGACAGGAATATTTTTAAAACCAGATTTTTTTCATTTTTCAGTATCCTCAATTGTAAGTCCGGAAATCTTACTTTTTATAATGTTACTATTTTCTAAGGTAGACTAACAGGCTTAATTATTCAGCGGAAAGACCGTATTTGAGGAATCGCATTCATGCAGGGTGTATAAATGCTGTTATATGTGTCTTTGTTCAGATTTTGGAACAATGCTTAATGATAATTAAACTCATTTTTTGTCTGAAAGAAAAAACTTGTTTTGAATTGGCTTTGTTAAAAGAAAGTATTGATAGAGCATGTTTTATAAATGCAATACAATAGATTTTGTTGTCTTAAACCTGTCTCACAATCTCATTAAAATATGATAGGCGATATATAATCACTTTGCCTCTTAGAAGTTGCAAACAAACCGCAACAGTCTATTCTTTTATTACATTTAGTACATACCTCTAAATATTTTACCTTCCAATCAGAAATTGATTTTCTAGCAAAAATATGCAGTGAATTTGGCAACAAACACAATGGGATATTAAATATTGAGACATTCATATGCCAATCATTAAGATTTAATACAGCTTTTTCTAACTCTTGTTTATATAAAATTGGGTCAATCCATATCTTTTTTTCATTTTTAATAGCATATCCAGTATCTTCTAACCCCATAAAAGAAATATACGATACAAAAGGCAGATTTTTCCAAATAAAATCTGACATATTAAATAGACGTTGATAATTTTGTCTCGTAATCACAATACGCAACTCAATTTTAGCATTAATTGCTGCTAATTGATATAGTCCTCTCATCGTTTCATAATAGGAACCCTCTACTTGTGTGACATAATCATGTTCTGTTGATATATCAGAATGTAAAGGAATTCCAAATAAAATCTGTGGGTATTGAGAGAAACAAACAGTAAATTGTCCTTTCCTAAATTCTCTACCATTTGTCAAAATGTGGATCGTTGCTTCTGGATAACGATCTGTAATTTTTTTGATAAGAAAGAATAGTTTGTCTTTAAGTAATGTTGGTTCCCCGCCAGTAATTCCTATATCAGAAAGTCCTAATGGGGAATTTTTGAGCATATCAAGATTTTCTCTCATTATGTGTTCAATATCATTTTCTGATACAGGTGGCTGACAACACATTAAACACCTATTGTTGCATTGGCCAGTAACAAAAAGAGAATTATCATTTGAATGAATATCAAATTTTGTCATCTTAAGGCCCACTGTTTAAAAATAGGCATTACTTTTTCTGTCTCGTTTAATATTAACTCAAAAATATGCGTAAAAATTGCTTTATTTCTTTTACATATTTGCGAAGTTGGACGAAAACCATACAAATCTCCTTGAGTTGAATAATTTCTAACAGGATCAGCACCACAATAACTTTGAAAAACACAATCTGCACAACCAGCAATAAATTCAGTTCCCCAACACTGAGACCATTGTTGAACCTTATCACTGTAAAACAACTTCTCATAGGAGGCACTCACCTTTCCTAAACGGAATGAATAATCTCCCTGTTCTGCCAGCATTCGTGATTCATCTGATGCGTAAACATATCCGTCATAGTTATAAACGATAACACTATTTATAATTCCGGCTGGTGATTGCAAATCGACAAATCCTGTTGTAAACGGTGTTAATATTTTACGTAACAAAATTGCTGTAAATTCTTCTACAAAAGGGATCCCATTTTGATTGAGTTCAAGTATATAATGCAATGTTTTTTTATAAAATTCAACAAAATTATCAAAATACATATCCCAATTTTTATTCTCTTTGGCTAACCCATATGGATTTAATGGTCGTAAAAAAATATTATAAAAACCATTTTTTATATATGAATTTATGATTTCATAAGGATAATTTAGTGATTTTTCTGAAGCCGTCATTAAAGCAGATACTTGATCAACACCAAGATATTTACGGGCTTTTTCAATGCCATATATTACTTTAGAATAACTATCTTCTTTTCCTCTATTATAGTTATGAAGAAATTCTGGCCCATCCAAAGAAGTAGAAATCGACACATTATATTGTTTACATAGCTGCAACACATTATCTGTAAGGTGAATAGAATTTGTACACAACACGTAATTTATATGTTTGCCAAAACTTTTGTTAGCTTCAGAAGTCGTTTCTAATGCTAATCTGAACAAATCAATTGCCAAAGACGGTTCCCCTCCTTGAAACTCCATCGTAATATCTGGAGAGGGAGAACGAAACATTAGGTCAATTGCAGCCAACAAATCCTGCTTTTTCATATCATAATTGCAATCAGAACTTTCTTTACTTGAAGCCTGACAATAAATGCAATTTTGATTACACCTTATTGTTAGCACAAAGATATGAAGTGCGGTAAAGGTTTCTAAAAAAGATTTTTTTGTTCTTAAACGAACTGCTATATTATCAGCTAGAGGAGGAATAGGGGTAGGAGAGATAAAATAATTTGTTACTAAATTTTTATATATATCACCATTAGTATTTAATGTGTGATTCACAATTTCAGAAACAGTACCATTAGGAACAAAACAAAAATCTCCCAATTCATTCACTAATAACTCTTGTTGACCTATCCTGCCAAAACGGAAAGGCAATAAATAATATGCAGATTTCATTTTAGAATTATGTCTTCAAATTCATCATTATTTGCAAATGCTTTTATATATAAAATATCTCTGATGTTTTTTGTTTCCTCAGCAATAATAATCCTATTTTTATAATCAATCAAATCTTGGTTTAATTTATCAGTAATTTCAGTGAATGTATATGAATATTTTGATAAACTTTTACATACGAGTTTTACTATATGTTTATTGTTCTTTTGTTGCCAAAACACATTAAACGTATCGGCATACCAATAAAGTGCTTTTGAAAGCACTACTTCAGAAAAGATAGAAGAATCTATCGTAAATATAAAAGCGTTATTTGCAATTTGTTTTGCCTCAATCATGATCATTTTTTACAGAATGGACTGTTAGATGTCCGACAATTCCATCCGCTTCTATTTTTATACTTTTTTGAAATTTAATAACAGCCTGTTCTATACTATAGTCAAATTCTGTTATTCCTTTCACTAAATCGCCACTTATAAATCCTTTATCTATTAAAATATTTTTTAACTCTGTTACATCTTTGCCACACATCCCTTTACGTAAAACACGATCACCTAAATTATATTCCTGTTGTGTTTTACACTTAGTTAAATTACTTACTTTTTCTTTCAGTTTAGATATCGTAATAACTCCAATAATTCCGTCTACAGTTATGTCATTATCGCTTTGAAATTTCTGCACAATTTGTTTTAGATTATCAGAATAGATAGTTTTTTCACTTTCATCGACAAAATCGTTTTTATTTAAATATTTGAGAGAAGCTAAGGCCATAACTACCTCAGTCACATCTTTACCAGACATTCCTTCTTTGATGATCCTGTCTCCTAACTTATAAGAATTTTTTACTACTGGTACAGAAGTTTTACCGTACGAAGATATATAAGTATACCCTCCATACCGACTAGAACGATGGGAACGATGTGAATAGTGAGAACGATGACTTCTATGCCAAGCAACAAACAATGAATTATCTCCAGCCATCGATGGTTTAAGCACGAGTTTTTTGGACAAATCTCTTTGTTTATCTTGTTCTAATACATAAAGACTTTTATTTGTGCAAACAGAAGTATTATCACTTGCCACACTATCATTTGTTGTTGTTATTAGCCCAATCGCAGTTGAAAAAATACTCGTCAAAAAAGTACGAAATTTTCTTTTCATTAAATTTATGATAACAAATTTTTACGTATTATTTATACTAACATTGCCTATAAAACAACTCTATAAAATTTATTAATAGGTTAAAAATAAAGGGCTCTGTCATATATAAGAATTAATAGCATAAACATAATGCGTCATTGAGCGGATCATTAGCAACGAAGCAATCTATTTAAAGATAACATTTTAAGTAGTATTCCTATACCTGATTGCTTTGTTTCCGTTCGCAAGTATGAAGAGAGACTGATGATAAATGATATTCTTTAAAAGAACTTTTTATAAAAGAAATATTTTAGTGCAGTTTTTTATCGCATTGAGAACATATTTTGTTTGTGATAAAATGTAATAATGCCAAGGCATTTTTTATGCTTAGGGCAGGAAATTTTTTCTTTTTCAGGAATATTTTAAGCAGAATGGCGGAAATAATACTTGTTTCATTTAAT
>JAILKS010000067.1 GCA_024693715.1 Treponema sp. | reverse complement strand
ACAAAAAATGAAATTAAGACTGAAAGAAAATGAAAGTTATTTTTATGATTCAACAGGAGAATTAGTTTTTTTTGATGACGGCGAATCACAAAAAAGACAAAATGCCTTGATGGGAGATAAAGAAAAGATTTTAAATTTTATAAAGAACTCCGATTATACAATAATGTGGTCTTTATTAGGAGAAAAACAAATCACTAATGTGTTTGATTTTAAGGCAGAACGATATTTACCATCTTATTCTCAAATTGCATATCTAAAAGAGGATGGAACAATAGTACAATCACATAGGAAAACTTTTTCTAGATAAATATATGAAATTTCAAAAATCTTTCTAACGGTGTTCTTGATTACATGAACGAATATAACTTCAAACAGTTTGTTCTTGCAATCAAAGATGCCGGCTTTATTTCTAAAAAATTAATTACATCAGATATCACGCTAGATTTTGCATATACTCTTTATTTGCGCTTGTTGAAAGATTCATCAATTGATAAAACAAAAGTAAAGAATTATGTTCAGCGCTGGTATGTAATGAGCACTTTGACCGGGCGTTATATTTCATCTCCTGAATCTGCAATGGATTTGGATTTACGCCGAATCAAAGAAAAAGGATTTTTGCCATGGCTTGAAGAAGTCGAAAAAACTTTATCTGATACTTTCTGGAATGTTGAACTCGGACAGAACCTTGAAACATCTTCTGTAAACAGTCCATATCTTTGTGTGTTCTGGGCTGCTTCTTGCAGGAAAGGAAGTGATTCACTGTTTAACGAAGGTTCAAAGTTTTCAAATCTTATAACAACAATGGGAGATGTTCATCATATCTTCCCAAAACAATATCTGATTGATAATGGAATCAATGACAAAGCAAAATACAATCAGGTTGCAAACTTTACATATCTTGATACCCCAACAAACATCGCAGTAGGCAAAGATGAACCTTGTAAATATTTTACAAAAGTCTTTGAACAATGCAAAACAGGGGAATACGATATCGGTAATCTCAAATCAGAAGAAGCAATCAAAAAAAATCTTGCTGATAACTGTATTCCTATTGAGATTAAGAACTGGACATTTAAGGATTATGAAAAGTTTTTGACAGAACGTCGAAAATTGATTACTAATAAGATTAGAACCTATTATGAGAAGTTGTAAATGAGGTAAATGTTACAATATGCCAGCAGGATGGAATCAATCTTCCGGGACATTCCGGGAAGGGCCGATAGATGAAAATACTTTTTGGATGTTATTTAATTATGTGTTTTCCGACAGTTCGGCTAAGAGGACAACATATAAATTTGGTCTCATAAAATCGATTCTTGATAATCTTTTTAATAGTGAAGGGGATGATAATGTCTCTTTATAAGCTACGAGAACCTGTTTGGGAAGTTTGCAGAAAACTATTGGAATCTTGTTACAAAGTATCATTTAAAACAGATGCTGCCTGATGGAAAGAGTGAGTATTCTAAAATCGAACAGATATTCATGGCATTAATTCAGGAAGAACCGTCATATGCAAATATACCTTTTTCTTCAATTCCAGAAGTAAAGCGAAACTCGATCATAAAACAAGTTAGTAATGACTGCAGAAAGAATGTAGTTGGAGCTCTTCATCGGGATTTTCAGGATTGTCTTTATGCCTTTGATTTGAAAGGCGATGGAATCTTTTTGAATCCTTATGCTTTTGATTTTATGCTTAAATATAAAATCGAAATTGAAAAGCTCAACTATTATGCCTGGGCTAAGTTTCTTGAGAAAATAAACGATGAATCTGTCGTTGTAAAACTTTTGGATAAGCTTGAACTCGCTACTCCTCAGCGTGATGATTTGTCTGTTTTCCGACAGGTTCTTTATGAAGAGTTCGAGCAGTGTAATTGCTTTTATTGCGGGAAAAAGTTACATGAGATTCATGTTGATCATTTTATTCCATGGAGTTTTGTAAAAGAGGATAAATTATGGAATTTTGTTTTGGCTTGTCCAACCTGCAATATTCGTAAAAGTAATAAGATTCCAAGGATGGAATATGTAAAACTCATCCAAAATCGTAATGATAATTTAAGAAAACTTAATACACCTTTTGTTACTACTCAGTTTAAAACATATAAACCAAATCTAATCAGTGATATGTGGAAATATGCACAAAGCGGTGGGTTTGTAGTTATGTAAAAAGGAACTTGGGCGTTGCGGGCCTTGGAACAGAAGGCATTGCCCGCTCGAAGGGGTAGCGGAAAACCGCGAAGCGGGTTGCAGCGAGGGGAAGACTTTCCCCTCATTTTTTTTTCCACAAAATTTTTACAATGCCATTCCCTGGCACTTTGATGTTGTATCATTAATCCCAGATAACGAAAATTATGGGAGAAAACTATGTTTGAATTGATTATTTCTTTGACTTTTGTGTTGTGGTGCATTTTTGGGAGTTTGCTTTTGAAGTTTCATTTTGGTCGACGAGGTGCTATAATAAAACCAGGAAAAACAAAAAAATAGGAGAATCAACCATGCCAATGATAGAAGCCAAGGTAACCATGCAGTTGCCTGCAGAAAAAAGAGATGTTTTAAAAGCGGAGTTTGGGAAAGCTATAAGCATTATGGGAAAGCCGGAATCTTATTTGATGATTAATCTGGTGGACGGACAGGATTTGTACTTTGGCGGAAAAAAGCTTGAAAAAGGTGCTTATGTAGAAGTAAAAGTTCTTGGCAGCATAGACAGCGGTGCCTGCGACAAAATGACGGCCCGGATCTGCGAGATTCTGCAGAAGGAACTGGGCATTCCCGGGAACGCGGTTTATGTTTCTTACTGGGGCACGTCCAACTGGGGCTGGAACGGCGGGAATTTTTAACAAAATAAGTATAATTAAAACGTAACGATATTTGTACCAATGAGTAGGGAATTTGGTACACGTTTTTTCTTATATGTACCAAAAATGCAAAAATTGGTACATATTCCTTGTTTTATGTACCAAAGTGGTGTATAATTGGGACATGAGTGAATTACAAAAGCTTCCGATTGATTCTTCAAAAACGGAAACAATTAAGATTCTCAAAGCCGAAACCAAAGCTGTAAAAATGCTTGCCGAATTAAAAGGCTGTGCAAATCTTATTCCAAATCAATCTATTCTTATAAATGCTGTTGTACTTCAGGAATCCAAAGACAGTTCGGAAATAGAAAACATAATCACAACAAAAGATGATCTTTATAAGGCTGTATCAGAAACTGTAACTAAAATTGATTCAGCTACAAAAGAAGTTATGTTTTACCGCGAAGCTTTGTATACAGGCTTTAATCAGCTTAAGGATCATGATTTTATTTCTATAAATGACATTGTTCAGATTCAAAAAGTTCTTGTTCAAAATGATGCCGGAATCCGAACCTTGCCTGGAACAAAGCTTGTAAATGACACAACAAATGAAGTTGTTTATACTCCACCTCAGACAAAAGAAGAAATAGATGAACTGTTAAAGAATCTTACTGAATATCTGAATAATGCTGATGACAGCCTTTCAAAGTTAGCTGTTCTGCATTATCAGTTTGAGAGTATTCATCCTTTTTATGACGGAAATGGAAGAACAGGTCGTATTGTAAATATCCTCTATTTGATTTTAAAGCATTATCTTGATGTTCCAATTTTGTATCTCAGTTCATATATTATAAAAAATAAAATCAGGTACTATAAACTCCTGCACAATGTGCGAAAAGAAGATGCATGGGAAGATTGGATTATTTTTATTCTAAAAGGAATTGAAGAAACTGCTGCCGATACAATCCAGAAAGTGAAAGGTATAAAAACACTTTTGGAAGATTGCGCAGAAAAAGTAAAAGCCGAAGCCCCAAAAATCTATTCAAAAGAATTGATAGAAACTCTTTTTGAAAATCCATATTGCAAAGTTGAGTTCATCGTCAACTCACTTGGGGTAGAGCGCAAAGCTGCCTCAAGATATTTGCACCAGCTGGAAGATATTGGAATCTTAAAATGCATAAAAGTTGGCAAAGACAATCTGTTCATAAATATTGGACTCATGGATTTACTGAAGGAATAGAAAACGGTTAATGGAATAAAGTTGAAATTACTCTGTTAAATCTACTATAATATTCATATGGCTGGTTATAAATACGAAACTCATTTACATACAAATCAGGGGAGTGCCTGCGGGCGTTCCGGCGGTGAAGAATATATTGAGCCGTTTTTTAAGGCTGGATATTCGGGCATTTTTGTGACTGATCATTTTTTTGGCGGTAATACTTGTGTTTCTAAAGAAGGAAACTGGATTGACCGTATTGATCAGTATTGCAGCGGTTATGAGGCTGCTTTGGAAACTGCTCGTGTTTTTAATGAGAAAAATGGTCTTACAGGCACTGACCGTGAGTTTAAGGTATTTTTTGGCATTGAGCAGACCTTTGACGGTGATGATTATCTTATTTATGGTCTGGACAAGCACTGGCTTTATGATCATCCTGACATGGAGGCTATGCGTCACTGGGAGGTTTTTGAAGCGGTAAATCGTGAAGGTGGTCTTATGATTCAGGCTCATCCTTTCCGTCTGCGTGATTATATCCGTGCCATTCACATTCATCCCAGGGAGATTCATGGGATTGAGATTTACAATGCCGGAAACAAATCTGTAGAAAATGAACTTGCTGAATTTTATGCTGCTAAATATGATTTTCCTGTTACAAGCGGAAGCGATATCCACTGGGTAGATTTTATTCCTGATGCGCCGGGTAAGCTTAATATCGGCGGTATGGAATTTGATTCTCCTCTTAAGGATGTTTTTGATTATGCCCAGCGTATCAAAAATAAACAGGGAAGGATTTTGCGATAAGGATTTTGCAACAATGGAAAAGTTTACCGTAAATGCTGAGGTGTTAAAAGAAAAGTTTATTGACTTCTATGGTGATGGTGCTGAAATCCGCATTTTTGCTTCACCTGCCCGTATCAACATTATCGGTGAACATATTGATTATAATGGCGGAAAGGTTTTTCCGTCTGCTATTGACCGTTATCTTTATGTTGCAATCCGTAAACGTAACGATACAAAAATCATTTACAACGATTTGTTTTTTCCCGGCACTTATACCTTCGATATCGGCGATGCTTTTACTTACGAAAAATCAAACGATTATGCAAATTTTCTGAACGGTATTCTTTCATGCATGAAAAAACGTGGATGTATTTTCCCATGTGGATTTGAAGTTCTTATTGCAAGTAATATCCCGAGCGCCGGCGGTATAAGCTCTTCTTCTGCTTTGGAATGCGGCTTTGCATGGGCAGTGAATGTTCTTTTTGATTTTAACATCTCTCGTAAAGAGATTGCTCTTATGGGTCAGCAAAGTGAACACGAGTTTATGAACGTAAACTGCGGCATCATGGATCAGTATATTATTGCAACTGCCAGAGCCGATACTGCAGAGCTTCTGGATTGTTCCACGGTTACACATGAATATATTCCTCTTGTTCTTGGTGATTATCGTTTTATCGTGATGAATACAAAAAAGCAGCGTAAGCTTGCTGATTCAAAATATAATGAACGCAGAAATCAGTGTGAAAAAGGGCTTCAGATTCTGCAGTCTGCGGGACATAAAATCCCGTCGCTTTGTTCAATGAGTCTTAAGGATTTTGAACAGTGGGGAAGTTCCATAAAGGATGCTGTGATTTACAGAAGGGTTCGTCATTGTGTTACCGAAATGGACAGGGTTTTGCGTTCTGTAGAGGCTCTTAAAGCAAATGACCTTGTTATTCTTGGAAAACTTTTGTATGCTTCTCACGAGTCGCTTAAAAATGATTACGAGGTTACCGGGATTGAGCTTGATGTTCTTGTAGAATCGGCTTTGCATCAAAAGGGATGTCTTGGTGCCCGAATGACAGGGGCAGGCTTTGGCGGTTGTGCAATTGCTCTTGTTCATAAAAATTATATTGATGATTTTATAAAAAACGTTCAGTCTGAATATACAGAAAAAATCGGTTACAGCGGTGAGTTTTTTGCCTGCGGTACCGGAGAAGGAGTAAAAGAAGTATGAGTAAATATCTTTGTCTTAGTTTTGATGATGGTCCGAATATTATTCCGGGCGATACAACAATGAATGATATGCTTGATATTATGGAAAAATACAAGGTACCGGGTTCTTTTTTTCTGATTGGAAATAAAATCACAGAAGAAAACAAAAAGGTGATTATGCGTGCAGTAAAGATGGGCTGCGATATACAGAATCATTCCTGGACTCATCCTTTTATGTCAAAGCTTACTTCTGAAGAAATTCGTGAAGAATATAAAAAATGTGATGATGTCATTACTGAGCTTACCGGTGTACGTCCTTCGTTTTTCCGTCCACCTTTCGTAGATTTATCACAGGCAATGTACGATAATATTTCTGTTCCTTTTATCTGCGGTCGAGGTTGCTTTGACTGGGAGCCTGATAAGGATGCAGATTTCCGTTATGAACATATTATGAAGGCTGCAGACAATGGAACTATTTTTTTACTTCATGTTCTTGAGGGAAACGGGGCAACCTTGGAAGCAGTTGATCGTGCAATTCCGGTTTTAAAAGAACAGGGCTATGAGTTTGTAAATCTTCCGGACCTTTTTGAAAAATGCGGTGTAGATCCTCATCTTGAAAAATCCCTGTGGACAATTGCCAATCATCATAAAGAAGAGAATATCTGGACGGAACAATAAATGGAAAAAACAGTTTATATCATAGGACACAGAAATCCTGATACAGATGCAGTTGTTTCTGCTGTAGGATATGCAAGATTAAAAAATCTGCTTGGTTTTGAACAGTATAAGGCTGCAAGGGCAGGTCATCTTAATCCTCAGACTGCTTATATTTTCAAGAAATTTAATGTACCTCGTCCTGAGTATATTCCGGATTTAATTCCAAAAGTAAAATATTTCATGCAGGATAATGTTGAAACTGTAGAAGAATCTGTTTCTGTGTGGGATGCAATCGGTCAAATGGAAAAAAGCACGAATCGTGTAATGCCGATTGTTGATAAAAACGGAAAATATCTTTCTCTTCTCCATTACTCGGGTTTTGCTAAAAGTGTTCTTTCAATTTTAAATCCGGAAAAAAAGCATACTTTTACAACTAACATCAATCTTATTCAAAAAACCTTGAACGCTCAGCCTATTATCATGTGTGATGATGCAGATAAGATGCTCAAAGCTTCAATTCATGTCGGTTCTTCATCACCGGCTACTTTTAAAAAACGTCTGGAAGCGCATGCAAATGAGGATATTGTCGTAATTGCATCAGATCGGGAAGACATTCATAAAATCTGTATTGAACATAAGGTAAAGCTTCTTATAACTACCAGTGGTTGTGTAATAAATAAAGAGCTTCGTGAGCTTGCACAGAAAAATAAAGTTAGTGTAATTGTAAGTCCTTATTCTACATCGCCGACTTCAATGCTTATTGCTTATTCAATGCGTGTAAGCGTTATGGGTGATAAGGATATTAACACCGTGCATATTAATGATTCAGTGGCAAAAATAAAGGATATTCTCAAAAATGCTCATTGTAAATATCTTCCTGTTGTTGATGATGAAAATAAGGTTATCGGTATGGTTTCTGAACATGATTTAGTTAAAGAGCCGATGATTGATGTAGTCCTTGTTGACCATAATGAATTGTCACAGGCTGTAGAAGGCGTTGAGCATTATAAAATTCTTGAGGTAATTGATCATCACAGGATAGGTGCAATTCCTACAAAAAATCCGATTACTTTTATAAACAGACCGGTTGGTTCTACTTCAACTCAGATTGCAGGGCTTTACAAGGAAAATAAGATTCCAATCCCTGTTGATATTGCATCGCTTTTGTTATGCGGTATTCTTTCTGATACGCTGATTTTGCAGTCTGCAACTACAACTTCTGTTGACCGCGAAATTGCAGAATATCTTTCGAATATCACTGATCTTGATATAAAGGAACTTGGAAACGAAATCTTAATTGCCGGAAGCAATATTTCCGGTCGTGATGCGGGTGAATTAATCAGACAGGATTTGAAGGAATATCAGGAAGGAAAAATCGTCTATACTGTAAGCCAGATAGAGGTTGGAAGTACAAAAGAAGTTGTATCACGAAAAGAAGAATTCCTTAAAGAGCTGGAAATTGAATGTAAGAGCCGCAAAGGATTGTTTTCTTGTCTTATGGTAACAGACATTACTTCGCTTTCGAGTATTCTGCTTGTTTACGGGAATTCAAAATTCATACCGCTCATTACTTTCCCAAAACAGGAAGAAAATCTTTATTTTCTGCAGGGTGTAGTTTCAAGAAAAAAACAGCTTGTTCCACTTATTACGGAAATGGTTGTTAATTTTGAATAAATGCGATTGATTCTTTTGAAGGGATTTTACTGTTCATTTTCGTAAAGCTCTGCTGTATATTTTGAAACCTTCGATATGGCTTTTGCAGATGCTTTAGGATTATTCCTCAGAAGCTTTATGAAATCGTGAGATTTAATTGCAGTTATGGAGCATTCTGTTTTTGCTGTTGCAGTATCGGTTCTTGTCTGATTCAAAATACAGTGAATCTCTCCGAAGAAAGAGCCTTCCTTTAATACCGAGGTTTTATTTTCTGCAGAAATTCTTGTTACATTTCCACTTCTTATGTAATAAACATAATCTGCATTTTCGCCTGCAGAAAATATTTTATCACCTTGTTTATATGTTTTTGTTGAATATTTTGTTGTATCAGCGACTGGTTTTCTGAATACCTTTAGAATGAATTTTCCCCATTTTGTAAGTTCATTTTCTTTTACAGGAGCAAGATATAATACACCGAACGAAAGACTGTCGAGGAACATTCTTGAATGCATCATCTGGGCGCAGAACAAAAAGATGGAAAAAAAGAACCAGACAAGAATCATCAATATTATAAGGGAACTGATTGCTCCATAAACTAAACTGTAATTGGAAGAGTTAAAGAAGAACCGTATAAAACGTGATGTTATGTAAAATGAAATTGTCGAAAGGGCTGCATAAAAGATTGAAGTCTTTCGTTTAATTTCAACACCTGGTCCTAATTTATAAATGAGAGCTGTAAAAACAAATATTATCGAATAGATTACAAATTCAGCATTTGTACTTAATTTTGCAAGAAAGACAAGAGGTAAAAAGTCATTGAGTTGTTGAAAAACAGGAAAACTGTTCAGACGATTCAAACAGAAAATGCCGATTATAAGAGCAATAATTATGAATATCAGAAGGAATTCAATTACAAACATTATAAGCTGATACCATAAAGTGTTTCGTTTTGTAACACTTTTGAAGATTCTTGACATTGCCTGTACGACAGTCGCAAAAAGCTTTCTTGCCATCCATATAACCCAGATAGCAAGAACGAAATCAATTACTGATAAGCTTTTCATGTTCATTACTTCTTTTAAAACAGGCGTTAAATCAAAAACATTCTTGAACTGCTCTATAAATTTTAATACATAGTTTAATATTGTTTTACTGTTTCTTAAAAGTCCAACCATGAGAGTTAAAGTCATAAGTGTAATAGGTGCAAACGAGAAGATAAAACCGAAGGAACAGGAATTTGCACTTTCGTAAAGCTGGTTGTCGTTAAAGTTCAGGCAGGTTAAATAAATCAACTGCCCGAACTTATAAAGCTTTCCTTTGAGATTATCAAGAATGTTCTTAAACTTAGGACTTTTTATTTTCAAAAGGTTTCCTTCAGATTAGAAATCTGCAAGTTTTGGAGCACGTGGATATGGAATAACATCCCTGATATTTTCCATTCCTGTAATGTAGCGTATCAATCGTTCAAAACCAAGACCAAAGCCTGAATGTGGAACTGTTCCGAATCTTCTCAAATCAAGATACCATTCATAATTTGACATATCCATATTGCGTTCTTTACATGCTGCAAGAAGCTTGTCGTAATCCTCTTCACGCTCAGAACCTCCGATAAGCTCACCAATTCCAGGAACAAGAACATCAACTGCTTTTACTGTTTTTTTGTCTTCGTTGAGTTTCATATAGAAGGATTTTATTTCCTTTGGATAGTTGAAAACCATTACAGGTCCGTCAAATATTTTTTCGGTAAGATAGCGTTCATGTTCTGTTGCTATATCACATCCCCAGTAAGGTTTAAATTCAAATTTTGCACCGTTTGCTGCAGCTTCTTCGAGTTTCGCAATTGCATCTGTATAACTGATTCTCACGAATTTAGCATTTGCAACCTTCGTTAAACTTTCAATTAAACCCGGCTGTATTCGTTTGTCGAAAAATTCAAGGTCTTCGCGGCATTTTGTTAAAGCCCAGTTCAAAAGATATTTAACGAATTCCTCCTGAATGTCCATGTCGTCTTCGAGGTCGTAGAATGCCATTTCCGGTTCACACATCCAGAATTCTGCAAGGTGACGAGGTGTGTTTGAATTTTCTGCGCGGAAGGTAGGTCCGAAGGTATAAACTCTTGAAAGTGCAGTTGCAAGTGTTTCTGCTTCAAGCTGTCCTGAAACAGTAAGATTTGCTTTTTTACCGAAAAAGTCCTTGCTGTAATCTACAATTTTGTGGGCATCTTCTATTTTCATTCCACCGATTCCGGCTTTAACTCCCATTTCTGCAATTTTTTCCATGCTCAGGGTTGTTACCTGGAACATTTCACCGGCCCCTTCACAGTCAGAACAGGTGATTTCCGGTGCGTTGATATACTGGAAGCCTCTTTCCTGGAAGAAGGAATGAATTGCAAATGCCATCTGGTTTCTGATTCTGTAAACTGCACCGAAAGTGTTTGTTCTTGCGCGAAGATGTGCAACATCACGAAGATATTCCATAGACATCTTGTTTTTCTGCAAAGGATATTCGTCAGGATTGCACTGTCCAAGACATTCCATTTTTTCAAGAGTAACCTCAACTGCCTGTCCGCTTGCAGGAGATTCAATTAACGCGCCTTCTGCACGGATTGAAGCACCTGTGTTGAGTTTTTTGAGTTCTTCTTCAATATTATTTACATCTGCATTATTAGAAGGATTAGAGCGGTCAAAGGTGAGCTGGATATTTGAAAAGCAGCTTCCATCATTAACCTGAATAAAAACAAGCCCTTTTGAGTCACGTACAGAACGTACCCATCCACAAACTTTTACTGTTTGTCCGTCTGGTTTTGAAGTAAGTAAATCTTTGATTAAAACTGGTACCATAAAAAAAATCTCCTTTTATAATGGATGTAAATATTTTCATAGTTTAGCATTTTTTAATGTTTTATACAAATAGATGAAGATAATTTAAAGGGACGGTTTTCTGCTTGTAACTCTTTTTTTCAGTCTTTATAATGAGTTTATGTCTGAACTTTCTTCTATAAAAATTTATGCAAAGAAAAATTCTGTTCCAATCATGCAGGATGAAGGCAGTGATTTTATCTGCAATTACATTAAAGAGCATGATGTTAAATCTGTACTTGAAATAGGAACGGCCATAGGTTATTCGACAATAAAATTTGCACTTTCAGGCAGCGATGTAAAAGTTACATCCATAGAGATAGATATTGATCGTCACGTAAAGGCAAAACAGAATGTATCGGATGCAAAGCTTAGTGACCGTATAACTTTAATTTTAGCAGATGCTGCACAGCTTGAGCTTGATGAAAAATTCGATTTGATTTTTATAGACGGACCAAAGGCTCAGTACATAAAACTGTTTGAAAAATACAAGCATAATCTTAGGGAAGGCGGCGTGATTGTTTCAGATAATCTTTCATTTCACGGTATGGTCGAAGATTTAACGCTTACCCACAATTACAGCACAAAAAAACTTGTTAAAAAGATTCAGAAATATATAGATTTTCTTGAAAATAATGTTGAATTTGAAACGGTATTCTATAATTTCGGCGATAAAATTGGAGTTAGCAGGAAAATCAGCCGATAATTAGGTTATGAATGAATCTAAAGGATATAAACGGCATCAGAAATTCTGGTCTTTGGTAAGAGGTGTTTCAAAATCCAGGATAAAACGAAAATATAAATATTCTTATGATTTAGCTCCGTCAGATTTAAAAGGTCCGTACCTTGTTGTGTCCAATCGCAGTACGGATGATGATGCTTTTTTAACAGGACTTAGTTTTCCTCAGCAGATGTATTTTGCGGTTAATGAATTTGCACTTAAAAAAGAATCTGTATCAAAATTCATAAAATGGGCATTTGAACCTATCATTCAGACAAAGGGAACAGATCTTTCTTTAACTGAGATGAAGATTACCAGAGTTTTACGTACCGGTCGGAATGTATGCTTTTTTCCGGAAATAAATGCTCCGTTTAACGGTAGAACAGGTTATATTCCCGAAGATATTGGTGAACTTGTAAAAAACTCGCAGGTTGCTCTTGTAACTTATAGAATTGAAGGCGGATATTTTACCACTCCACGATGGGCAAAAGAAAAACGAAAGGGTGTAATGCATGGCGGTATTGTAAACATCTACAGCAGGGAAAAAATCGCACAGATGCAGCCGGAGGCAATCACTAAGGCAATCCGTAAAGATTTACAGGAAAATGCTTACGTTAAACAGAAACAGAATCAGATAAGATATAAGGGAAAGAATCTTGCAGAAGGGCTTGAATGTTCGCTTTGTGTATGTCCTAAATGCCGTGAAATTGATTCAATCGTTACGGTAAGAAATTCCGTGTACTGCAAAAAATGCGGTGTTGCAGCAGATATAGATGAATATGGATATTTTACGAGCGATTTTAAATTCCGCACTGTAGAAGAGTGGGATAATTATCAGGAAAAGGTGCTTAAGGATTATATCAAGAATTTCGAAGGTAAAAGGGCATATTTTTCTGATTCAGAGCTTACGATGCATAGGTATCAGGAAGATAAAAAGGATGAAGTTCTGGAAAACGGTATTTTTTCTTTTTACAAGGATCATCTCTCGTTTAAAACTACACAGGGTGAACTAAAAGTAAAGATTGAAAATATTACAGATATGAATCTTTTTGGGAAAGGAAAGCTTGTTTTTTCTGATAATAAAGGCGTAACTTATTCCGTAAAATCTGAATTAAAGAAGGATCAGCTTCAGAATCTTCGGAAATATTATATCGTCTGGACTCTTATAAAATAAACTGTGTCAAATTGACTCAATCCATAGGTAATATTCATCTGCTGTGTATTTTTGACACAACATTTTTGAAATTCAATCAAAAATATCGTTAAAAATCAGGAATTCAGCACAAATTTATCTTTTTTTTAAAAAAATATCAAAAAAATCATTTTTCTCTAGTAGTTGGCACAAAAATTGCTATATAGTTTATATAGACTGTGGAGGTTAAAATGATTAGAGAAGATGATTCTGTTTTAGCAATGTATCTGAAGGATATAAAAAATATTTCTCTTTTGACTCGTGAAGAAGAAGAAGATCTTGCCCTTAAAGCAAAAAACGGTGATAAGGCTGCAAAGGACAAAATCATAAAGGCTAATTTAAGATTTGTCGTAAAGGTTGCAAAGAATTATCAGAATCATGGTCTTGATCTTATTGATTTAATCAGTGAGGGAAATATTGGTCTTTTGAATGCGATTGAAAAGTTCGATGTTTCAAAGGGATATCATTTTATTTCTTATGCAGTATGGTGGATAAATCAGTCTATATTAAAGGCTGTAAGTGAAAAGAGCCGCGCAATCCGTTTGCCTCTTAATAAGGCTAATGAGCTTGTAAGAATTGAACAGGCAAAGAAGGTTGTTGCCGGAAATAAAACAGAGCAGCAGGAATATGAAGAGATTGGTAAAATGCTTGGCATGGAAACATCTCACGTTCGCGAAATGATAAATATTTCAAGAGATATGGTATCTTTGGATGCAGATATCAGCAATTCAGGAAATGAACATACTTCTGTTTCAGATTTCTGTGAAGATGAGCTTTATGCAAAGCCTGAAGAAAAGGTAATTGAAAAAGCAATGAAGGAAGATATTGATTCTGTTCTTAAAACACTTCGTCCAAATGAACAGAAGGTTCTTAGAATGCGCTACGGCTTGAACGGATTAAAGCCAATGTCTTTACAGGAAGTAGGCAACGAATGTGAGCTTACAAAAGAAAGAATCAGACAGATAGAAAAGCATGCAATTGTAAGATTACAGCATCCTACAAGAAGCAGAATGCTTGAATCATACGTTGCATAAAAACAGATTAGAACAGATAAATTGTTACAAAAATCTTTTTCTGGTGTTTTCTTTATTATAGACGACAAATAATCAGGAGCGGCCATGAAAAAGATTTTTATTTTTTTAACACTTATTTCAGGAATTTTTTGTTCTGCCTGGTCACAGAATTTTATCACCGTCAATGTTTTGAATTCTGCTGACAATAAAAAACAGGAAGCCATCAAAATAAAGGATATAAAGGCAGATGTGCAGGTTACCGGAACAATTGCAACTACAACCGTAGAAATGGAGCTGCATAATTTTGAAAAAAGAGTTCTGGAAGGTGAGATTGAATTTCCTTTGGGCAAGGGGCAGTCGGTAATCGGTTACGCTCTTGATATAAACGGTAAACTTCGTGATGGAGTTGTTGTAGAAAAGGACAAGGGTCGTGTTGTTTTTGAAGACATTACCCGCCGAAATGTAGATCCTGGACTTCTTGAAAAAACAAGCGGAAACAATTACAGAATAAGGGTTTATCCTTTTAATCCGGATGCTTCACGTTTTGTAAAAATTGTAATTCAGCAGGATTTATCAACCGCAGCTAACATTTATGACAAGTCTTCAAAATATTGCAGGGTTTATGAATTTATGCCTCTTTCTGCTTCTCCTGTAGAAAATTTTTCTTTCACCATGGAAGTTTTTAAACAGAAGATAAAGCCTAAGGTAATTGAAAATAACGAAAACAATATTGTATTTAATTCATGGAATTCAGGATTCAACGCCTCGTTTACTAAAAAAGGATATGTTCAGAAAAAAGCCCTTAAGATATTCATTCCATCAGAATTTATTTCTTCTGATAATGTGTTTATGCAGGAATATGGCAAGGATTCATATTTTTATATAAATGCTTTTTCAGACAGGGGATTATCGCAGTCTCCGGAAAGTAAAAAGCAGAAGATAGATGGAATCCGCATTTATTATGATGTTTCTTCTTCCGCAGAAAACCGTGATATTGAAAAAGAAACTGAGCTTATCTGTTCATATGTTGAAAAAAATAATATCGATGCAATTGAATTTATACCGTTCAATTATACGCTCAAGCAAAAGGAAGTGTTTTATAATACGAAGGAACTTAAAAACTATATTTCGAAGTTAAAGTTTGATGGTGCTACTTCGCTTGGTTGTGTTGATTTTGATACAGCTGTTTTTGATGCCATAAAGATTGATGGAATACTTCTTGTGACTGATGGAATTTCAAATTGGAAGGAAGCTTATCCTAAAACAAAAGGATATACAATTGTAAACGTAATTAATTCCAGCCTGAGTGCAGATTATTCGATGCTTGAGAAAATTGCCCGTGATAATCATGGAATTACAGTTGATGTAAACCGATATAGCGTTGAAGAAAATCTTTCGTTCCTGTCAACACAGGCTTATAGAATTATCAGTATTGATTATGATAAAACTGCGGTTACTGAAGTTTATCCTGCACCAGGTTCAATAGTTGAAGGCTTTGGAGATATTAATGTCTGCGGAATCCTCAAGAAAAAATCAGCTCAGATAAAAATATTCTTAGGTTATGGAAATAAGGTAACTGAAACTTTAACATACAATATTTCTTCTGTTCGCGAGGATGATGCTTTAAAGCTTGATGTAATTCAGTTGTGGGCTGCAAAAAAGATTGAAGAGCTCAATATGAATTATAAGGAAAACAAGGATGAAATCATCGCTCTTGCAAAAAAGCATAAGGTTGTTACAAAGGATACCTCATTGATTGTTCTTGAGACAGTCCAGGATTATGTAAAATATGAAATTGTTCCTCCGGAAGAACTTATTGAACAATATAACAATTTAATCCGTAATAAAAATTCAAATGTTCCTCGTGATGGAATTTCACCGGAAGTAATAAAGGATTTTGAAGAGTTTAAGAAATGGTGGTTAACTACTCCTGAAGAATTCAGAAAAATCCAGTCTCCGAAGGAAAAGAGAACTGTAAACCGTTCACGTTCGTCAAGTGCAAATTCTTCGGATGAAGTCTATTTAGAAGCAGAAGCTTTTAATGAAGCAGTTTTGTATGAGTCAGAAGCAGTAGTACCTGCAGCGGCAAGAGATGTTCAGGCTAAAAAAGAAGGCGGTTCTCAACGGGGAACACAGGCAGCAGTTTCATTGCAGGCATGGTCTCCTGATTCTTCATATCTTGTAGAATTAAAACGTACTTCTGTAAATAAAATGTATGATAAATATCTTGAGCTTAAAAAGACTTTCGGTGAATCACCATCGTTCTATATAGAAACAGCAGATTATTTTAAGGACGAAAAGCTTGATAAAGAGGCGCTTACAATTCTTTCAAATCTTGCAGAAATGAATCTTGAAAATGCAGATATAATGCGTGCGCTTGGAACAAAGCTGTCTGAATGGAATGCATTCGAAGAAGCTGTCGATATTTTAGAAAAGACTGTAAAGATGAAGGGTGAAATCCCAATGTTTTACAGGGATCTTGGTCTTGCATATGCAGAACTGTCAAAGGTAAGTAAGGGCGATGATAAGCTTGAATATTACAAGAAAGCTCTCGATACTTTGTACTATATTGTAGAACATCCATGGGATGCCCGCTATGCTCATCTTCAGCAGATTGCCTTGAACGATATGCAGGGAATTATTGCTGCAAGCGGAATTAAAGGAAAGTTCACTTCAAAATATGATCAGAGAATCATGGAAAATTTCCCGGTTGATGTAAGGATTGTACTTACCTGGAACACTGATGATTGTGATATTGATTTATGGGTAACAGATCCTGATAAAGAAAAATGCTATTACGCACATAGGCTTACGAAAAACGGTGGCCGTATGTCCAGAGATTTTACACAGGGATATGGACCAGAGGAATTCTGTATAAAGAAGGCGCCGTCCGGAACTTATAAAATCGAAGCAAATTATTATGGCACAAGAAGTCAGAAGATTTTACAGCCGGTAATAGTTCATGCAGAGGTTTATACGAATTTTGGAAAACCTAATCAGACTAAACAGGTTCTAACCCTTCAGCTTAAAACTGTAAAGGGAAGCTACACTATCGGTGAAATATCGGTAAAGTAATTTAATTTGAATTTGTGTTTTTCAACTGTTCAATTGCGTCGATTTTAGCAAGAGACAGAAGTCCAAGATCTTTTGTTAAATCCGCAATCTGAAAGGAGAGTGCCCCAGACTGAAGTTTACCGTTCAGTTCTCCGGGGCCTCTTGTTTTTAAATCCTGTTCTGCAAGATAAAATCCGTCTGTGCTTTGTCTTAACGCTTTTATTCTTTCAATTCCTGTCTGAGTTATGTTATTGCTGTAAATTAAAAAACAATAGGATTGGTCGCCTCCACGACCGACTCGACCACGCAGCTGATGAAGCTGTGACATTCCGAAATAATCAGCATTTTCAATTACCATACAGGTCGCATTAGGAACATCAACGCCTACTTCAATTACAGTAGTTGCTGCAAGAATCTGAATGTTTCCTGTGTAAAAATCATTCAGAATCTGTACCTGAAGATCTTCATCTATCTGTGAATGAATGAGTGCACATTTAAACTGCGGAAATACATTTTTCGAAAGAATTTGAAAGCTTCGTTCTGCAGATTTTAAGGCTGTTTCACTGTCAATTGCCGGATAAACAAAATATGCCTGTCTTCCTTTTTCTAATTCCTTTCGTACTGCTTCGTATGCGTTTCTTTCATTTCCTTCTTTTACAAGATATGTTTTTATTTCCTGTCGTCCGGAAGGCTTTGTTTTTATAGTTGAGATGTCTAAATCACCGAAGAAGGTAAGGGCAAGGCTCTGAGGAATTGGAGTCGCGCTCATCATCAGAAGATGAGGTTCAAAAGTAACGGAGCATTTTTTTTCTACACGTCCTTTTGCAATAATTGATTGTCTTTGCATAACTCCGAATCTGTGCTGTTCATCGATTACCGCCAGCTGAAGGTCATTGTACTGAACATTGTTTGAAAACAGGGCATGTGTTCCAATCAGAATATCAATTTCTCCTTCTTTAAGTACTTTTAAAAGCTGAGTCCGTCCCGCACTTTTTACATTTCCTGTCAGAAAAGCAGTTTTTATTCCAAGATCATCAAAAAATTTAAAGGTTGTTTCAGCGTGCTGACGTGCAAGAATTTCTGTCGGAGCCATGAACGCACATTGTCCCTTCCAACTGATTACTCTCAGACATGCGAATAAAGCGCATAAGGTTTTTCCGGAGCCGACATCCCCCTGTAAAAGACGAGACATTGTAAAAGGCTGGCGCTTCGGAACAGGAATGCCTCTGTCATATTGAACAAGAATCCTGTTTCGTTCTTCGTATCCCTTGTCTATATCACTGTTCATCTCCTGAATAACTTTCATCTGGTCGTCTGTTAATTCAAACGGAAGCTTTTCAAGAAATTTTTTCTGAAGTGGTGAAAGAGATGAAATGAATTCTTCTTTTGTAAAACTGATTTTAGTTTCTGTTGAAGCGTTTTCAGTTAATGAAGGGATGCTTCCTCGATGCTTAAGGGCATGTTCGCAGACAGCATACTGAAAATCATATAGTTCTTCGTAAGCAAGAGTCCTTCGTGCCTGTTCTGCAGCCTGAAGGTCTGGCGGCATGTGTATTTTTCTGATTGCATCATTCTTTGAAAGTAAGGAGCGACGGGTAATTATGGAATCCGGAAGATCGTTATCAATTCCAAGTGCATATTGCTGAATAGCCTGTGAAATTGCTTTGTGTATGTTTTTTTGTGAAAGACCTTCTGTTAATGGATAAACCGGAATTACTTTTGAGTTTAACGGCATTGTGTTCATATAATCTACGAAGCCGTCTTTGAGGACACAATCCTTTGAATCCATTACAGTTGTTTCGAAAGCGGTTGATTGAATTGCATTGTATTTTAGAAAAAACTGACCTGTTACTGTTATGATTGTTTGCGGAACAAGCACTTTTTCAAGGAATGTACGGTTGAAGCAGATTAATTCGCCGGTTGCAGTTCCGTCATCTATGATGATTTTTAAAGTCTTCATTTTACCGTAACCAAACCATTCCTGACTGACGACCTTTGCAACTGTGTGAACTTTTTTGTGAAGATTCCATTGAGCAAGAGGAATGCGTTTTGTTCTGTCTTCGTAATCCTTTGGATAATATTGCAATAAATCTGAAACAGTAAAGATATTTAATTTTGCGAGAGTCTTTGTAAGCTGCGGACCGACCCCTGAAATTACAGAGACCGGTGTTTTTATTTCAGATAATTTCATCCTTCGTTAAAACGGAATCCTTAGCAGCATGCTGCACAAAAGAATGCGTATTGCAGTTCCGATTGCAATGAATACAAGAAGAATAATCCAGGTTGCAAGAAGTTTTTTATCATAGGACATTGTTCGTTTAATGAAAGTTCCTGCTATTTTTGTGCTTAAATTGTTTAAAAATCCGTCTATAGAATTCCAGATTGAATTATAAGGTGTAGTTTTTTTGTTTGCAATAAAAACAATCCAGCGGATGAAAACCAAAAGAAAAAGTACACCGAGCAGGGAAATAACAAGACTAAAAAGCATGTTGAATATTGCAGAAAGGATTACACCAACATGAATGAAGCCGCTTGAAGCAATTTGACTTAAAATCGAAGCAAGCAGAGTTAAAAGACCGATTGAAAGTACAGGCGAAAAATCAATGTTTCCGATTCTGAGTTTTCCGCTTTTTGAAAAAAAGTTCATGTATGGATTTGTAACCTTTGAAACGAATTTTCCGAAAGAAGTAAATTTTGCTCCCGGTATCCATGACATAAAGACATTTATACAGCATAAAATTACATAGCATAATATTACAAAAGATATGATGGAAAGTATTGTTTGTATCATTCTGTCCAGACCTCTTTTACAAAGTTTATTTCCTGAAGTTTTTTTAATGTTTCTTCAGAAGGATTAACCCTAAGCTGTTCATTAGCTTTTATTACATAAGGATTATTTCCTGTATTTATATGTAAATATACTGAACAATTGCCTGTTTTATCAAATAAAAAATTCTTTAACTGATCTAAAGCATGTTTTTCTGCAAAGCTTGGTTCCAGCGTGATGTGCACAGACTGGATTGAACGCTGCTCAAGTTCATTGATGTTTTCAAGTGATTCAATAAGCAGAGACGGCTGATCCTTTTGTGAATCAACCTTTCCTTTAAATGCATATATTCCCGAATTTTCAATATGTCCCTTCAGTGCGCTCCAGGTTTTTGCAAAGAAAATACAGTCAATCTGACCATCAAAATCACTGAGCTTTGCAAAAGCCATCTGATCTCCTTTTTTCGTCATGATTTCACGGAGATCCTGAATCATTCCGATTGCAAGATAAGATTTCTGCTGATTTTTTGCCTGCCAGGCGCTCATTCCCTGGTTAATTAATGCTTCTGCATAGACCTTTTCTTCTTCTGCTATACGTTCTATTGTTTTTGAAGAGACTGTTACTGCCCGGTCAATTGCTTTTCTGTAATCTTCCAGAGGATGTCCGCTGACATAGCAGCCTATACATTCTTTTTCCATGTTCAGCTGCTGCATTTTTGGAATATCACCTATAACGTTAAACTGGAAATCTGAATAAGCCTGCTGATCGTCCGGAAGATCTCCAAATAAATCTCCCTGACCTTTTTTCTTGTCTTCGATAAAGTCCCCAACAAAATCAAGAGATGCTTCCAGATTTGCAAGAAGCGTTGCCCTGTTGTGCTTTATGTTTTTTTCTGCAGGAATGTTATCAAAGGCACCTGTTTTTATCAGAACTTCTATCGCTTTTTTATTTACAATAGTTTTTTCCCTTCCGTCCGGGTCCACTTCTTCAATTGCACCGATTCTTTTTATAAAATCCATATATGATTTATACGGACCGTTTGTGTTTCGTTCATTTACAATTGTAGATGCCGCTGCGTCTCCCATTCCCTTTATTCCCTTGAGTCCGAAAACAATTCGACCGTCAATTACATCAAAAAGTACATCTGAACGGTTAATGTCCGGGGCATCTACTGGAATTCCCATTTTTCTTGCTTCTTCAATATAAACAGGAAGTGTATCTGTCGCAGTAATTTCATTAGTAAGGTTTGCTGCCATAAATTCTGCAGGATAATGTGCCTTAAGCCAGCCCGTGCGATATGCGAGTACAGAATATGCAGCCGCGTGAGATTTATTAAATCCGTATCCCGCAAAAGGAATCATGATATCAAAAATTTCTTCCGCATGCTGTTCTGTATGACCGTTTTTCAGGGCGCCTTCAACAAAGTCTTTTTTCTTTCCCATAAGAACATCAGGCTTTTTCTTACCCATTGCTCGTCGAAGCATATCTGCACCACCGAGAGAGAATCCTGCGATTATCTGGGCAACCTTCATAATCTGTTCCTGATAAACCATTACACCGTATGTTTCTTTCAGAAGGTCTTCAAGAGATGGGTCAGGATAATGGATAGTTTCAGGATGCCATTTTCCCTGAATATATTGCGGAATACAATCCATAGGACCCGGTCGGTAAAGAGCATTTAATGCAACAAGATCTTCGATTTTTTCCGGCTTAAAATCACGGAGGATTTTCTGCATACCGGGACTTTCAAACTGGAATACCGCAACTGAATCACCCCGCTGGAAAAGCTTAAAGGTAAGCTCATCATCTTCAGGAACCTCTGCCGTGATTAAATCAGGTTCACCTGGTTTTTTATGCTTGTTTATAATTTCTTCTGCATAACGGATTAACGAAAGTGTTTTTAATCCAAGATAGTCAAATTTTACAAGACCACAATCCTCGATAATATCCATCGTATACTGGACACCGACTTCTCCGGTTTTGTAATCCTTGAAAACAGGAGCCCAGTTAGGAAGCTTTGTAAGACCGATAACCATTCCCGAGGCATGAAGACCTGTATTTCGTTTTACACCTTCAAGCTTGAATGCAAGTTCAAAAAGTTCCTTGTATTTAGGATCTTCGGCATAGGGAATAAGCTTTCCCCCGTCCGGCATTTTTTCTGTTGGAGGAGAAAATGCATCTTTTAAAGTTGCTTTAGGACTTGCAGGAATGCATTTTTTGAGCATATTTACTTCTGCCAGAGGAATATCAAGAATTCGCCCTACGTCTGCAATACAGTTTTTTGGTTTTAAAGTACCAAAGGTGATAATGTGACCGACGTTTTCATCACCATATAAATCTCTTGTATGCTGGATGATGTCCTGGCGATAATCGAAATCCATATCAACGTCAAAATCGGGCATGGAAACTCGTTCAGGGTTTAAAAAGCGTTCGAAAATTAATCCGTATTTGAATGGATCAATATCGGTAATAGTCATTGCATAGGCGACAAGAGAACCCGCTCCTGAACCTCGTCCTGGACCAATCGGAATATAAGGCTTTGGTTTTTTGTTTACATTATCATAAGTTGATTTTGACCAGTTTATGAACTCCCATACAATTAAAAAATATCCCGAAAAGCCCATTGAAAAGATGGTATTCATTTCGTAATCTGCACGTTGACGGATTTCGGGAGTAATTTCCTTGTAGCGTTTTTTAAGGCCTTCTTCAACGATATGCTTTAAATAATCATTCTGATCTGACTGATAATCCTCTCCGTGAGTCTGGAATTCTTGTGGAAGTTCAAAGCGTGGCAGACAGGATTTTAATTCCTGTGTTTGATACTGCTTTATCACAAGATCGCACATATTGGCAATTTTTATTGTGTTGTCAAAGGCATCCGGACATTCGGGAAAAATAGAACGCATTTCTGCTTCTGTTTTAAAATACCATGAATCTAAATCTTCATCACCGCCCATCTTTGAATGAGGCTGATGCAAAATATTTTTAAATCCGATACAGCGCAGGGCATCCTGTGCAAGAGCATCTTCCCGTTCTACATAGTGAATATCATTTGTTGCAACAAGAGGAATGTTAAGCTTTCTTGCAAGAGCGATTAACTTTTGGGCAACGATTTTCTGTTCAGGGATTCCATGGTCCTGAATTTCTATATAATAATGATCAGGTCCAAACAGTTTGCTGTATTTTAAGGCAAGCTCTTCTGCTTCTTTATCCATGTTTGCTAAAAGCAGTTGTGGAAGCTCTCCCTGAATACATGCCGAACAGCAGATTAATCCCTCGTGATACTGCTCAAGAAGTTCAAAATCAATGCGTGGTTTTCCGTAATAGATTGCATTTTCATCACAGAAGGCACGGCTCGAAAGCCAGCAGAGATTTTCATATCCCTTTTGATTTTTACAAAGCAGAATAAGATGGAAATAATGTGCATGACGGTCACCTTCTTCTCCTTTATGACTGTAAGGAACATCATTTTTTTCGTAGTGACTTCCGTATGCAACATAAAATTCTTCACCGACAATCGGATTTATACCGTTTTTGTGGCATAGTTTTTCAAAATTCAAGGCACCATACATATTTCCATGGTCTGTTAATGCGAGGGCCGGCATGTTCAGTATTTTTGCTTTTGCAACAAGCTTGTCTAAGGTTGCACAACTGTCCAGGAGTGAATAATCAGAGTGAACATGAAGATGAACGAAATTAGAAACTGGAGTTCCTTCAGGTGCGGCAGGAAACTCGTGATAATCAGCCATAAAATCCTCCCAGGGAAATCTTTAAATATTATAACATGCCGGAGGTATCATATAAAGATAGCGGAATTGAAAAATGTAAAAAAAATAAAAAAAAGACGGATTCTCACGTTATATGAAAATCCGTCTAAAAGGTTTTTATCTTAAAAGGAGGTCAATTATGAAAAAAACACATGCTTCAGTATCTATATATAAAAACACGTATGCATAGGATGGTTACAGATTTTATATTTTTTATTATTTATTTTTATGATAGAATCTGTTTATGGTAAGAATACTGTTTGTTTGTCATGGAAATATATGCAGATCTGCAATGGCAGAATTTGTGATGAAAAATCTTGTTAAAAAAGCAGGACGTGAAAAGGATTTTTTTATTGAATCGGCTGCAACTAGTACAGAGGAGCTTGGTAATGATATGTATCCTCCGGCAAAAGCTAAACTCCGTGAAGTTGGAGTGCCGTTTTCAAGACATTATGCAAGGCAGATAACAAAAAGTGATTATAATAATTATGATCTTTTAATCGGTATGGACAGCGAAAATTTGTTCTATATGAACAGATGCTGGAATAATGATCCTGAAAATAAAATAAGACTGTTGCTGGAATTTGCAGGAAGTGACCGGGAGGTTGCAGATCCCTGGTATACCGGGAATTTTGACAGAACATATGATGATGTGTTGGACGGTTGTACAGGGTTGCTGGAATTATATAAATAGAACAAATAACAATGAAAGCGTTCTGACGGGATCCCGTTTTAATTATTGTCTAATAAATGTTTTTTCTCTATAATATGCATTAATTTTATTGATTAAGCTGCGCGTCATAATTGCGTGGCGGAGGTTAGATATGAGCGAAGTTAGAGTTAGATATGCACCATCTCCAACAGGAATGCAGCACATTGGTGGTGTGCGCACTGCACTTTTTAATTATTTATATGCACGTTCTCAGGGTGGAAAATTCATTCTCCGTCTGGAAGATACAGACCGCACCCGTTATGACGAAAAATACGTTCAGAATCTCTACGATACAATGGAATGGCTTGGAATAGACTGGGACGAAGGCGGTTCTAAGGGTGGCGATTTTGGTCCTTATGTTCAGTCTGAAAGATTTGATTTATATAAAGAATATGCCATGAAGCTGATTGAAAACGGCGAAGCTTATTACTGCTTTTGTGATGCAGAACGCCTGGACAGAATCAGAAAAATTCAGACAGAAAATAAGATGGCACCCGGCTACGACAGAAACTGCCGTCATTTGACTCCCGAAGAAGTAAAGGCAAATCTTGATGCCGGAAAACCATACGTAATCAGACTCAAAGTTCCGATGGAAGGAACAACAAAATTCCACGACCATATCCTTGGCGATATTGAATGGAAAAACGAAGATATTTCTCCGGACCCTGTTTTATTAAAGAGCGACGGGTTCCCGACTTATCACCTTGCAAACATCGTAGACGATCACTTTATGAAAATCAGTCACGTAATGCGCGCACAGGAATGGATTCCTTCTACACCTCTCCACGTTCAGATGTATAAATCGTTTGGATGGGAACATCCTGAATTCTGTCACCTTCCGATGGTAAACGGTTCTGACGGAAAAAAACTTTCAAAACGACACGGCTCAACTTCTTTAAACGAATTCCGCGCACGTGGATATTTACCACAGGCAATCGTAAACTATGTTGCAATGCTCGGTTGTTCTTACGAAGAAGGAAAAGAATTCTATACTCTCGAAGAGCTTGCAAAGAACTTTAAGCTTGAACATTTGAACAAGGCTCCTGCAGTATTTGATTATAAAAAGCTTGAATATTACAACGGAAACTATATCCGCCAGCTTTCTACAGAAGAATTGTACAAGTGGACATTGCCTTTTATTACAGGAACAGGCGATGCAACATTGGAAATAAATCCAGAAAATCCACAGCCAAAACCAAATGTAGGACCGGAATTTTCCGGAGTTGCACTTGGAGAAGACGGCCGTCCATACTGCGTAGACAAGAGCATGAATATGAGCACAGAAGATGTTGAAAAAACATTGATGGGACTTATGCCTCTTATTCAGGAACGCCTTAAGTTCTTAACAGAAGCTGCAGAAATGGTTCACTTTATGTTTACAGAACCGGCAGTTCCTCTTGCAGATCAGATTATTCCAAAAAGAATTGATGCTGCAAAGACTAAGGAAGTACTTGAAGTAGCAAAGGAATTTGTTGCAAAGGTATTCGAACTCGATCACGAGGGAGCAGAAGAATGGGCAAAAGCAAAGGCCGAAGAGCTTGGAATTAAACTCGGAGACTTTATGATGCCAATCCGTATGGCTGTAACCGGTAGCCGCGTTTCTCCACCACTCATCGGTTCTATAGTTGTTCTTGGTAAAGAGCGTTCTCTTGCAAGAATTGACCGCACACTGGCAACATTGTAATTTATAAAATCTAACGGCGATGCTTTTTATAGTGTCGCCGTTTTTTTGGGAGTTTTTTTATGATTAAAAATCGAGCTGCTTCACTTTTTATAATTTTATTGATTTATATTCTTGCAGCTGTTTGTGGCTTTTTTATTTTTACTTTTTTTGCTTCGAAGTTTTCTTTGGTGCTTTCATTATTGCTTGCAGATATTGGTGCAACAGTAGTTGTTTTTATTTTCAGTTTGATTTTTAATAATGCTTCGGTTTATGATCCGTACTGGAGTGTGCAGCCACCGGTGATTCTTTGTTTTGTGTTAGTTAATTATATTCTGGTAGCTAAACTTGGAACTGCTCTTCTTGGTTTATATGATGAAGTTGATATTTCTTTATCTCCGGTTGCAGTGTATTTGTTTATAACAGTTCTCTTCTGGTCTATAAGACTTACGGCTAACTGGGCTTATAATTTTAAAAGCTTTGAATATCAGGACTGGCGTTATGTTATGCTTAAGGAAAAAACAGGACGCTTTTATCCTGTTATAAATTTTCTTGGTATTCATTTATTTCCAACCTGTGTTGTTTATTTATGTGTGCTTCCTGCTGTAATAGCTTTTTTTGAAAATGCAGATTTTGGTGTGGCAAGTGCAGTCTTTATTACATTGAGTCTTTTTGCAGCCATCTTTCAAGGAATTGCAGATATTCAGATGCACAAATTTAGAAAATCCGGTGCAGGTGGCTTTATTCGTACGGGGCTCTGGAAACATTCACGCCATCCAAATTATGCCTGCGAAATCCTTATGTGGTGGGGAATAGGACTTGCAGGAGTTTCTGCACTGGGTTGGAACTCCTGGTATCTTTTATTTGGTGCACTTTTGAATACTATTATGTTCCTTTTTGTGAGCATTCCGATGGCCGACAAACGACAGTCTAAAAAGCCCGGCTTTGAAGAATACAAAAAACAGACAAGAATGCTGTAGGAGAGGTGAAACTTTCGTTGACAGATGCTTTTGGGAATGTTAAAATATAAATAAATATTAAAAATTCAGGAGTATGCTATGAAAAAAAATTTATTGAAAACTGTTTTTTTGTCTATGCTTTTTGGCGCTTTTTTCCTTCTCAGTTCCTGCCAGTTTTCGCCAACCAGCACTATTGTAACAATTACAAACAATTCGGGCGAAGAAATTGTTTACTGGTTGGAATACCGTCTTGGAGAGATGCAGGATATTGATTATATTGCTCCGACTCTGGCTGATGGGGATAGCAAAATTTGGACTATAACCGGAAGATTAAGTGCAATTGCAGATAAGGAAAATGGTCTGGGTGTTTGGGTTGTGTCAAAAAATGAATTTGATATTTATAAGAATGATCATCCAGGTAGAAAAGATTCCTCTATTATTATGTATAACTCTGAACTCCCTCATATCTTCAACTCTTTTGATGCAGCAGACAGCTATAATGTTGTAATAAAAGGTACCAGTTCAAAAACAGATATTGAATTGAAATAAAACATACCTGTAAATCGATGAAGACCAGAGTTTTTCTCTGGTCTTTTTTTTTACTATGTGATTGAGGATTTGTGGGTTGGAGCTTTGAGCAAAAAGGATCTTGAAGATCTTAGAAAATCAGAGTATTCATCGTCTACAAAAGACTGGTGGATAATAACTGAACATGGTGTTAAAGAAGATTATGATGCAGCTGAATCTTATAAGATTTCTATACAAGGTTCAGATGATTGTTCGAATTAAATAGATTTACCGTAAGCGGTTAATTAAATAAAGGCTGTCAGTTGAAGCTTTTTATTCAGGAGCAGTAACCGGCAGCCTTTATTATTTTATCAGTTAATCTTTTTATTTTTTAAGCTGTTTTGTGAAAGTTTTGAAACCTTCAATAACAAGAATAATGGCAAGAACAACCATTGCAAGAGCAAAGATAAGCTGGAACCAGTCACCCCATGGAGCACCTGCAGCAACAACCTTGCACTTCTTGATAATAGTCATAATAAGGTATGTCAATGTAGCAGCAAGCATGAAAATCATTGGAATGAAGAACATCTTGTTGTTCTTTCCAACGTTGCCAAGCCATGCAGCAACAGCCATCAAAGCAATACCTGCAAGGAGCTGGTTAGCAGCACCGAACAATCCCCAGATCTGAGAAAGTGAAAGTCCACCAAGAATACAACCAATGATTACCATAAGAGCTGTACCAAAGAGTGGATTTGCAAGAATCTTGCGGATTCCCTTTGCATTCTTCCATGTAGCTTCATCTTCCTTAAGGAAGAGTTCAGAGAACATAAAGCGGCTCAAGCGAGTACCTGTATCCAAAGATGTAAGAGCGAATACAGAAACTGCAAGTGTAAGAAGAGCCTTGATTGTATTGAATACACCAGAACCTTCGTTACCAAAAAGAATAGCAATACCGCTACCAAATGCAGTTGCAGGAGATCCCTTGAATACATAAAGTCCAGCATCATTTACAGAAATGAACTTTGAAGAAACCATACCAACAGCAATCAAAGAAATAATACCAAGAGCAGATTCAATGAGCATTGAGCCATAACCTACAGCCTTAGCATTAGCTTCGTTGTCGAGCTGTTTAGACGATGTACCTGTAGAAATGAGTGAGTGGAAGCCTGAACAAGCACCACAAGCAACAGTGATGAAAAGAGCAGGGAACATTGTACCAATGCTCTGTTTCCATCCTGTAAATGCAGGAAGATTGAATGACAAGTCTCTTGCTCCGCCTGTGAATGCTGAAAGAATAATACCAACAATGGCAATAATCATCATTGCATAAAGAAGGAATGATGAAAGATAGTCACGTGGCTGGAGCATAATCCAAACAGGAACAAGAGAAGCAATTGCAATGTAAAGACCAATGAATACAATCCATGCAGTACGTGTCATTGCAAATCCAACATTAAGACCAAGAATTGTAATAAGAATAATTCCTGCAATTCCGATGATTGTTGCAGGAAGAGTCTTAAGACCGCATTTATTTGTAAGGATACCATAAATAATTGCAAGAACGATGAAACAAAGAGAAATCATTGCTGTTGTCTGATTTCCTGTCGGGTTTGTAACAAATCCGAATGTTTTTGCAGCATCAGCAGCTGTGAGGAATGTACCTGCAACTACGTTTACGAATGATGCAATTACAAGAATGAGTACGAGCAAAGCAAAAATGATAAAGAGCTTCTTTGCTTTTTGACCCATTGATGATTTAATGATTTCACCAACTGATTTTCCGTCGTTTCGGATAGAAGCAAACAGAGAACCGAAATCCTGAAGACCACCGAAGAAAATACCGCCAACTACACACCACAGGAATACTGGTACCCATCCGAATACAGCAGCCTGAATCGGACCGTTGATTGGACCGGCACCTGCGATAGATGAGAAGTGATGTCCCATCAATACAGCTGGTTTAGCCGGAACGTAATCTACTCCGTCCTGTTTTTCATGGGCAGGAGTCTTTCTTTTAGGATCAATACCCCACTGCTTTGCGAGCCATGAGCCATAAATGATATAGCCGATAACAAGTAAAGCGACCGCAGCAATAATGATTAATAATGCTGTCATTTTTTTCTAAACCTCCATTTACTATGAATTATTTTTTAATATATTTTTCTCAAGCAGTTTACGGTAATCCTTGCCGAATCTGTTGAAATAAATATGCTGATTGTTTAATTCCACAACAGAAAGCTTGAAGTTGCTCCAGCCGTGAAAGCTGAATTTATATGATTTATAGAATTTTGTTTTTTTGATTGTTTTGACTGTATCTTCATTAACTGAATTGCACAGGATTATAAGGGAAATATCAGAATTTTTATGTCCGTTATATGGTCTTACTTTTGCAAGACCTTTTTCCCATGCGAGAGATGAAAGCTTTTGTACTGCTTGTGAATCAAGATTATCTGTAGTGAAAAAATAGACAAATTCGTTTGAATCTATGTCGGCAATATGAGCCTGGCGGACAAGAAAATACTGTTCGTTATGGGAACGAAATTCTGCTTCTCTGCAGAAAGGTTGTTCAGCCTGATTATTAATTGTGTAATACTGCTCAAAGGATGGCAGCAGTTTGTTTAATGCATCTGAAGGCTCCATAGCCATATACCTTATGAATTCAGTATATGACATGGAGTTTTAAGTGTCAATTAATTTCTTTAGTGATATTGTATTTTTATGCCTGTAATGCGGTAACAGCAACAGTTGCAACAATGTCTTCTACGTTACAGCCGCGGCTAAGGTCGTTCAATGGTTTTGCAAAGCCCTGACAGATTGGACCGATTGCCATCCATCCGCCCATTCTCTGGCAGATTTTATATCCGATGTTTCCGGCATTGATGTTAGGGAAGATAAATACGTTTGCATGACCTGCAACCTGGCTTCCAGGAGCCTTTAATTCTCCAACTTCAGGAGCGATTGCTGCGTCAAACTGGAATTCTCCGTCCAATGCAAGGTCCGGGGCAGCAGCTTTTGCAAGTTCTGTAGCCTTCTGAACTTTTGTTACAGTGTCGTAGAATTTTGCATCATTTCCGGAACCCTTTGTAGAGAAAGAAAGAAGTGCAACACGAGGATCAATTCCTGCAATCTTTTTTGCTGTATCTGCAGATGCAATAGCAATGTCGCAGAGTTCTTCTGCTGTTGGTTCAATGTTGATTGCACAGTCACCGAATACAGAAACGCCTTCCTTGATGTAAGGATTTCCACCTTCAGGAGCTACCATAATGAAGCAGCTTGAAACTGTTTTAAATCCAGGAGCTGTTTTAATTACCTGAAGCCCAGGTCGTAAAGTGTTTGCAGTTGAGTGGCATGCACCGGAAACAAAACCGTCTGCATCACCTGCTTTAAGAATAAGGGCACCGTACATTGTGTGGTCTTTTAAGATTGCAGCTTTTGCGGCAGCAACATCAGCGTATTCAGGTTCGCCAGTTTTCTTATTGATTTTTCCTTCGCGTGCCTTAAAAAGGAGTTCTGCATATTTATCTGCGTTTGCATCTTTTGCAGGATCAATAATTGTTACTCCGCTCAAATCGGCACTAGAACCACTAGCCTTAATGTCTTCATCGCTTCCAATCAAAATGATTTTTGCAATTCCGTCTTTTACGATTTTCGAAGCTGCTTCTACAACACGTTTGTCTTCACCTTCGCACAAAACGATTGTTTTATTTGCAGCCTTTGCCTTGTTTAATAAATCATTTACGAATGACATGTTTATGCCTCCAGAATATATCTAAAAGTTTGTTTTCTATTTTATCAAAATATCGCAAAGAAGCATTTTTTTCAATGCTGAAGAAAATTATAATCAGTTTTTTGGAGAACACCTTTTAAAATGTTCAAAAAACAATCATTCAAATGATTAAGTCATTAAACTATTGAAAAAGACCAGATATGCCGATAATTACAGTATGAATAAGGCTTTTAAAAAATTCATTCTGGTTTTATCATTTTGTTTATTTTCTCTGCCGGTTTTCTCTGATGCGTTTTATGTTTGTATTGGTTCGTTTCAGAAAAAAGATAATGCTAAAAACCTTGCATATTCCTTGACTTCTGAAGGAGTGCCATCCTTCGTTCTAGAGGCACAGACTAAGAAAGGACTTTTTTACAGAGTTCTTCTTGTAGAATCCTTCAAAAAAGTTAATGATGCTGTAATAAAACGAAATACTTTTCTAAAAACTGCTGTCGCAAAAAAATATAGAATCAACAGCGGATGGATTTGTTCTGTTCCTACTAACTTGAAGAATGTTCCGGTAATCGAAACACCTTCAAAACAGGAAACAAGTAAACCAAAAGTTGAAAAATCTGAAAATAAAAAAACAGAGACAAAAAAGCCTGAACAGGAAATTAAAAAGCCTGAGCCGGAGGTAAAGCCACAGATTAAAGAACCGGTAGAAGTAAAGCCTGAACCTGTCGTAGAAGAGCCAGTCATTCCGGAGGCTCCTGTAATCGAAGAACCTGCGGTAGAGGAGCCGGTTATCATTGAACCAGCACCGGAAGAGCCTGTCGTTATTGAACCACCGGTAGAAGTTGAAAAGCCTGCTGAAAAAGAAGAAGAAAAACCTCAGGTAGTTGTTAATTTAGACGAAGAACCTTCTGCAGTACTTTCATCTAATGAGGCGATCACAAATGAAAAAAAGCCGTATTCTGTTTTAGTAAGCTCTTATAAGGAACAAACCCGCGCAGAACGTTATATGCGTCGTCTTTTGAAGCAGGATATTAATGCATATGTCGTAAAAACCTATGATGAGGAAAATCTCTTTACTTTTGATGTTCATGCCGGTGCTTTTGAAACAGAAGAAGAAACAAAAGAGCTTCAGGAAAAGCTTGAGGAAATTGGAATTACAGACACAAAGGTTTCCAAATATGATGATTTTTCAGAAAAGATGAATAATTACAACAGGATGATAGAAGAAAAACGAATTTCTACATTTGACGGAGCAGCAACCATTCCTACTGTATTTAATAAACAGGTTGAAAATTGTATCAATTTATTCCCGGTAAACGATACAAAGCAGATTATTGCACTTTCTGTTTTTGATTATTACAACATCAGAAATACAGGCGGCGCTATAGAACAGTTTGAATCACTCGATGATTTTGTTGTTTATGGATATCGCTCTAAGGCTGCAATTCTTGCGATGTATCATGATGATTTTATTAATAAATCAACTGCAGTGTATATGGAATATAATGATGATTCCATTTATTCAGATGTTGAAATCCCGGAGGGTGAAACACAAACCTTTAGTGCAAAGGGAGAAACTTATACATGTACTTTATGGCAGGATGGTTCAGATTATAAATTAATCGGACGGAATGCCAATAATTCAATCCTTATAAAAATCACAGGATTTGGTAGTGATAAAACAGCATTCTTAGATTTTCTTAACGGTTCATTCAATGATGTTTTGCTAACTTCAGATTCACAGGTAAAGAGATCTCTTTTACTTCTTCCTGATGATAATCTTCAGGTATTCAGAAATTTCACGGCATTCATGCTTTATCAGGTTGAAAGTGATTACGCTGATGAAAAAGGAAATGTTGACTGGGCAAAAGCACTTGTCGGACACTGGCAGACGACAGCATATTTCTCACAAAGCGCAAACGATTTTACGATAGATTTCTTTGATTTGGATTATGAGCCTAACGCTGAACGTGTACATAAAATGTTCATGCGCGATAAAAATCAGATGACAGATGAAAACTTTGTAGATCCGTATAATCATGCTTCAAAGCTTAATCATGTTGATGCCTGGTATCTTTCGGGCTGGAATTCAAATGAGCTTACATTCAAAACACAGTCATATATCGTTGCAATTAATGCAAAGAGTCTTAATGAAGAGAATTTAAAGGAAATTGCCGAAGACCTGAAGCTCTGGTCGAATTTTGATGCAAATGCAAAATAGTGTGAAAGTTAGAAAAATGAATCAGACAATGGGGACAGCCCTGATTGTTTTTAAAAAAAAATGTTGTTAAATTTTCAAAAAAGGTATAGAATTAAATTCCGTGATGAAAAGCGGATTTGATAACGAAAAATACTTAAAAATTCAATCGGAACATATTAAAGAACGGATTTCCAAATTTGGCGACAAGCTTTATCTGGAATTTGGCGGCAAGTTATTCGATGATTATCATGCATCGCGTGTTTTACCGGGCTTTCAGCCTGACAGTAAGCTTAAAATGCTGATGCAGCTTGCCGATGTCGCTGAAATAATAATAGTAATCAGTGCAGTTGATATCGAAAAGAATAAGGTCAGAGGCGATCTTGGTATTACTTATGACAAGGATGTACTCAGACTCCGTGATGAATTCGAAAATCGTGGTCTGGTTGTCGGAAGTGTCGTAATTACACATTACAAAGGTCAGGAATCAGCAAAGGCCTTTAGAAAAAAGCTCAGTCGTTTAAATATCAAAACATACGTTCATTATACAATCCCAGGATATCCTTCGAATGTTGCATTAATTGACAGTGAAGAAGGCTTTGGAAAAAATGAGTATATAGAAACAAGCAGACCTCTTGTTGTCGTTACTGCACCGGGACCTGGTTCTGGAAAAATGGCAACCTGTTTGAGTCAGCTTTATCAGGAAAACAAAAGGGGAATTAAAGCAGGATATGCAAAATTTGAAACATTCCCGATCTGGAATCTGCCGTTAAAACATCCTGTAAATCTTGCTTACGAAGCGGCTACAGCAGATTTGAACGATGTAAATATGATAGATCCGTTCCATCTGGATGCTTATGGTGTAACAACTGTAAATTATAACCGTGATATAGAAATCTTTCCGGTGCTTGATGCTATCTTCAAGGGAATATATGGCGATAATCCTTATAAATCTCCTACGGACATGGGCGTTAATATGGCAGGAAACTGTATAATTGATGATGAAGTTTGCAAAGAGGCTTCAAAGCAGGAAATAATCAGAAGATATTATACAGCACTGGATGATTATGCAGAAAATAAGGTTGATGAAGTAGAGGTAAATAAAATTGAATTATTGATGCAGCAGGCAAAAGTAACAACTGCAGACCGAAAGGTAACTGTGGCAGCAAAAGACAGGGCAAGCAAAGCCGGCGGACCTGCATCTGCAATAGAATTAAGGGATGGAACAATCATCACTTCTGAAACGACATCACTTTTAGGAACAAGCGCAGCATTGCTTCTTCATGCGACAAAATATCTTGCGGGAATAGATCATAAGGTAAAATTGATTCCGGAAGAGATGATAGAACCTATTCAAAATATGAAGGTTACTTATTTGAGGGGAAAAAATCCTCGCCTTCATACAGATGAAGTGCTTGTTGCTCTTGCGATGTTAAGTCTGAATGATGAAAATTGCCGTAAAGCAGTTGAACAGCTTCCGAATCTGAAGGGATGTCAGGTTCATACTTCGGTTATGTTGAGTGAAGTTGACAGAAAAATCTTTAAAAAGCTTGGAATAGATGTAACTTGTGAGCCGGTAAGTAAAAAACAGAAAAGCTTAATCGGTTAGTTACAGGTTTCCGGAAATTATTCATGAATAGATAGTATGAATCTGTATTTTGATTTTCCAAACAGACATTTGACAGAAAATCTTATTTTGCCCGGAAATGAAAAAGGCTTAGAAATAGAATGGAAAAGTTCAAATCCTGCTTTTTTATCTGATGATGGTATTGTAAAACGTCCAGAAGCCGGTCAAAAGGATGAAAAAGTAATTCTTACGGCAAAGATAAAAGGAAAACGACAACGGGGACAACCCTCGCAGCTAAAATATTCTTTTCTGGTTCTTGCCAAGCCTCTTGTTCAACCGCTGGAGGAATTTTCTTTAGATGAAGTAAAGCTTCTTGATGATTACTATCTTAAAGTTGAAAAAAAAGTCGTTGATTTTTTGAATTCATTTAATATCGATAAGCTTTTATATAATTTCAGATTAAATGCAGGTTATAGTCCTGATGAAATCCCCGGTAAATCATCATATTCCGGCTGGGAAAATACACGAATCGGCGGTCATACGTTGGGTCATTATCTTTCGGCAGCGGCACAGGCTGTCAAAAAAGGATACGGAAAGCTTACCGGTAAAGACGGAATATCCTTTGAAAAAAGACTTTTATGCATAATTGATGAATTATATAAATGTCAGCAGCATAATGATGAATTATCCTTGTCTAATCCGAACAGGAAAAAAGGTTTTATATTTGGCGCTGTGATGGACGATAAAGCTTTTCCTGAAATACAATTTGATAGGGTTGAATCAGATAATCCCTCTGATACGTGGGTTCCCTGGTATACGATGCATAAAATCTTACAGGGTCTGATATATGTTTATAAATTTACAGAAAATCAAAAAGCCTTGAAAATCGCGTTGAATTTATCGGAATGGGTTTATGAGCGTGTGATTAAATGGAATCAGACTATAAAAAATCGTGTTTTGAAAATTGAATATGGCGGAATGAATGATTGTCTGTATGAAATATATAGATATGCAAAACTGTGCGGTTATGAAAATAAGGAGCATATTAAAATAGCGGCAGGTCAGTTTGATGAGGATTCGCTTTTTGAAAAGATTTTTTGTTCTTCGAAAGATTCGTTGAATAATCTGCATGCAAATACGACAATCCCGAAATATCTTGGAATATTGAACAGATATCGTTTATTTAAGGATGATAAGGAATCTTTAAAATATCTTGATTATGTAAAGAATTTCTGGAAGCTTGTAGTTGAAAAACACACATATATAACCGGCGGAAACAGTGAATGTGAGCATTTTGGAAAAGACAATCTTTTGGACGGTAAAAGATCGAATTGTAATTGTGAAACATGTAATTCCCATAATTTTTTAAAGATAACAAGAGAATTGTTTAAGATTACCGGTGAGAAAAAATATGCAGATTTTTATGAAAATGCATTCATAAATTCAATCCTTGCATCAGTTAATGAAGAAAACGGCATGACAACTTATTTTCAACCTATGGCGACCGGATGTTTTAAAGTATTTTGTAATCCTGATATTGATAAAAATTATTTCTGGTGCTGCACTGGAACAGGCTTTGAAAATTTTACTAAATTGGGCGATTCGTTTTTCTATAAAAAAAATAAGATGATTTTTATAAATGAATATGTCAGTTCGAAAATATACTGGAAAGAAGAAAATCTGACAGTTCATGTTGATGCAGATTTGGAAAAAAGAGAAAAGGTTCAGATAAAAATACAGTCATTGTCAAATGAAGAGAATGATTTTTCTGTTTTTCTCAGGATTCCACAATGGGCTTCGAACGATAATAAGATTTCTGTACGCATAAATAATAAAAAAACGTTTTTTTTACAATCAAACGGTTATATTCAATTATCGCGCAAATGGAAAAACGATGATTGTGTGGAATTGATTTTAAAAAAGAGTGTAAGAGAATACAGTTTACCGGATAACGAGGGTGACGTTCTTGCATTTAAGTACGGACCGTATGTACTTGCCGCAGATTTAGGTGTTCCTGAAAAAAGGATTATAAGACAGATTGGCGTTATGTGCGATGTCTGTGGTGAAAAGAATGTATGGGGACAAAGTCTTTTGTTAAAAGGAAATTATGGCGGAACAGGTAATGTTGAAATATTATCTAATGAAAATATTGTTTTGCCGTCACGAACAAATAATCATGAAATAGTTAAAAGAATTCATTTGAAAAAAAATGCCGGTAAACCTTTGTTTGAGTTAAAAGTGAAAAATGACAGGGGGGACAACCTTCGTTTAAAATTACATCCCTATTACAGAATGAATAAAAACAGATATGGAATTTACTGGTATTTTAAATCTGAAAAAATAAACAATAATTCTGACAATCACAAGGTAGAAATTGACGGAATCGGAGTAGGGTATGGAGCTCAGACAGAGGGAGACAAAAATGTTTATCCGTGTTTGTTAAATGAAGGAACAGGCTCTGTTGCAGATTCGGGGGCACTTACAAGATATGCCAGGGCAAATGGCTCTTTTTCCTATTATTTTGAAATATCTGAAAAATATGATACATATCTTTCCTGTCTTGTAATGAAAAATGATGATGCAGATGGATTAAGAATTGAATCTGACGGTGTAGTAATTGGAGAAATAAGCAGTAAGGATGATGAGACAAGCGAACAAACTGAATATATATTTAAAATTCCACAAGAGTTAATAAATAACGCTGTAAGGATTGACGGTAAAAAAGTGATAAGAATAAGTTTTTCCGGAATTAATAACCATCAGTCCTTAAAGCTTTGTGCACCTGCCGGTACATTTTATTACGAAGAATAATTATTAGTATTTTAATTGCTGATAATGTGATATAATTATTTATAAACTGTAATTTATAAAAAGGAAATAAAAAATGGAAATTAGTAAATCTACAAAAAATGTCATTTCTTTTGTAGAAAACGTTAAGTCACTACGGTTGAGCAAAACAGCCTCAAAGGATGTTCAGAAAATTCCGCTGGATGAGCAGACGAAAAATGATTTTGAATTGAGTCATGACACGGAATTGAACTCCCCGATGATTTATCTTGAGCCAGATAACAGACGTCAATTTATCCTGAATCCGATTATTGCATATGCTTTAGCCAATCAGATACACATCAGAAAAAGTAAATATAATCCCGGTTCTACAGAAACAAAAGAAATCCTTGAACATGAATTAACACATATCCAGCAGTATTCAGAAGGCCGACAAAATGAATCTGTCGATGAACTTGAACTCGAAGCAAATTTTAATGAAACTCATCATGTTAGAAACGGTGAAGAAGTTCATTATATTGAATATGAGCCGGGAAAATATTGTACCGTCACATTGTCAGAATATAATAAGTTTTTAAATGAAATTGCCCGTGTTTTTGAAGCAAAGGTTGAACAAAGATATGAGATGCTGAAACAAAACAGGCAGTTTGAATTTTTAGTTGCTCTTGAAGAATGGTCTAAAGGTTATGACGATAAATTTTTTAATTTGAGCAGATGGTGGTAAATATGACAGATAAAGAACGAATGGAAATAATAAATTCAAATTATGAGCATGATAAGGCAGGAATTGCCAGTGATGAAAAAAAATTCGGAAACATGAATTATTATCTTAAAAGAGAAGAGCTTATACGTAAGCATTTATGGAAAACAGCGGCACAGGTTCGGGCAGATGTACTTGATGCCATGAAAAGACAGATACGGGGATATTAAATGAGTGAAGAAACAGCTGTAATTACAAGAAGTAAGGCAATAAGCCTTATAAATATTTCTATAGAAAATTTTGCGACTTATTATGACGGATACTGCAGTCTGAATAAAGAAAATCTTACTGAAGAAGAAACCGCGCTTTGCCTGCAGACAGGAGAAGTTGTTTACATCCTCCGTAACGATAAGAATTACAGAAGGGATCTTGAGCAGATGCCGCTTGAAGATTTGACGGACTTTTTCCTGTCCTGTAAGGAAATGGTGAATTTTCATGATTTGCTTGAAAAGTTCAGCTTTCCTAAAGAACAGGTGATGATAGTTGAAGATACTAATATAAATCCTGAGCTTATAGAAAAATCCCTTGAAAAACTTGAACAGCATGGTGATGTTAAAATCAATAATGCGATAAAAGAATATCATGAAGGGGAGCGAAAAATCAGGTTTTCGAAAATGCCTGAAAATCAGTATGGCGAAACGTGGTACATTAATGATAAATATACACATTTTATAACTGAAAATCTTATTCAGGATACTCCCGAAAATCAGATTAAGATAGCAGTTACGCTGGCACATGAGTTCAAGCGGAATGCACAGACAGACTCAATCGGCGGTGAAACGAGGGATATAGTTCTTGAAGATACAAAAATCATAGAATCCTTTGCTAATACTTACGGTGAAGAAATATATAAGAAATTTCCGGAATATGGAATTCTTCATTATATAAAGAAGATTTTCGGTGAGGCAGAGCTGAAGGATTTTGCTGATTTTGCCTTTGATTCAACAGGGAACTACTGGAAGGTAAACGGTAAAGGAGACCTGGAAGATGATGCGGATGTTTCGAAGGTTATGGACGTAAACGGAAAACAGCTATATTCAGACACGACCGGAAGACAGGGCACTTTAGAAAACTGGCTTGGAATCTCAAATGCATTTATAACGTTATTAAAACCTGCCGGATACGAATATGATTCAGAGAAGAAAACATGGAGCAAGGTTCCAGGAAAGATAAGTCATGAAATAATTGAAAAGGCTTATAAAAACGGAGAACTTACACAAGATCAGTATAATCTGATTCAACTTGCAGCAGGTCTAATATCTGATGATAATGATTCCGATAAAGATTCTGAATCGGAAAAAGAAAATATTTTTCTAAATATTCTTAAAGAATTTTATGACAAAAATATTAAAAACAGCTTTATAGATATAGCTTTTAAATGGATTACTAATAAAATAAATGGAAATATAGACAATAAGAATGATAATGAAATTGTAATTACTAAGGAAGCACCTCAAAATCCAACTTATTTAAAACAACGACCATTAGAAGAAAAATACGGATATCCTTATGATGCACCTTCGTTTGGAAGTTTATGTTTAGCTACAACAATAATTAATTTGTATATTTTAGAAGAAGGTCTTTCAGAAGAAGATATTGAAAAGTTTATGAATGAAGCAAAGGGTAAGTTCATAACTCCAGAAGGCGATGTAATGAATTTTGAAAAAATGTCAAAAAGACTTTCTGAATTATTAGATTCTACACAATATTATGATTATGTATATTATAATCCTGAAACAAAGACTTATTCTGCCCAAAAGAAGGCAATGACAAAAGATGCATTTCTACAGTCAGATTATGAATATGGAATAGGAGCTTATATTCATTTGGATGAAGATCCTGATTTAGATACTTTTGAATTAAACATAAAACATTATGAATTAATAAAGCGTTCCCCATTTACAGAATATAATCCGGGTATTAGTAATTATCAATTATATGAAATATATCCCGTAGATAAATATAGGAGGCAATAATCATGAAAAAGTACGCTTTTTTTGTAATTATACTTGTATTTATAACAGCCATAACGTTTGCATATTCTGCAAAACAAAAGGAAGTTTATGTAAAAGGTGCAGTTATAAACATGCAGGAATATGTAAAATTCTGTGATTCAACGACAGAAATAAAGGATTTATATGTACAAAAATATGAAGTGACCCGAGCAGAATTTGAAGAATATCTTGATTTTTATGGATATAACAAATTGAAAGAATATTCAAAGGATGGAGGACTTTTTACTTATAATGGTATTATGCCGTATCCTGAATGTGCAGCAGTTTTAGTAACATTTTATGATGCATGTAAATATTGTAACTGGCGAAGTCAGAAGGAAGGTCTTACTCCTGCATATGAAATAGAAGATGAATTACCTTTTGCAATAAAATACTTTGAATGGAAACAGGAAAATGGGAAATGGACTTATTATGTACCGAAAATGCCTGAAATAAAATTAAATGAAAAAGCAAACGGGTATAGATTACCAACCATAAATGAATATTTTTATCTTCTTCTTGGAGGTGCAAAAGGGATTAAAGAAAAATGGTGGGAAGGAATTGATATTACAAAGTATGAAGCATTCAAAGTAAATTCAACTGCAGTTGCTAAAGTTGGAAGTTTAAAAGCAAATCCATTAGGTATATATGATTTATTTTCTAATGCGCCTGAATGGATATGGGCTGACACTAAAATATTTGATAGAGATGATAATATTAATTATGCAAAATATGCTATTGGTTTTTCACCTAAAAATGTAGATTTAACGAGTTTTGATATATTACTTTATTTTTCCAATAAAACTAAACTATCTTCCATAAGTCCAATACATCGAGGTTTTATCGGTATGCGAATGGTAAGAAATGCTAAGTAATATGATTATGAAAAAATTATTATTTATCACTTTAATTTTATTATTCTTTATTTCATGTTTTGCAAAAAATGATAAGGAAATAACAACAACCTCACAAGTTCCGGTGAAATTTAGAGAAAAACAACAATACGGATTATTTAATCCTGTTACTAAGGAAGTAATCGCACAACCAAAATATACCTATATAGAAAAATATTCAGATGGATTTTGTTTAGGTGTAATTGGTGAAGAAGGCGGGCTTTGTGACGTTATAGATAGTAATGGTAATATAATTTTTTCTTATGAAACTGAACCATTAAGTAAGACATATTGCTTTAATGGTATTTTTTCATTTATTTATGATGATGGCATTCAATATTATCACGGGCTTTATGATTCAAAAGGAAAAATCTTTTTTAAATGTGATTTTATTTATAATATGAATGAAGAATGTATTGTGACTAAAAAAAATAAGGATTATATATTCTTGTTTTATGATGAGAATGGATTT
>JAILKS010000049.1 GCA_024693715.1 Treponema sp. | reverse complement strand
TTATTTAATGATACAGAACGTAATTCATGGTATAAAACAAAGGAATTCAAAAAGACAGGATTCAATAAGAATGATTTTGAAAGTTTTACACAAACTTATATGAACAGCATAAAATCAGATTCTGTAAATATTCCGGAAATAACAAAAATTTATGAACAAATCAAGAATTTTTTTGCAAAAAGCACGAAAAAACCTTTAAAATGGAATCTGCTATCTTGACACAAATAAAAAAAGTTCCAATAATAAAAATATAAAAAAAGATAGGGAGAAAAGTAATGAGAAATCAGCTGAAAAGTAAAAAAAGTCTGTTTTCATATTTAACTGCAGTATTATTTGCAGCACTTCTGTTTGGTTGTGATGTAACAGCCCTTAGCACCGATATAATCGAAAAAGAACAAAAGACAAACGAAATAAAATACAAGATTAAATACACAAATGATGATTATAAAGATGTGTACCAGTTCCGTTTTGAAGATATTAACGATGAATATTATCAAGATATTATTTTTGATTTTAACAGCTTTTATGGTACAGAAGGATTATTTGGTATAGACGGAGAATTAGGCTTTTTCTTTAATATTGACAGAAAAGTTGATGGAACGATAATAAACGAAAGTGATTGGGATCCTGATACTCCTGATAATAAAAAAATATGTGATTTTAATTTATTAACAGTTAAAAAATATGTTGATTATGATGATGATGTATACTATGGAAGCCATTACAATACGTATCCAACTGTTTACAATATTAGAATTTTTGAATATGAAAATGTTTATTATCCTAATCTTGTAAATAAAAACATAATAGGTGATAGTGAAGGTTACGATATTGATTCAATTTATTGTGACGTAGACTGTTCTTATAAATCTATATCTGATGATTTAAAAATTTATGCAGAAGATTTCAAAGGTTTGCGGGTTAATAAATCTACTAATAAAATAGTTTTATTAATTAATAAAGATGAAGGGCCTTCAATTTTTCAGGGACAAACAATGATATTTGGCTTATATTCTAAAATAAAAAAAGGTCATACATTAAAAGGAACATGGCATTTTAGTCAAAAATAAGAAAATATATTAAGGAAGGTAACAAAAATGAAAATGACAAAATCATTAATGATTTCTGCAGTAATTCTTGCAGGAATTCTTTTTACAGGCTGTCCGGGCGGGGCGGGTGGAAACGGTGGTACTTCTGGAAAAACTAAAGATGTAATAAAAATAATAGATGGAAAATCTGCAGAAGTAAATTATACAAACAATACAAATGAAACACAGAAATTCCGTGTTTATGTTAATTCTTTGTTTCCAGAAAAGGCTGAAGGAAGGTTTTATTTATATGACCAGCCGACTAATTCTCCTTATGAATTCGGTGTTTTTTTAGATTATAGACGGGGTATAGATAGTAATATTGAATGGAATGATTTTAATCTGATAAAACTGAATGTAGAAAATAAACAAGACGGTTACACACCTACAAAGTTTTATTTGGGAAGATTTTGTGGTGATATTTTAGCTGAACCGTTTGATAATTATTTTGAAGGCTTAGATTTTACAAAAGTAACAGATTATACAGAATTTTCACGTGTAATAGATTCAGACAACGGTAAAGATTATGATGATAGTTATAAATTTACCTTTGAAGCACGTAGTGACGGTAAGAGACTAATTAGGTATAGTACTTCTTTTCTTTACGGAGATTATAGAAGTTCTAATGCAAAATACGGTTACTATTTAATTTTACCACCTGGTTCAACCTGTCACTTAAAATTCATAATTACAGAAACTAATTAATCTTTCGTGTGGCAGAAATGCCACAATAAAATTTCTTAATTACTTTAAGCACTCTGATTTAACAGGGTGCTTTTTTATCAATATTTTTTTTTCTACTCATCAAAATCAAAGAAATAATTTATTTCCGTTTCCTTAAAACGGTTAAAAACCTGTTCTTTAGATAAAGAGTCTTCAAGAAAAGCGTAAAGATAATTTCTCCAGTATTTGTTAAAATGATATAAATTCCATCTGACTTTTTGATGTGTGTCTAAATCAATTTTTACGGTTTTTGTAAGATTATAGATTATTTCAAAAGGCTTCTGGTTACCAAGGAATGGGTCGCTATAAGAATCTTTTAGCTGATTTATAACATTTTTGTTTGTAATCATGCCGCCTTCGTTTATCGCCCATTTTTTGAGAAAACCTTCATTTGTCGTCAGATTTTTTATGAATTTTTTTGCTTTTTTGGTTTTTAAATTCTTTTTTGTAATTGCAATGCAGACGCTTTCCCAGTAAAAAGGAGAGGGACCTTCTATCATTGCCCAGTCGCCGGCAGTTTCGGGAGCAGATTCTTTTAGAACATATTTTAATCCCCAGGTTGGTAAAAAACATGCAAATATTTCAACAGGTTCTCCATTTTTATCGGTGAGTTGATTTTTTAGTCCTTTTATCCATCCCTCGTAAAAAGTAAAACTGTTGTCATTTTTCAGCATTCTTGTTCCATAAACTAAATTTTCATCATACAGAAGCTTACAGATATCCATATAAAGATTCATTTCGCTATCAGGAGTGTCGACAGCTTTTGAGAGCCAGAATTTTTTAGAAGGAATATTAAAGGAACGCATAAGTTCATCAAAGGAAGAAACAATTTTGCAGCGTCCGTTTGATTTTTTATTCAGAAGTCGGGCAGTATTAACGAATTTCTGCCAGTCAGACAGATATTGCTGGATTTTTGCCGGGTCATCTGTTCCAAGATATTTTTTTGCAAGAGAGCGGCGGTAAAACAATACGCCGTAGTAAGTTTGAATCGGAATTGCGGTGATTGTATTTTCATTAGAAATCAATTTTTCAGGATAATCAATCAGATTTGGTTTGATTTCATCATAAAGATCCTTTATATCTGTAAACGAAATGCTTTCACTTTGATCTATGATTGAGTCGGTATTATCGGGAAGAAGAACTAAATCAGGACTGTGATTTATTGTTGCATTACCATATTTATAAATACCTTCGCTCTGATAATCATCATTGTCATATAAATTAAAAAATGACCAGTCTACATAACTGAAGCTGTTCATCGGATAAAGCGGAGAAAAATAATTTGTTATTGCAGATTGAAATTCATTTGTATTAGCAGAATATATCAGGATTTTTAAATGATTATCGTAATTTGAGAAAAAATTATCCAAAAAATTATCTGAATCCTGGATTTTATTAAGGGCTTTTTCTGTTGAATAATAATTTATGACTGTTAAATCAAAGGTTTCCTGTTTTTTTTCTTTTTCCTGTGCCGAATATTCGTATAATTTGCATACAAATTCGAAAATATTGGAATTATCCCTTGTTTTACAGGCATTTTTTCTGAAAACAGCAAAATCTGTCATTTTTGCAAAAAACTGATTTTTTAATATTTTAAGATCTTTTTCATATAAACCAGGAGCATATGCCTGTGAATCAATAGGATGATATGTTGTTCCGTAATCCCATTGTTCCTTAAAATCAGAAAGAAGTTTGTTTAACTGTTCATGTTCAGAAATATCATAAAAAAACAGATTGATTTCAGATTTTTTTTCTTCTGCCCACAAAACGGTATAAAAATCATTAAATTCATAAAGAAATAATTGGAATTCAATGTAGGGATAGCCTCTGTTATAAGAATAAATTGTTCGGGTTTTTTTAGGTGAAGCATAAAATTGAGATGATAAAAAAAGAATTGTCAATAAAAATAAAATTTTTTTCATGAAAAATTCCTCTATTTATTGTTTAACTTCATTCCGGTGATAGTTACTAAAGCGATTTGAGTGTTTTTTTCATCGATTATGTTGATTTCGTACAGACATGTTGAACGACCGTCTTTTATAAGTCTGGATTCAGAAATCAGCTGTTTTCCTTTTGGCATGCCGATGAAATTTATCTGACTGTTGAGGGAAACTGCAGGCGGTTGTTTAAAATTTGAAGATATAGCGAAAGTAAAATCTGCAAGTGTAAAAATTACGCCACCCATTACGCCGCCATAAGCATTCTGATGATTTTCAGTGATTATTAACGAGCATTTTGCATAATGTTCCTTCACGTCTTCGATAATGATTCCGGTTTGCTTTGAAGCGAAAGTATCTTTATAAAAAAAATCACGTGCCTGTTCTAAATCTGTCATGGAGATAGTTTAACAGTAATTAAATAGAAAATAAAGATATTTTTATAATCAGATTTGAAAGATATATTTGTTTTATCAATTATTAATTTATGTTATATTGATTTTATGATAAAGGCAGTAATTTTTGATATGTTTGAAACTCTGGTAACATTGTTTGTTGGAAGAACCTATTTTAGCGAGCACATTGCAAAGGATTTAGGTCTTGATGATACAGAACAATTCAGAAAAGAGTGGCATGTAATCGAAAACGACAGGACTACCGGTAAATATACGATAGAAGAAGGACTTACACTGGTTTTCAAAAAAATCGGTATTTATACACCGGAAAAAGTGCAAACAGTTGTGAATAACCGTCTTGCTGCCTTAAAAGATACCTTTGATGCAATCCCTAAAGAAACCTTTGAGCTTTTGGACGCATTAAAAGCACGCGGAATAAAAATCGGGCTTATGACAAATACTTTTTCCGACGAACGTGATTTAATCCGCAAAAGTAAGCTTTATCCTTATTTTGATGTTCCACTTATTTCTTTTGAACAGGGAATCTGTAAACCAGCTTCTCAGATGTACCGGAAAATGATTGAACAGCTTGGAGTAAAGCCGGAAGAATGTCTTTATGTTGGAGACGGTGGTTCAAAAGAATTATATGGTGCCCGTGACGCCGGAATGCATCCTCTTCAGTGTACATGGTTTCATGCACTTGCTTATGAGCCACACATCCCTTGTCCGGTTCTTGATGAATTTGATCATGTCCAAAAACAGATGGATGTTTTAAAGGTTATAGAGAAATACCAATTTTGAACTTTACGCCATAATCATAAGTGCTGTTATAATATTGAACAAGATTATCTGGATTGCGAGGTCTTTCATACACTGCTTTTATCTCAAGTATAAATAATCTGAAAGAAGTTTCAATAAAAAAAGTATGAAGTGTATCATCATTTTTTGGCATTAATCCAACGCCTAAACCAACTCTTACATCAAATAATCCCATAAATCCGTATGCCGCTCCAGTAGAAAATCTGTGAAAACTATCATTCTTTGATTTACCATAACTGTAACAGAAATATAATCCTGCACGATCTTCATGTCCAACAGGAATAAAAAGAGTTTCAATTCCAATATCAAAAGAAAATAGTTCAGGATATCCAGACTCCAGCGACAAAATCGGCCATGGCCAGATAGCTTCCATAACATCATCGAATGAAACAGGCTTTTTTTCGGGAGCTTCTTCTTTGTTTTCTGTTTTTTCTGTCTGTTCAGGATTAGTTTGTTCGGGTGAATTGTCTGCTTGCTGTGCAAAAAGACTGCCTGTAAAAATAAAAAGGAGGATTAAAACAGCTGATATAAATTTCTCTTTCTTCATGGTTTAAGATTAACATTGCTTTGGCCATATTTCAACTAAGAGATTTCTTATCTACGACACGTAGGTTGTAAAGCACTGGTACAGGTGATAATCTATGCATAAATAAAACAACGCGTAGTTTTAAAACAGGCACAAATGCCTTTAAGGAGATTTTTATGGACAATTATATTACCGGCGCAACGATAAAAAGACTGCGCGAAGAAAAAGCTCTTACTCAGGACGAGCTTAGTCAGAAAATATTTGTGAGTAATAAAACTGTGAGTAAATGGGAAAACGGACACGGGCTTCCAGATATTTCACTTTTAGAACCACTTGCAAAGGCCCTGGATATTTCTGTGATTGAATTATTTTCTGGAAACGAGGTGCGTAATCAAAACAGGTCTTTTAATATGAAAAAAGTTTTGTTTTATACCTGCCCTGTTTGCGGCAATGTAATTCAAACAACAGGACAAGCCGTTATAAGCTGCTGCGGAATCACACTTCCTCCTTTGGAAGCAGAAGAAAATGATGATGAGCACGCTTTTACAATCCAGACGGTAGAAGATGAATACTTTGTAAGCCTTGATCACCCGATGACAAAGGACCACTACATTTCATTTATTGCCGCAGTTTATGATAATGGTGTGGAATTTATAAAACTTTATCCCGAAAGCGCCGCCCAGGCACGATTCAAAATAAGCAGGGCAAAGTTTTTTGTGGCTTACTGCAACCACCACGGGCTTTTTAAAGTAGATACTAAGAAAAAGTGATTATATTTTCTTATTCATGCTATAATATAAAAAACAAAGAATTGGAGTTTGCAAAAAATGGCAGGAATTAAGGAAATATTAAATGAAGTTTTTCTGGCGGGGGCTTGTTTGAGTTCGTTTGCGGCGGGGGTAATTTCGCTTTTCTTTTTCTTCCGCTTTAAGAAGGCTTTTTTTATGCATGTGCTTTTGATTCTTCTGGCCTTTTTCCTTATAAGCACAAACTCTTTCTATGTTTTAATTCACGGAGCAATTACAAACAGGATTTTTATCTGCATTTTCGGAGGGCTTCTTTCCCTCATCTTTTCTTACGGAATCACAAGCTTTTCTCTGGATTTTATTAAAATAAGCCAGGCTTCTCCTTTAAGAAAGGTTTTTGCTTTTTATGCTTTCTGTGCACTTTTGTTTTCTATAATTTCTATTTTTATTCCATCCATCGAGCATCCTTACAAAATTCTAAACATCCTTGGCATATGGATTCCGGCCGCAGTGGCAGTTTTTATCGGAATAATTTTTTGCAAACGAATCGATAAGGGTGCTTTTAGAAAAGAACGCTGGTGCATCACTGTTTTGGCTGCACTGAATCTCATCCTTTCCTTTTTTGTTCAAAGTGCGCCGTTTATTTTTATCATCTCTGTTTCAATTTTGATTTATCATATTTTTTACCGCTTTTATTTTTCTTCTCCAATTGCAAAAACAGAAAAAACTCTGAATCCGGCCTTTATAAAGGATTTTTCCATTACAAAACGCGAGCAGGAAATCAACACTTCTTTACTTGACGGAAAATCTAACAAGGAACTGGCAGAAACTCTTTTTGTAAGTGAAAAAACAATTGAAGCACACCTTGCAAACATCTACAAAAAAATCGGTGTAAAAAACCGCCTGGAGCTTTTTTCGCGCCTGCAGAATAAATTTTAATTTTTCCAGCCTATTTCCCGCGCCCCACATCCTTTTTTCTCCTCATTTTTTTCTAAGGGTTTCTCCTAAATTTTTCTATTTTAAAAAAAATGGTACTTTCCCTAATTTTTTTATTACCTTTTGCCGTGTATCATGGGCTTACAAAACTAAATCAACTTTGCAGTTATTGCACGCGGAGGTTTTAAATGAAAAAATTTTATTTATCTGTTGTGATGGCCGTGTTTTTGTTTAGCGGTGCATCTTTATTTTCGGAGGAAAAAACATCGGTAGAGCTTACAGCATCCATCAACTGGACATTCGGCTCATACAAGGAATCATCTTTTTCCAATATTTCCCAAGCTTTTTTTACTCCACGCATCCAGCTGGAAACAAAAATTACCAGGGGAAACTTTATGCACAAAATCATTGCCGATTACTTTTTTACAAAGCTAAATTCTTCCATGACCGAAACAGCCGTTGTTTATAAAACATACGATCCTGTAACCGGAGAAGAATTCTATCAGGCAAGTGTGAGCAGCCTTTCTTTCCACAGAATAAAGCTCCAGTATGATTTGAGCTACGGTGTTTTTGAAAATCAAAAATTCCAGGTTTATGCGGGAGGAACTTTTGCCTGCAACGCTTATCTTCAGTTTGAAAATTATCCTTCAATTACCGGGCTTTTTTCTCTTGGTCCAGTTTGTACTGCAAATTACATAATTGATGACCGTAATTCACTTAGTCTTACAGGAGGCATTCCTTTGATTGGCTTTGGAGTTCGTCCACCTTTTGCCGGATGTAGTGCCGAGCTTATGAAATATGCCGAAGAAAACTTTTTAAAAATTTTCACACTTGGAAACTTTTTAAGCATTCATAACTATCAGTCAATTTTCCTTGATTTTACCTACAATCTTAAAGCTACAGAGCATTTTTCTACCGGTATGGGATTAAATCTTGAATATTCACGAATTGCCCAGCCTTCTGAACGCCCGCTTTATTATGTAGATTCAAACTTCAAGGTTTTTGCCAACTGGAGATTTTAATCCTGAATAATAATTATAAAATTCATCAACGGAGGAACTAAGATGAAAAGATTTATTAAACTGTTTTTTATTTTGAATATGATTTTTGCCTTTATTTCATGCACATTTTTTTACGGAAAGGATGCAGATCTTTCTTATCAGAGTATGTTTGATTTGTTGTGGGAAGATTACAATGAAACTTACGCCCTTTTTGAAGTTCGCAATGTAGACTGGAATGCCCAGTATAACCTTTGTAAACCAATGATAAGGGAAGATATGACAGATGCAGAATTCTTTGAGGTATTAAAAACCCTTTTATATCCTTTGAACGACGCCCATGTTTATGTAAAAACTCCTTTTGCAAACCTTAATTCAGGAGAAGACCAGACTCCAATTGATAACTTTTCTCTTACAGAAGTTTGCAGCCAGTACATCCAGAATCCAAAAAAATGCGGAAACAGAGGCGGACTTACAGGAAACGTTTCCAGAATTTCTGGAAGATTCTGTGCTCAGGATAAAACTTATGCAATTTCCAGAACAAAGGACGGAAAAGGAAAGAATGAATTTGATAAGGGTGTTAATCTTGAAATTAAAAAGAACGGAAGCTGCAGTATACAAAGCCTGTAGTACTCTTAACAAACGCACAGACAATGAGCGCCGGAGAAGAATTTACAATGGCTATGTGTTCGCAGCCTCATGTTACCCAGGTTGGAAATCATACCTGCGGAGTATTTTCACTTTCTCTGCAGCGATGCCTTACAAACGGATGGCGCTATTCAATTTCCGTTCAAAAGGTAACAGCCACGGACGGAACAACTCCGGAAGGAAAAGGAATAATCCCTGCTTCCGGTAATCTTATTGTAAATGTTACCGCCCAGGATGATTTACAGATGAAAAAAGCAATACAGCTTTGTTCAAACTAACTTCTATTCCTTGAGCCGAACTTATGATACAATGAACTTATGATTCAGATTTTTGGAACAAATAAGTCGTTTGATTGTAAGGCGGCTCAGAGATTTTTTAAAGAAAGACGCATTCCTTTTCAATTTGTAGATTTAAAAGAAAAAGAAATGAGCGCCGGTGAATTTGATTCAGTTGTTACTGCAATTGCAAAAAAGGAAGGAAGCCGTGCTGATGCAATTCAAGTCATGACAGATAATTCTTCGAAAGATTATTCTGCCATAGCTTATTTAGATGACAGTGAAAAAGAAGAAAAGCTTTTTGAAAATCAGCTCTCCCTTTTAAAGCTTCCTGTATGCCGTAACGGAAAAACCGAAGCAACTGTCGGCATGTGTCAGAAGGTTTGGGAAAGCTGGAAATAATTTTTTATCTGCTCATTTTGTAGATTTCGAGCATGTCTTCTTCTTTTAAGAATCTTGCAGAACCCTTGCCGCCGTTTACACCAACTGCACATTTATGAGCCATGAGTTTTAAATCTTCATCTGTTGCATTTACACCGAGCTCACGAAGATTTATTGGCATATTAATTTCGTGATAGAAAGCTTCCATTGCTTCAATTCCTTTAAGAGCAATTTCTTCGTCAGAACCAACAGCCGGAACTCCCATTACATTGATTGCATATCTTTTAAAGCGTGGAAGACAGTTTTTATAAACATAACGTGCCCAGCTTCCCCACAAGGCTGCAAGTCCTGCACCGTGAGCAACATCATAAAGACCGCCAAGTTCGTGTTCAAGCTTATGAGTCATCCAGTCACCACCGTCGTTTCCACAGCCGGTAAGACCGTTATGAGAAAGACTTCCTGCCCACATTACTTCGGCTCTTGCATCATAATTTTTTGGATCCTTTACCAGGATTTTTGCATTTTCTTTAACAGTGCGTAAAAGAGCTTCTGCCATAGAATCAGTAAGCTCCATGTTTCCGCCGTTTGTAAAATAGCGTTCCATTGTGTGCATCATAATATCTGTACAACCGCATGCAGTCTGATAGTCAGGTAATGTCATTGTAAGTTCAGGATTCAAAATTGAAAAACGAGGGCGGCAAAAATCACTTGAATATCCGCGTTTAACAAGCCCTTCTTCCTTTGTAATTACAGATGAATCACTCATTTCACTACCGGTTGCAGAAAGTGTAAGAATAACACCGAGTGGAAGACAATCAACAGCCTGGCGCTTATAATCATAAAAATCCCATACATCGCCGCTGTTTTTTACTCCATAACCGATTGCCTTTGCAGAGTCGATTGCACTTCCTCCGCCCACAGCAAGAATAAAATCAATTCCTTCTTTTTTACAAAGCTCAATTCCTTCATAAACAAGACCAAGACGAGGATTTGGAACAGCACCACCAAGCATTACATAAGGAATACCGGCTTGTTCAAGTTTGTCTGTTACTTTTTTCATAAGTCCCGAACGGATAACGCTACCACCACCGTAATGAATCAAAACCTTTTTTCCGCCAAACTCTTTTACAAGTTCTCCAACCTTTTCTTCTGTATTCTTTCCAAATAAAACCTTTGTTGGTGTAAAGTACTTAAAATCAAACATCTTTTTCCTCCTGATATAATATCCTATAACGGAAAAGGATGTATCTTCAAGATAAAAAATCTAAAGAAATTGTACAAATTTATTTTTGATTATATTTTTTTATGATTTCGATTATTTCTTCGAGTTTTAGACCCATGTCAAGACATGCTTTTACATCTTTTTTTAAAAGCTCTTCAGCAACCGCGTAACGTTTGCCCGATATTTCATGATGCTCAAGTGCGTTTACACAAGTCCCTCTTCCGGCGGCAGTTGAAATAAAACCTTCCCTCTCCAGCTGCTCCCACGCCTGCTTTACGGGAATCACGCTTATGCGCAGGTTCAGGGCAACCGTTCTGATTGGAGGAAGTCTTTCGCCGGGAACAAGAACTCCGTTCATTATCTGACTGGAAATCTGTTCGTAAATCTGTGTATAAATCGGTTTATCTGTCTGTCTTGATAACACAATGTCCATTTTTTATTACTTTTTAAATTTACATATCATATTTTTCAAATTGTTTTGCAGCACGGTAGAAGATTAAATACCATACGCCGAAGAAAATTAATATGCCGCCCAAAAGTATAAGACACTGGGGTTTTAAAAATTCTCCTGTCGTATCATTCAGTTTTTGACCAATAAGGGCAAGCTTGGGTAATTCTTTTATAATTCCTTTTTCAAAGTTTTCCTGCATTCCATAATAAATCCATACAGGAAGTTCACAGAGTGCATATGCTATAAAATAGGCAATTGCTGCAATAAAATATCTTATTCCGGGTTTCAGCGGGTTTTTATAAACGTTACCAAGGAAAATCAGATTAAAAATGCTGTAGACAATCAGCTGTAAGCCAAAGTAAGCAACAGTAAGATTAATACCTGCACGATTTTCCGGCATGGAAGTTTTTAGCCTTAAAATGGCAGGGAAAACTGCAAAAACAAGAGAAACAATTTCGATTAATCCGCAGTATAAAAAGCGAGCCTTTACTGTGTCTATTTTACGAACCGGAAGAAGAACAGTGTATAAAATATCGTGCGAAGACTGATTTAATGCAAAGGTCATCATGATACAAAGTGTGATGTAAAATGGTCCGATGTAGGTTGGATAGCTTGGAATAAAATACATTCCAAAACAACAGGTCATCCAGATAATTGTCTGTATTGTATTTCCAAGAATCAATTCTTTTTTCAAAAGGTTCAATGTCTGTGATTTCATTTTCGTTTCCTCCTGTTGCTCCTAGCGTCTTTCAATATGAATCATAATATCTTCAAGAGTTGGTTCTGCCATCTCAAAGCCATTAGACTGTGCAAGCTTTTTATCTTCTGATTTCATAATTCCTTCAAATCCAAGCTGGTGCTTATGAAGCCCGATGATTTTTTCTTCTACCTCTGGAGTAAGCTGTTCTTTTTTTCCTGCCACACTGATGTACGACTGCCTGAAGCTATCTTTGTCTGTAGAAGCAAGAATTTTTCCTTCTTTTATATAAGTGATGTAGTCTGCACATTTTTCCAGATCAGAAGTGATATGTGTTGAAAATAAAATTGAATGCTTTCCGTCTTCAATAAATTCCTGGAACAAAAGAACTAAGTCGTCTCTGGCTGCAGGGTCAAGTCCGCTTGTAGGTTCATCAAGAATCAAAAGCTTTGGATTATGACTCATTGCAACGGCTAAAGAATATTTTACTTTCATGCCGGCAGAAAGATGCTTGAATCTTTTATTCTGATCAATTTCAAAACGGTCGCAAAGCTCTTTATAAAGCTCTTCATTCCATTCACGGTAAAATGATTTAGTTACATTTGTAATGTGCCCGATTTTTGCTTCCGGATAAAAATCAACTCCGCCAAATACATAACCAACCTGATTTTTAATTTCAAGTTCGTCCTGTGGCATGGAAAGTCCGCAGAGTTTTACAGAGCCTCCGTCGTTATTCATCAGATTTAAACTTGTTTTAAGAGTAGTTGATTTACCGGCCCCGTTACGACCAATAAATCCCATAATAAATCCTTCTTCAAGAGTGATGTCTACATTCTGGAGCTTAAACTTATCAAAGTTTTTGCAAAGTCCCTTAATTTCAATAAGATTCATAATCATACCTCGAAACTTGTGTATCTTGTATATACACAATATAACAAAGATATGTACTTGTCAAGAAAAAAAACACGTAAAAGTAAAAACCTTTACGTGTTTAATAAAACTATTGTTTTAAATATTAAATTAGAAAACAGCTACAACTTCGCCGTTAGGGAATGAATCTTTAATCCAGTTCTTTACTTTATCACTTCTAAGAGCGTTTGAAAGAGCTTTGATTGCAGCATCGTTTTCTTTTCCTGCTTTTACAGAAATGATGTTTACGTATGGAGAATCACTTCCTTCTACTACAAGACCATCTTTTGTTGCAGAAAGACCTGCTGGAATTGCGTAGTTTCCGTTGATTACAGCTGCATCAACATCAGGAAGAACACGTGGTAAAGAAGCAGCTTCGATTTCAGAGAACTTAAGATTTTTCTTGTTTTCTGTAATATCAATAGGTGTTGCTTCAAGACCAGCTTTGTCATCTAATTTGATAAGACCAGCAGACTGGAGAAGAAGAAGAGCACGTCCTTCGTTTGTAGGATCGTTTGGAATTGCAATTGTTGCACCGTCTTTGAGTTCTGTCAAAGCAGTTACTTTCTTTGAGTACAATGCGATTGGTTCAATATGGATACCTGCTGCAGAAACAAGGTGGAAACCTCTTTCTTTATTAAATGAATCCATATAAGGAAGATGCTGGAAGAAGTTAGCATCAATTTCATTGTTTTCGAGTGCTTCGTTTGGTGTTACATAGTCTGTAAATTCAATTACTTCAAGTTTATAACCTGCTGCTTCAAGGTCGCCTTTAATAAGATTAAGCATTTCTGCATGTGGCTGTGGAGTAGCTCCAACTTTAAGTACGTTTGAATTCTTTTTCTTTGAGCAGGAAACAATAAGACCTGCAGATAAAATTACAGTAATTAAAACTGAAAGAATTTTTTTCATATAAATACTCCTTTAATAATTTATATTGATAATAACATACTGTTCTAGTAGGTAATAGTCAATATGTTTTTATGAAAAACATGCATTTTTTTACGTTTTGTTGTAAATAAATGTGTTTTTTTGAGCTTTAACGGCGTTTCATCAGATTCTGAGAAATCTTTGTTCCTATCATCTGAATAAGACCAACCAAAATCAAAATAACGATTACGGCTGCAATAAGAACATCAATTCTGAATCTCTGGTATCCGTAGCGGATTGCAAGGTCACCAAGTCCACCGCCACCTATTGTTCCGGCCATTGCTGAATAACCGATAACGTTGATAATTGTAAGTGTAATTCCATCAACAAGGCTTGGAAGCGCTTCGGGAATCATAACCTTAATAATTATCTGCATGTTTGTAGAACCCATGGAACGAGCGGCCTGAATAACACCAGGGTCGATTTCCTTAAGTGCAGTTTCTATGATGCGGGCTACAAATGGGGCAGCGGCAATGGAAAGCGGAACGATTGTTGCTGAAGTGCCGATTGTAGTTCCGATTATTAAGCGTGAAAGAGGAAAGAGTACAATCATCAAAATAAGGAACGGGAAGGAACGCAAAACATCTACAGTTCTATTTAAAACCTGATTCAATACAGGCTTTGGCATAATTCCGGTTGCAGGATCTGTAACGCAGATTAAAACACCAAGAGGAAGTCCTAAAATTACAGAAAATAAAGTAGAAAAGAAAACCATCACCAATGTCTGGCCTGTTGCTGTTCCTACTAAAGTAAAAAGCTGGTTCCAGTTCATTTTTTGCCTCCATCAGTTAATTCAACTTTAACACCCGATTTTTTAATGTATTCAATTGCTTTTTTAACTTCAACTTCTTTTCCGGAAATATCTACAATCAAAGTTCCAACATCTTTTGAATCAGCTAAAGTCTGAATACCACCGGCTCTGATATTAAATTCAACATCAAATTTTTTAGAAACAGTACTGATTATAGGCTCTCCAGTTTTATCGCCAATGAATCTGAGTGTATATTCACCGCCGGCCTTACTCCATCTAACAATTCCTGAATCTTTATTTTCTTCTGCATTCGAAGAAAGATGGTTTAAGAAATCGCGGGTAACAGGTGATTTTGGATTTGTAAAGATTTTTGCTACTGTACCTGTTTCTACAATTCTTCCGTTATCTAGGACAGCAACTTCTTTACATGCATCTCGAACAACTTCCATCTGATGTGTAATCATAACTACAGTAAGGTTCATCTTTTTCTGAATATCTTTTATAAGCTCAAGAATTGATTTTGTAGTCTGAGGGTCTAAGGCACTTGTTGCTTCATCACAAAAAAGAATATCCGGTTTATTTGCGAGCGCACGTGCAATTGCAATTCTCTGTTTTTGTCCGCCAGAAAGTGTACTTACAGGAGCATTGCCTTTATCAGAAAGACCGACAAGCTCGAGCATTTCTTTTACACGCAAATCTATTTCTTTTTTTGGAACACCGCAGATTTCAAGAGGATATGCAATATTTTTAGCTGCATTTCTTGAATAAAAAAGATTGAAGTTCTGGAAAATCATTCCGATTCTTCTGTGTTGAGCAATCAGTTCATCTTTTTTAAGATTATCAACGCGCTTGTCGTCATAATAAATTGTTCCTGAATCAGGTTTTTCAAGAAGGCTGATGAGTCGTACCAAAGTTGATTTACCGGCGCCGCTTTTTCCAATAATTCCAAAGATTGTGTTTGATGGAATATTAAGAGAAACGTCGTTTACAACTTCAACTGTTTTTTCATCCTGAACATAGGAACGTGCAAGATTTTGTATTTTTATTTCCATAGTATGGAATAATAGTGATTATGCTTAAAAAAATCTATTGATTAAAATTTTATTTTTAAAAATCTTATTAAATTTATTACGGCACGAATCGCTTCATCACACAAAACTGCAATAAAAACACCGAGCATTCCAAGTTTAAATACAAAAACACAAAGTGCAGAAAGGCTGATAACACAAACAGTTCCGAATCCCTGTGTAAAGAGCATCCATTTTGTATCACCATAGCCTCGAATTCCGTTTCCAACAATGATGTTTCCTGATTTTCCAAAAAGATTAATTGCCACGAGGATTATATATATGACTGACATTTCAATAACCGTTTTATCTTTTGTAAAAAGACTGAGAGTTAAACGAGGGAATATTGAAATGAAAATCAGGGCAAAAGCAGAAACAAGGAATGACCATTGAAGTGCAGTTTTTACAACATTTCTGTAAAGCTTGAGATCCTTTGCACCAGTCGCCTCACCGCTGATTGTAAGAGTTCCGCTTCCGATAGAACCTATGATTACAACTATAAGAATTTCTACGGTAAATACCATTGAATAAATACCGGCTGCTTTTTCATCTATTGTATTCAATATTCTGATGATGCATAGATTACCGATGTTCCATAGTAAATCTTCGCATGCAGAGTTTACGCCGAGTTTAATTGAATTTAAATACAAACCGATTTTTGAAGTTATGATTCGCTTTAATCCAGGACTTGTGAAAAAATTCTTTTTCTTTTTGATAATTACAAAAACAAGATAAAGGGCACCGGCATATTCTGCGATAGTTGTTCCTAAAGCGGCTCCTGCAATTTCCATTCGAGGAAATCCCAGTTTACCGAAAATCAGAACATAATCTAAAAAGATGTTTAATCCAGAACGGATGATTCCGTATGCAACAAGCGGTTTTGTATAATTCGAGGTTTGAAAAACAACTCCATAAGATGCGCCAAGTCCTAAAATCAAGAAGGTTGGTGCATACAGGCGTGTGTAAGTAATGCAGAAGGGAGCAACGTTTTCTGAAACACCCATAATTTTAAAAACAGTCGGTGAAAGAAACATCCAGAATAAAAAAAGAACAACAGGAAGAACATTGTGAAATTTTATTAATGAAGCAGCATAATCCTTTGCTTTTTCAAAATTTTTTTCTCCTACAGACTGACTGATTAAAATTGAAGCACCCATTGAGAGTGAAAAAATAAAAGACATTGTTGTCCACATGGGAGCGGTTGCATTTCCAACAGCACTCATAAAAAGAATATCCATTTGGCCGAGGAAAACTCTGTCTATAATCATTTGAATTTGTGAAATCAGATTACTCAACATAATTGGAAAAAAGATTTTGAATAACTGATTTTTATAATCGCTCTTAAAAAACATACAAAAGGTATCTTATTATAAAAAGGATGAGACTTCAAGTATGAAAAAAGAATGTAAAAAAGAATAAACTTGCAGGTTATGAAAAATAAACATAAAATAAAAAAGGAGTCATAAAAAAATGATGTGGATTATGGAAAATCTTGGAACAATCCTCATAAGCGCACTGCTTGTTATTGCCATCATAGCGGTCATAATTATTTTGATAAAGAATAAGAAAGAAGAAAAAAAATCGTGTGGCAGTAACTGCAGCTTTTGTAAAATATGTGATTCTCAGGAAAACTAGCAAACAATTTAAAACTATGATATTTTACCTTTATGATAAAGAACAATGATTTTCCTGTTTTAGAATTTGATGATGATACGGACGCAATTGTAAATCCTTTCAAATGGAATATGGAGCCGTTTTCTACAGACAAACTGATTATTACTTTTTTCCCTGATGTAATAAAGAATCTGCTTGAAAATAATCAGCTTGAGCTTGAACGACATTTTGCCGGTGAAAATCCGGTTGATATATATCGTTTTAAAAATCAGCCCGAAATAATGATTACCTTAGGATATGCGGGATGTCCTGCCTGTGCCGGAAATCTTGAAGTATTTGCCGCTTGTGGAGCAAAAAAGGTTATGTTCTGCGGTGGTGGAGGAGTTCTTGAAAAAAACATTGAGGTTGGGAAACTTCTTGTTGTTGAGGGGGCAATTCGTGATGAAGGTTTTTCCTATCGTTATATTGAACCATCCCGATATATTTTTACCGACAAAAAAATTACGAAGAAAATCACTGATTATCTTGAAGCACATAAAATTTCATATTTCACAGGACTTACCTGGACCACAGATGCAATGTTCCGTGAAACAAAAGCGCTTGTAGAAAAACGAAAATCTGAAGGTGCTAAAATAGTTGAAATGGAACAGGCTGGTTGTATTGCAATTTCACAGTATCGCAGCTTTGATTACGGGGCAATTATTTATGGCGGCGATGATGTTTCGCAGGATGAATGGGACACCCGTTCGTGGGATAAGCGAAAAGGAATCCGTTATAATCTTGTAATGCTTTGTGTAGAGCTTGTTAAAGTAATTTAATGAAAATTATAAAAACCTATTGACACAGTAGGAAATCTGTTGTATAAATAATGTATTACCTACCTACTTAATAGGTTATATAATACGTATGCAAGGTAGTAGATCTAAAAAATGCTTTCGCATTTTTTTTTAATGCTCTGCTATTAATCACCGGCCGCCAGCGGCCTTACTAAGGAGGCAAACATGAAATTTTATTTTGAAAAATTAGTTAGAGAAAATTTCCGTAACGGAGTCATGCGTGCCTGTTGTAAATCCTTCTAACCTGAATGTTATTCAGTAAAATAATCTTATAAACAATAAGGATAAGCTAAAAATTGCTATCGCAATTTTTTTAACGCTTTTCTATTTATCACCGGCCCAGGAGGGCTTTACGCATATGGCAAATTATAAATTCGAAACTTTACAGTTACACGTTGGACAGGAACAGGCTGACCCTGCAACAGACAGCCGCGCAGTACCAATTTATCAGACTACATCTTATGTATTCCATAATTCAAAGCATGCCGCAGATCGTTTTGGTCTTGCAGATGCAGGAAACATTTACGGACGTCTTACAAACTCTACACAGGACGTTCTTGAAAAACGCGTTGCAGCACTCGAAGGTGGTTCAGCAGCCTTGGCAGTTGCTTCAGGAGCCGCAGCAATTACTTACACAATCCAGGCACTTGCTGCAAACGGCGGACACATTGTTGCACAGAAAACAATCTATGGTGGAAGCTACAATCTTCTTTCACACACACTTCCACAGTACGGAATTACAACAACTTTCGTAGATGCACATAATCTTTCAGAAGTTGAAGGTGCAATCAAAGAAAACACAAGAGCAATCTATCTTGAAACATTGGGAAATCCAAACAGTGATATTCCGGACATCGATGCAATTGCAGAAATCGCACACAAGCACGGTCTTCCTGTAGTAGTTGATAATACTTTTGGAACACCATATCTTATCCGTCCGTTTGAACACGGTGCAGATATCGTGGTTCATTCAGCTACAAAATTCCTTGGAGGACACGGAACAACACTCGGAGGAGTCATCGTAGAAAGCGGTAAGTTCAATTACAAGGCAAGCGGAAAATATCCTCAGATTACTGCTCCTAACCCAAGCTACCATGGAGTTTCATTCTACGATGTTGTAGGACCAGCTGCCTTTGTAACTTACATCAGAGCAATTTTACTCCGCGATACAGGTGCTTCAATTTCTCCATTCAACGCATTCTTACTTTTGCAGGGAGTTGAAACTTTGAGTCTCCGTCTTGAACGTCATGCAGAAAATACAAAGAAAGTTGTAGAATTCTTGAGTAAGCATCCAAAGGTTGAAAAAGTAAATCACCCTTCTCTTACTGATCATCCGGACCATGCCCTCTATCAGAAATATTTCCCGAATGGTGGTGCTTCAATCTTTACATTTAATATCAAAGGTGGCCGCGACGAAGCATGGAAGTTTATCGACAATCTTAAGATTTTCAGCCTGCTTGCAAATGTTGCAGATGTTAAATCTTTAGTAATTCATCCGGCTTCTACAACACACTCACAGCTCAACGACGAAGAACTCGCAGATCAGGGAATTGCTCAGAACACAATTCGTCTTTCGATTGGTACTGAGCACATTGATGATATTATTGCAGATTTGGAAAACGGATTTAAGGCTATATAACGAAAAAAAACCAGGTTTAATCTTTGAAAATAAGATATTAAAAGCTTGTCGACAGGGAAAAACCTGGTTTTTTATTAATTAAAAATAATGTATAATAAAAGAGTGAAGAAAAAAATTGTTTTTTTATTAATTCCAATAATCTGCATAACTCTCATCGGCTTTTTTATTTATCGAAATTTTCTGAGACCGGCAAATCCAAAATTACATACAATTAGAATTGAAAAAGAAAAAAAACTCACAGATATTTACAGATATAAATGTGAAAAAATTGTTTTTATTTACGGTAAATATAAAAACGATAAGGTTCAATCATTTTGCGATAATGTAAAATACAAAGAATACTGTGAATCCTTTGATGTAATAATGCTTTTTATTGATAAAAACAGAAATGCAACTGCGTATCCGCTTTATGTTTATTATGATGATTTGGAAAGAGAACCTTTTTTTGATAAAATTGTGTTTGAGGTTCCTTTTGAACAGGAAATTCCTGAAGAAAATGTATCTGTAAAAAGATTAACAAAAAATTCTTTTTGCATTGGATTTTTAAATGAATAAATTTTAGCATAGATAATTATAACTTTTTGAAGGATTAAAAAATGAAAAAAAGTATAAAATTAATGGTGATTTGTTTTATGATTCTTGGAATATCAGCATGTAAAAAAACAGAAAAAGCGAGTTTAGAGAAGAAAGTATAGCAGTTCAAGATACTATTAAATATTTTACAAAGGATTAATAGCATTATGTATTTTAGAATGATAAAAAAAAGATTTTTTGTTTTTATAGTATTTGCTTTAATTATTTTACCGGGATTTGCCGGTAATGAGCCACTTCCATTTTCTGCAAAATTAATGCGCGGTGATAAAATTACACTCAGAGGAAATTTTGTTTTGTTTAACGGCTATCCTCCGAACGTCCGCTTTGTTACACAGGATAATAAAATAATAGGAGTTGGGACTGAGGAAATTTGTGATAATAAAGAAGTTCTTTCAATTATAAATCAGCAGATAAATAAAACTGAAATTTATGATGTAGAAGTTGAATTTGAATATCTTGAAAATGTAAATATCATTTATTATACAGAACCGTTAATGTGTTTTAATCCTAAAAAAATAAAATTTCTTGATTCAAATGCTTTTTCCGGCAGAACTAAGGAAGAACTTTTGGGAAAAGTTCGGAATGCCAGAATGTTTGAATATGAACGTGTTTCAAGAAGTGCAAAAAATTCTGAATTTTTTCTTGCTGCAAAAGAATTAATTACATCTTCTTCGGATAAAGAAGTTTTAAAATTGCTTAATGATGAAAATCCTATTGTCAGATCTTATGCTGCTTATTTTGTTCAGGACAGAAACATAAAGGCAGACTGGTATAATTATTTAGCCGGCGAAATCGAAGATTATGAAAAGGCTCTTTATGCAAAATATGATGTGAGCATGCAGTATCCGGCAGGTGATTTTATAATTCAAACTTTAATAGAAAAAAAATTAAGTAAAGATGAACAAAAAAAGCTGAGAGTAGAGATAATCAAAAAGCAATCAAAGTTTGATTATGCAGAAAAGATTTTATGCTCAGACGAAAAATCTGATGATTTATACAAAGCCACAAAAAAATGGGCGCAAAAAGGAAATGAAACAGCAATTTATGCACTTGCAAAATATCAAAAACCAGAAGATTTAGCCTTAATCGAAACTTTAAAAACCAAAAAACCAGGCTTGTTTTTTAGAGCTTGTGAATATAACAGAATTGATAAACATAAACCCTATTTAAAAGAATACATGATTTCTATAATGCCTAGTTCTTATTATTCTCGTGACTGGATATATTTTTATAAATTAATTGCAGATTATCACGATGATTTTAGCAAAGAAATATTTGATATGGCCTTTTCAAATAAAGTTAATAAAAATATTCAAAAATATCACATAAAATTCATTTATTATGTTATAAAAGATAATACTGATGGCTTTTACGACAAATA
>JAILKS010000037.1 GCA_024693715.1 Treponema sp. | reverse complement strand
CTTAACCTTTGCATACTTGATAGCAGAGAGAGAATCTACTACGTGAGAGAATCCTGCAATACCAGTTGCGAATGTACGGCGAACATCTGTATCGATGAGAGCCAATTCAGCAGCTTCGTAGTAGTATTTATCGTGCATGTAGTGGATAGCGTTCAATGTGTTTACATAGAGGTCACAGAGCCACTCAAGCATTACGTCGTACTTTCTCATTACTTCATCATAGTCGAGGTACTCAGAAGTAATTGGCTGGAGTTCTGGACCAACCTGAGCATATGGAGTAAGACCAGCACCTTCATCTTTACCACCGTTGATAGCATAAAGAAGAGCTTTAGCAAGGTTAGCACGAGCTCCGAAGAACTGCATTTCTTTACCAGTCTGAGTTGCAGATACACAACAGCAGATTGAGTAGTCATCTCCCCAGATTGGACGCATGATATCGTCGTTTTCGTACTGGATTGAAGATGTATCAATAGAAATCTTTGCAGCATAGCGGCGGAAGTTTTCAGGGAGTCTCTTTGAATAGAGTACTGTGATGTTAGGCTCTGGAGAAGGTCCCATATTTTCGAGTGTGTGGAGGAAACGGAAGTCGTTCTTTGTTACCTGTGAACGTCCGTCCTGTCCAAGACCTGCAACTTCGAGTGTAGCCCAGATTGGGTCACCAGAGAAGAGCTGGTTGTATGATTCGATACGAGCAAAGCGTACCATACGGAACTTCATAACGATATGGTCAACGAGTTCCTGTGCTTTTTCTTCTGTAAGGATTCCCTTCTTGATATCGCGTTCAATGTAGCAGTCTAAGAATGTAGAAATACGTCCTACAGACATAGCAGCACCGTTCTGTGTTTTGATAGCAGCAAGATATCCGAAGTAGAGCCACTGGAATGCTTCCTTAGCAGTTGTAGCTGGTTTAGAAATATCATAACCATAGAGGGCAGCCATAGCCTTCATTCCCTTGAGAGCTTTAATCTGCTCTGCAAGTTCTTCGCGCTGACGGATAATGTTTTCTGTCATTGTTCCGTTTCCGCAGTTAGCCTTGTCTGCTTCCTTCTGTTCAATAAGGTAGTCGATACCATAAAGAGCGATACGGCGGTAATCACCTACGATACGTCCGCGTCCATAAGTATCTGGTAAACCAGTTAAGATATGAGCCTTGCGGGCTTTACGAATCTCTGGAGTGTATACATCAAATACAGCATCAGAGTGTGTCTTGTGATATTCTGTAAAGATTTTATGAAGTTCAGCATTTGGTTTGTAGCCATACATTTCGCATGACTGTTCTGCCATCTTGATTCCACCAAATGGCATGAATGCTCTTTTTAAAGGTTTGTCTGTCTGAAGACCTACAACCTGTTCAAGTTCTTTTCCTTCAGGGCAGATATATCCTGCTGGATGTGAAGTAAGACCTGTTACAACATCTGTATCAAGGTCAAGAACACCAGTTCTTTCCTTTCCATCAAGTCCTACTGATTTTTTATTATGCTCTTCCTTCTGAAGCTTCTGAAGTTCATCAAAAAGCTTTTCTGTAGCCTTTGTAGGTCCTGCTAAAAATGATGAATCTCCATCATACTGTGTGTAGTTTGCCTGAATAAAGTCGCGAACGTTAATTTCGCTTGTCCATAAACCATCAGGATTAAATCCTTCCCATTCTGGTCTTAAAGCCATAATAGCACCTCTTTTCCGCAGGGCTCCTTTATGATCCCTTTGGATAATAAATTATACCGATTTTTCTTTTAAGACTCCTTAATGATTCCTAAAGGAAATGGAAAAACTTTCCGCATCGGAATTTATATAATATTACAAAAGTCGTGTTTCTTCAAGGTTTATTTATAGAAGAAAACATATTTGTAATAATTACAATATTATAATAATTACAAATAAGAAATTAGTCAAGAGATAACGAAAAAATATTAAAAAATTAGAATTCCCTAATTGCACAGGCTTTTAGAGAAGAACCATCTTTACTATAGTTTGTTGAATAAAGAGATGAAAAAGGAACTATAGAAACTCCCATAGCTGCCTTGTTTCCAAGAGGAGTGATTGGTAATACCTGATTAGAAGTCCAGTAATTACTGCCAGCTTCACTAAATTTTGAACCGCCGCAAAGACCACTTATATAATCAATATCAACTACACCGTTATTGCTGTAAATCCCAGTTCCATCACACATAGCTAAATAAATCATCCCATATTCTGCATAAGTCGGTAAATACCATCCGTTTTCATATGAAGTGCCTTTAAGTTCTGGCTCAATTTCACTATAGTTTTTTGCAAAATAGAATGCAGGATATTTATCCGGATTTTGGGTATCATCTATTCCATCTGTATTTTCAATCTGTTCAAGGTTATCACTTCCGTTTTTATCTTTTTCAAAAATAAAATCATCCTTTGAGGATCTTTCACATAATATATCCTCAATAAATACATCTAAAGCATCTGCATCAGTCGAACACCAGGATATTTTATCTTTACTATGTTTAAGCCCTATTCCCAAGGTTCTGACAGTTGTTGTATCAGAGCCGGAATTCAATTCTGTACCCTTATAAAAAATTACTGCTATTGCATATTTTTTCTGAGTTTTAGATAAAGTCATATTAGGAGTGAATGGAAGGGCACTGCCATCTTTAAATACTATATCACCAAATTCTTTTTTCTGTTCCGGTGCTTTTGGTCCGTAATAACCGTTGATAAGTTCATCCTCTTCCGATTTCCCAGTTTTACATCCGGTTAAACTTAAAACCATCAGCAATGCCATTAAACCAAATAAAACTTTTTTCATTTTTTTATTCTCCTATAAAAATCATTATTATATAAAAACATCAGTTTTTGTATATTCACCTGCTTAGTTTCTTCCCAGCTCTACAATTCATATTCTTTTTCAAATTCGACTATTTCTACGTTGTTAAAGCCTGCTTCTGCAAGGTGCTCTTTAAAGCCTTCCTGCTGTTCTGGTTCACCATGAATAAGGAAAATCTTTTTTAACCTGCTTGTATCAATTTCTTTAAGCCATTCAATCATTTCAGAATAATCAGCATGAGCAGAAAAACCATTGCATCTTTCTATCTTTGCTTCAACCTTATAAAGATCTCCAAGAATCTTTACTTCCTTCTGACCATCGAAAATCCGTCGTCCTAAAGTATCCTCTGCCATATAACCTACAATCATAACGGTATTCTTCGGATTTGATATTCCATTTGCAAGGTGATACAATACCCTTCCCGCTTCGCACATACCATCAGCAGAGATGATAATCATAGGGCCTTCTTTTTTATTAAGCTCTTTTGAATCTTCCACGCTTGTTGTAAATGTGAGGGAATTAAATCCGAACGGGTTTTTATGATGCTTTAAAAATGCTTCGTTTACACTTTCATCATAACATTCAGGATGAACACGGAAAACAGAGGTTGCATTCGAAGCCATAGGAGAATCAACATAAATAGGAACAACAGGAATCTTCTTTTTATCTGTAAGAAGATGTAAATAAAAAACAAGCTCCTGTGCGCGTTCAATTGCAAAAGACGGGATGATGATTTTTCCTTTTTTTGCACATGTATCGCGGACAATTCGTTCAAGCTCCTTCATGGCAAAATCATGATTATCATGAAGCTTATCACCGTAAGTAGATTCAAGATAAATATAATCTGGAGCAGGCATATTTGTCGCAGGATTTCTGATAATCGGCTTACATTTTCTTCCGATATCTCCAGTAAACAAAATGCGGGTTTCTTTTTCCGGTTCACGAGGATTTGGATTTATCGTAACATTAGCAAACGCTGAACCAAGAATGTGACCTGCATCAAAAAATTCAAGCTGAACGTCCGGTGAAATATACATCTTTCGATTGTAAGATAACGATACAATCTGATTCGCAGTTGCTACACAATCATTTTCATCATATAAAGGTTTCCAGGTAAACTTTTCTCCTTTTTTAGCAGCCTGTTTTGCAAGAAATTCTGCATCATGAGCCTGAATACGTGCACTGTCCATCATTACAAGATTTGCAATATCACGTGTAGCGGGAGTTGAATAAATGTTACCGGTATATCCTTTTTTTGTGAGAATAGGAAGAAGACCACAATGATCAAGATGACCGTGAGTTAAAATAACAGCTTCAAGTTTTTCCATATCAAAATCAAACTGACGGTTTTTCTGATCAGATTCCTTTCTTTTTCCCTGAAAAGCACCGCAGTCAATCATGTAATAACGACCGTTCACTTCAAAAATATGCTTTGATCCGGTTACTTCCTTTGCTGCACCTAATGAAAATGTTTTTACGCTCATAAAATCCTCACATAATAATTATACATTTATTATAAAACAACATTCGCTATAAAACAAATTTTTATGTTTTAAAAAATAATATGAACAGCGAGGGTTGTCCCCATTGTTTGTTTTCGTTATATTTACTTCTATGAAAAATTATTCAGTTGATCAGCTAAAGGAAATATATAAAAGCAGAAGAAACAAATTTTCCTCATATCTCGAAGAAAACAATATCTGCGCAGTGATTTTTATAGACAGTGAAGAGCATCGTGATGCATCCATTTCATATTTAACAGGACATGCAAATGATGCGGTACTTGCAGTTTTCAGTGACGGATACAGCATCCTTGTCCCATGGGATGAAATTCTTGCAAAAAAAAATGCATTTGCAGATAAAATAATTCCCTATACACGATATAAGAACGATGCACTGAATGCAGTAAAATCAATTATCAACATAGGCTATACTCATGGAACAAACAGTAAAATTGAACTTCCGCCGTATCTAACATATCTTCAATATTTAAAATTCATTGATTCACTTTCAAGCTTTAACTGCAGCTGTAAGGATGATTCTGCACACAAATTCGTTACCGATTTACGGATGATAAAAGATGAATATGAAATCGAATGTACTAAGGAAGCAGCCAGAATCGGTGATTTAATCATAAACAAGATAGAAAAGGAAATAAAAAAAGGAACAATAAAAACAGAAGCAGATGCTGCACTTTTAATAGAAAAAGAATGCAGACTTCATGGCTGCGACCGCACAGGCTTTGATACTCTGGCGGCAGGTCCTGACAGAAGCTTTGCAATCCATGCTTTTCCAAACTACACGACTGCTGCATGGCCGGACAAGGGTCTTTCAATTTTAGATTTTGGTGTAGTTTATAAAGGATACACAAGTGATACAACGCTTACAGTTGCAAAAGGAAAACTCAACGAAGAACAGGAAAAGCTTTTATCCCTCGTACAAAAAGCATATGATTCCTGCCTAAAGCTTTATACAAAGGAACACACTATAAATGAAGCGGCAAAAAAAGCAGATTCAATATTTGCTGCCGGTAAACGAAAGATGCCTCACACTCTCGGACATTCAATAGGACTTGAGATTCATGAATATCCAAGGGTAAGTTTAAAAACAGACAGTTCACTTTATTTCAAACCAGGAATGATTCTTACACTTGAACCAGGGCTCTATGATGAAAAACTTGGTGGTTGCAGACTGGAAAACGATGTGCTTATAACAGAGGATGGAAACGAAGTAATTTCCAATTCACGAATAATCAGAATTTAATTTCCCGGTAACAATCACAGCTTTGAAAGAACAGAATCAACACAGTCGCATAATGATTTAGACAAGGATTTATCTTCAAGCGATTGTGAAAGATTTTTCATAGTCTGTAAAACGCTTCTTAAAATTTCTTCGCTGTATTCACCTGTCTGAGCATTTTCATTTGATTCAGGTGCAGACAGGGACATTACTGTTTTCAAAAGACCAGGCTTTCCTGACATTTTTGAAATAAGATATTCCATCTGCATTCTGGTTTTGCCCTGTTTAAAACCATCCTTTTTATCTTCCGGTAAATATTCACTTAAAGAAAGAAGTTTTTTAAATAAATCTACTTCTGCAAGCTTTTCGTCCACAATAAACGAATCAGGATTACTGTTCATTTCTTCCTGAATATCCGGAGGAGCTACTTCTTCAAGAATAGTATCATCTGTTTCAAAGGAATCCTCATCTACAAGAGTCTCTTCAGGCAATGATTCATTAACCGGCAATTCATCGGAAACTTCATCAACTTGAGGTTCATCAAAAGGTTCATCAATTTGATTTTCATCAGGCCGATATTCGTCAAGAGGCTCTTCGTTTTTAACTTCGTTCTCTTCCATTTCATCAACACCGTCAAGAACATCTACAAATTCATCGAGAACAAAATCAAAATCCTTGTCTTCAGAAGAAGTTTCATCTTCCGCATCAGAAACAGCCGCTTTATCTTCTGCTTCAGGTTCTTCTTCTGTTTCTTCTTCAGGCACCTCTTCTATATCATTTAAAATCACTTCATCATTATCTATGTCGTTGCTTTCGTCTGCTTCCTGCTTTTCTTCGCCTATTTCAAAATCAGATAATTTTATGTCATCAAACTGATCGCTGAAATTCTGTTCATCAAGCTCTTCAATCTGATTAAGTGATTGTTCAAGATCATCATTGATTTCCGTAAAGAGTCCATCATTATCTTCAATTGTTTCAGAAGGATCTGCGGCAAATTCCTGTTCACCGTCAATCTCTAAATCTTCTTCATCATTTTCCGAATTATTTTCCGCTTCGTTGTCTGCTTCAAAATTATCTTCGATTTCAGGCAAATTATCCATGTTATTCTGCAAAGGATCATCGTCTTCAATTACACAATCAGGTTCTGCCAGAGTAAAGTCCTCAACATCCTCCGGTTCTTCATCCTCAGGTTCATTGAGTGAAAGAGGAATATCAGGATCTAAAGATTCAGACTCATCAGAAGAACTCATTATCTGTTCTGCAATCATATCCTGATCATCAGGAAGACCTATTTCATCTATCTCAAAATCATCAAGATTTTTTGCCTGCAAGTGTGGCTCAGAATCATAAATACTTTCTTCTATTTCTTCAGGTAAATCTTCAAGCAGCTCTTCTTCCGGTTCAATTTCTTCAATGAATGCTTTTTCTTCATCAACAGGTGAATTAATTACAGGCTCCATCTCTTTACGTATATCATCTTTTGCCTGTTCTACCTTAGATTCAATTTCCTCCTGAAGCTGTTCCTTCAACTCCTGCTGTTCTTCAAGAAGCTGCTGCTGCTGTCGTGCAAGGTCATTTGCCATTTTCTGGGCGTTCATTGCAGCATCCATTGCATACCGTGCAGAATCCATCATCGAATTCTGCATGTTTCTCTGCATGTCATCAAAATATCCTGGATAATCAGGCTGCTGGCGGTAATCCGGTCCAGACTGATAATCTTTCGGAGGATAATTCTGCGGCGGATAGTTCGGCTGAAAATCAGGCTGAGGATAATTCTTTGGCTGATAATTATCCGGCTGATAGTCAGGCGAAGGATAATCCTGCTGATAGTTCTGCGGCTCCTGATAATTTTTTGGAGGAATGTCCTTTGGCGACGGATTATTTTTCGGTTCAGGTTTAAAGCCCTCAAAGCCAGGAGTATCATCGTAAGGCATTCCGTCAAAGCTTGTCCTTAAATCTTTATCTTTTTTATCAGATTTTTCTTCCGCATAAGAATCATCAAACTGATCAAAATCAAAGGAATCTTCACCCTGAATGTCATCAAGGAACGAAGGTTTTAAATTATCATCTTCCGGTAACTCTGCATCAGGAACAAGCTGCTGTGCCTGTGTAGCCGGCTGTTCATAATCAAGATTATCAAAAGGAGAAACATCTTCTTCATTTTCAAGATCTGAAAAATCAAGTCCGTTTGAAGAATCTGAAGGCTTGTCTTCAATATCAGATGCTTTATTATCAGAATCAGCAAAATCATTTTTTCCAGAGCCGGTATCAATTTTAATTTCAGGCTGCTTTTCTTCTTCAGGCTCTTCTTCTTCCTCTTCTTCAAAAAAGTCTTCGTCGGGTTCTATATCACCGGTAGCTTCATCAAGTTCATCAAAGAAATCTTTTTCTTCCTCAAGAAGTGCCTCACCCATCGGTACATTATCGCCCATTGTACCAAAATCAAATTCATCCTCTGCTTCTGCAGGTGCTTCTTCTACAACTTCTGTCTGCGGTTCTACAACCTCATCCTGAACAACAGGTTCTTCAACAGGTTCGTTCTTTGATTCATCAAGATATTTCTGTAATTTTGAAATCTGCTTATCTGCAAGAATATTCGGTTTTCTTAACTCACGGCTTTTATTATATGAATCGATTGCTTCCTTATAGTTTCCTGACTTCGCATATATTTTACCAAGAGTATTATATCCGGCAGGATTTTCAGAACGCTTTGAAATATATTCCTTTGCATATTGTTCTGCTTCCGCTTCTTTTCCGATTTGAGAGTAACGGTCGGCAGCAGCAAGAATGTGTTCCTTGTAATGTCTGTTTACCAGCTTGATTTTATCATAATAAAGCTTTGCCTTATCATCCTTTTCGGTACAGATACAGTATTGTCCGCACAAATCAAGCACCTGAGGATCCCTGTCACCCTTGTTTTTATAAAGACCTATTACATTCTGATTGGCACTGTCATATTCACCGGCAGAAAGTAATGCAGATACATACTGTTTTCTGATTGCTTTATCTTCCGGCTCTATCTGAAGGGCTTTTTCAACCGCATCAAGAGCATCAAGAGGTTTCCCGCCTTTTTCGAGCGATTCCGCAAGTCCTGAAAGAATTTTTTTATTCTGCGAATCTATTGAGTTTGCTTTTTTAAAGGTTTTTTCGGCAGATTCATAATCAAATTCATTAAGATAAATCTGACCCATTGTACACAAAAGCTTTGCATCATGCGGATGAAGAATGATTGAATTTCTTACAATGTCAGCCGCTTCCTTTGTTTTCTGGCATTCAATTAAAAGCTCACTGAAATCACGGACAGGTTCTATCCATCCCGGCTTTGCTTTAAGCGCAGTTTCATAGCAGCGTATAGCATCATTATACTGCTTTGCTTCCTGATAGCATCTTGCAAGATTGTAATTCAATATAGGATGATTCTGATCTATCTGAAGTCCACGTCTGAATGCATTTATCGATTTTTCATATTCTTTTTTAGCAAGATAAATGGAACCAAGATGATTATGTGCAAGAACATCAGCAGGATTTTCACTGATTACCGACTGGAATGCTTCAATCGCATCATCATAATTACCCATTTCTTTATATGTAAAACCAAGATTATAATTTACACTCGCAGTCTGTCTGCCTTCATCTACCGCTTTCTGCAATATCGCAATTGATTCATCATATTTTTTCAAACGACGATAAATTGCACCAAGACTGTTCATTGCTTCAATATAATGAGGATAAAAAGTAATTATCTGCTCGTAATAGGGAATTGCCTTGCTGTCTTCTCCATTCTTAACATAAATGGAACCAAGCTCCTTAAGATAATCAACGTTTGAAGGATCATCTGCAAGAAGCTGTTTGTAAAGACGCGCTGCTGTTGTAAAATCGTGAGAAAGGACTGCTCCCTGTGCACGGGTTAACAAGAGTCCTTTTTCATTAACGTTATCTACGTTCTTAAGCATTTTTCCCATTTTATACCCTCTATTTTCCAAGTGAAGACATAGGTCTTGCATATACTTCTTTTGACAATGGTCCGATTACCCTGTTGTCCAGTGCAGACCAGGCGGCAATTGCAAAATAATAAATTTTACCGTTTTCAAGTCCCGTAAGAGTGAAAGAAGTAACATTTCCCGCATTCACAGGAGAATCTCCCTGAACTGCAAATCTTCCAAGATATTCACCAGGTCTGTTTCCATAATAAATATAATAACCGCCTGCAGTTTCATCTACCGAATAATTCCATGAAAGCGTAACCTGTCTGTCACCTGCCTCTGCCCTTACAGTGAACGGTGGAAGAGGCAATGGAAGTTCATCAAAATCAAGCTTTATATTCGTAATTGTAGGAGTTACTGAACCGTCTCCATCCGGATATATTTCACACGAAACCTGAAAGAACATGCCGGTTACGCCTTTTATCTCTTTTCCTGATTCAACTTTTTTCCACTTAGGATAAGAATCCGTCCAGTTGAAATAATTATCTCCTGAGCGGACATAGTAACAAACCTCACACTGATCCGGAACTGTCATTTCTGCGGTTAAAGTATTTAATCTTGAGCCGGTAGAAACTACAATAGGTTTTGTAATAAATTTTCCCCCTGTAGCCTGAAAAAGCATTCTTCCGACTTTTCCTGCACTTTCTGCAGACTGATAGTCAGGAGTTGAATATGGACGTCTCAAGATTCTGATATCATCAATTTTTCCGGTATACTTGGAACAGAATTGAAGCTTACTTCTTCGTCCAAGAACAACAAGTGATATATTACCGTCCTCTGTTCCATCGCTTGTAATATATCTGATATCTTCTGTAATACCGTTAACTAAATATTCAAGAATACCGTTTTCACAATCATAGCTTAACGCATGATAACTCCAGGTATCAGGAATAATCCTTGTCATACCCTTCAAGTGTATTTCAGAAGAACCTTCGGCATCAGTATAATTATCAAAGAAATCTGTCAAAGTCCATTCAAGTTTTCCTTCACTGAAAAAACAATTCAAAAGCTGATGGACAAGATTTCCCCTGACATTTTTCGAAGATTCCCATTTTAATATTATTTCACCATTTTCTGCTACCGACGGACACAACCAGAATTCAATTGAAAAAGAGCCCATAAAGCCTTCAGAACCAAAAAAAGTTCCCGGTCGTCCCTGAATTGAAAGACCGCCTGTATTACGGCTGAGCCCCGCACCCTTAGCCATTTTTGCCTGGTCGGTAATCTTTAAATTGTTGGCAACGATATCATACTGCCCTTCTGATATTATATTGCGTGGATTTTCAAAATTTATAAGTAAATCCGTATTTTCATCATATACAAAAGAATTTGTTGCAAGCTGAATACAATCATATCCAAAACGGCCCTTACCCTTTGCAATATTTTCTTCCAGCTGAAAAACAGGCCATCCGGTTTTTCCGCCAAGCTCTATTTCTTTGGCAGACAAAGGAAAACAAAATAAAATAAAAACTACAAAAAATACTGTTTTTCTGTTACAATTCATAAAACAAATGACGACCAAAACAACCCGTGATATTTTACACGAAACTGCTTTGAAAGCTCCTTTATTAAGCGGTGTCTATCTGTGGAAAAATACAGATGGCACTGTTATTTATGTAGGCAAAGCAAAAAACTTAAAGAACCGTCTCACATCCTATTTTTCCGGAAAAAAAGACATTAAGACACGTCTTTTAATATCTCATGCTTCCTCTATAGAGTATATCACAACTACGAACGAATACGAAGCATTATTATTAGAAAATAATCTAATAAAAAAATATTCCCCGCGTTATAATATCAACCTGAAAGACGGAAAATCATATCCGGTTTTAAGAATCACAAAGGAGGATTTTCCGAAACTTTTTAAAACCAGGCGCATTTTACAGGACGGCTCAACCTACTTCGGTCCCTATCCCGATGTAAACGCACTTGATACTTTTCTGGAAACAATCTTTAAATTGTATCCGGTAAGACACTGCAGAACCTTAAGAAAACGAGAGACACCGTGCCTGTACTATCACATAAAACAATGCATGGCTCCATGCTGTAACAAAATTTCAAAAGAGTCCTACAATCAATTTATCGGCGAAATAATAAACCTACTTGAAGGAAAAGCAAATTCTACAATAGATGCACTTACAGAACAGATGAAAAAAGCAGGAAAAGAGTTGAATTTTGAAAAAGCTGCCCTGCTCCGTGACGGAATAAAAGCACTCATGGTATTACAAAATCAAAATATTGTTGAAAACTTTGATTCGGAAGACAGAGATTACATTGCATATTATTCAGAGGGAGAATTAATCAGCTTTACAGTGCTTAAAATCAGGCAGGGAAAATTACTTGGACGCGAAAATTTCAGGGTAGAATCCTTAAATGATGAAGATGATTTAACCGGAGAATTCATGGCATGTTATTACGAAAAAGCAAGTCAGATTCCACCGAACATTTACATTACAAAAACAGGCGAATATCAGAACATCAGCACATGGCTCAAACAGACATTCCCGGAAGCAGCGGCAAATCTCATAATGATTAATTCAGACAAGGGGGACAACCCTCGCGATAAAGCGGCCATCAACATGGCAATACAAAACGCAAAGGAAGATATAATCAGACGATTGAGAGACAGAGGGGACAGTCCTGCAATGGAGGAATTAAAATCTCTTCTTAACCTCGACTGCCTTCCAATCCGCATAGAAGGTTTCGATATAGCTCACATCGGAGGGAAATTCCCTGTTGCATCACTTGTAAGCTTTTACAACGGAAATCCCGACAAAAAAAATTACCGTTACTTCAGATTAAAAACTACCGATGGAATGATAGATGATTTTGCTTCTATGCGGGAGGCAGTAAGCAGAAGATATACAAGACTTCTGAACGAACAGGCAGATTTGCCGGATTTAATTCTGATTGACGGTGGAATCGGACAGGTAAACGCCGCAGAAGGAATCCTTCATGCACTTAATCTTGATATACCGCTGATTGGTCTTGCCGAAAAAAATGAAGATATTTATCTTCCCGGAAATTCAACACCAATCAGATTACCGCGAAGAAGCGATGCTTTAAGACTTTTACAGCGTGTAAGAGATGAAACCCACCGCTTTGCCACAAGCAGAAACCAGAATCTTCGCACAAAAGAAAATACAGATTCTATCTTTCTTGAAATTCACGGGATCGGTAAAAAGCGTGCCCTTGAGCTTCAGAAAAAATTCATCACTCTTGAAAATCTGTGTAATTCAGAAGAAAGCGCCGTTGCTCAGGTTCTGCATATTCCTGCAACAGATGCCGCACAAATCCTTCTTTCTGCAAAACAATTATTCAAGGAGCAGGAAAAAACAAAGAAGCTTCAGGAACTGGCTCTGAACAAGGCTGGAACTACAAAAGAAAAAAGTGCCGGCTCACAATATCTTGACGATCTTGCAGAACAGGCACTTTTTGCCGCATCAAAACACGACTGATTATCTATACTCCGAAAATAAGAGAAAATATTTTTTCAGCAAGTGCAATAAACAAAGGAATGGAAACAATACACAAAAGACTCGTCAAACAGACAATAAGACTTGCATACTGAGCATCCTTGTTAAAAATACATGAAAGGCTTGGAACACTTGTCGCACAAGGACACATTGAACATATATAAACAACAAAAAGCATAAGCTTAAGAACTGCTTCATCTTTAAAAAGATTAAAGTGAATTGAAGTATAATAAACGATGATTATTAACAAAAGATTACAGATTGAAACTAAAATCAAACGGATGGAACAAACCTTCAAAAGACGTAATAAATATTTTCTTGAAAGTTTAAAATCTGCAAAAAGAATACCGACAAGAATCATTGCAAGCGGCGTATTCATATCACCAATATAATTAACCGGTCGTGAAATAAATTCAGGCAGAGTAAAAGGACAAATGTAAACAATTAATCCAAGCGCAACTGCAATTATATTCGGATTAGTTATTATTTTTTTTATGTTTGTTTTACCGCACATCTGATAGTAACCGTAAGTCCATAAAAGCACATTAAATACAATGAGATATCCCATCAGATAGAAAACACCTTCATCACCAAAAACTCCCCTGATTAAAGGAATGCCGACAAAACCGCAGTTTGTAAAAGTGACTGCAAGTCTGTCGATTATCTTGTAATTCTGTTCTTCATCTTTTTTTGAACGGATAAAAATGACGGATATAAAAATAACAACAAAATGAATGAAAAGAGAAACAATGATTGTGAACAAAAGATATTTTAATTTCTCAGGACTAAATTCCATATTAAAGGAAGAAAAAACAAGAAAAGGATTAATAAAATACAAAAGCATTTTACTTATGAATTTCTGCTCATTTTCCTGAACCTTAAATATTTTTGCAAAAATATAGCCTGAAAGAACTATCAAGGCCATTACAACTAACTGTTTGATTACAAGAATATACATAGTTCGTGAATTATATAATATTTATGGAAAAAAAGAAATTACTGCTTTACAACATCGTTAAAATCAATCCAGACTGGCTGAGTCGAATACTCACCGCTATTAACATCATAATATCTGTAAGCAATCTTGCTTGTATTTCTGGAATTCATAAAGTAAATTCTTGTTCCCCTTACCCAGATATTATCTGTAAAATCAATCTTAAACTTTTCATTTTCTGAAATATTGGAAATATGCCAGTCTGGTGTTATTTTTTCCATGTCCAAGTCGTCTGTAAGTTTATAAATATCAACATAGGCATATTTATTAGACCAATTTGTAACAATAACATAAATAATACCATTAACTTCAGTAATTCTTGATATGCCGTTATCTAATGTTTTAAAATCCGTCTTTATTTCCTTTTCAAGCTCATAACCTGTATTATTCTTTTTAAAAATTAAAAGTGTATCACCAACATTATCCAAAGAAACTTTTGTAATAAAAATCCTGTCTGTTGTTGCGTAATGAACCATATGCCCAAATACAACATTTCCTTCTTCTGTTATTAAATTTAAATCATAATTATCCCATTTCAAATTATTACAATTTATTTTAATTAACTGAGGACCTACAGGTCTTTCTCCTGTTTCTGTTGGAAAAGAATTTCTTAAAAATATTTTTCCATTCTTATCAACAACAATAAAAAAGATATATTCATCATTACAAACTGGGATTTCCGGCTTATATGAAAGAATCTTATTTTCCTGTCCGTCTAATATTTCAAAATCATAGGATACTGAATTATCCTCTTTTCTTATTCGTTTAGCCTTTACACCATATTTTGAATCAATGTTAAAATTTATAAAATGACAATTCTTTAAAGAAGATTCAACTACAGTAAGTTCCGACTTATCAGGATCAAGACACACTATGTTTCCGGTAGAATAACAGGATGCATAATATTTTACGGGACTTCCAAGTTCCAAAGGTCTGTAAAGCGTAGTGCTTGTTTCCCCTCCGAAATATACCCAGTCAAATACTTCATTTTTTTCTATATCAATTACGACAAAAATATCACCTATCTTAAATTGTCTTGTCTTTCCTTTCTTTTTCCCTTTGTAATATCTTGTTTCCCATACAGGCATTGTAATTACTACAGGTTCATTCAATTGCGAAAAAGGTTTTATGGTTGTCTTTTCTGTAATATAGCTCAAATCATCAAGACTTTTATAGTCTTCCGCATTATACCACGACAAAAAAGACGGACAAGATACAAATGCAAAAACTGATGCAAATATTATTAAAAAAATAATCTTTTTTTTCATTTTTATTCTTTATTGTTTTTCCAGCTCGTTATTTCTTTCGTTTTTAAAGATAAGTATATTTCAAGTGGAGAAATCCATGGAGAACCGGCGTCAAAATCATACTGCAACCCACCAGCAGCCTTAAAACCTTTCCAAACTATCTGTGAACAATACGAATAATCATCACTGTATTTATAATTAAATCCTAACAAAACATTATACATACGTCAAGAATAAATACATCTAATACTATATTATTTATAAACCTATTTCAATTTTTTTTACAAAGTGATAACATATCACATATAGTTTAACTAAATGGAGGAAATATAAAATGAAAAAATTATTCGCAGTACTTTTCGTTGCAGCCGCTCTCGTTGCAGGTGCATTTGCAGAAGGAATTGAAGATTTCCCAAAAGGCTCATGGATTGATGAAAACTATGATGCAGAATGGATTTTCGGAGCAGGAACAATTGAGCTCAAAGATGCAAAAACCGGTGAACACATCATCTATTTCCGTAAAGAAAAGATGGAAAACTTCAAGGTTGAAGCAACAGCTGACGGACTCGCTCTTTCTTTCTACTATGCAGATACAGAACGTGCTTACAAGTTCATTAAACCTGTTTCTTTAAGCGCAGACCTTACAATGATTATTAATCCGGACTGGCAGGACAACGATTACAAAACAACAATTAAATTCAAGAAGATTTTCTAGTCTGTAATTTCAAACTAAAAAATCGACTTGCGGATTATTAAACGGCATGGCACAGAAATTTCTTCGGATTTTTCTTCCGTGCCGTTTATTTTTTTAACTATTAAATCTGCTGAAATACGACCTATTTCTTCTAGAGGAATTTCCATCGTAGTCAGCGGTGGATCGATATATGCAGATATTTCACGATTATCAAAACCTGCAACTCCGATATCCTTTCCAGGAGCCTTTCCCATCTCTTTTAAAAAATCATAAACTCCTGCAGCCATTGCATCATTAAAACAGAAAACAGCATCTATTTCATTAAAAGGCAGTTTTTTTGCCGCTTCATAACCGCTTTCCCTGTCCCAGTTTGCAGGAATAATATATTTTGATTTATAAGAAAGAGAATTTTTTTCAAGAGCCTTTTTATATCCGTTAATACGATTTTCTTCATGAATATTTCCGCTGCTTCCTGAAATAACTGCGATTTTTTTATATCCCTTCTGAATAAGAAAATCTGTCATCTGATAAGCAGCATCTTCATCTGCAATTGTTACAGAACCATGCTTTTTATCTGAACTTAATGCATAGGAAACAACGACAGGAACCGGAAGCTCCTTTGGTATATAATCAACGATGCGTGAATGTGCAGCAACATAAATAATACCGTCAACTTTAATTGAAAGCATTTCCTGAAAAGCCGCATTTACAGCATTTTTAAAATCCTGCTTGAGTGATTTATCACCTTTAAATTTTGTATAGACACGAAGGTTTTCAAAAATCACACGATAATTATTATCATCACAATACTGCATAATTCCTTCAATAATCGAAGGAGTACTAAAGGCAGTCAAATCATCAACAATAAGACCTAATGTACGGGTTCTAATCGCCCGAAGTCCTCTTGCCATATAATTCGGACGATAGCCTGTTTCTTTAATGATTTTCATTATACGTTCCTTTGTTTTATCAGAAACGTTTGCTTTTCCATTTAAAATATTAGAAACAGTTGCAATTGACACACCACATTTTGCCGCAAGTTCTTTTAACGTAATCAATTTTATTACCTTCTATACATCTGATTATAATCAGTTCTTTTTCGCAGTTTTATTTTTTTTGTTTTTTGCTTTTTTACCGACAGGCACGCTTCGTGCAAGTCTCATGCCTACACGTCTGCTGGAAAGATGAGGAGAACTTGAACCGCGTGAAACATAAGATAAGCTTACATCATAATCATCCCAGGCACAACCTCGCACAACTCTGAAATCTGCAGTTAAAGGACCACATGCATCAAGCTCAGAAGCGGCTGTGCTTGTATAGTAATCTTCATCAAACCAGTCCCAGCAGAATTCCCATACATTTCCAATCATATCATAAAGTCCAAGAGTATTAGGTTTTTTAAGCTTAATCTGATGAGTCTTTAACTTCGAATTCTTGTCATTCCAGCAAAAATCATTTACATCCTCATCATCATAATTAAAACCGGCAGAATTAAATTGAGTTTCTGCACCGCCTCTTGCAGCATATTCCCATTCAGCTTCTGTCAAAAGTCTGTATCCGTTGGCATCTTTATTCCATCCGATTTTATTCCAGCTTTCACTGCTTTTTTCCGGAGGATTACCCCACGTTGTTTCATCGTAAGACTGTTCAGAATCTGAGGTTTTCATATAATAAACCTTTTCAAGATTCATCTTTGCACTCATCTTATTACAGAACACAATTGCTTCATACCAGGTAATTTTTTCAACAGGTCTAAGAGTCTGTTCCTCCCCTTCTTCAACAATTTTCCCCTTATCATTTCCCTGATAAAAACTGTTGTTATAGCCCATGACCTCTTCAAAATCTTTCTGTGTAACTAAAACTGGTGAAATATAAAAATCACTTACACTTGCTTCATGCTCCGGATGATCATAATAGCCCCATGGAACTCTTATATCATTACTTCCCATTTTATATGTTCCGCCTGTTACAAGCACAAATCCATCGTTTATTACTACAGGCTTTTTTGCACAACTTACTGACAAAAGACTTACTGCAAACAACGACAACACAAGAGAACTGATTTTTTTCATTTATTTACCTCTGAAAAAATATGATATTATATAATAACACATTTTTTAAAAGATATAAAATAAAAAAAGGATTGCCTTTTTGACAATCCTTTTCTTCGCAGTTAAAAATTTAACTAATACATTCCGCCCATATCAGGTGCCGGTGCAGCAGGTGCTTTTGGCTCCGGGATATCTGTGATAGCGCATTCAGTTGTAAGAAGAGTTCCTGCAACCGATGCAGCATTCTTCAAGGCAGAGCATGTTACTTTTGCAGGGTCAATAATTCCTGCTTCGAGCATATTTACCCATTCGTTTGTGCGGGCATTAAATCCAACACCTTTCTTTTCACTCTTTGCTCTTTCTGCAATAACTGCACCGTCAAGACCTGCATTTTCTGCAATCTGGCGGATTGGTTCTTCGAGAGCACGGCGAACAATCTTGTATCCGACTTTTTCATCTTCGGTCAAATCAGCAGGAATATCTGCAAGAGCTTTTGATGCTTCAATCAAGGCAATTCCGCCACCGCTTACAATTCCTTCTTCCAAAGCGGCACGAGTAGCAGCAATTGTATCTTCAACGCGGAATTTCATTTCCTTCATTTCTGTTTCTGTATTTGCACCAACATTGATTACAGCTACACCTCCTGCAAGCTTTGCAAGACGCTTCTGGAGCTGTTCCTTATCATAGGTTGATGTAGATTTTTCGATTGCATTCTTGATTTCTGCAACACGGTCTTTGATTGCCTTTGAATTACCTGCACCACCGACGATTGTTGTATTATCTTTATCAATCTTAATTGATTTAGCCTGACCAAGAACTTCTTCGCCGCATGATTCAAGCTTTAATCCGACTTCTTCAGAAACTACAGTTGCACCTGTCAAAATAGCTATATCCTGAAGCATGTCTTTTCTTCTGTCACCAAAGCCTGGCGCTTTTACCGCACAGCATTTTATTGTTCCACGGATAGTATTCAAAACTAAAGTTGTAAGGGCTTCTCCGTCAACATCTTCACAAATAATTACAAGAGGTTTACCGGCATTTGCAACTTTTTCCAGAATTGGAAGAAGATCTTTCATTGCAGAAATTTTCTTGTCATAAATCAAAACACAGGCATCAGAAAAATCTGCTTCCATTCTTTCACGATCTGTTACAAAATAAGAAGAAATATATCCGCGGTCAAACTGCATACCTTCAACAGTATCAACAGTCATTTCCATATTTTTTGATTCTTCTACAGTGATAACACCGTCTTTTCCAACCTTTTCGATTGCATCTGCAAGCATTTTACCGATTTCAGGATCGTTGTTTGCAGAGATAGTTGCAATGTTTGTGATATCATCAGCACCTTTTACAGGCTTAGCATTTTTCTTGATTTCTTCAACGGCAGTTTTTACTGCTTTATCTATACCGCGTTTAATTTCAATAGGACGCATTCCGGCTGCAACTGATTTAATTCCTTCCCGTACAAGAGCATAAGAAAGAACTGTAGCAGTTGTTGTACCGTCACCAGCATCATCATTTGTTTTTGAAGCAACTTCGCGAACAAACTGAGCCCCCATATTTTCATATGGATCTTCAAGTTCAATTTCTTTTGCTACAGAAACACCATCCTTTGTAATAGTTGGTGAACCGTATTTTTTGTCCATCATTACCATACGTCCGCAAGGACCTAATGTTGTTTTTACAGCTTTTGAAATCTGTTCAACCCCGCTCAAAAGTTTTTTACGGGCATCTTCACTAAACAATAATTGTTTTGCCATTTTATTTTCCTCTGATTTTAATTTATTCTATATTATATTGTTAAAGATACAAAAAAATATACCTGTCGGCAAGAAAAAAAAGAAAAAATCTTAATCTGTAATTCGCAAAAATCTTCTACTGTATTAAAGAAAGAGGATTTACTGTCTTATTATATTTGTAAACGGTAAAATGAAGATGTGGACCTGTACTAGCACCTGTACTTCCAACTCTTCCAATTTGAGTTGTAGTATAGACAAAATTTCCTTTTTTACAGGTAATTGCACTTAAATGACCGTACAATGTTTTATATCCGGAATGATGTGTAATGATTACGTAATTTCCGTAAGTTGCATTATAACCAGTTGCAGAAACTGTTCCGTCAAGCGCCGCATAAACCGCATTGCCGGTTGCACAAGCCATATCAATACCGCCATGGAAAGTTCGTTTACCGGTAATCGGTGAACTACGCCATCCATATGCCGATGAAAGATAGTATCGTACTCTTAAAGGACGTCTGAATAAATCACCATTAATTTCCTGTCTTGTAGCCCAGTCAAGCTGTGCATCAGGCAAAAAGATTGTCGAACCCTTTGTAAAAGATGCATCTGTTTTTGTTGAATTTATAAGGGCGCATTTTTCTGCAGAAATATCATATTTTTCAGCGACAGTTTCCGGAGTTTCTTCCGTACCCTTAACGGTATAAAGGATTCCTGTCATTGAAGGGATTTTTATGTACTGTCCTATCTGGATAAGTCTTGACTGCTTTATGTTATTTACACTGATAATTGCATCCTGCGTAACATTATATTTTTCTGCAATTTTTCCAATCATATCGCCCTGTTTTACACGATATGTAAAATATGTAAGTTCTGCAGGCTGTGCGGTTGATTTTGAATCGGCTTTTACTTCCTGTTTTTCTTCTGCTTTTGTTTCTGCTTCTTCATATACAATCTTTAAATCTTCATCACTATCAAAAATAACTTCAGAAGATGTAGTTTCAAGACCACCTTGTCCTAAATTCTTTCTTGATTGAGAAAATGCCGCTACTGTTACCGAAGTTGCAATTGCTCCGAACGCAAAACACAAAAAGGAACTTACTGCAATCTTTCCTAATTTCGAATTAATAAACATATTTTTAGCACTATAAATTCTATTTATTATACTACTCTTCTCTGTTTGTTTAAAGTCTTTTTTCATATTTTTTTTATTCCTATCAAATATGTTTCAAAAGATTCTGAACGGCATGCTTCCGGCTTAAAACCCTTTGCAGAAGAAAAAATCTCCCTCATTGTCTTTAAAATCTTCTGCTGATCACCATTCTGAAAGATTTTTACAGCAAAATTACCGCCGGATTTCAACATAGTCTGTGCATACCAGACCGCCATTTCTACAAGCTGTTCTGAACAGGCAGTATCTACAATCTTATTTCCCGTAGTTTTTGGCGCTGCATCACATACAACTAAATCATACGGACCGTTCTCTTTAATCTGACTTCGAATTTCAGGTGCATTTAAATCTCCCTGAATAAAAACAAGATTATCACCCTTTACCGATTTAGCAAGAGGATTAAGATCACATGAAACAACTTTTCCGGTTCCATCAAGCGCACGTAAAAGAAATGTAGTCCAGCTTCCCGGTGCAGAACCAAGATCCAGGACAGTAAAATTCTTCTTTATAAAAGAAAACTTTTCATCGATTTCCTTTAATTTATATACAGAACGTGCAGGATATCCTTCAGAAAATGCCTTCTGTGACCAGAAATCCGGTTTTTCATAACTGTTCGATGCCATATTATTATTAATATCGGTAAAAAATGACTGTTTCTTTATAATACCTGATTTTATTTATGCCATAGCCAGGTAAGCTCGTGTTTATTGTAGTTAAGATGGATTATTTTACTGTTTTTTATTTCTGCAAATTCGTCAATTAATTTCCAGTCAATATCGCCCTGCATTTTTATGGTACATATCATGTTATCTGTAAGACCACTTTCAATCCATTTTTTAATCAATTCCAGAAGACGCTCAGGATAACAGATTACATCACTGAACACCCAATCTACAGGGCCAGCTTCTTCAGGTTTTATGGTAAAGGCATCATGCGCCTGAAATTTTACAAGAGGATTTTTCATCAGCGACTCACAAAGCTCTGCCCTGTCTACTGCATGAACAAAAGCACCAAGCTCTGTTAAAACCCATGTCCAGCCACCGGGACACGCTCCCGCTTCAAAACATTTTTGACCTTTCGACGGAAGCTCAATTCCAAAAAAATGCCGGAACATTGTAAGGCTTTCCTGAATCTTAAGATAAGCCCTGCTCGGAGGATTTTCGTGATCCTCTATAAAACTAATTGCTCCAGAGGGAAGAAAGGATGTAGTTTCAGAAGAAGCTATCAGAGTATGTTCATCAAGCAAAGTATATAGTCCAACCGGAGATTTTGGGATTTCAACCGGGAATTTTCTTTCCTTAAGATTAATATACGGAAGATTATCCTGAATCAGCTGTGCTCTTCTAAAGCATTTAAACTGATATGGAGCCCAGTTTCTTTGAATGCCCTTTAATTCATTTGCAGCATCCTTTATGGAATCAAAATCGAGCATAAAAGGATTAAGCATTACTGTTCTTGCCCAGTACGGATATTTATTTCCAAGCTTTTCAAGGATTTTATTTTTATTCTCATACAGTAAAAGCTCACCGAACTGTTCATCAGGACTCGGAATATTGAATCTTCTGTTCAATTCACTTTTTAAAAGTTCCGCCTGATCTGGAAACGAAAGGAATAAAATTGAATCAAGCTGCCTTATTTTTGTACTCATATTATCAGCTCTTATTTTATTTCAGGAAATTCATTCTGCTTTTTTAAATCTGCAATAAAATCTTTAAGACGCGCATCATCCGGAGAATAAAGATTTTGAAAACCAATCTGTGTTTCATTCTCATCTTCACGAAGCCAGACAGGTTTACTCAACAACTGAAGAGGAGTATTATCTGAAAAATTCGAAAGCAGCACCTTAAGCTTATATTCTTTTTCAAGATTAAGTGAAATCAAATAAGGAAAATGCATTTTTAAACCGCTCAAACTGATGTCATCAAGAATACCGGGCATTGAGCTTATTTCGGCTATATCGACACGACCAATTTGAGGAAAACGTATATCTTTTCTTTTTTCTATAACGTCTTTTTTCATTACTTTACAACCATTACCTTTCTGGTTTCATCAATTCCACTTCCGACAAACCTGATAAAATACATTCCTCTTGCAACTTCAGAACCATTTTTGTTTTTACCGTCCCAGGTAAAGAAATGCTCCCCTGAAGAAAGTGTGGATCTGTTCAGATATGTCACGACTGCACCATCAAGCGTCATTACAATTATATTAACACGAGATTCTTCTTTCAAGTCAAGTTTTATTACAGTTTTTTCTCCTTTTTTAGGATTGATTACATTATTCATAATCGTAATGCCGCCCCGCTGTAAATTAATTCCTTTTACCCTGAACGACCATAAATCAAAAGATGTCGGATCTGAAGGATTTTCAAGACGTATAGCATATAACGGAGATGAAGTTGATGAATTTATAAAATAATTTGCATGAGAATCCATAACAAGCGAATGATAAATTGTCAAAGGTGAATCTGTATTATCATAAAGTCCGTAGAGGAAAGAAATCTGATTTCCCGCATTCCATGCTGAATAAGCACTTTCCGGGAATTCAAAAGTCAAAACAGAATCTCCACTGTCATCTGTACCCCATAAACCACCAAGAGTATTATAGTTAGTGTTTGATGTACTTGATATAGGAGTATATGCCTGTGGAAGCCATACTCGTTTTTTTGCTCTGATATCTGAATTATACTGCATGGAAGCTGAGCCTGGTGATGGAGAATCTGAATAGAACATTTTTACAGAAGGCAATGCTGCACCGCCAAGATATTCAGTTGGTCTTGCAATTACAGTTACAGGACGTTTTACCCTAAGTGTTCCATAGTTAGTTTGCGATGCACTCCAGTCATGAACTGCAAAACTTTCCGGTTCATATAATCCGCTTTCAATTAAATTGCCTTCCTCATCCTGATAGGTAGGATCATAAGCATATTCATTAATGATTGCATTTACCGCAAAGTCAGAAAGAGCATGGGCGGTATACATTTTCATGTAATTACGTTCAACATCCTGAATAAGCGTAACCTGACTGTTATCCATACCGGTTACAATATCTTTTGAAGATACATCAAAGCCCAAATCTTCTGGAATAATAACCCTTATATACAATTCCTGAACATCCTTTAAAGTAACTTCTCTGTTCAACGTAATTTTTATTCCGGTAAATTCATCATTTGACTGTGATGACAGGAACTGTGCCTGAACACTAGTATCTACCTGTAAATTTGCTCCGGTATTCTTTACAAAATTAGAACCGTTCAATTTTCCGATTTCAAAACAATGAGGAATTATTTCTTCGAACGACTGTGAAATAGTATCTATCTGATTTCCATTTTCACCATAAAGAATCGCACCAGTTGAATTTTCACCACGACGAAGCTGCTTATAAAAAAGAATGTACATTTCTCTTGTACCTATCGGTGCAATTATTACATCAAAATCCGGCGGTGAACGGTCAATTGAACCTCTCTGCTCTGCACTTCTCAATCTGTTTCCAGCCAGATCTGTAATATAAGAATCCTCGTCATCATAAGCAAATTCAAGAGACTGTTCTACATCATAATATCCGCTGTCTGAGGTCTGAAGACTAAGCGTAATGTACTGTGTGTCATAATTACTGTTAATATTATTCCTGTTTACCGAAGCTCCCTGGAATACAGGAGATGATGCACCAGGTTTTATTGCTGCTGCTGATTTCATCACTGTCGGAGAGCCTTCAATTTCAATACCATATGTAAACTTTGCTGCACGATTATAATAAGTGCAATATCTTAAACCTCCACCAGTTCTTGAATCAGAAACGAATGGTCTTGAACCTCCGAAAATATCTGCAAGATATGAATTTGAGGAAATTAACGAAATATTACCGCCCGCATTCAAACCTGTATTTGTAGAACACCAGCCGAGTGTAGAAATCCAATACGCTCTTGTTCCGGAAGCATTAACAGGGAATCCTCCGCTATTTGCGGCATTATCAAAAACGTGAAACTCTATAGATTCAAGTTTTCCTCCGGTACCAACACCATTAACTTCATATTGAGAAGCTAACGAAGAATTATTCTGATTATGAAGTCTTGCTACTTCAGGAGCATAAATATCCCAGGTTCCGTAAGTTTTATCTGAATTGTTATGTGAAGAAGAATATGTATTAAGTACGGAAATTGTATTATAGTTATCTTCATTTCTTGTATCACCAGTCCAGTAATAATATTTTTTCTGACTGTTATCTTTTCTATCTTTTACAAGCTCATTTACATCTCCGCTAAGAGATACTGTACCGTTTGGCAATATTGCATTTTCTATATAACCTGTCCAGTTTTTAAATGTCTTTCCGCCGCTTGAAACAGTTCCTTCAACCAGACCTGCAATCGAAATACGGATGGAATAAGCATCCTTTCTATATAAAGTATTTACGTATTTATTATCTGAACTTCCTTTTTTTGTATAAACGTTACCTTTTTCAACAGATGCAAGTCCTGCAAAAGTCAATGGACCGTTATAGTTAGAACCAACATCTTCTGTTATGGCACCAAAAGAATCCGATACCGGTATATTTGAAGCACCGGTGCTGATAGAATTACTGTTAAACTCTACCGCCTCTGAATAACGGAATTCAATAAAGTTATGCGCATCATAATCAGGCTGACTTGCAGAAGTTCCACCATATTCTGTATGACATTCCTGACCTGTATGAACTTCGATTAACGAAGGACCTGTTTTATCTTCCGTTGAAGTATACTGCGTGTATGATCCGCTTGTGCCGTGATAATGTCGTAATCTTTTTCCATAAACATTCGTAATAAGATAATTTCTACCTGCAACTGCGCGAGGAACATCTATCAAAGGCTTTGCACTTTTATGATTACCTTTTCTATCTGTCGATGCAGTGTCACCGGCAGAAGTTCCTGTAGCATCTGTATTCCATGATTTTCCGGGTAAGGTTGTCAAATAAATATAATATCTTCCTGAAACAGAATCATAAACTCCAATATCTTCTGTAAGTGAATAAACATTGTGTAATTCTTCTTCCTTGTAGGAATTTCCGTAAGAAACTAATTTTGTTCCATCAAGATAACAGCAAATTGTATTAGTTTCATCCTGATAAATCTGAACAATTTCTCCATGCTTATTACGTATAGGATAATTAAATTCTATGCGGATAATATCATCTCTGACAGTATAAGCATTTAAAATCTTGAATTCATCAAAAAGCCAGTTTGTATTGTTACCGTCGTCATTACATTCATCTGCGGCTACCATAGCTGTTTTTCCGGTTGTAGTACAATTTACTATGGAATTCTTTACAGTACAAAAATATGCTTCGGCAAAACATGACAGAGAATCTTCATTTGTCTTTATATTCAAATTCCAGTTTCCAGAATTTGAAGTTAGTGTTATTCCGTTTGCATAAAAATTCTGACCGACATTAATTGAAGCACCGTTACTGAATATTATTTTACCGCCAAATTTATTTGTACTGCTTCCATCTGGCAATTGTCTGTCAGTAAGCAGAGTATTTCCATTTAAAAACAAAGGATAATACAAATATGCTTCCATATTAAACTGATATTTACTTGTGCTTGTAGCTGTCTGGCCAGGTCTTAACTGATTATAGATATATTCATTATCAATTCCTGTAAAGCTATCTTTTACAGAATACTCAGGTCCTAGAAAAACGACATCCTTAATGGAAGTTAACGAAGAATTTAATGTAATCTGACCTGAATAAAGTGCAATATTATTTGCACTCAAGGAATTATCATCACCCCCGATTGTTACGGTTGAAGCAGCAGCCATACTGAAAATCAGATTCCCCGAAACAGTAATTTTTTTATCAGAATCTGCAGTTATAGTCCTTGAAGCATCACCAAAAATATAAAGGTCTTTACTAAACGAAGCATTTTCATGCACCATAAGACCTCCGCCAAGCATTACATCTGCCGTTCCTGTTTGAACAAATTCATCGATAAAAATACAATTGCTTCCGTCGGCTATATAAAATACACCGGAATTATTTAACGTAAGCTTTGAAGTTGCAGTAAATACTCCGGTAACAACAAGCTGATTTACGTCAAACACAGCAGAAGAACCATCTACTTCAACCTCTGCATTTATAATCAGATTATCTGAAGCTTCCAGACTGTTTATCGTTAACCTTGAAGCATTAACCTGTTTTAATTCACTGTTCGCAAAAACAGTTTTTCCGGCAGTATGAGTAAGTTTCTTTTTGGTTGAACCGTTTATAATAATAACATCATCTGCAAACTGAACTGTTTTTTCTGTTTCAAATTCAACATCATTTTTTATAGTTACAGTTCCATCAAAAGTTATTGCACCTGAATCTGCCCCTGAATTTTCAAAGGTATTTACTGTAAGATTATTATTGATAGAAAGGGAATTTGTTCCTGAATAACTGATTTTATTATAAGATGTTGCAGCGTTATTATCCATTTGCTGTGCAGAATAGCCTTCAAAGCTGATTGTATTATTTCCTGTCCAGCTTCCATTATCTGTAAGATTTCCGGTTAATGTTATTATCTTTGCCGAAGAAAAGGTTGTGTTTTCATCTACAATAAGATTTATACAAAGAATGTCTGTATTTACAGTTTTTGTTACATTGGCCGAATTTCCGCTTATAAGAACATTCCCAAGGTTAACCTTTGTATCATTAGTATCTGTAATAGTACCGGTTGAATCAGAAGGATAAGAATTACTGTCCGTTCCAAGAATCAGTTGCTTTGAATTATGGATATAATTTCCACCATCTTCTATTGTAAAATTTCTTCTTACTACTATCTTATTATTATTCGTTACTGCTGCAGAAGCAGGAATTATCAAATCCCAGAATATTCCGCTGAGGCTTATTTCTGAATTAATTGTTACCGATTTTTTGTTGAAGGCAATTGCATTTCCGGTGACAGAACCATTTATAATCAGAGATCCACCGTCAGATGCACTGTCCCACTCTACACTTCCTGAGTTTGCGATAGAAGAAAAACTCTGTTCATTCGTATTATTGTTTCCACTCTGAACAAAAGTTCCGCTGGTACCGACAGTCATTATTCCAGCCTTGAATACACCGTTTCCGGCAAGTACATTTCCTTTTGTAATTGATAATGCAGCAATGGAATTCTGTTCAAAGCTTCCGATGATTTTTAACGAGCCTTCTTTATTTACCGTAACGTTTTTTATTTCCGAGCTTCCAAAATTTATTTCAAGCTGATTATCTGCCGAACCAGTAAAATTCCATGATGGAGAAGAAGCAACCGTGATGTTTGAAAAATCAGCCGATAAATCATCTTCATAATTCTGAACTATATTAATTGAAGAAAATCCGGACAATTGTGCACTGGCAGTCTGTTCAAAATTTGAATCAATAATGTTCAACCCTGTTGAATTAGAAGAAACTATGTCGCCTGTAAATTCAAGGTCTGCACTGGAAGTTGTAAGTGACAACGCTCCGTTTCTTGTATAATTGATTCCATTTTTATATGTCTGATTATTTACTGTCGTAACAGCGGCACCAGAAAAATTAAAGCTTCCGTTTACCGTAAGACTATCAAGAAGATTTGAAGAACCAATAGAATCACTGCAGGTAAAGTTTGCATTGACAGTTAAAGAATGAGCGTCATCATCATAATTCTGAAGCGATGCAATGATTACCGACGAAAGATTTCCTGAGTTATCCTGTGCAGAAATAAGAATATTATCCTTAATAATGACATTTCCATATGTAAAGGAAATAATTCCATCCTCTACGGCATTTGTTTCTGCGCGAACTGTCACATTTCCATTCAGATATACATTCCCGGTCACATATAAAGATGAGCAATCTACATCCTGCCAGAAAGAAACTCCCGTAGAAAGACCGCGTGCATCTATTGTAATGATTCCTGCCTTGTTTATATTTCCAACGGCAACCAGACCATGAAGTTTATTAGAGCCGGAAAGTGTAAGCACGTTCAAAGCGCCGTTATTTATAAAAAGATCTCCAGCTACAGTCAGGGAAGCAAGAGGATTATCTGAAGTATCAAAAGAAGTAGCCCCGTCACTGAATTTTAAATCATTATAATTAGTTGTCATTGGAAGAGAAGAACAGAAACCTGTATATTCTACAAGAGAATTATCATCGTTCGTAACACTTCCAGATATTGTCTGATTACCTCCAAGTATAACTGTTCCGTCATTTAAAAGACCGTTTACAGTTGAAACATTATAACTTGAAAAATTTACTTCACCGCCTGTTTCAACCGTCAACTGTTTTACAGAAATATCCTGCGCTAACAGTAAATTATATCTTCCGGATGTAACCTGTTTAAGAATGATAGTAAGTCGTGTATCTGATACAGAAGGTGCATTTCCAGGTTCAACCTCAGAATCTGCTTCACAACTCCAGTTAGATTTTTCTGTCCATGAATTATTAGTTTTTCCAATCCAATAAAATACATAAGGAAAGAAATTCCTTGTAGAATTAGAAACACTTTCTATTACATCTGATGCCCATTCACAGCCACGTAAATCTGAAACAGACTGACAGTAGGATATTTTTACATAATTAAAATCTGCACCAGAAGGTTCATTTGACAGATTCAATGAAAACCAGGAAGATTGATTTGACACCGACGGAAAGGAATGGTTGGTAGTTAAAGTTACACTTCCGCTGTCATTTCCAAGAGCTTTAAATACTCCGTTTACAGAACAAACAGTTTCTGCAGCAAATTTATAAACAGATCCCTCTCCCGAAAGTTCAAGATCCGTAAAATTAGAATCACCTTTAAAGACAATGGAAGAAGAGTTTCCGACAGACGAAAAATCAGTCGAGTGTATTTCATTATTAAAGGTAATGACAGCAGAATTAGAAATACATGAAAAAGCAGTTACATCTGTTGCGCCATTAAAGATAATTGTATCGCAGCCGGTAACATTTATTACATCTGAAGTTAATTCACCGTCAAAAGTGAGCGTTCCACTTGTTTTTGCGACAGAAATTAAACTGTAAGAAGTAGAAGAATTCGGGATAAACGAGGAATTTTCTGTTCCCTCAAAAGAAAGATTCAAATCAGAAGAAAAATCACCTTCATCTGTAAAAGCGCCATTTACAATAACAGTGCATGATGTATCAGTCGTAATATTCGCACCCGATTCATTGTTCAAAGTACCATTGACTGTAAGCGTGGCCCCCAATGTAATTGTACCCTTATTGATTAATGTTCCGTTTACAACAGATGCGTCACTGACAATAAAGCCGCAGTCATCATTGATTGTTAAACGTGCATCTGCGGCAATACTAAAGCTTTTGGCCGGTAAGGAAGGATTTCCGGTAAATACAGGATAAATACCACTTTCTGTTTTAGGAATAATAACTACTACAGAACCATCATCAGGAGGACCCCAGTCTCCTTCATAATCCCAGTTTGCTTCATTAGTATAATCATCGTCTACACTACCGTTCCAGGTAATAACGTAATCTTCACAAAATAATTTTGAACAGAACAATAAGGCCGCACAAAGTAATGCCGCTTTTTTAGAGAATCTTAATCTGTTCAAAAATTTAAATTTCATAGTTCAATTATATCACTTTTCTGTTTTATTTTGGAACAAAACATTCCTTTTCTATTATCGGCAGAAAAAATGATTTACAGAAGAATTATAATGGAAGAAAACATTAAAGTCATTATTTTATACACGCATTGCATTCAAGACTGCAATAATCATAACGCCTACATCAGCAAAAATCGCACCCCACATACCGGCAAAACCAAAGGCGCCAAGTAAAAGACATGCTGCTTTAACAATAAGTGCAAACAAAATATTTTCATAAACTATGCGAAGACATTTTTTTGAAAGTTTAATCGTCTTTGAAATCTTAAGCGGGTCATCATCCATAAGAACAATATCTGCCGCTTCAATCGCCGCATCACTGCCCATCGCTCCCATTGCAATTCCGATATCTGAACGCATAAGAACTGGTGCATCATTTATTCCATCACCGGCAAAGGCAACTACTCCGTTATTTTTGTCCTGTAAAAGAAGTTCCATTCTTTCAACCTTATCGGAAGGAAGAAGCTCTGCAAAATATTCATCTATTTTGAGATTTGAAGCAACAAGCTCTGCAACTTTCTCTGAATCGCCAGTAAGCATTACAGTTTTCTGAACTCCTGATTCTTTCAATTCAGACAAAGCCTTTTTAGAATTTTCCTTTTCAACATCAGAAATTACTATATGACCGGAATATTCACCGTCAATTACAACATGGATGATTGTTCCCACGCAATGACAAGCTTTATAATCAATGCCAAGACTTTCCATGAGCTTTGAATTTCCTACTGCAATTTTATGATTATCTACCTTTGCTATAATTCCCTTACCGCTTATCTCTTCAATATCTTTCACTCTGTTTCTGTCAATTTGTTTACCATGAGCAGAAATCAGACTCTTACTGATAGGATGAGAAGAAGCGCATTCGGCAAGGGCTGCATATTCAAGTATTTTTTCATCTTCAAGCTTATTATGATGAACTCCAGAAACCTCAAAAACACCTTTAGTCAAAGTTCCTGTCTTATCAAAAACTACAGTTTTTGTTTTAGAAAGTGCTTCCATAAAATTTGAGCCTTTTATCAAAATACCGGAACGACCTGCCCTTCCCAAGCCTGCAAAGAAGCTTAAAGGAATGCTTATTACAAGCGCACATGGACAGCTTATTACAAGAAAAATCAATGCGCGGTAACACCAGTTCATCCAGTCAGGCGGAAGCTTTAATATAAGCATTCGTACTAAAGGCGGACAAACTGAAAGAGCAATTGCGCTTAAAACAACAAACGGAGTGTAAACTCTTGCAAATTTTGAAATAAAATTTTCAGATTTTGATTTTCGTGAACCGGCAGATTCCACAAGCTCCAGAATTTTTGAAACAGTTGATTCTCCAAAAACTCTGGTTGTCTGTATTTTCAATACACCATTTAAATTTATGCTTCCGCTTAAAACTTCACAACCTGATGAAATTTCACGAGGGATGCTTTCTCCTGTAAGTGCACTTGTATTTATGGCAGATTCACCGCTTACAACTATGCCGTCTAAAGGAATCTTTTCTCCCGGCTGAACAACAATCACAGTTCCAGGTTCAATTGCTTCAGGATTAATTTTTTCAAGCTTCCCATCCTTTTCGATATTTGCATAATCAGGACGGATGTCCATTAAAGCTGCAATGCTTTTACGACTTTTTCCAACTGCATAACTTTGGAAAAACTCACCTGTCTGATAAAAAAGCATAACCGCAACAGCTTCGTTATAATCAGCAGATCTCTCGTAAACAGCCAGCGCAAAAGCACCGATTGTCGCAATAGCCATTAAAAAGTTTTCATCAAAAACACGGCCGTTTAAAATACCACGAAACGCCTTTCTCAGAATATCACCGCCTATGATGATATAAATGAGAACATAAAATGCAGTTACCGGTATTGAATAAAAAAATTTGGAAAAGCTCTCGCCTTTTATAACAAGAAAGTGCGAAAGTATATTTGCCAGGATAAGAAGTACAGCTGATATGATTATCCGAAAAAGATTTTTTTTCTGTTTTTTTGTCATATAAAACCTATAATTCTATTTCACAATCAGGCTCAACCTTTTTACATGCCTTAAGGACAGACTTCATAACTTTATTTTCATCTGCTCCGTCTGCAAATTCTATTTCCATTTTCAGTGCCATAAAATTTACGACAGCAGAAATAACTCCTTCTGTTTTTTTTGCAGCCTCTTCCATAAGATTTGCACAGTTAGCACAGTCAACTTCAATTTTATATGTCTTCCTCATTAATTACCTCACTATTAAACGCTTGTTTAATTTTAAGAATAAGATATAATTAATTTACAAACTTCACAAGTTTTTTTCATAAACTATTTCTTTTTGGACTAAAGAAATTTCTTTTTGGAAGTTTTAAGGAAGCAGCGGATGAATCACAAGGAATATTTTAAATTAGACTTTATAAAAGAACAGCTTGCAAAAGATAATGACTTTTCCGTAATGGCAGATATTTTTTCTCTTCTGGCAGATTCAAACAGATTAAAAATATTCTGGCTCTTATTTCATTCAAAAGAATGCGTTGTAAATATTGCACAAATAATGAAAATGACAACACCGGCTGTTTCCCATCATCTGAAGCTTCTGAAAGAAGCAGGATTAATTGAAAGCTATCGCGATGAAAAAGAAGTTTTTTATACAGTATCATCAAAACCTGAAAATCATGCACTTCATTCAATCATTGAAAAACTGATGTCAATGAACTGTCCTGATTTTGACAGCCGCCATGAAAAGATAAATGATAATTCTGAATATCTGGAAAATCAGGTTGAAAAAATAAAAAGAATTCACGATTACCTGACTGATAATCTTTCTAAAAGAATTAAAATTGATGAGCTTGCAAAAAAATTTGCAATAAACTCTACAACCCTTAAAACTGTTTTTAAAGATGTATACGGAACTTCACTAGCCGCTCATATTAAAGAACACAGGATGGAAAAAGCGGCCCAGCTTTTAGTTCAATCACAGTTAAGCGTAAAAGAAATTGCAGATGAGGTCGGCTACGAAAGTCAGAGTAAATTCAGTGCAGTATTTAAAGATTTTTATGATGTTTCACCGAATGATTACAAAAAAAAGCATTCAATTTCTAAAAGCAATTAATTGTATTTTCCAGCCTGAGCATTCCACATTTCACAATACTTTCCGCCAAGTGCCAGAAGCTCCTTGTGAGTTCCTTCCTCTATTATTCTTCCGCGTTCAAGCATAATTATTCTGTCTGCATCTCTCGTAGTTGAAAGTCTGTGTGAAATATAAAAAACAGTTTTTCCTTTAGCGGCAGTTTCCATAGCCTTGTTCAATTCATATTCTGCAATAGGATCAAGCGCACTCGACGGTTCATCCATGATAAGAATATCTGCATTTTTATAAAATGCTCTGGAAATCGCAACCTTCTGACTTTCTCCACCGGAAAAATCAACACCTTTATTATCAAATTCAGTAGTGACCTGAGTAAAAAGCTTGTCTGGAAGCTTCGAAAGCTTATTTCCAAAACCGGCACTGTTAAGAGCTTTTTTTATCTTTAATTCATTTTTTTTGAGTTCTTCTTTCGGTAAATCATCCATTACAACATTTTCTGCAAGCGTTGCTCCAAACATCTGATAATCCTGAAAAACAACTCCAATCTTTTTATGATAATCAGACGGTTTAAAAATCTTTACATCCTTATCATGATATTTTATATTTCCGGAGCTTGGATCATAAAGCCTCATCAAAAGTTTAATTAAGGTTGTCTTACCCGCTCCGTTATAACCTACAATCGCAATATGTTCTCCAGGCTTTACCTTAAGTGATATATCATCAAGAACCTTACGTCCTTTAGCAGAATATTTAAAACTAACATGCTCTAAAACAAGTTCACTGTTTCCTTCAGGAACAGGGTCACCTTCCTCAAGCTTTATTTTTGGCTCATAAACAAGGAACGATCTGATTTTGTCTATATACAGGCTGTTTTCATGAGCAGCAGGACCTAAATCTGCAAATCTGCTCATACAACCTCTTAAACTTCCCGTTCTGTTAAAAAGAATAACCGCATCACTATAATTCAATGAATGAAGAACAGCTGCCTTAAAAACAAGATATGTAATATAAAGACCGTCAATCAGAAAATCACTGACAGCATAATCCTTTATAAAACCTAGCCATGTTCTTTTTACCGCTATTTTTTTGTGTTCATTAATAATCTTATCATCTGCCTGTGCAAATTCTTCTTCAAGCTGAATTCCGGCATTCGGATGAAGCCTCAATTCCTTTGCATAATCCTTGAGATAAAAAACACGGCTGACATAATCACGCTTTCTCATATGAGGATTAATTTTTGTACGGTTTTCGTAATTAATTTTATTCAACCGCTTTGAAATTAAAAGACGCATGATAAATGAAACGAGGACAAATACAATACCGATAGGATCAAGTGTAAGATAAAAAATTCCTGTAGTAAAAAGAACTGTAAAAGCCTGCATTCCCATATTCAGCATATTGAGGAACCGGTCAATAGATGCTTCTGATTCTGACACACCAAGAACAAAGTTATTGTAGTATTCAGGATCATCATAGCAAAAAAGATCTATTTCAGAAGCTTTCTGGAACAACTGCTCTTTTAACGCACGATAAAGCTTAGGCTTACATTTATAAGTCCATCCATAAATAAAAAAGCCGTCGGGAATAATCTGAAGGATATTAAGCAGAAGAATAATTCCTATATAAACTAATGCTTTTATAAACGGCTCATGAAATTCTGCACAGCGTAAGACATAACGGATTCCAAGCACGTGCTCTAAAAAAATCACACCCTGATATCTGAAAGCATCATAAAGGAAATAAATCATATACCATGGGCATGTTTTAAAACAAAGCTTCCATAAAAAAACCTGATTTTTGAGAACACTTGTTTTCTTTTTATTTTTTATATTTTTCATTAAGCCCAAATTCCTTCTTTCTGCTTACGTGAATCTGCAAGATAATTTTCCGCCTGCTTCTGATACATATCTGCATACAACCCTTTCTTTTTCATTAACGAGCGATGAGTTCCTTCTTCCTTTACCTTTCCATTTTCAAGAAGGAAAACATAGTCGGCATTTTGAACCGATGAAAGCCTGTGTGAAATAAACAGCAGAGTATTTTCTTTACACGCCTTTAAAATATTATCAAACAGTTTGTATTCCGCGATAGGATCCAGCGCGCTCGACGGTTCATCAAAAACTTTTACAGGACAGTTTCTTGCAAATGCCCTTGCAACTTCAATCTTCTGGAATTCACCGCCGGAAAGCACAGCACCCTCATCATCAAATTCACGGGTAAGAATTGTATCCATGCCCTTTGGAAGCGTCATTATTTTTTCATAAACACCAGAAAGCTCAAGCGCCTCCTTTACAACAGCCTTTCTTTTTTTCTGAGGAATATCTTCACCAAGAATTACATTATCAACGACAGTCATGGAAAACATTCTGTTATCCTGAAAAGCAGTAGCAAAAAGTGAACGATATTTCTGAAGATTATATTCTTTAATGTTTCGTCCGTTTAATAAAATTTCACCCTTAGACGGATCATAAAAACGAAGAAGCAGCTTTATTATTGTAGATTTTCCGGCTCCATTATGACCTACAAGCGCATAAGTTTTTTTACCTTCAAGTTTCATGTTCAGATTTGAAAGGACCTGAACATCTTTATAAGAAAAGCTGACATTCCTGAATTCTATTGATTGAATTTCAGTTCCTGGATCTGCTCCATTATAATCCTCAGGGATTTTTTCCTCATACTCAAGAAATGTCCGAAGGTAATCTACAAACAATCCGTTTTTAAAACAATTCGTAACAGAATCTGTAAAGCCTATTAATATCCAGGTAGTAGAAACCATCATACTTGTAATAACCGCAAGCTGTGCTAAAGACATTGAATTACTTACAAGAGTCCTGAATGCCCCGTAAATTAAAAGTCCTTCAAAAATAAATGTAAAGGTAAACATTACATAAAGCCAGTGAAGGCTTGCAGATTTCCAGACATACTTTTTAGTAACGTCTGCAACTCCACCAATAGATTCTCTGTACTGTCTTTTTAAAAGATTAAAAACCTTAGTAAGTCTTATTTCCTTCGCATATTCTTTTAAATACATCACCCTGTTGATATAATCAATGCGACGGTTATAAGGTGCCATATCTTTGTTTCTTTTATAATCGATTCCGCTGTTAATCCTTCTAAAAACAAAATTACCTATGATAGGAAGAAGGATAAAGGCAACCGACAGCTTATCTACCTGAAACATAAAAATAAATGCGCACACACTTGCAATTGCTCCAAAAACTACACCGAAAATTGTTTCGACAGTTTTGATAAGCTGAGTATCCGCGTTCTTCATTGCCAGAGTATACTTATCGTAAAAATCTGCATTTTCAAAGCATTCAAGTTCAACATTGCGTGATTTTCTAAAAAGAATCTGATATAAATCTTTGTTTACACTGGCAGAAGCGAGTGGAATAACCTTTCCGTTAAGATAATTTTTATAGAGCGTTTTGCTTGCAAAAATAGCGACGGTTATCCCTATAAATACTATCATTGTAGAAAAGGGCTTTCCTTCCTGCAACGCATTTATTACATAACGCATAAAGAAAGCACTGTAAAAAAGCCATTCACCATAATCAATAAGAATTGAAAAAGCCTTGTGAAAAACCACATTCGGACATATTTTCCACAGCAGCTTTAAGGCATAAATATTGTTTTTTACAGCACTTACTTTTTTCTTTTCATTATTCTTCATTAAAAAAATTAAAATCTATTCAGTCTATAAACAATTATTTCCATGGATTCTTTCTTACGAAAGTTTCATTTCTTTCATATCCTACAGAAATAATAGTTACCGGAGTCTCACAAAAATCTTCTATATATTTAACGTAAGCTTTTGCATTTTCCGGAAGATTTTCATAAGAACGGCAGTTTTTAAGTTCAGTTTTCCATCCCTTGAATGTTTCAAGAACCGGTTTTGCATTTTCAAGTTCCTTTACATTTGCAGGGAAATCTGTAATTTTCTTGCCGTCAATTTCATATGCAACACAAGCTTCAATCTGATCCATCGCATCATAAATATCAAGATGTGTAAGAACAAGACCATCAAGTGAATTTACACGACAGGCATAACGCAAGGCTACAAGATCAAGATAACCGCATCTTCTTGCACGACCTGTTGTAACTCCATATTCACGACCTGTATCACGAACATACTGACAAAGCTCACCTTCACTTTCATCATTAAATTCAGAAGGCATTGGTCCATTACCGACACGTGTTTCATAAGCCTTAAATACACCGACAATCTGATCAAGATCATGAGGTCCTATTCCGCAGCCAGATGCAGCACCGGCAGCACAAGAAGCACCTGAACTTACATAAGGATATGTTCCGCTGTCAAGATCAAGCATTGCACCCTGAGCACCTTCAAAAAGAATATTTTCTCCTTTTACCTTGTGCATTTCCGCAGCCATATTAACACGCATATTTAAAAGACGGTCTTTATATTTTTCGATGAATTCTTTATCTTCACCGTCAAATTCTGCCATTTTTTCAGGCCAGTCTAAATCTGCAAGACGAACACCATCTCTATGAGCTTTTTCTGCATAGGCGATTCCCATTCCGCGTCCAGTAGTTCCAATTGGACGTTTTCGGGCTGCATCGCGGTCTTTATCCATCTGTCTGTAGCGCGGTAAAATCAAGTGTGCTCTGTCAGAAATAAAAACACGACCTTCCCAGTCAATTCCGTTATCCTTTAACATCTGAAGTTCATTGAAAAATGCTTCTGCATCAATTACCATTCCAGAACCAAGAAAAACCTTTTTATCTGAATAAAGAATTCCTGACGGCACCTGATGAAGTGCATACTGTTTTCCATCTACGACAATTGTGTGACCGGCATTCGGCCCACCAGCATAGCGAACTACATATTTTGCATCTTCTGCAAGATAATCAACAATTTTACCTTTTCCTTCATCTCCCCACTGGGCACCAATTACTACTACATTCATTACTATATTCCTCCGCGAAAATCGCACGCCGATATTATATAGCAAGCGTATATTAAATTTCAATAATATATCTTTCTGCAATCTCTAAAATTTTGAGAATTAAACTACAGCTTTACAAAACAATTCACCCATTGACGAGGTAGGTATCTATTTTATATACTTTAAAAAGAAAATGCGTTACGAACAATTACCTTTACCGCCGCCTGGTTCTGTTGTTGCTGTAGGACTTTCGGGCGGAGTCGATTCAACACTAACTGCTCTTTTATTAAAACAAAACGGATGCAAAGTAATCGGCGTGACCATGTCGGTATGGGATGGACATATTCCTGCTGAAAAAACAGAAAAAGCCTTTCATGATGCCTGTTACAGTCCTGATGAAAAAGAAAACATTGAAGACTGCAAAAAATTCTGTGCAGAAAACGATATTGAATATAAGGTTATAGATGTAAGTAAGGAATACAATCATTTTGTTCTTGATTATTTTACTGATGAATACAGAAACGGAAAAACTCCAAATCCATGCATAAGATGTAACCGCTTTATAAAATTCGGCGCACTGCTCGAAGGAATAAAAAAACTCAATATTGATTATGATTATTTCTGCACCGGACATTACGCAAAAATTGTCCGCCCGGAAGAAGGCTTGTGGTCTACAGATAAACGTCCCTGCATGATAGCCTGCGCTTCTGATGAATCAAAAGATCAGACTTATTTTTTGTGCAGGATTCCTTCAGACGTTCTTGAAAAAGTAAGGTTTCCGCTTTCCAACATAAAAAAATCTGAGGTTTTTGAACTGGCTCATAAAGCTAATCTCAGTGCTGCAAACAGAAAAGAAAGCCAGGATTTTATAGATATTAAATATATCGACAGTCTTTTTTCAGACAAGCCGTCCATACCAGGAAACTTCGTCAACACAGAAGGAAAAATCATCGGGCAGAACAAGGGAATTGAACACTACACCATAGGACAAAGACGCGGGCTTGGAGTTTCAGGACCAGTTCCTTACTATGTAAAATCAATTGATGCAAAAACAAACGAAATTGTTCTTGCAGAAAAAAAGGAGCTTAATTCAGCAAGTCTCATTGCAGATGATTTTGTATGGCCGGGAGATGCAGAGCCTTCGGAACCGTTCGAAGCACTTGTAAAAATCCGTCTTCGAAGTAAAACAACAATGGCTTTTATCGAAAAATATAATCCGCCGGATGATGATAAAACTGTCTACAAAGGTCAGGCATGGAAAGTTACCTTTGACGGTGAACAATATGCCGTCACTCCAGGACAGTCAGTTGTTTTATATAAGGATGATGTAATTATCGGTGGCGGAATAATAGTCCGCTGATTACGATTTAATTAAATCTGCGAGTGTAACACTATCAAGATAATTTTCAACTATTTCATCAAGCTTTGTCCAGACAGGAAGTGTCTTACAGAAAGATTTACGTTCGCATGGAACAGCACCTTTTTCAAGACATGCAACCGGTGCAAGAGTTCCTTCTGTTACTCTTAGAATATCGCCGACTTTATATTCAACCGGAGAACGATTCAATCTGTAACCGCCGCCTTTTCCCTGAATTGCATCAACAAATCCATTTTTCGACAATAAAGTCATAATAGTTTCTATATATTTTTGAGAAATATTCTGTCGTTCTGCAATTTCTTTAAGCGGTGTACGATCCTTATCATGATTTTCTGCAAGATCTACCATAACTCTTAAAGCGTATCTTCCACGTGTTGAAACTATCATTAATCTACCTTCCTTCTAGATAAGTAGATTATAACAAATTTATATGAAATTGAAAACTAAAATAAACTCAATACAATGAGATTTATCCCTTTACGACAATACCTGCCTGCTCCGCCTGATTACGAACATAATTTGCAGCACAACGATATGTTTCAAAATCCGGAAGATGCTCAACAAAAAGAGGGATATTCTGACCAAGCTTTTCTACCATAGCAAGAATCTTTTTATAGTCAAGGCTGCCCTTTCCCGGCATAGTCTCATGAATCAGTGTGGTATAGGCCTGCTCCATAAGAACATCCTTTCCATGAATGCTTTTTATGTACGGACCAAGCAAATCAAAACAATGCTGAATAAACTCCGTACTTTTGCAATACCGTTCAGGACAATTTATCATATTAACAAAATCAAGATGAACTGCAAATTCTTTACGGTCAACATCTTTTATAAGCTTCAGATACTGCTCCGGAGAATCAGGGACAAGCCACGGCATAGGTTCAATTGTATAAAAAGTATGCATTGGTTTTACAGCATCAATAATTTCCTGAATACTGTCTACTGCAAGAGAATAAAAATCAGATGAATAATTCTCCGCACAAAAACCATCCCAGTTTTGAGGATTCCTGCTTCCGATTATATTAACACAACAATTTGCACCCATCTCATCTGCAAGCGCAAGCTGTTCCTTTGCATAATTCATTGCAGCTTTTCGCTCACTGTCATTAATTGAAAGTGTATTTTTCCAGACTCCTGTTTCTCCTATTAAAAGATCCGCTTTTTTTGCAGCCTGAAGATAAGCCTTTCTTGTTGCTGAATCACTGTGACTGTCTATAGGACAAAGCACTGCACTATAACGAAGCTCCTTTGCAAGACTAACCCATTCGTCGGGATTATTATATTGTTTTTCTATTCCACCGCCTAAACGCATACCGCTCCCCCATTAAAAATTCTTATGATAAATTACACTGTCATCAATCTGAGAAAGAGTTTTAAAACCTGTACGATTCATCGTAGCCCTTAAGGAACGATTTATTTCTTCAAGCTTTTCCTTTACACCATCAGAACCCTTTTCCTTGAGAGGAGGCATTATGGCACGTCCTGTACAAACTGCATCTGCTCCAAGTGCCAGCGCTTTAAATGCATCCATACCGCTTTCGATGCAACAGTCTACAAAAATTGTAAGCTTATTACCGACTGCTTTTTTAATTTCTGGAAGTATCATCAGCGGAGGAACAGCATAATCCATAATCCCATGATGATGTGAAACAATAATTCCGGCAGCTCCAATTTCTACAGCCTTCAAGGCATCATGCACGCTCAGTACTCCTTTAACTATAAAAGGAAGCTTTGTTGCTTGTAGAAACGTACGCATTTCTTCAGTTGATTTTGACTTTACAGGGAGTCCAAGTACATTGTCATATTCACCATTGCCTGCAAACGCATGATCAATATCCATTCCAAGTGCAAAGGCTCCGGCAGCTTCGCAATCATGAATTACAGAAAGGATTATATCATTATCTTCATGAGGCTTGATTATTTTTATAATTTTTGCACCAGTTGCACACATCGCTTTAAGCTCATCAAGTTCTCCCATTCCACAGAAACAAAGCGCATTTGCTTTATAAGCTCCTTCTGCCATTTTTACCATACCGTCAGGAGCTGTATTATTAAGATGCGATAGAGCAGCAGTTGCAACAGGCATGGAAAATTCCTGACCAAAAAGATTAATTGTTGTATCAGAAAGAGTGCTGTCAAAGTATCTTGTTTCAAGAAGCAGACTGTCAAAATACTGTCGGGTTATTTCATTTGAATCGTTTGTCATATTCTGTTTTTACCTCATTTTATCCATTTATAAAAAGCTTCACGAGTTGCATCATATATATTGTTTGTCTCATATGCCAGAGAATATCCGGAAGGGCACCACGTTCCATCCCAAAAACCGTTTACCCCGATATGATAATCAAGATCTGAACTGTAAAGATACGGACTTACCATTATCTTCCACTCATTGAAACGACTGGTGCACAGTCTTGCGTTCCATTCAGAATCCTCAGCAGAAACTTCCTGCAACAGATTAATATATTTTTCCCTATATTCAGGAACCTTCAAAAGCTTGTCTATTAACGGTCGATTTTTTCCAAGTCCCCATTCAAGAGGATTATTGTTAAAGCCGCCTTCATGAATTGAACCGCCCAAAGAATTATCATAATCATAAGGAATGTAATAAAGTTTACCGCTTCCCTTTTTACCTGTATCAAAATAAAGATAATAATTATTTGCGTTGCCCCAGTAATCATCATCCATACCGCACAAAACGCTGACGGCAAGTGTTTTTATAAAGAAATCAACATCAAACCATTTTTCATAAAAAGCTTTAATCTGTTCAATGTCTGTATCAGAAAGTTCATTAAGCTCTGAAATAAAATCCTTCATTTCTTTTTTTGCGTCTTCAAGTTTATCCTTATTTGTTTTTAGATCCATCGGATATCTTTCATCTATTATTTTTGTACGATTTCCGTCTTCATTAAATTCAATAGCTACTTTTTCAACACCCATCCCGTAATCACCCGGATCGGTTAAATCTGTCGTACACTTCCACAAATTTCCTTTGTCATTTTTCCAGGCATTTTCAGCAGCATTTTCTCCATTTGCACGAGCCTTAAGTGACTGCTTGTTTACCTCTTCAAACATTTCATAAACGCCATAATTTACTGTCGTAACTATATTGCCTTTTTTATCTTCAATAATTTTTAAGATAAGCCTTGTATGACTTGCACGAGGCGCTGTCCATATTCCATAGCGATGAAATAAATCATAACAAAAGATTTCACGTGTACAACTTCCATCCATTCTTTTAAGGGCAACACCTTTCATGCAGCCGGACATCTTAAGATCTTCTCCTTCTTCTAAAAATTCTTCAAAATCGACCTTAAAATGTGCCTGACGGTAATCGCTGTTAGGTTTTTCTGCATAATCATAATAATTCTTATTCCATTCTGCATTCATCTGTCCCTGCTCACGGCCATTGTCTTTTCCCTGAGGACAATAACGGCTTGTATTACCACGAAGACGAAAACCTACATTTGGAATTGACCATACTTTTCCATCCTTTTCATATTTATAATTTTCTGCATGAACATAATTTTCGTTTTTATAAAAATACCTGTAATTATCACAAAGTTTGTTCCATTCACTTCGTTTTATTGAAATTGTAGTTGTTCCAAGCGTAGTATTATTGAAGATAAAATCAAGGGATTCTGAGCGGACTTCACTAACCTCTTCATTACGCAAGGTTTCCTGCTTATAAACCTCACCTGTTGCATGAATTTCACAGGAAATAAAAACAACAGAGATTAAAAACAATATTACAACTGATGATTTTTTCATTTTCCTTATTTACACCCCTAACTACTGCATATTCTAACATAAGTATTTAAAAAAAGAAAATTTATTATTTTTCTGCCACCTGTCGCAATAAATTACCACTTGTCGCAGAAAATCACCCTTTTATTATTTCTGACGCTATATTAAAGCCATGAAAAAGATACTTATAACATTGATTTTGGCCGCAGGTTTCTGCTGTTCGGGTTTTGCAGATGAACAAACTGATTTACCTTCATCTGCAGATTTTTCTTACAAAACTACTTCAGGAGGATTTTTCATCTGGGAAGATAAAATCACAGGAGGTAGCGGAGAGTTTGGATTCAGACTTATTTCTGAAAAAAACAATTATGTTCTTAGAAACTGTATTTTTATTCAAAGTGAAGGAGGCGCTCTTTTTAATAAAACAGACAGTTTCTACGGTCTTGAAGCAGGAGACAAAATCATCTTCGGCGGATGTTTCAAACGAAATGATTTTACTGTTAGAGCTTATGGTTTCGGCGGGGCTTCTTTTTGCCTTTTCAAAACAGAGACTTGTCGATTTTTCGAAGGACCTTATCTTATGAGCATTAAATTTGGCGGAGGCTTTGAATTTCAGTTTTGCCAGAGCATGGCTTTTGTAGTCGAATTCGGCGGAACATCACGTTTTCTTCTGGGAAATCAAAATTCTGAATTAAACGACTTTTCAAAACATTCACCAGTGCTTACAATTGGATACAGGACCTTAAAATAAAGGAGGATTTCATGCAGACACAAATTAAAATTGAAAAATGCGAAAAACCATATTGCGTAATTCATGCGGAACAAAAAAATGAGGCAATCAATTCCATAGCTGAAAAAATCAGTATGATGGATGAAAGCGGCAGAATCTGCAGAATAGCAGCATGGGATGGAGATTTCTGCGTGCAGCTTAAACAAAACGAGATACTCAGAATCTACAGTATGGACAAAAAGGTCTATGTTGAATGTGAAAAAGAAGCTGAACCTCTATTGTTAAAATTAAGGCTCTATGAAATCGAAGAAATGGCTGAACGTTTCGGCTGGATTGATTTCATCAGGATTTCGAATACAGATATCGTAAATTTTTCAAAAGTAGAAAAGCTTGACATGTCATTAAGCGGAATAATCAAGGTAATCTACGCAGACGGAAAAAATGCGATTGTTTCCAGACGATATATGAACAAAATCAAAAATCAACTTATGATGACTTCAAAAAAAGCAAATTAATTTATTTAAGGAGAAAACTATGAGAAACGAAACAGGAAAAAAAATAGCACAAAGAGCAGTTCTTGGCTTTATTTATGGTGTATTTATCGGACAGACAATTCTTATATTGGAATCACTTTTTAAGGGTGATGGAAATTTCTACCCTATCATGTCAAATATTCTGAATATAACAGACTCTAAAATCGGAGCTGTTATAATCCAGTATTTTCTGACAGGACTCATCGGAGTGTCCTTTGCCGCAACCACTGTAATTTTTGAAACAGACAGCTGGAGCATTACACAACAGACTGTAATTCATTTTATAATAAACTCAATCGTAATGTTCCTTGCAGGCTTTATCTGCGGATGGTTCCCTCACACTGTAAAAAGCACTTTAATCTGGTTTGCAATTTTCATCCTTGTATATACAATCATCTGGCTGTGCTTTACCTTCTACTATAAAGCAAAAGTAAAACAGATTAACGAAAAGCTTTAATCCCTTCTTAAAATCCTCCATGCTTCCAGGGTAACAAAAGTCACTCTGGAAGTAACAAAAGTCACCCCAAAAGTAACCAAAGTCACCGTTGCAAATACAAAGAACCGGTCGTATATTAAACTCAGGAGGTATGACATGGAATCAATTATTTCGATTCTAAGTAACAATCTTCCGTGGGTCTGGGTAGCGGTCACAATCATCTGCATAGTGATTGAATCACTCACTCTCTCGCTTACTACCATATGGTTTGGAATCAGTTCGTTTGTGCTGGTTTTTCTTGCGTTCACACCGATTCCGTTCGGTGCTCAACTGTTTATATTTGTAGTGCTTGCTCTTGTTCTGCTGATTTTTACACGTCCGGTTGTAAAACGAAAGCTGAATCAGAAAAAAATTGCAACAAACTATGAGCGCATAATCGGACAGATTGCTCTTGTTACAAAGAAAATTACTGCACTCGATAAGGGTTCTATAAAAATCAATGGGATGGAATGGACTGCAGCCGTAAAAGAGGATATTACCCTCGAAGAAGGCAGCAAGTGCGTTATAGAAGAAATTGCCGGTGTTACGGCATATGTAAAAAGGATAAGCTAAAAAATTGCTTTTGCAATTATTTTTACCGCTTTTCAATTTATCACCGGCCGCCAGACGTGCGGTCTTACTCAGGAGGCAAAAATGCCATTGTACATCATAATTGCTTTAATTGTACTTGTATTGGTTCTGATTATTACAAATATCAGAATTGTTCCACAGTCAGATGCTTATGTTATTGAGCGTCTTGGCGGCTTTCATAAAACCTGGAATGTAGGTTTACATGTAAAAATGCCGCTCATTGACCGCATTGCAAAAAAGGTTTCGCTAAAGGAAAAGGTTTTTGATTTTCCGCCACAGCCTGTAATCACAAAGGATAACGTAACAATGATGATTGATACTGTTGTTTACTTTCAGATTACAGATCCAAAGCTTTATACTTACGGTGTAGAAAAACCAATCAATGCTCTGGAAAATCTTAGTGCTACAACACTTCGTAATATCATCGGTGAGCTTGAGCTTGATGAATCTCTTACAAGCCGTGATGTAATCAATACAAAAATGCGTTCCATTCTTGATGAAGCAACTGATCCATGGGGAATCAAGGTAAACCGTGTAGAGGTTAAAAACATTGAACCTCCACAGGCAATCCGCGAAGCAATGGAAAAACAGATGAAGGCAGAACGTGAACGCCGTGAACAGATTCTTATTGCCGAAGGTCACAAGCAGTCTGCAATTCTGGAAGCAGAAGGTCAGAAACAGGCAATGATTCTTCAGGCAGAAGCTCAGAAGGAATCTGCAATTCAGAAGGCAAAGGGTGAAGCTGAAGCTATCCGCGAAGTTCAGCAGGCTAAGGCAGAAGGTCTTAAAATGCTCAAGGCAGCAGGCATGGATGCAAATGTTCTTAAACTGCGAAGTCTTGAAGCGTTTGAAAAAGCAGCTGACGGTCAGGCAACAAAGATTATCGTGCCTTCAGATTTACAGAGCCTTGCCGGTGTAGTAACAAGCGTTGCTGAAATTGCAAAAAAATAAAAAGATTATACAGGAGGCTGTTATGAAAAAAACACTGAAACTTATATTTAGTTTACTCATCGTTCTGATTCTTGCAGCTTCCTGTAAGAATCAAAAGAAAGCCGGTAATCCTCCGGCATATTATTATGATGTTTTAAAAATTAAGGCTGATTTAACTTCTTCTTCAATGCGTTCAATTTATAATCCTGAGGTTTTTGATGAACTGGAACAGGATATTCTTAAAAGAAAGGTCAGCCGCACCGACTGTTATTACAGACTTAGAAGAATTTTAAATACCTTTCACGTTGCACATATTTACTTTTTACCGCTTGAACCGGATCCTGTAACGCTTCCTCTTGTTTTTTATTATTTCGGAAATGAATATAACGTTGTCAGTGCAATAAAAAAATATGAAAAGTATATAGGCTGGAAAGTAATTAAAATTAGTGGGCTTGAACCAGTTAAGGCTATTGATAAAATTGCAGATTATTATTCCTATGAAACAGTTGTAGCAAAGAAGCATTTCATCGAAAACTTAGTTCCTTTTGATGATTATAAGTATGCCGGTTTACTTGATAAAAATGGAAAACTGCGGGTAATACTTGAATCACCAGAAGGAAAAACAGAAGAGCTTCGTTTAAAGGCTGTTGATACCAGAAAAAATAAGTTTATTAATATCACACCTGAGAAGGAAAACAACTGTCTGCCTCATTATGAAAAAGTTAATTATTCTATAAACCCCTGCCCGGATAAACGCACTTTGTATGTACCATATCTTTCCTGCAAAGCAAGAGAAGATTATCCTGCAGATGTCTGGTTTTCTGATATTATAAAAGAACTGAACAGTGGCTTGTATGACACTCTTGTTTTTGATTTAAGATATAATCGTGGTGGTACTCAGATTACCTGGGGATTCCCGGAAAAATACAAAGATGAATTAAACAAATATAATATTGCCCTGATTGCTTCGGGAAGAACCTTCTCTGCAGCAACGATATTTATGGAATCAATTTTAAATGTGTGTCCGGATGCCAAAATCTTTGGTGAAGAAACAGGACAGGCAATCCATAATTATACAGGTTTAGTATTTGATGAGCTTAAAGCCTTGAAATGCAAATTTTGTTTTCCGGCCTTCCTTGATGAAATAACTCCACTTACACTTATAAAAGAAAGAACTGATGAATATTATCGAGGGATAATGCCTGATGTTGAAGTTCAGGAAAGCTTTGAAGACTTTATGAATGGGGAAGATTCAATTTATAATGAAATTTATAAATATTTTGCAAATAATAAAGATATAAAAGATTAAAAAAACAAACTATGATATAATGTAAGGATGGAAAAAATGATTCTGAAAAAAATTTTAAACAAACCTTTCCGTCTCATGGCAATTATAGGCTGCCTGTATATTCTCATCACAATGCTTCTGGATATTTTCACTGATTTTTCATACGAACAGAGCATAATGCCTTTTTCAAAAACAGTTTCCTATATCTCTGAAGTTTTAACCTTTATCCTTTGTTCACTGACATTTTTTCTTTATAATAAACACAATATTTATTATTGTGCACTTGAAATACTGACACTTTCAAATCTGTATAACGGCAGAATTTACGCAGCACTTTTATTAACTTCAATCCTTTTTATTCTTCTTCTGTTTGATAACAGACTTGCTTCAAAGCTCAGACTTGTAATTTATCTTTCAATTGAATTTATAAAACTGATTTTAATCATTCCGTATGGTGCGAAAAACTTTTTTGAATACATAGGAATTTCTCTTTTTTCTTTATGCACAATAGGCTGTATAAATCTTCTTTTCCGACACGCCTACGATAAAAAAGATTCTGCTCCTGTAAGACTTGAAGATTACAGATTATCAGAACGTCAGAAGGACTGCATAAAGGAAATTGTCGTAAACAATACCACTATCAAGGCTCTTGCGATAAATCACAATGTAAGTGAAAGCGCTATAAAAAAAGACCTGTCTCACATCTACACTTCACTTGGAATCACAGGGAAAGCGGATTTAAAAGCTCTTTTTATAGGTTATAAATTTTAAAGATATTTCTTTTCATATTCATCAATTGGGATCGGTTTACTGTAATAATAGCCCTGTATTATTTCACATCCAAGTTCCCTCAGCCGCTCAACCTGACTTCTGCTCTCTGCACCCTCTGCAAGACAGGTAAAACCAAGTTCTTTTGCAAGTGCAATGATATAACGAATAACTATTATATCCTCGTTCTTTTCTTTATCTGTTGCAACATTATCTACAAAGCTTTTATCAATCTTAAGAGTATCAAGCGGCATTCCTGTTAAAAGCGAAAGTGAAGAATAACCGGTACCAAAATCATCCATCGAAATTTTAAAACCACGTGAACGAAGTTCTTCAAGAACACTGAGCATATATTCCATGTCATCATAGGTTGCACTTTCAGTAAGCTCAAAATCAATAAGCTTATGCTCGATACCAAACGAATCTACAATTTCCGTAAGATGATTAATAAGATTTTTATTATAAAGCCTGCTTCTCGAAAGATTTACTGAAACAGGATAAAGCGGCTTATTTTCTTTTTTCCACTTTGATAAGGCGGCACAAACCTTTGTTAAAACAATATCATCGATTTTTGCTATAGAACCATCCTTCTCAAAAAAAGGAATGAATCTGTACAGTGGCAGAAAATCCTTACCCTTATAATTCCATCTTATTAAAGCTTCCGCACCCTTTATGGATTCTTTTACAATATCAAATTTAGGCTAAAGATAAACAAGGAATTCATCATTTTCTATGGCACTTTCAACATATGCCTTTATATAATTGCCCCATGAAATATCATCATACATACGGTCTGTATAAAAAATAATATCTGTACATTTTTGATCAGTTCCCATTGCCTGTGCCATTTTCGCCGCGTCTGCAACCCTGTTTCCGAAAAGCATTGCACGCTTCATTGGAACAACACCACATTTATAGTTGATTTTATAAAATGGATCCTCTTCCAGCACCGAAAGCTCTTCAAAAAAATTCCTGAGCTTTAGAAGCATTTCCTCCTGAGGCATATCCTTTAAAATCATTGCAAAATTATCATTATGACATCTTGCACCTGCATAAATAAAATCTGCTTCTTTCATTGCCTTTACAATTTTTGAAAGAACTTTATTTGCGGCAATATGACCATATGCTTCATTAATAACACGAAATTCCTTTACATCAAAATGCGCAAAAGCATAATCCTTTATTCCCTTGTTCATAGGAACTTCAAGATATGCCGAAAGATGATTCCAGTTATATTCGCCGGTGATTAAATCTGTAAATGCTGATTTATAGAGCGTTTCTTTTTCAAACATGGAATAATCATCACTCATTACATGAATTGCCTTATCATTATAAAGTTCCCATTCATATAAAAGCCTGATTTTTTTATAGCTGTAAAAAACACTAATTACCCCGGCATCCTTCTTCATACATAAATCACTGTACGGTCTGTGCGCATTATCTTCCTTTGCAATTTCTTCAAACATATTTTTTATAAACGGAAGACTGATTTCAACATCATCATCAATTGCTACGGAATAAAAAAATGACTGCTCCAGCGGAATGGATTTTAATCCCGAAGGATATTCAATTCTAGAATCATTTGCCCTGTATTCAATTCCTATAACTTCTTTTTCAAGACCTTTTACAAAAAACACGCCCGGATAATCATAAGTTCCAAAGGCGTTTGAATACTTTGCAATTTGCTCAGGAATAACACCCTTATAATATGACTGTATATCCTCAAAAGAAGCATCAATATAATATAAAATTCTATCCGGTTTAAATAACTGATTAAGTCTGTTTATAAACATATTGTAATATTATCACAACAATCCGGCATTTGCAAAAAATAACTATTTCTGATATTGTAAAAAAGGATTCTTTATATCTAAAGGATTCAAGACAGTTCGAAGTCCTTCCTGTCTATAAACAAAACCAGGTCAATTCTTTTTCAGAGGTCATTTAAAATGAATGAACTTTTACTCATCATCACTCTTTTAATTTCTTTCGGCGGAACTTTGCTTTTTCTCAAAGCATTCGGAAAGGGCGGACTTTTCGCATGGGTTGGTATTTGCACACTTTTCGCAAATATTGAAGTAACTATTGTAGTTCACGCTTTCGGTATGGATCAGACTCTTGGTAATACCCTTTTCGCAGCTACGTTTCTTGCAACCGACATCTTAAGTGAAATTTACGGTAAAAAAGAAGCTGCTAAAGGTGTGCTTGCCGGAATATTTACAAGCCTTACTTTTATCCTTCTTTCTTTTATGTGGGTTCATTACATTCCTGCAGAAAGTGACTGGGCATCACCATACATAAAGGGACTTTTTACAAATACTCCGAGAATGCTTCTTTCCAGTCTCATTGCCTATATAGTTTCCGAAGCAATTGACGTTTTCCTTTATCATGCATGGTGGAAGCTTACAGAAAAGAAAACAGGAAGTCATACAAAAATGCTCTGGTTCAGAAATAATTTTTCTACACTCATTTCACAGTTTGTAAATATCGTGATTTTTAACTTCGGAGCCTTTAGTGGAATTTACAGTTTCAAGGAACTCATCGCAATTACAGGAGCATGCTATGTAATTTATATTGCGACAAGTATTCTTGATACACCTTTCGTTTATCTTTCACGAAAGCTTGCAAAGAAAGAATAAAAATTTACAAGGATTTTTTTATCAGGCTGTATAAATTTTCATGAGCTCAGTTTTTCCGCGAAGCTGGGCTTCATCTATAAATTTAAGTTCTTTTTCATCAAGGCCTGCTTTCTGTACTGAAAAAGAAGAAAGAAGCAAATCTACCTTATAAGTCTTGCATAAACTTTCCAGCCTGCTTGCGGTATTAACAGTATCACCGATTACTGTATATTCCATTCTGTTTTCTGCACCGATTGTTCCGGCAAAAACCTTTCCTGTATGAATGCCGATTCCAAAGCTCAACTCCGGATATCCCTCTTTCATAAGCTCTTCATTAATTTTTTTCAAAGCCTGCCTCATATCGACTGCTGCTTCATATGCATTTAAAGCACTGTTATTTACTTCAACAGGTGCACCGAAAATTGCCATTATTGCATCACCGATATATTTATTTATGATTCCGTGATGCTTTGCTATTTCCTCTCCGAGTGATGTAAAATATTTATTAAGCATATGAACGACCTGAGATGCTTCCATCTTTTCACTGAGTGCCGTAAAATTCCTTATATCACAAAATAAAACTGTAATCTCTCTGGTTTCTCCACCAAGCGTTTTGTTCTGAACATCAATATTCTGCATAAGATAATCACGAACTTCAGGATCTACAATCTTTCCGAACGTATCACGCATAAACTCTTTTTCTGCAAGAGATTCAGTCATGTCATTGAAACTGTCGGCAAGAATACCAAGCTCATCGGCGGTTACAACAGGTACCTTCGTTTTATAATCACCATCTTTAATTTTTTCTGCAGCCAATGTAAGGGAATTAATAGGATTAATAATCAACCGTGAAAGTGACAGAGTTATTAATAAAGCTATAAACAGCAGAGTAGAAGAAACGACAATTATTCCATAATTCATCTGAAGATTATTATTTATATGCACCGCAATAAAGCTTACAAGCAAAAGAATAATCGGAAAAAATGAAGAAACCATAAAACAGAAAATCATCAGATGCTTAAAGGACGGACGAAATGAAAAACCACTGCGCTGAAGATGTCCTTGAGGGAAAACTTTCGGCAGTAAAATTGTTCGGTTAATAATTTCAATTGCAAGATATGAAATTGTCCAGGCAGTCATTCCTGAAAATAAAGCATAGCCCCAGCTTGTAATCAGGATGCTTTTTATTAAAATCCCAAAGGTTTTTCTTGCGTAAAGTACAACTGTAATCTCAATGAAATAATAAACATTCCAGCCTATTACAGATGATAAGGAAAAAACTGACGGTATTTCAGAAATATTTCTCATCAGCTTATCATCAGATTTTAAAATATTAATTGAATATATAAGACAAAAAAGAATCGGCAGTGAAAAAGCGACAATCGAACCTGTCATAGCAACTTTATTCTCTGAAAGAAAGGTTTCCCACTTATTAATACTTTCAGAATTAAAAACAGGGATTGAAACAACAGAAGGAATTACAACCGCAACTATATTGGAAAGAAAAACAATTATTCCATAGATAAATATCATCCTTATGATGAAGCTTCTTTTATTCTGCATTCTTTAATTATATCATATAAATCTTAAATTAACCACTTGACGAAAAAACGACCTAAAATATATTATAAAAAATCATGTGTGGAATTGTAGGATATGTAGGACAGAGAAACGTAACTCCTGTCCTTGTAAATGCGTTAAAAAAACTTGAATACCGTGGTTACGATAGTGCGGGAATTGCAATCTTATCAGATGAAGATATTGTCGTAAGAAAAGTAAAGGGAGCTCTCAAGCGTCTTGAAGAACTGATTGCCGATGAAATAATTCAAGGCTCTATTGGAATCGGGCATACAAGGTGGGCAACTCACGGAGAACCAAGTGATGTAAATGCGCATCCTCACACTAACGTCAGCGGTACTATTGCAGTCGTTCACAATGGAATTATCGAAAATTATATAAAATTAAAAGCATGGCTTCAGTCACAGGGAGTTGTTTTCAGAAGTGAAACCGATACTGAGGTTGTAGCCCATCTTATAAATTATTTTTATGAAGCATCACATGATATTTTTGAAGCAGTAAAAAAATCAACTGAAAAAATAGAAGGAAGTTATGCGCTTGGTGTAATCTGCAAGGATTATCCTGACCGTCTGATTGCAGCTAGAAAAGACAGTCCTCTTATTGTCGGTCTTGGAAAGGATGAAAACTTTATTGCAAGCGATGTACCAGCCGTTCTTGAATATACACGTGAAGTTTATTTTCTTGATCAGAATGAATTTGCAGTTTTATATCAGGACCATGTAGATTTATTTGACGAAAACGGAACACAGATTATAAAGCAGCCGTTCCATGTTGACTGGGACATCTCTTCTGCAGAAAAGAACGGATATGCACATTTCATGCTTAAAGAAATTCATGAGCAGGAAAAAGCATTAATTGATACAATGCGCCCTCGTCTTATCTATAAGGATGACAAACCGGTTGACATTCATTTTGAAGAGATTAATTTCGACAGCTGGAAAACAGCCAGAAGAATTGTAATTACAGCCTGCGGTACTGCATATCATGCGGGAATGGTTGCACGCTATGCCTTTGAACGTTATGCAAGAATTCCTGTAACAGTTGATGTTGCGAGTGAATTCAGATATATGAATCCTATTTTGAACAAGGATGATATTCTCATAGTTGTAAGCCAGTCTGGCGAAACTGCAGATACGCTCGCCGCTTTACGTCTTGCTAAAAAAGCAGGTTCAAAAATAATCGCAATTACAAACTGTGTAGGCTCAACCGTAAGCCGTGAATCTGATTTTGTTTTATATACACGTGCAGGTGCTGAAATTGCAGTTGCTTCAACAAAAGCATATACGACACAGCTCATGTGTCTTTTCCTTCTTGCATTAAAATGTGCAAATGTACGAAACGTTCTTACAGGAAAAGATTACGAGGAACAGCTTCTTGAACTTTCAACAATTCCTGACAAGGTAAAACAGATTCTGGACAATCAATCAGAAATACAGAAATTTGTTTCAAAAAATTTCAACAAGGAAAAAATATTTTATATTGGACGACAGTTTGACAGTGCGACAAGCCTTGAATGTGCATTAAAGCTAAAGGAAGTAAGTTATATGCACAGTGAAGCCTTCGCCGCCGGAGAACTCAAGCATGGTCCTATCGCTCTGGTAGATAAAAGCACACTGGTTGTTGCTATAGCGACAGATGAAAATCTCTACGAAAAAATTGCAAGCAATATAGAAGAAGTTGCAACCCGAGGGGCAGCAACCTTTGTTATCACTCAGGATTCGACAGGTGTATTCAGCCAGAATGCAGATACAATCATCCAGATTCCGAAAACAAACAGTGCCTTTGCTGCCATACTTTCGGTAATTCCTGCTCAACTGTTTGCGTACTACTGCGCGCTGAACAGAGGAAATGATCCTGATAAACCGAGAAATCTTGCAAAGTCGGTAACAGTAGAATAATAGCTCCTAAATAATTGATTTTATTTGTTTTTTTTCTATTCTTTTATTATATTTGAATTATATGACAGAACAGAATAATGATAATACAATAATCCCGTCAAATCAGCTGTTACCTAACAAACTGGTTATCATTCCTCTTGCAAACAGACCGATTTTTCCAGGAATTTTTACACCTTTAATGATTAACGCAGCCGAAGACATAAAGGTAGTTGAAAAATCATATGAAGAAGACGGTTTTATCGGGATTGTAATGCTTAAAAATGATCCTGAAGTTCCATCTATTTCAGATTTACATAGAATAGGAACTGCCGCACGAATAATCAAAAAGGTAAATCTCCCGGACGGCGGCATAAATATTTTTATTTCTACTCTCACAAGATTTAAAATCAGAAAAACCTTGCACACCTCATCACCTATTGCAGCTGCAGTAGAATATCTTGAGGAAGAAGAAGCAGATACATTTGAAGTAAAGGCGCTCACTCGTGCATTAATCAGCGAGATGAAAGAAATATCAGAAAACAATCCTCTTTTTTCTGAAGAAATGCGTCTTAACATGGTAAATATTGATAATCCCGGAAAGATTGCAGATTTTATTGCCTCAATTCTTAACGTCGATAAAAATGAACAGCAGAAAATTCTTGAAACTATAAATGTACGTCAAAGAATGGAACAGGTGCTTGTTTTCATAAAAAAAGAACAGGAGTTGCTGAAGGTTCAGAAAAAAATTCAGCTTGAGATAAATAACCGCGTCGAAAAAAATCAACGGGAATATTTTCTTCGTGAAGAGATGAAATCAATTCAGGAAGAGCTTGGAGAAACTGTTGACGGAGATCAGACTGAATACAAAAAATTCAAAACAAAAATTCAGGAGCTTAATTTTGAAGGTGAAATAAAGGAAACTGTCGAAAGTGAGCTTTCAAAATTTTCTCTGATGGATCCTAATTCACATGAATATATAGGAACAAGAAATTTTTTAGAACTCGTAACTGCACTTCCATGGAAACAGGAAATTTCTGAAGATTATAATCTCTCGAAAGCAAAGAAGATTCTTGAAGAAGATCATTTCGGTCTTGATGACGTAAAAAAAAGAATCGTAGAATATCTTGCCGTACGAAAGATGAAAAAAGACTCAAAGGGTTCCATCATCCTTCTTGTAGGACCTCCAGGAGTCGGAAAGACAAGCATCGGTCGTTCAATCGCAAATGCAATGGATAAACCGTTCTATCGTTTTTCAGTTGGTGGAATGCGTGATGAAGCAGAAATAAAAGGACACCGCCGTACATATGTCGGAGCAATGCCCGGAAAAATCATACAGGGATTAAAAACAACAAAAAGCAAATCTCCTGTTTTTATGATTGATGAAATTGATAAAATGGGTTCAAGTAATCAGGGTGATCCTGCATCTGCACTTCTGGAAGTTCTTGATCCTGAACAAAATTATTCCTTCCGCGACAATTATCTTGATTTACCGTTCGATGTTTCAAACATTTTCTTTATATTGACGGCAAATACCCTCGATACGATTCCGCCTGCCCTTTTAGACAGAGCTGAAGTAATTCATTTAAGCGGATATATCGATCAGGAAAAATTTGAGATTGCAAAAAAATATCTCATCCCTAAGAATCTTATTAAAAACGGACTTACAAAAAACAGCGTTAAATATACAAAGGAAGCGCTTCAAAAAATTGCAAGAGAATATGCACGCGAATCCGGTGTTCGAAATTACGAAAAGTGCCTCGATAAAATCCACAGAAAGATTGTAACAAAAATGATAGAAGAACAGGAAAATGGTAAATCCGTTCCTGAAGAACCGGTAGTTGTAAATGATACAGATCTTTACGGTTATCTTGGTAAACCTGATTTTGATGAAAGTCAGATTAAAGCTGCAAAAATTCCTGGTACTGCAATCGGACTTGCCTGGACAAGCATGGGCGGTGACACGCTTTTAATTGAAGCAACATCTTTCGAAGGAAAAGGTGGTCTTGTTCTTACAGGACAAATGGGTGATGTAATGAAAGAATCGAGTCAGATAGCCTTCGACTGGGCAAGAAAATTCGTACTTGAAAATAAAACAAAAGATGCAAAATGGTTCGAAGAAAACATCGTTCATCTTCACATTCCGGAAGGCGCAACACCAAAGGATGGACCAAGTGCCGGAATTACAATGGCAACTACGTTTGTTTCTCTTTTCATGAATAAAACAATTAAGCCTAATCTTGCAATGACCGGTGAGCTTTCACTTACAGGACAGGTTCTTCCAATCGGCGGATTACGGGAAAAAACTGTAGCGGCAAAACGAAACAAAATTAAGACAATCCTCATTCCAAAAGCAAATGAACGGGATCTTGATGAAATTCCTGAAAACGTAAAAAAAGGATTAACCTTTATTCCGGTAAGCGATGTTCATGAGGTTTTGAAAGAAGCACTGAAAATTTGACTTTACAAATTATAATAATTCCATTATTATAATCATTACAATTTATAGGATAATAACAATGGAAATTAAATACGCAGAAGTTTTAATGAAGGCAGACATAAGACCCTCTATTCAAAGAATAGCAGTTTATTCATATTTATGTGAGCATCCTGTTCATCCGGATGTAGAAACTGTATATGATGCCCTAAATCCGCTGTATCCTACACTTTCAAAAACTACAGTTTATAATACGCTCAAGCTTTTTGAAGAGAAAAAAATTGTACAGTCAATAAAAATCGAAGACGACAAACTCCGCTTTGATGCAGAGATGAAAGATCACCTTCATTTTAAATGCATGAAATGCGGCAAAATCTTCGACATCTTCAGTGATGATCAGATTAAAAAAGAAAACAACAGATGCATGAATATTCTTCCGGACGGCTTTTCAATGTCAAAAATCCAGACAAATATCTGGGGAATGTGTCCTGAGTGCTCAAAAAACTAAAGCTTAAAATCAAGTTTTTTTATAACCATCTGAAAAACACTGCAACGTTCTATTATAATTCGAGCCTGCCCGCTGATCCCGGGAAGAAGTCTTGCTTCTTGCCCTCGCCTTGTCCTTAAATATGGATTTTCTATAACTGCTTCTACAATAAAAACAGGTTTACCATCTGATGAAAGAACAGAATCAGGTGGTACAATGCTGACTTTTGTCTCTGCAAAACCATATCGTCCTGGAGAAAGACCTGGAAATTTTATCTTCACTTTATCTCCTATTTTTACACGTGCAGCATCTGAAGAATCAACATAAAGTTCAGCTTTGACAGACTTATTATCCTGAGGAACTATCTTTAAAACCTCTTCTCCTGAAAGGATATAATCTCCAGGATTTAATCTCACAGTTTCACTTATTCTACCTGAAATAGGAGCATAAATTGTAGAGTTTTTTATTGTTCTTTGAAGTTCACTTATTCTACTTTCTATATTTTTTTTCTCAGATTCCAGAGAAAGAATTTTTTCTCCTGTCTGAATATTCTGACTATTCATCCATGTTTCACAAGAAAGTTTCGTTTGAGTGTACTGATTCAAAGCATCCGTTATATTTTGTTGAATTCTTAAACTTTCAGGAGCATCTTTTTCACGTTCATATTTTAATCTGGAATCTTCAAGAACAGTTTCATATCTTGATTTTTCCAAAAGAAATTCATTCGATTTAAACCATGCATCAGATTCTTTTTGTACATCAGAAATTTTTCCAGTTTTTATAGTCTGCAAAAGAGTCGTATAAATAAAAATATCATCATTATTTTTTTTCTGAAGTTGAACATAAGATTCCAGTTCTGTTTTTAAAGCCTGAGTATCAAGAGAAAAAAGCAAATCTCCTTCAGAAACAATATCATCATTTTCAAATTTCTTACAGGAAAGTTCTCCACCCGAAACACATCTCACTACAGAAACCGCCTGAACAGGACGTAAAATAACATCAGCCTTTACTACATCATCCATAGGAGCAAAAAAAGACCATAAAATTATTAATACAATGAAAACTGAAACAGTAACAATAAAACCATAAATTGCATTTACCGGTTTAAGCATAAAAAATACAGAGGTCTTTTTCATATCTTCAAAAGTTTTTAAATACATCAGCTAATATTCCCCCACATTTCACTATAAAAACCTTTCTTTCTTAAAAGCTCCTTATGATTTCCTTCCTCTATAATTTTTCCATCTTTCATTACAAAAATTTTATCACATCCGGTAACAGTAGTAAGACGATGGGCAATTAAAATTACTGAAATTTTTTCTGATTTAAGATTCTTTATTACCTTATGTATTTCCATTTCACTGACTGTATCAAGACTGCTTGTCGCCTCATCTAAAATAATCAGGGAAGGATTGCCAAGTAATGCTCTCGCAAGAGCAAGACGTTGTTTTTCTCCGCCAGAAAGTCCATCTCCATGTTCTCCAAGAATTGTTTCATAACGTTTAGGTAGTTTTTCTATAAACTCATGCGCACCGGCTTTTTTCGCTGCTTCAATAATTTTATCAAGAGTTGTACTAGAATTATGAAGTGCAATATTTTCACGAATAGTACCTGAAAATAAAAAGATTTCCTGAGGAACATAACCAATTTTACTACGAAGATAAGATGTATCTATATCACGTATATCGTTTCCATCTAAAGACACCCGTCCTGCTTTAGCTTCATAGAATTTTAAAAGTAGTTTAGCAAATGTTGATTTACCTGAACCACTCGGGCCAACAAAAGCTGTCCAGCTTCCAGGTTTAATTTCAAGATTCAATTTTTCATAAAGAGGCCTGCGACTGCCATATGCAAAGCTAACATCTTCAAATTTAATATGACCTTCTATTTTTTCAGGCTTAAGATAATGAATATTTTCATCTTTTTCTTTTTCAAGTTCCAGTATTTCCCCAACACGCTCAGCTGCAACCAGTGCCTCCTGAACTTGATTCTGAATATTTATAAGCCTGAACAATGGTCCCGTAAAATATCCCAATAAAGAGTTAAAGGTAATAAGAGTTCCAAAACTCATTATCCCACCTATGATTGAAGAACATCCTATCCAGTAGACAAGAATCCCACTTATACCGCTTATAAGTCCACTTAAAAGCCCCTGTGAGATTCCATATCTGTTCAAAGTCCATGCTGTATTAACTGCAGTCATTTTCTTTTTTTCATATTCAAGGTTAACTATTTTTTCCGCATTCAAAGCTTTTACAGTTGCAACACCATTTAATGATTCATAAAGATATGACTGTACATCAGCATTCTGACTCATTGATTTTGAATAATAGCTCCTGTAAATTTTTGCAAAAATAAAAGAAACAAGCGCTGCAAGCATTACAGTCACAAAAGATATCCCGAAAAGCCTGCCGCTTATAGAAAACAAGATAGGAGCACTTACAACAAGCATTACAACATCCATTATTCCACTTAAAGCTGCAGAAGAAAGTGTCTGTTTTATTTTATCAAGATCTCCAAGTCTGCTCAAAATTTCACCTGACTTACGGCTTTCAAAAAAAGAAACCGGTAAATTAAATATATGCTCCAGATAAGAAAAATTTAACTGCAGATCTGTTTTAAATGAAAAATGAGAAAGAAGAATATTCCGAACAGTTTCCATTAATGTCTGAACTATTACAACAAGCAGAATTCCAAATGAAAGAGAATTAAGAGAAAAAGAAGCTCCAGAATAAATTATTTCATCAAAAAGATATTTATAATAGAAAGAAGTAATAATTCCAAATATCAGAAGCAGAATCGAAGCAATAAAAGAAAACACAAGTGTTTTGATATGAGGGAAAAACACAGGTAAAAATTTTAAAAGAAGATTATCCTTTTTTCCATTTTTTTTAAAATCAACGCCCGGCTCAAAAAAAATAGCATAACCAGTCCAATCTTTTTTGAACTTTTCTATAGTGACCCATTTTTTTCCGTCTAGAGGATTAGGATCCCAGATTCTGATTTTCTTCTGACCGATTTTTGTAACAACAACATAATGATAAGTCCAGTTACCATCCTCAAAAATATTTTTTATATGAGCTATAAAAGGAACTGGAATTTCTTTTACTATAGTTTTAGTTGAATTAATAACTGCCTTTGCCTTTAATTTGTATTTTTCAGCAGCATCACTTAATCCCTGTAAATTTGTTCCGTCCGTATCTGTCCCTGCATTTTTTCGGATTTCAGCAACACTAAGATAATTTCCAAATCCAGAAGCTATCATTGCAAGACATGCCGCTCCACAATCAGATTCATCGAACTGTTGATAATATTTCATATAAATTACCTGATATAATTCAATAGAATTGGTAAAAATATACCTAGCAAATTAAATCCAAAATGTATAAATATATTTAATATAAGT
>JAILKS010000026.1 GCA_024693715.1 Treponema sp. | reverse complement strand
GCTTTTTCTTTTAACTTTGGAATTTATTCTTTTCCCGTTTATTTTTCGTATGAAGCTCGCGGAATTAATTCCGCTCGGAGCTGTTTTATTGATAATCCTAAAACGACCCTTTCGGCTCGTTTTTTAACGGATTTTCTATTTAAAGCTGGTAGCTGCCGGCTTTTTTATTTAACTGAAAATCTTTTTTATGTTGTTTTTTTTCCCGCGAGTGCAGTGCACGATGGATAAAGGCGGATTTTACACGGTAAAACCCGGTAAGCTCGGTGTAACCGAGCGACGAAAGTAGCTAGCTGCCGGCTTTTTCTTTTAACTTTCATATTTTTTACCACACAATCGTACTTAAAAAAGAAATAATTTGTAGATATAAAAAAAACGGCCGGCGAGATAACCTGTCGTTTTAAAGAGTGTCTAAGAAAACTATTCTGTCAAATTTTAAAAACAATTTGTTTACAACTCCAAATATAGATAATATAATATTCTTATTAATAGAAATATATTATTTAGTGGAGTTATAAGATGAAAAAAGGTAGTAGAATTTTAATTTCCTTCTTTGCTTTTTTTATTCTGATGGCTGCAGATTTATATGTCGTAAGTATCATTGCAAGAAAATCTTTTTCATCACAGGTTAGAGATGAAATGAATCTTAATTCGCAGTTACGGACTCAGGAATTTGTATCCAGCATGAATGAACAGCTTACTCTGGTTCGTCAGATGGTAAAAACTCCTTCAATCATAAATTATATGAAAAATCCTGATAACGAAGATTTGCAATATATTGCATTTGATAATTTCAGGGCATTTCAGAATTCCTTTTTAAGTAAATCTATTTTTTGGGTAAGTGATACGGATCATAAATTCTGGAGTGATATGGTTTATTCTTACATCGTTAATCCTGATAATCCTGATGAATACTGGTATAACATGACTTTAAAGGAAACTGAAGAATACAATTTCAATATTAACTATAATGATTCCCTTAAAAAAACAATGCTCTGGGTAAATGCTGTTGTACGTGATTTAAAAGGTTCTCCCGTTGGTGTTGCCGGAACTGGTGTTCCTATTCAGGATTTTGTAGATTCAATGTATGACGGTCTTGATAAGAAATTTACCATGTATCTTTTTAATGATATGGATGAAGTCACAGGATCATTGGATTCTTCCATAATTATGGATAAGCCGAGCATTTATTCGATTTTTCCAGAGCTTAAGAAAATGAATGCTAAAACTGATAATATTATTTTTACACGGACTCGGACGGGTGAATATCTTTTAGCTCCGATGTCTTTGGTAAACTGGCACATGGTTATTTATACTCCTTATATGGCAAAGGATATGCTTTCACATGCAATTCTTCCTTTTGTTGTCAGTCTTATCATCATTTTTATTGTATTCCTTCTTGTAACTACCATTGCAAGTATCATATCTCAGATGACTTTATTAAAAAATGCAATCGCAGAGCTTTCAAGTGGCAATGCTGATTTGACTAAAAGAGTTGTCGTAAAACGAAGAACTTTATTTACTGTCTTTAAACAACTTGTAAATGAAGTAAATAATTTTATTATGAAATTTCAGTCTATTATCGGTACCGTAAAGGAATCTGAAAGAAAGCTTAATAATGTCGGAAATGATATGTCTCTTTCTATGGAAAATACGGCAAGTTCTATATCTCAGATTATTGCTAATATTGAAAATGTTCATTCACAGATTGACAGGCAGACTCAAAGCGTTCAGGAAACTGCCGGTGCTGTTGATGAAATCACGGATGATATTATAAGCCTTGAAAGAATGATTCAGGAGCAGTCTAACGGAGTAACAAGTGCATCAAGTGCTGTAGAAGAAATGGTTGCCAATATCCGAAGTGTAAATACATCTGTTGATACTATGGCATCATCCTTTACATCTCTTGAAGCAGAAGCACAGGCTGGTCAGCAGAAACAGGAAGCGGTAAATGAAAAAATCAAACAGATTGAAGAAAAATCAAAGGCTCTTCAGGAAGCAAACACTGTAATTGCAAGCATTGCCAGTCAGACAAATCTTCTTGCTATGAATGCTGCTATTGAAGCGGCTCATGCGGGAGAAGCGGGCAAGGGATTTGCGGTTGTTGCAGATGAAATACGTAAGCTTTCTGAAACATCTTCTAAGCAGACTAAAAAAATTGTTGAACAGCTTGACAGTATTCAAACTTCAATCAATGAAGTTGTTGAAGCATCAGGAGAATCAAGTAAATCCTTTAATCTTGTATCTGGTGAAATTATAAGAACAAATCAGATTGTAAAACAGATAAAGCTTGCAATGGAAGAACAGAATGAAGGTTCTAAGCAGGTTATGGACACTCTTCATACAATGAATGCCAGTACAAGTGATGTAAAGGATGCTGCAGAAAAAATGACGGCCGGCAACAGACTTATTCTTCAGAATATTACAGATTTGCAATATTCAAGTAATACTATGAAAAACAGTATGGAAGAAATGTCAAGCGGAGCTAAACGAATTAATACTACCAGTTCCGAACTTTCTGAGGTTTCTGTTAAAATGAAGAATTCCATAGATGAAATTGGTGGTCAGATGGATCAATTTACTGTATAATTAAAAAGGAGTGAAAATGAAAAAAATTTTATCTTTATTAATTGTTTTTTTATCGTGTTCAGTTTTATTTGCTGTAGAAAAAACTAATGGAACCATTAATGTAAAAATCGGTGATGAAATCAAATGTCCGGTTGATGGAAAAATAGTACAGAAGGGGAATAAAAATCTTCCGAAATGTTATGATAAAAATACTATTGTAATTGAATTTCCTAATACTTACTGGTTTGAAAATCAAAAAATTGAAACCACATATCAGCTTATAATTTCAGGTGTAAAATTTACAAAAGAAATTAAAGCTGCACCTGTAGATTCTGTTATTAAATACGGTGATTTAATTGGTACTGCAACGAAATCTCCCGGTCTTATAAATATCCGTTCTAAAGATTTTGATATGTTTCTTACAGATGTAACGGATGTTTGTCCGGAATTTGAAGGTGACTGGTATTATTTTGGTATAAGAACCATTCTTTCCTCTACACCGAAGTTTTTAAATTATATGCCTGTTGAATCCAGAAAAACTGTTATTGAGTTTCCTGATTATCCGGAATCTTTCGGAGACCTGATGGATAATGTTGTTAAATCATACACAGAAAATGAAAAAAGCGGTTTGAATATTTCTAATTTTCCTGAGATAAAAATCTGCATTAAAACAAAGCTTTCTGAATATCCTAAACAAAAAACTCAAAAATCAGTCACCGAAGGATTATATCAGATGAAAATGTTTCCGAACTTTCCGTTTGTTTTGTCTATAAAATTTGACGGTGTGCCGATGCGTCTGTTTTTCCAGCAGGGGTTTGATAAATATTTAGAAGAAGAATATAAGCTTGGAAAACCTATTTATTTATATCTTTATACAGGTTCAATCATCAATGGTGAATACTGGTGTTATGTACGTGATTTCTCTCTTAAAAGTCCTGATGATATTGCAAAAGAAAAAATGCAGAAAGTAAAAAGCGATTTTGATGAAAAAAATCAAAAGGAATAGAAAATTGATTTAAAACAATAAAAGTCACAATCTTGTTAAAAGACTTGTGACTTTTGTCAAAAAAATAATATAATGTTACTGATAAAACAATTAGCGTTGCTATGTTTTACCATCTTGTTTAAATATTAAACCCAAAAGCTTTATTTGTCAAATTAAAAAGAAGAAAAAATGCGTTATTATAAATATTCTTTATTATTGATTCTTAAAAAAAATCTTTACTTTATTTTAGATTTATTGTTGATTTCTATTTTCGCAAATACTTATTTCTTGATTTTTCATACACAGAATTCTTTTACCAGGATTTTTATTCCCTGCGTACTTGGAATCTATTTTTTATTTTGTAATTTTATTCCTTCTCCATATTCAAAAGATATTAAATCGAAAAAATTACGTATATGTGCCGACGGTAACATGCTGTTAAAATTGTTTCTAGGCTCAACTGCTGTCTGTATTATTATTTTTTGTATCCTTCTTATTAAGGATCTTTTTAAAAATCCTGTGTTTTCTTTTTCAATTCATAATTATTTGATTCAATATGCAATTTTTGTTTATTGTGTTGAATTCATTCTTTTCTGGAATGGAATGATACGCATACTTTTAACTTCAAGACAGTTGGGAATTAAATACAGGTTTATTGCTGCGGCGTGTGGTTTAATTCCAATCCTTCATCTGATTGTTTTAAGCAGACTATTATTAATAATCGATAATGAAATTCTTATTGAAAATAACAGGCTTATTATAGACGAAAAACGCCATGACCTTCAGATTTGTAAAACAAAATATCCAATTTTGATGGTACATGGAATCTTTTTCCGTGATTTTAAACGCTTTAATTATTGGGGAAGAATTCCATCGGAGCTTATAAAAAATGGTGCGCAGATTTTTTATGGAAATCAGGAATCTGCACGTCCAATTAAAGATAATGCAGAAGAAATTAAAAATCGAATATTGGAAATTCTAAAGGAAACCGGCGCTGAAAAAGTAAATATCATTGCCCATTCAAAAGGCGGACTTGATTCCCGTTATGCAATTTCAATGCTTGGAATGGATAAATATGTTGCAAGTTTAACGACGATTAATACACCTCACAGGGGAACTGAATTTGCTGAATATCTTCTGCGAAAAATACCCGAAAAACAAAAGATGATGATAGCATCTACATATAACAGGCTGCTTTTGAAATTTGGTGATAAAAATCCTGATCTTATTGAAGCTGCTAAAAATCTTACTGGAAAATTCTGTGCCGATTTTAATAAAAAGGTAATTGATTCTAAAAAGGTTTTTTATCAAAGCGTTGGTTCCAAAATAAATTTACCTACAGGCGGACGGTTTCCGTTGAATTTTTCTTATTATCTCGTAAATGAATTTGATGGTGCGAATGATGGACTTGTCGGTGAATATTCATGCTCCTGGGGGGAAAAATTTCAGTTTTTGACTAACTACGGTATACGAGGGATTTCTCATGGAGATATGATTGACTTGAATCGTGAAAATTTTGATGGATTTGATGTTCAGGAATTTTTTGTTAAACTCGTATCGGATTTGAAGGAAAGAGGCTTTTAATCGTTTTTTATAAAGAGAATTCATTTTATTTTTTTTGTTTTTTTGCTATAATTAATATATGTTTTTTTATTTGTTTAATATTGTTTCAGCTTTTGCAGGCGGAATAATCAATGCCATCCTATTTTATTTCAGACATTTTGATTCATCATCTGTTGTTTTAAAATTAATTTTGACATTCTGCAGCGGCTTTGTGTCGGCTTTTTTAATAGCTTTTATACTTATCTGGATATTTTTTATTATTGCGGCAGGAGCGGTAAATCCGAATAAGGAATACAATACTGTTTCAAAATTCTATCACTGGGTTTTTGTTTCCTGGTATGAATATATAAATTGCATCAGTCGTGTTAAAATTAAAACCTCCGGTATGGATAAGATACCGTTTGGAACCCGATTCCTTATTGTAAGTAATCATCGTTCTGCTTTTGATGTTTTTGTTCAGGCGGTTGTCCTTAAAAAAGAACCGGTTGGTGTAATTTCAAAGCCTGAAAATTTTAATTTACCGCTTGCAAAGGGTTTTATGACTAGAAATCTCTATCTTTCTCTTGACAGGGATGATGTAAAAAAAGCGTTGGGAACAATTTTAAAAGCGATTTCTTTATTAAAAAATAACGTAACTTCCATTTCTGTTTTTCCTGAAGGTACAAGATCTAAAAACGGCATTTTAGGCGAGTTTAAACCAGGCTGTCTGAAGGTTGCTGAATCAAGCCTTTGTCCGGTTGTAGTAGCTGTAATGGATGGAACTCAGAATGTATCAAAAAATTTTCCATTTAGAAAAACAATTGTAAATTTTGATGTAATAAAAGTATATTCGAGTGAAGATATTAAAAAAACAAATACAATTGATTTAAGCGCAGAGATTCGTCAGTTGATGCTTGATAAACTCGGAAAATGATTTAGAGGTAGATAATGATTCACGTTCTTTTTAATTTTTTAGCAAATAATGGAGATTCAGCTAATCAGAAGGAAAAAATAATCGAATTGTATAAGGGCCAGGAAATTGATTTTACTGAAGCAGCCTTGATTTCTGATTATTATGAAAAAATTAAAAGTTATAAAAAAGACGATGTCATTATAATTGCCGGTGGAGATGGAACCCTTAATCGTTTTATAAATGACATTTACGGTAAAAAAATAACTCAGAAGCTCTTTTTATATGCATGTGGTACCGGCAACGATTTTTTAAATGATATTCAAAAATATATGGATATTAAAGATAACCTTGTACCTCTTGAAACTTTTATTAAGAGTCTGCCTGTCGTAAAAGTCAATGGTATCGAAAAATATTTTATAAACGGAATCGGTTATGGAATTGACGGATATTGCTGTGAACAGGGAGATATCCAGCGTGAAAAAAATACAAAAAAGGTTAATTATACAAAAATCGCAATTCTTGGAATGCTGGGCGGATATAAAACTACCAATGCAAAAATCACTGTGGACGGTAAGTCTTATGAATATAAAAATGTCTGGCTTGCACCAAGTATGATGGGGCGTTTTTACGGTGGTGGTATGATGATTGCCCCTGAGCAGGATAGATTTAATAAAAAGAAAACAATTACATGTGTTGTATGTTTTGAAAAATCAAAACTTAAGCTTCTTATGAATTTCCCGAAAATTTTCAAAGGCGCACACACACATCTTCCAATGATTAAGATTTTCGAAGGTCATCACATTAAGGTTGAATATAATCGTCCTGTTGCTTTGCAGATAGACGGTGAAACTGTACGAAATGTTTCTTCGTATGAAGCTTCTTATGGAGAGTAAATTCAATGCTTTTTATTTTCGATATGGGCGGTGTAGTTACAACTACTTCTGAAAAAGTGCGTTTGTGTAAAAAAATCGGTATTGAAAAAGAAGAGTTTATTGAATTGACAAATGATATATATGAAAGTCTGAATAAAGGTGAAATATCAGTAAAAGAATTCTGGTCGGTTTTTAATTCACGCTCTGAGAAAAAAGGAATTGAACCTGTTTTGACTGATTATTTCAAATTATATTTTAATCCTCAGTTAAATTGTGAGACTGTTAAAATTATCAGACAGTTAAGAAAAAAACACAGGGTAGTTTGCGGTACAAATACGATAGATCCTTATTATGACATTCATCTTGAAAGAGGCGATTATTCATATTTTGATTCAACCTATTCGTCTAATAAAATCGGAAAAGCAAAACCAGATGCTGATTTTTTTAAATTGATTATGGAAGCAGAAAATTATACACCGGAGCAAACCTTCTTTACCGATGATTTGACGGTTAATATAGAAGCGGCAGCAGGACTTGGAATTAATGCTTTTCGTTTTACGGATGCCAAAGCCTTGTTGAAAAACTGGAAAAAATATTTTTAGGACAGATTATGAGTTCAACAAATTTCAAAAGAGTATTTTTAAATAAAGATGAAGAAAAAGAAATTTTGCAGGGCTTCCCATGGGTTTTCGATAATGAAATATCTCATTTTAAGCACAGGGAAAATGAAAAGCAGGAATGGAAAAATGAAAACTTCGATAATTGCACGATAAAAGACGGTGAAATTGTTGAAGTATATACAAAAGCAGGTGGATTTTTAGGAAGCGGTGTATTAAACAAAAAATCAAAAATCTCTATAAGGATAATATCAAATTCTCATGCAGATAAAATCAGTGAAAATTATGAAAGCTTCTGGTTTTCAAAAATAGAGAATGCATATAATCTTAGAAAGCTTTATTATAAAAATGAAGATTCGTATCGTCTTATATTCGGTGAAGCAGATTTTATTCCTGGTTTAATTTGCGAAAGATTTTATGATGTTAATAAAAAAACATTTATAGTTATACAGTTTTTATCTTTAAGCTGTGATATTTTCAGAAAAGAAATATTATCGGCGTTAAAAAAAATATGTAAACCTGATTATGTTTATGAAAAAAGTGATGTTTCTGTTCGTGAAAAAGAAGGGCTTCCTTCTGTAAGCGGCTGGATTGATTTATCTGAAGATTTATTTGCTTTTGCATCCAAAAAATCTCCATATTTTTATGATAAAGATGATTTTGTCATTGTAGAAAATGACGTTAAATTAAAGATTGATATAATTAACGGTCAAAAAACAGGTTATTTTCTCGATCAGAAATTCAACCGTCAGACCTTGAAAACTTTTGTAAATGGTAAATCTGTCCTTGATACCTTTACTCATACAGGTGCGTTCGGATTAAATGCTGTCAAAGGCGGGGCAAAAAATGTTATAGCGGTCGATATTTCGGAAGAAGCAGTAAAAATGGTAAATGAAAACATTAAATTGAATGATGCCGGCGATAAAATGACTGCTGTTTGTAAGGATGTTTTTGAATTATTAAAAGAATATGAAAAAGAAAATAAAAAATTCGATGTCATAATTCTCGATCCGCCTGCCTTCACAAAATCTGCTAAAATGATAGAAAAAGCTTACGGTGGATATAAAGAAATAAATCTTCGTGCTATGCGTTTATTAAATGATGGAGGTATTTTAATCACTTGTTCATGTTCTTATTATATGGAGTCTAATTTATTTGTTGATATGCTTATGCATGCAGCCCTTGACTCTCATAAAAGAATTCAGATTCTTGAAAAACGTGGAGCCGGTCCTGATCATCCTGTATTGCTTGGTTATCCGAAATCTGAATATTTAAAATGCGTAATTTGTAAGATTAATTAATATGAAAAATTATAATTGTGTAATTGTTTTAGGTCCGACCGCTGTAGGAAAAACATCTATTGGTGTTGCTGTTGCCGACCGATATGACGGTGAAATTATTTCTGCAGATTCACGACAGACTTATCGAAAGCTCGATATCGGATCAGGAAAAGATCTTAGCGATTATAAAATTAACAATAAAACTATTCCATATCATCTTATTGATATTGTAGATTTACCTGAAGAATATACTGTTTATCAATATCAGAAGGATTTTTACAAAGTATTTAAAGATATTATATCAAGAAATAAACTGCCTGTAATTGTTGGTGGAACCGGTATGTATCTTGATGCAATAATTCGTGACTATCAGCTTGTAAATCTTCCTGAAAATAAGGCCTTGCATCAGGAACTTGAAAATACACCTCTAGAGGAACTGGCAGAGCGTCTTTTGAAAGAACAGCCTTATCTTCATACAAAAAATGATCTTTTGGAGAAGGACAGGGTAATCAAGGCGCTTGAGATTATCGAAGCAAAAAAACAGGGCTTTGACACAACATCGGTAAGCAGACCTGAAATAAATCCTCTTATCATAGGAACGACTTTAGAAAGAAAAGATTTATGGGAGAATATCTTAATCAGACTGAAAGAAAGAATTGCTGAAGGAATGATAGAGGAAGTTGAAAAGATTCATTCTGACGGTATTTCATGGGAACGGCTTGAAAAACTTGGACTTGAATATCGATTCTGTTCTGAATATCTGTTGGGAAAATATTCTTCGAAGGAAGAATTTACAGAAAAATTGTTTATAGCAATCAGACAATTTGCAAAACGCCAGGAAACCTGGTTTCGAATGATGGAAAAAAAAGGTGTAAAAATAAATTGGGTTACCAAAACAAAAGATAAATGTTTAAGAATAGATGAAGTAATTAAATTAATTGATTCAAATTAAATACAGGGGGATAATATGTTTGGAAAACAGAAAAAGCTTACTGATCAGCAGCAGAAAAAGGTAAATGATACCTTTGATTCTTTTTCAAATAAAAAATATTCGAAAAAAGATATTTCAAAGGTTTTTAAGAATGAATATACAATCAAAGGAAAAATGGAAAACCGGTTTTTAAAAGGCTTTCTTGATGAAGTTCAAATTTTTTTCCAGATGCTTAAAGATTATTTTAAGAAAAGATATACAAATGTCCCTGTCGGAACTATCATTGCAATAATAGGAACCTTGCTTTATGTGCTTTCTCCGTTTGATGTAATTCCTGATTTTATTCCTTTTGCAGGATATCTTGATGATGCGGGTATTCTTTCAATTTGTCTCAAATGCGTTAAATATGACCTTGAAAAGTATAAAAAGTGGCGGGAAAATACTTAATTTATACTAAATTTCTTTAATATTTTTAAATTTTTTTATTGAATTTCTCATTTTTATTATATATAATGTTGATATGATTGAGTTAACATTATCACAGTTATTAAGAGAAAAAACACAGAAAAATCCAAAGCAGGAGTTTATGGTTTATGCAGACCGTGACCTGCGCTTTACTTATGAGCAATTTGATAAACGTGTTGATGATATGGCATGTGGTCTTTATGCCATTGGTATCAGAAAGGGCGACAACGTAGGTATCTGGGCCACAAACGTTCCTGACTGGCTAACTTATATGTTTGCATGTGCACGTCTTGGAGCTGTTGCAGTTACGGTTAATACATCTTATAAATTACACGAGCTGGAATATCTTGTTAAACAGTCTGATTTAACTACACTTTGTTTAACCGACGGGGTAAAAGACTCAAATTATGTTCAGATGATTAAAGAGCTTGTTCCAGAAATTGATGAATATGAAAGAGGCTGCTTAAAATCCAAACGATTTCCATGTTTAAAAAATGTCGTTTTTATGGGACCAGAAAAATTCCGTGGTCTTTATTCAACACCTGAGCTTCTTCTTCTTGGTCAGCATGTTGATATAGAAATCATACATAAAATTGAAAGTGAAGTTTCTCAGCATGATGTTGTAAACATGCAGTATACTTCGGGAACTACAGGATTTCCAAAGGGTGTAATGCTTTCAAGTCATAATATTATTAATGACGGATGGATTATCGGTGAAAGAATGCGTTATACAGAAAAGGACAGACTTTGTCTTTTGGTACCACTTTTCCATTGTTTTGGTATTGTTCTTGGTGTTATGGCAGTATTAACCCATGGAGCTACTCATGTTCTTCTTGAAAGCTTTGATCCTCTTGTAGCTCTCGCTTCAATTCAGAAGGAAAAATGTACATCTTTGTATGGTGTACCGACTATGTTTATTTCAGAATTAAACCATCCTATGTTCAGTATGTTCGATTTAACTTCTCTTCGTACAGGTATTATGGCAGGTTCTGGTGTTCCTGTTGAGCTTATGAAAACTGTAATCGAAAAGATGCACATGCCTGAAATTACATCTGTTTATGGTCTTACTGAATCAAGTCCCGGTATGACACAGAGTCACTGGAACGATACCGTAGAAGTAAAGGCTACAACAGTAGGTGATGCATTTGAAGGAATCGAGGTTAAAGTACTTGATCCTGAAACCGGCAAGGAATGTCCGGTTGGTGTACAGGGGGAAATGTGCTGTAAGGGCTGGAATGTAATGAAGGGTTATTACAAGATGCCTGAAGCAACAGCCGAAACAATCGATAAAAACGGATTTTTACATTCAGGAGATCTTGGTGTAAAGGACGAAAACGGAAACTTTAAGATTACAGGCCGTATCAAAGACATGATTATCCGTGGCGGTGAAAATATTTATCCTCGTGAAATCGAAGAGTTTCTTATTCAGATTCCGGAAATCAAGGATATCCAGGTTGCAGGAGTAAAGAGTGAACGTTATGGAGAGATTACGGGTGCATTTATCATCCTTCATGAAGGAAAAACTCTTACGGAAGAGGATGTAATTGAATATTGCCGAGGAAAACTTGCAAAATTCAAATGGCCGCAGCTTGTTATGTTTATGAAAGAATTTCCGATGACGGGTAGTGGAAAAATACAGAAATTTAAATTAACCGAAATCGGAACTAAGTATCGAAGAGAAACATTAAAAGTTGATGACTAACAGATTATAAAAAATTTAAGGAGGTTTTTTATGAACGAAGAAATTAAGGCAGTTGCCGACCGCTTGATTGGTTTACGCGATATTATGGATGTATCCATAGAAGAAGCAGCAGGAGTATGCGGAGTTTCAATTGATCAGTATAAAGCATACGAATCAGGTACTGTAGATATTCCGGTGGGTGTATTACAGTCCATGGCTAAAAAATACGACATTGATTTAGGCGTTTTGATTTCCGGTAAAGAACCTCATATGCATTCATATTGTCTTACTAAAAAAGGAAAAGGTCTTTCGGTAGAACGCAGAAGTGATTATAAATACGAAGCACTTGCAAGCGGATTTATCAACAGAAAATCAGATCCATTCATTGTTACAGTTCCTTTTAATCCAAAGGCAGAACCACATTTTAATGCTCACCCAGGTCATGAATTTGTATACATGATTGAAGGAAAAATGGAGCTTACAGTTGACGGCAAAACTATGAAAGTTGAAGAAGGCGACAGTGTTTATTTTGATGCCACTAAAAAACACGCAATGGTTGCCTTGGAAAAAGAAGCTAAATTTCTGGACCTTATCATATAAGCGTTTAAGACTGATTCAGAAATATTTTTAGGAAGAATAATATGTTAGCGAAATTTTTACAGAAAACAGAATTTACAGATTACAATGATTTTTTTAATAACTATAAAATCAATGTTCCGGACAACTTCAACTTTGGTTATGACGTTGTAGATTACCTGGCAGAAAAAACACCTGATGCAAAAGCACTTGTATGGTGTAACGATTCAGGCGACGAAATCACCTTTACATTCAAAGACATTAAAGAAAGAACAGACAGAGCTGCTGCATTTTTCCGTTCACACGGAATTAAAAAAGGCGACTTTGTAATGCTTATTTTGCAGAGAAGATATGAGTTCTGGATCAGCATTGTTGCACTTCATAAAATCGGTGCTTCAGTTATTCCTGCAACTCACATGCTCACAAAGGAAGACATTGTTTTCCGTGTACAGAATGCTTTTATTAAGGCTGTTGTTGCAGTAAACGACCGTGACCTTTTTAAATATATCGAAGAAGCAAAGGCTGAATGTGAATCCCTTAAAACCTTGATTGCATGTACCCCTTTTGGAATTGATCAGGAGCTTTCTGCAGAAGAAAAACAAAAGCATCCAATGTGGATTGATTTTACTAAGGGCGTAAAAGAAGTAAGGGAAGAAGCATTAAAAGAATTTCATTCATTAAAGAGAAACGAAATCAGCTCTAATATGGACATCATGCTTGCATATTTTACTTCGGGAACAACAAGCCATCCAAAGCTTGTAACACATAACTTCTTGTATCCTTTAGGACACATTGTTACAGCAAGCTACTGGCAGCAGGTAAAACAGGGCGGACTTCATCTTACAGTTGCAGATACTGGCTGGGGAAAGGCTGTATGGGGTAAGCTTTATGGTCAGTGGATTGCAGAATGTTCTGTATTTGTTTATGACTATCATGCAAAGTTTAAGCCTGTTGATTTAATTGAACAGATTCAAAAGCATCACATCACATCTTTCTGTGCACCTCCAACAATCTACCGTTTCTTAATCCAGGAAGATTTAACTAAATACGATTTTTCAAGCTGCGAACACTGGTCTACTGCCGGAGAACCTCTTTCGGAAGAAGTTTTTAATAAGTGGAAGCAGATTACAGGAAAAGAAATTCACGAAGGCTTTGGACAGACAGAAACGACACTTTCACTTTTGAACTTTGGTAATGAAAAAATCAAACCTGGCTCTTTAGGAAAACCGGCTCCTTATTACAATGTAACTTTGGTAGACGAAGAAGGAAACGAAGTAGAAGACGGTGAAGTTGGTGAAATTGTTGTAGACATGAAAAACGGATATTTCCCAGGTCTTTTTATGGAATACTTTGGAGATCAGGCAAAAACAAAATCTGTTATGCACGACGGATACTATCACACAAGTGACAATGCATGGCGTGATGAAGACGGATATTTCTGGTTTACAGGCCGTAACGACGACGTAATCAAATGTTCAGGCTACAGAATCGGTACCTTTGAGGTTGAATCAGTTTTGATGCAGCATCCGGCTGTTGTTGAATGTGCAGTAACAGCCGCTCCAGATCCTGTAAGAGGACAGGTTGTAAAGGCAACAATCGTTTTGGCAAAGGGCTATACTCCTGGAGATGAACTTATTAAAGACATTCAGGAATTTGTTAAAAAGACAACAGCACCATATAAATATCCAAGAATTGTAGAATTCCGTGATAGTTTACCAAAGACAATTTCCGGTAAAATTATGAGAAAAGATATAAAATAGTTATTTTTTTCTTATGAAAGAAGGTCGATATTCATGCGGATTGTACCAGTTTTGCAAAGCGTCTACAATATCATCTTCTTCATAAGAAAGATAGCGAAGCCACAAATCTTCTTTTATTAATACATAATCAGAATCAATTTGTACTATCAGTCTGTTAAGTTCATCATCGCTATATTCACCGAAAAACTGTTTTAAGTATTCTGCATTTACACCACAAGCTAGACGCCAGACTTCATTATCAGGTACATCGTAATCACAGTAATAATTCAGGCAGTCTTTTAAATCCATGTAATATGTATAACAGTGATTTAGTCCAAGATGCGCTATAAGAAGTGAATTATCAGGTAAATGTACTTTTGTAGCAATTGATTTATAATATTCATATGGCGGATCTTTTTTAGGATTATATGCTTTTGAACTCAGTAACCCAAACGGCATTAAAATAAGACAGAGAATTGAAAAAAACAGACTATTGCTTTTCTGAATTTCGGGAAATGCTTTTTTCAGCATCAGAAGGGAAAAACATATTCCGCAGGGAACTGCATTTAAAAGCATTCTATAACCCATGTCGAGTGAATCTAGTTTCCAGAACGGGAAGAACAGTATTACTGGAAGTAGAAGATAAAAAGAGAATTTTTTTGTTTTTATAAAGTACACGATGGATGAAATATATGAAAGAATGAAATATATTGTCATTTCAAGGCATACCGATATTCCGATTCTGTTTTTGAAATGTTCTGAAAAAACAGGGAAAACAGGTGTTAGTGAGAATACTGATTTGAATCTGCCTATCTGTGATATAAATAAAAGTATAAAGGCTGCCATTCCTGCAATAACTAAAATCAGTTGTTTTTTTACGGAAAGCTTTTGAGCAAGAATAACGATTGTAAAAATAAAACAGTAGGCGGTAGCAACAAGATGTGACATACATGAAAGGATGAAAAGAAGAATGCTTAAAACAGAGTAAAAAATGCGTTTTCTTTTTGAAAGGAGTTTAAAATCATTTATGAGCTTGTAAAAAGCAGATGCGTAGAAAAAGAAAAACATCAATCCTGTCTGATTATTTATATAATTGATTTCAAATATTGCAAGAGAAGGCGATAAGAAGCTGCTTAAAATTAATGCAAGAAAAGAAAGCTTTTTATCTTTAGAAATGTTATTAACTAGTATAAAAATTGATACACTTATTAATGTTGATGAAAGTGCTGCCCATATTTTACAGGCTGTAATAGGATTTTTAAAAATCCATGCAAATATGCCGCAGATATAATATCCGATTTCATAATCAGGGTTTTCAAGCTTACCGGTAAGTGCAAAGGATTTTGCCTGAAGGGCGTAGTAGTAACCGTCAAGTCCTGTAGGATGTGAGGTCTGCAAAAGTGTCGTAAATCTTAATAAAAAAATGGCTGCTATTGTTAGAAAAAATATCAATGTGTTTATAATTTTATACACTTTTTGTTTATCATTCATCTTTTTTATCCTTGTTTTCGGCTATCAGCGGATTATACATCATTAAAGCATGATTTTCCGTGATATAAATGTCTTCTACCGGTTCTTTTTCGTTTTCGGAATTATATTTTTTTCTGTAAATGGTATTATGTCTTACGAAAATACCGCTTCCTTCCTGGGTTATTTTATGATCCTTCTGGTAAACTTCATAGACTTCTTCATGCTTCTTTTTTGTACGAAGCTCGCCACACAAACGGTTATTTTCTATTTTTATTAAAAGTGCATATTCTTCATCAGTTTCGTTTAAAATAATCAAATCCCTGAAATTATATACACAGGTTGCTCCGCTTCCAAAAGGAAGTGTTCTGTTTGAATCCGGAAATACATCATAGCTGTGTCGCCATCTTTCTTTTATAATAAGCTGGGAATGAAGTATTATCCAGTATAAAAGATTTGAAAGTGCACATAATCCTCCACCGGTAGCTGCTTTCGGTTTTCCGTTTACAAGCATCATCCCTTTTTTATAACCCTTTATTTTTGTAGGATTACCGATTAATTTCCAGTAAGAGAAAAGTTGACCAGGTTTTATTACCGTTTTATTTATTTTTTTTATTGCGATTAAAAGATTATGAACCTTTGCATTTTGAAGTTCGGTATCTTCTTTAGAAAGATTTCTGTAGAGAGGCGAGGAGTGGTAAAAAACAATATTCGGATAATCTTTTTCGACCGATTCATTGTCTGTTTTTTTATATTTTACAGGAATCGAAGCAAATTTTGAACTGTTTTTTATCCAATAGAGATATCTTTTCAGAGTATAAAAAACGCAGCCAAGCTTTATTCTGAACTGACTGCGTTTTTTTTGTGGAACAAATTTATACATTAATTACATTCCGGTGTCAAACTCTACGATTAAATATTCATCTGGATCTGCAACTGTATAGTGTACACCATTGATGTAAACACTGTTTCCGTCAAGCTTGATTATTGTTGTTGTTTCTGTTGTTACATAAGAAACTGTTTTTTCAGTTGTAATTCTGTAATTACCAAGCTTGAATCTCATGTTGATATACCAGTTTGAAGGATATGTGTAGTAGAATACCTTAGAAGCAGAAGATTTATCAAAGTTTTCGAAATTGAAATTTATTTCTTCATTTGGATTTAATTTAGCAAGGTCATTAGCAGAAGAAGGTTTTTTTGTGATTTTTGCATTGTAGAACATTGAAACATAAAATTCACCGTTTTCTTTGTGAGCTCTGAAGTATACACCGTCTTTTTTATTGTCTGCTATAAGAATAAGTTCTTTGTAATCATATCCGTCGTTAGTTGTCTGGCTGAACAATTTTTCAAAATCCTTCTTAAAGTCTTTTGAAGTTGTCTTAAGCATCTGTTTAGAATTTTCTGTCTGTGTTTCCTTTAATTCTTTTACACCAGTGAAAGGAATAACTTTTCCCTTATAGAGAATTCGGAATTCATCAAGACATGTATCATCATATTTATTTCCCTTATAAACATCCACGATTTTAAGTGTGATTGTCTGTGCTGTCTGAGTTAAAGGGAATTTGATTGACTGATATGTTTCACAGTTATCTTTTAAAACATAACTTTTCTGCTGGAAGTGTTTTTTTGCAACCTGTGTAATCTGAATTGTTTTTACACGGTTGTTTTTAAGGTAATAATCCTTTGTTGCAAAACCATTGATGAACTGAATTTCATCAAAGCTTACAGGAATAGTAAATTCAATTGTAATTGATTCTCCGATTCCAGGACCATTTTTTTCATCTTCACACCAGGTAGTAGTAGTATCACCGTCAAGGATATTGATAGGAGGGTAAAGATATTTACCATCGTACTGTGCTTCTACAAGTTCTGAAGTTGAGTTGATTGAAGCTACAGGCGCAGTTTTTGTCTGTGCCATGAACCAGTTGTCATCATCTGCTGCAAAAACAAACGTAATTGCTGCTATTGATAATAAAAATGTTGAAATTAATTTTTTCATTTCATTCCTCTGTTTCTAATATTATAATCATTAATTATACTCAAAATTACAATATTTAGCAAATATTTATTTGTATAAAGTCTAAAAAATGATATTATAAATTGATGAAAAAAATTATCTTAATTGCTTTAAGCTCTTTATTTTTCCTTTCTCTTTCGAATAACTCACAAAGCATTAAGCTTGAACAGATATTAAATTCTTTAACGTTTGAACAGAAAATCGGTCAGTTTTTTGTGATTAAACCGGAAGCACTCGATGAAAATCTAACGTCAGATCAGATAAACAGTTATGCAGAGCATGGAAAAACATCGGTAACAAATCAGATGCGTTCTTTTTACAAGGAATATCCTGCGGGTGGTTTTGTTCTTTTTAATAAAAATCTAAAAAATAAAGAACAGCTTCAAAAATTGAATAAGGAGCTTCATTCTTTGTCTGATATTAATCCCCTTATTTTTATTGACGAAGAAGGTGGTACTGTAGCACGAATTGCAAATAATCCGAATTTTGATGAAAAACAATTTGATGAAATTCTAAAAGAGATGAAAAATTCTGATAATCCTGAAAAACGTGCATATGAAATTGGACAAACGATAGGTTCTTATCTTAAAGATTATGGATTTGATGTAGATTTTGCTCCTGTTGCTGATGTTTTTACAAACAGATATAACACGGTAATCGGTTCGAGGGCATTCAGTACAGAGCCTGAAGCTGCAGGTAAATGCAGTGTGAATATGTACAAGGGACTTAAGGTTTCTGGTGTTGACGGCTGTTTCAAGCATTTTCCCGGTCATGGTGATACGCTTTCTGATTCTCATGTCGGAAATGCTTTTTCAAACAAAAAGTGGAATGAGCTTCTTAAATGTGAAATAATCCCCTTTAAAATGGCAATCAATCAAAATACAGATTTTATTATGACAGGTCATATTTCATGTCCACAGATTACCGGTAATGATTTGCCTGCAACAGTTTCTTATGAACTTATAACAAACAGGCTTCGAAAGGAATTAAGGTACAGGAATTTAATCATTACGGATTCTATGATTATGAAGGCGATCGTTAATAATTTTTCAAGCGGTGAGGGTGCTGTAGAAGCGATTAATGCCGGTGTAGATATGATTTTAATGCCTCTTGAATATAAAGATGCATTTGATTCAGTAAAAAATGCGGTCATGACAGGTAAAATCTCAGAACAAAGATTTAACGAAAGCTTACGAAGGATTATTACATATAAATTAAAACGGGGGTTGATAAATGGATTTTAATCATCTTAAAAATTTGCAAAAGGTTTTTGATAAGGCCGTAAAAGATAAAAAAGTTGCCGGTCTTAATTGTATTGTAGTTAAAGATAATAATGAAATTGGTTACTGGCAGTCAGGCTTTTCAGATATTCAAAATAAAAAAGCTTTCAGTCGTGATACAATCTGCCGTTTATATTCAATGACTAAACCTGTTACAAGTGTCGCAGCATGGATATTAATTGAACGAGGTGTACTTGATTTAAAAGATGATATTTCCTCGTTTATCCCGCAATTTAAAGACCAGAATTGTATTATTACCGTTCAGGATTTGCTTAATATGACAAGTGGTTATACTTATGGGGCATTTAATCCTGATGCTACGGAAGGAGAAAAGCTTACATCAAAGCTTATTGAAAAGCTGAATGATGACTGTTTAAATAAATCTGATATTTCTACGCTTGAAGTTGCAAAATCTCTTGCAAAGATTCCGGTAAGTTTTTGTTCCGGTACAGATTATGCATATGGTTTGTCTGCCGATATTCTTGGTGCGATGATAGAAACTGTATCCGGTATGAAATTCAGTGATTTTCTTAAACGTGAGATTTTTGATCCGCTTGGAATGGTCGATACCGGATTTTATGTTCCGGATAATAATCAGCATCGTCTTTCCTGTGTTTATTCATGTGATGGAAGGTCAAATCCTGTGAAATTTGAAAAACCGAATCTTGGAATTCAACCTTTTATGAATCATCCACCGTCTTTCGAAAGCGGAGGATCCGGTTTATGTTCTACGATAGATGATTATCTAAAATTCTGCCTCATGCTTGTAAACGGCGGGGAATATAACGGAAAATGTATCCTTCAGAGAAAAACAGTAGAATATCTTTCAACTGCACATTTATCCGATAAACTACAGAAAAAATTCGAGGAAAAAATGCCACATTTTGCTGGTTACAGCTATTGTAATCTTATGAGGGTAGCGGTTAAGAAGGGAGAATGTTTTTCATTGACAGAAAACGGTGAATTCGGCTGGGACGGATGGCTTGGTCCTTACATGAGTGTTGATTTGAAAAATAAGCTTGTAATTGTAATGCTCATGCAGAAAACAGATGCCGGAACGTGGGAAGTTACTCGAAAGATGAAAAATATTGTTTATTCTTCACTGTAATTAAAGAATTTGAAAAGTTGTAAATTCAGATATATAATTAAAGTATGAGTAATGAAACAATACAATCAAAATCACCGGTAGGAATGCAGCTGAATTCTTTCGGTGCTGAAAAGCCTGCAAGTTATCTTATGTTCAACAGAAAAAAGATAGAACTTGTCGCTAAAATTACAATTGGCCGTGAATCTGATAATGATGTTGTTGTTGATAATAAACTTGCAAGCAGACGTCATGCAGTTATTCAGAAAATCAAGGATGTTTATTTTATAAAGGATGAACATTCTACAAATGGAACTTTCCTGAATGGCAACAGAATCCCGCCGGAAAAATACGTAAAGCTTAATCCTGGAGACAAAATTACTATAGGGAACATGAATCTGGTAATTTCGTAACAGATGGAAAAAAACTTTACGGCAGAAGAACTTCTTTTAACTAAGGAGCTTCCTTCACATGATTTTTTATTTTCTCTGGTAAATAACGTTTCTGAAGTGCTGGAAGCGGAAAATGTTGAATACCGTCCAAAGGATAAATCAGGAAATCCGGGCTCTCTTATTGAGCTTAAAGATGATATTCCTGTAATTGTTGTTCCTGATTTACATGCACGTCCTTATTTTTTATTGAATCTTTTAAAATATAAACTTCCTGAAAATATCTTAAATCAAAAAAATCTTACTGTTGAAAAAGCACTTGAAAAGAAAATGCTTTATATAGTTTGCGTAGGAGATGCAATTCATACTGAACATACTGCCGAAAGATGGAGGCAGATAGAAGATGAATTTAACAATAAATGTTATACTGGTCAAAATATGACCGAAGAAATGATTGAATGTCTTTCTACTTTGACAGGTATTATGAAATTAAAATGTGATTATCCTGAAAATTTTCATTTTATCAAGGGAAATCATGAAAATATTCTTAATGAAACGGCAAACGGTGATTATGCTTTTTGTAAATATGCAGAAGAAGGGCAGATGGTAAAAAAGTTTATCTCTGAATATTATGGAGATGATATTCTTTTTCTTATTTCGTTTTATGAACAGTCTTTACCCTTGATTATTTCTTCAAAAAATTGTGTTATTTCTCATGCAGAACCGTCTAAATCTTTTACACGGGAACAGCTTATTAATGCAAAGTCAGATGCAGAAACTGTTTTCGGTTTAATATGGACGAGAAACGGTCAGGTAAAAGAAAATACGGTAGAGTTTGTTTTAAATGAACTGCTTGGAAAAAAATATGCGTCCAAGGCATTTTATTTTGCAGGGCATAGACCTGTTAAGGGAAAATACAGCTTGAGGCAGAATGGAAAATTTATTCAGATACATAATCCTCTTGAACAGAATGTCGCAATAGTATCAAAAGATAAAATTTTTAATCCGGATGAAGATATTTATGAGGTAAAAAATGAAAGAGACTGAACAGACAGTAAAAGTTGATTGTCCTGCAATGATAGGAAAGTATAAAGTTCTTGGTGTAATTGCAAAGGGCGGAATGGGTGTAGTTTATAAAGCGATTCATCCTTCGTTAAAAAGATATGTAGTTATAAAAAAGATGTCGAATCGGAAGGGTGCTGATGCAAGTCGTTTTAAAAAGGAAGCACAGATTCTTCTTGATTTACAAAGCCCTTATATCGTTCATCTTTTTGACTATTTTACTGAAGGCAGTTACCGATTTATGGTTGAAGAGCTTGTGGACGGAATGTCTTTAGATAAGCTTATCCAGAAACAGACTTCTTTACCTCATCCTGTTGCAATGCTTTTTATGCAGGATGCCTGTTATGCCCTTAAATATGCTCATTCAAACGATATTGTTCATAGAGATATAAAGCCCGGAAATATTCTAATTTCAAAGCGAGGAGAAATTAAACTGGCTGATTTTGGTATTGCAAGCGATTCGCAGGAACAGGAAGAAGCACTTACAAAAACAGGAATTGCTCTTGGAACTCCCGCTTACATGCCTCCTGAACAGTTTGAAAATAGTGCCGCAGTAGACAGACGTGCAGATATTTATGCACTTGGAATTATGCTTTATGAAATGCTTACAGGTACAAAACCATATCCTGGTACTTTTACGCTTGAAACTTTAAAAACAATCAAAAAGGGAAAATATATAAAGCCAAGATTAATAGACAAATCAATTTCACGTAATCTTGAACGTTTAATCAACTGGATGATTAAACCAAAGGCTTCTTCCAGACCTAAAAATATCGATAAGGTTTTAAGACGTGTAAAAAGATATTTAAGTCATTACGATACACATGAAATAAGGGTACAGATAGCAAAATCTGTAATTGCATCTAAAACTTATAACTATCCGGCGATTTTACCAAAGGATAGAATTCAAAAAAGAGTAGCATTAATCTGTGGCATTGTGGTCCTTGTAACTGCCGCTTTTTTTGCACTTTTGAAAATAGGATTTTTCCACAGGACTGTTTTAAGGAAAAAATATACACCTGTAAATATAGAAATTGAGATTCCAAGAGCACTTTCTACGAATCTTGATCTTCCTGTAAAAGCATTTTTCTTTGAAAATGATAATAAGGATATTCCTGAAGTTAAAAATTCCGACAGAATTTTTGCTGTAAAAGGCTCACGAAAATTTGATCATTTATTTAAAAAGCCGTCTCTGGAAGTAATAAGCGATACCTCTAAAAATGTTACTTATGATACAACCGATGTCTTTTTAAAGCATGGAGATTACAGAGTAAAGGTAGTAGCTGGTCCTTATATCTGGTGGAAATCTTTTACGGTAGAACATCCACGTCAGACTTTAAAATGCAATCTTTTAAAAAATGCAAAACGAAATCTTGAAATCAAAACCTTTGTTCAGGATAGTCAGACTGGAGAGGACATTACCGATAAATCTAAAATAACGATTAATTATGGCGGAAAATGGGTTGATATTAAAAAAATCCCTTTGAGTGAAATTAAAACAGGTACTGTCTGGAAAATTAAAGTAAATTGTGAAGGGTACAGGGAAGAATATTTTTCACTTTTGATTGACTGGTATCAGGATGTGCTTTATATCTCATCGGAGTTAAAATGTGTAAAATAAAAGCATTCATTTTTGATATGGATGGCGTAATTCTAGACTCGGAAAGAATAAGTGACATCACCTGGGAAAAAGCTGCAACAAAATTAAAGTTATCAAAATCTTCTTCTGTGATAATCGATAAATGCCGTGGAACAAATTATGATGATATGGTCATTTTATTAAAGGATTATTATGGCAGTGATTTTGATGTTCATAAATTTTTATCACTTACAGGTGAATATTTCAGGGAAATTGAAGATACATCAGGAATACCTCTTCTTCCGTTTGTAAAAGAATCACTTGATTTTTTAACGAAGCATTTTACTCTTGGTCTTGCTTCATCAACCGCCGGTAATACGGTTAGACGACAATTGACCGCTGCAGGAGTAATCAATTATTTTGAAAAGCTTGTAACCGGTGATATGGTTGTTCATAGTAAACCAGACCCTGAAATTTACAGACTTGCATGTGAATCACTTTCGCTTAAACCGGAACAATGTATTGCGGTAGAGGACAGCCCTAACGGTATTAAAAGTGCATATGAAGCAGGTCTTCAGGTCATTATGGTTCCTGATATGATTAAACCTGCTGCAGACCTTGAAAAAATGTGTCTTACTGTCTGTAATTCCCTTAATGATATGTGTGATTATGTAAAATTGAACTTACTCAATGCTTAACCTTTTTATTTAAATCTGCTATTATAATGTTTTATTAAAAAGGAAAATTATATGGATTTAAAAGGCAGAAATTTTCTAACATTAAAAGATTTTTCAACTGATGAGATTTTAGGTCTGCTTGATCTTGCTGCAGATTTAAAGGAAAAGAAAAGAAAAGGTATTCCTGTAGATATTCATCGTGGAAAAAATATTGCCCTTATTTTTGAAAAGACAAGTACCAGAACAAGATGTGCATTTGAAGTTGCCGCTCATGATCTTGGAATTTGTACAACATATCTTGCTGAAGGTTCCCAAATTGGAAAAAAAGAAAGCATTGCAGATACCGCAAGAGTTTTGGGAAGAATGTTTGACGGTATTGAATACAGAGGATATGAACAAAAAATTGTTGAAGATCTTGCCGCTTATTCTGGAAAAGTTGTATGGAATGGTCTGACTAATGAATATCATCCTACACAAATGCTTGCAGATCTTCTTACTATCCGAGAGCATTTTGGAAAGCTTAAAGGACTTAAATTAGTATATTTTGGTGATGCCCGATATAATATTGGTAATTCACTTTGCATTGCCTGTTCAAAGGTTGGAATTAATCTTACTTTGTGCGCACCAAAAGAATATTTTCCTTCAAAAAATCTTATCGATGAATGTAGTAACTGGTGTAATCAAACCGGTGCTTCTATAACTCTTGAAGAAAATATTGATAATGCGGCGAAGGATGCAGATATTATTTATACTGATGTATGGGTAAGCATGGGCGAGCCTGATGAAGTCTGGGCAAAACGAATCAAGGATTTAAAACCATATCAGGTAAATAAGGAAGTTATGTCAAAAGCTAAAAAAACAGCGATTTTTATGCATGACCTTCCATCTTTTCATGATTTAAATACAAAAATTGGAAAAGAAATAGGGCAGAAGTTCGGACTCGATTCAATGGAAGTTACAGATGAAGTTTTTGAAAGTGAACAGTCTGTAGTTTTTGATGAGGCGGAAAACAGAATGCATACAATAAAAGCTGTAATTGCAGCAACATTAGGAAATAACTTTTAATACGGAAATTTCAGGAGATAAACATGAAAGCTATAATAACTGTCGTAGGTTCAGATAAAGTCGGAATTATTGCAGGTGTTACAAAATTCCTTGCAGATCATACAATTAATATCGCAGATATTACTCAGACAATCCTTTCCGGAAATTTTGTCATGATGATGATGGTAGAACTTGATAAGGCAGATATTTCAATTGATGAATTGAGAAATGAACTTATGAAAATGGCTGAAAACTTAGGTGTTGAAATCAACGTAATGAACGAAAAAGTATTCAGCTCAATGCATAGAGTATAAAATATTTAAGTTTTTATTCTAAAAGGTTATTATTTCTTCATACACCTGAATTGCAAACTGGTCTGTCATCCCTGATATAAATTCAATTATACACTTTGTATAACTTTCATTATCATTTATATCAAATATTACAGGCATGTTGTAATGAAGGATTGCTTTTTTATCGATGAAGCTGTGTTTTTCAGACGACCATGCCCTGTAATTTGAATGCTTTATCAGCCAGTCTTCGAATGTAGCACAAAGCTTTGGATATGTTTTGAAAATCTGTGCAACACGTCCATTTTTTGCATAAATCTGTGCTTTTTGTAAGGTCCTGAAAAGTGTGTTAATTATGTTTTCTGCATAGATAGCAAACTCAGAAAGTCTCCAGTGATTATAAATATTGGCAAAATTAAATTTTTTAAGCTCCAGAATAAATTTAAAATATTCATCAGAAAAGCATAATCCTTTTTCAGGTGAGCTTTGTTCACATAAATCAACAATTAAATCATTTATTAAAACAGTTGTATTTACTGCTTTTCCGCTTCTTAAGGCATGTGCACCCTTGTGTTCAAAGCCAAGAGTTGAACCTACAATTTCACGAAGCTGTCTGTAAGAAGACATGTCAATTATTGAATATTCCCGTGCATCTTCCAAATCTCTTCCTAAATAGGCAATTTTATCGGCAATTTTAACAACACATCCTTCCCATGTAAAAGGCTGGGTGAGTCCGGGACGCTTCATTGAATATAAATCAATTGCCTGTTCGCGAGGAATTATTCCCTGCTGATCAATTTCACCGCAATGACAGATTAATCCGTCACGAACTGCATATGTAAGGTTGAGTGGCTGTTCAACACCATCAGGATCTGCGAGTCCTTCAATAAAATCTGCAAAAAAAAGACTGTTTCGTTCATGCCAGAACTTTTTCGGTGCATTTTTACCTTCCTTTTGTTCAAGAAGATTATTAAGGCAGTTTTCTCCGTGATGACCAAAAGGTGCATGACCGATATCATGTCCGGTTGCAATAGCGATTGCAAGCTGTTCATTCAATCCAAGATATTTTGAAATTGTAGCTGCAACTGATGCAACATGACTTACATGCTCCATTCTTGTACAAATATGATCGTTGTGCGGTGCGAAAAATACTTGTGTTTTATGCTTCAGTCTTCGGTATGCTTCACAATGAAGAAGGCGAGTGTAGTCTCTTTCAAATTCTGAACGTATATCATTATTTCTTGAATATATGGGGATTTCACGTTTTATAGCCTGTTCATATTTTGGGTTATTCTTATTGCATGCTAAATTTTTAAAAGAATCTTTCATATAGATATAGAATAATATTATTTATGTTATTTTTCCACTTATTTATAAAAAAAAACTGCCGCAAAAGGAGAATAAAAACGGCAGTTTTTTATGCATTGATTATCTTGTGTTGTACACTTGTAAAACCATAAGAATTGTTTGTGGTTACACAAATTGAAATAATTTTTATTTTTTTTAAACTATTTCTTTAATTGTAAAATTATTTATTTTTTGATAAAATTACATAAAATTTTGATTAAAGGGAACAAAAATGAACAGAAGACTTATTACTGCAGCATTACCTTATGTTAATAATATTCCTCATCTTGGAAATATAATTCAATCACTTTCAGGCGACGTATTTGCACGATTCTGCCGTAACAGAGGATATGATACAATTTATATCTGCGGTGTTGATGAATATGGTACCGCAACTGAAACAAAGGCTCTTGAAGAAGGAAAGGAGCCTCGTGCTTTATGTAATCATTATTATCAGGAGCACACAAAGATTTATAAGTGGTTTAATATTAATTTTGATAAATTCGGACGTACATCAAATCAGCAGTGTACAGAAATTACACAGGGGTTGTTTAATGATCTTGATAAAGCAGGTTTAATTAAAGAGCATGCCAATAAACAGCTTTTCTGTACAAAATGTAATATGTTTCTTGCTGACCGATACGTGGACGGTATCTGCCCAAAATGCGGTTCAACAAAGGCACGAGGTGATCAGTGTGATAAGTGCGGTTCTCTTTTAGATCCTGTAGAATTAAAGGAGCCTAAGTGTCATACCTGTGGTTCTACACCTGAAGTTCGTGAAACAAAGCATCTTTATATAGATTTACCGTCGTTGAGCGGAAAACTTAATGATTGGGTTGAAAAAACATCTGTTGAAGGTAAATGGTCAGACAATGCAATAAATATGACCAGGGCATGGATTCGTGATGGACTTCAGGAAAGGGCAATAACACGTGATTTGAAGTGGGGTATTCCTGTTCCGAAAGAAGGCTATGAAAACAAGGTTTTTTATGTATGGTTTAATGCACCGATAGGTTATCTTTCAATTACAAAACAGCTTGCAGATGAGCTTGAAAAGTCGGGAAGGGGAAGCTTTGACTGGAAGAGCTGGTGGTGTCCGGAAGAAAGTGAGGAAGGTAAAAATAAAGAAAAAGTAGATTTGTTCCAGTTTATCGGTAAAGATAACATTCCGTTTCATACTGTAATTTTCCCTTGTACTATGCTTGGTTCACCGCATAACTGGACAAAACTTTATCATATGTCTTCAACAGAATTCCTGAATTATGAGGATGGAAAATTCTCAAAAAGTGAAGGAGTAGGTATTTTCGGTACAGATGCAATTGATACAGGAATTCCTGCTGATGCATGGAGATTCTATATTTTTTATAACAGACCTGAAAAACAGGATTATCAGTTTACCTGGAAGGATTTTATGGAAAAACTTAACGGTGAATTGATTGGTAATCTTGGAAATCTTGTCAACAGAACGCTTCTTTTCGTAAATAAATATTTTGACGGAAAGATTCCTGATGCTCCTGTTGATGAAGATTTATGGAAACAGGTTCGAGAGCTTGAGAAAAAAGCTACAGATTATCTTGAATGGGCTGAGCTTAAAGATGCTTTCCATACAATGTTCGAAATTTCTGATATATGTAATAAAAAGTTCCAGGCTGCAGAACCATGGAAAACACGTGAATCAGATCCTCAGGCGTGTGCTAAACTTATTCATAATCTTTGTTATGTAATTAAAGATTTGATGATTATGATGAATCCTTACATGCCTCAATATACGCAGGTTATCATGTCATATTTTGGAAAATCGATTAAAGAATCAAAACTTGGAACAGATACTAAACCTGGTTATGACTGGTCAAATCTTGGTGAAACTACAGGACTTGATATGGTTGGCCCGACTGAAGTTTATTTTAAACCGCTTGATCAGAAAACAATGCTTGCTTTTAAGGAAAAATTCAGCGGTAAACAGAAAAAAGAAGCCGACAAAGCTGCAAAAAAACAAGAGACTAAGAAGAATGAACCAACTGCATTACCGGTTGAAAAACAGGCTGAATTCTTTAATCAGAATATTGAACTTAAGGTCGCAAAAATCGTTGACATTAAACCTAATCCTGACGGTGACAAGCTTTATATTGAAACTCTTGACGATGGAAGCGGAATCCCAAGAACTATACAGTCTGGTTTACGAAAATATTTACGTGAAGATGAATTATTGGGAAAACATGTTATAATTGCATCAAATCTTGCTCCAAGACTTATGCGTGGAATTGAAAGCCGCGGTATGCTTTTGGCCGGTGATTACAAGGATGGCGATAAAGAATGTGTTGAAGTTCTGGATGCATCCTGGGCAAAGCCTGGAACAAAAGTAGTTCTTGAAGGCTCTGATGTTAATGCAGAAAAAAAATCTGAAATAAACATAGATGAATTTTTCAGTGTAGCAATTGAAGCAAAAAATGGTATCGTACAGATAGCAGGTAAAAAGCTTCTGGCAGATAATCAGGAAATTCATACTGTTAAAGCTCTTAATTCTGAAATAGGATAATGCTATAAAATACTACAGTAATCCATAATTTTGTGGTGCTGTAGTATTATTTTTCCTATCTTTATTACTTACTATAATGTATATTCTGTCTACCTATATACATATTTAATAGTGGCGACGTAGATTGCTTCGTTGCTGCACTCCTCGTAATGACATATTGCGAGCGCAGCGAAGCAATCTATAACCAAATATTATTGCTTTTTGAACAGATAATATTCCCCTTGTTTTAAAAGCTCTGCATTAGCCTGTGGATCAGTTACGTTTATCCTGTCTTCTTCATTAAAGGCAGAATAATTATAGAAATCATCCTTATACCAATTATCAGTATCTTTGAAAATTACCTCTGATAGTTTTTCATCATAACTAAATGTATTACGATCAATTTTAGTTAAACCAGAACCTATTGTTACACTTTCTAACAATTTACAATTACTGAACACATTCCCGTCCATATATGTAACGGAATCAGGAATAATAACTGATTGTATATTTGTACCTTCAAAAGCTCTACCCATTATTTTCTGAACTGTATCAGGTATTGTTATCTCGGTTAATCCTTTCATATAGTAAAAAGCATCATCACTGATAATTTCTAATTTAGAATCTGATGCAAAGTTTACCTTAATAATATTACTTTGTGCTCCCCTAAATATATCGTCAGGTAGTTCAATAACATTTTTGCCAAAATTAACAGTACAACCTTCTGTATCTATACCAGCTTTATAAAACATATAACCAGAATAACATGTATTTTTTGTTAATTTTACTGCATTATAATTAATTTCAGTTAATCCTGTACATCCATAAAATGGAGATTCATTAATTTCCACTACACTTTCAGGAATTGTAATTTTTGAAAGTCCTGTACAATTATAGAAGCTGTAAGCACCTATTGCTTTTAATGTTGAAGGTAAAGTAACTGTAGTTATATCTTTACATCCGGAATATACACCGTCCGGTATTCTTTCTGTTCCTTCTGGAATAGAAACAGAAGTAATTTTTGTCCCGGAAATATATAAAGAACCGCCTGTACAGCATGGAGAAGAATTTTGATTTACAAAAACTATACTTTCCCACTGTCTTTGAGTTCCCGGATATTCTACTTTTTCTATCGGACATTGTGAAAATGCACTTTCTGCGAATTTTGATATTTTTGTTCCTTCAAAAACAACCGAAGAAATATTGGTATTATAAAAAATATTTTCGTTAATACATTCTACTTGAGCTCCAATGATTAATTTAATACCTCCTTCTGTTTTTTCGCCAGAATCTTTAAAACAAGAATCTGTCCAACTCCAGGCTGCACTTTGAGCATTTTTTGCATTATATATAATTTCTTCCATAATTGATTTGTCAGAATCATAATATCCTCCTGCAAATGCTTTTTCTCCAATTTTAGTAATACTTTCTGGAATTGTTACTCTTTTTAATTTTCTGAGCTCTGCAAAAGCTTCTTCTCCTATTTCAGAACATATGCAATTATCTTCAAAATTTATTTCAACAGGATCTATACCTGAATATTTAAAAAAGTCTGGTATTTTTATTACATCTTTTCCAATAGTTAATTTAATACCATTTTCTGCTTTGAATCCCATACTTGAAAAACATCCGCTATAACCTGAAGAATCTTTAAAATCAAAATTGTAAGCAGAAGGCCCATAAACTAATTCTTCGACATAATATGCATAATATATTTTTGGTAAAGTTGTCATTGATGAAGGAATAATTACCTTTTTAAGACTCTTACAGGCTGTAAAAGCATAGGGATTCATTGAAGCATCTGTTGTTCCTTCTGGAATTTCAAGAACTTCTACAAGTTCATTTTTGTTTACATATAAATTTGATTCATTGTAATATAAAGGATTTGAATCCCAATTTTTAAAATTAATATTGGAATACCATTCTTCAAGAGTACCATCAAAATAAACATTTTCCGTACCTTTTGTATAATAAGCATCCTCCCCTATTGTTGTAATACTCTTTGGAAGATATATATTTTTAAGATTTATATTGTTGTAAAATGCATCATCTCCAATTTCGGTACATACGGAATTATCAGCAAAAATAACATTTGTTAAATTTAATATATAGGATGAATAACTTGATTTCTTAAAAAGAGAACCTGGTATTCTGGTTACTTTATTACCAATTATTGCAGTAATACCTTCACTACTTCCTACTACATTTCCGAATAAATAGTCACTTGAAGAAATATCCTGACAATTTATTGCATTAAAATAAATTGTTTTAAGGTCATATATACGAATAAAAGCTCCTGTAATTTTTTCTACATTTTCACCAATAGTAATTGTTGTAATGCTGTTTAGATTTGCTGTTGAAAATTTATTAAAATCTACTTCTTTATCATTTAAAGTAATTTCTGTGAGTAATTTATTGTTTAAATATAAATTTGAACCATTTTTAGTGTTACAATTAACTTTAGAAGAACTACCACAAAAGTCTGACCATTGTGTAAATGTACCGTTAAAATAAATATCGTGAATATCTGTTTGATAGAAAGGTGAACTGTCTAACACAACATTTTTATTTAATATTCTTACAGTTTTAAGATTTGAACAATAGCCAAAAGCATAACTTCCAATATTAGTAATATTATCAGAAATAATAACTTCTTCTATTGCATCAACTTCATAAAATGCATATTGACCAATCTTTTTTAATGAAGAATTTTCAGGAAAATTAATTTCTTTAATACAAGAGTTGTCATATACATATAGAAAATTTTCAGGAATTGTTTCAACCCCGGCACCAATATTTAGTACAACACCGCCAGCATCTTTTCCTGTATTTTTTGTAATCCAATCTTTAGCATTATTTATAGCAGTAATATTTTTAGCATTATAATTAATTTCCTGTAAGTTATAAGAATTGTATAATGCAAAGTTACCAATTTCAGTAACATTTTCTGGAATTGAAACAGAAATAAGATTGTTACATTCACCTAGAGTACTAGAAAAATAAGTAAGATCCTTACATGAATCAAGATCAAGTTTAACAGTAACAGTCTGATTCTTTTTGAGTGCTTCTCTGAGATCATAAAAATCCGGATTCAAATCAGTAATATGAACAATAATCTCTGTATTAGAAAAATCGGTAATATATTCTTTAAGTTCCTCTGCAGTACAGGTAATCTCGTTGCCCCACCTTGGGTACAAAGTAATGTTTCCTGGCGTTGTAGGAGTTAATGTTGTAAGGGCTTCTCCGGAATAATCATTTGTCAGGTACCAGCCAAGGAAATTAAATGGAGCCAAAATATCGTCGGCATCTGGTAAAGTAATTGTGCTTGTATCAAAGGTTGTAAAGCTGGCCGGAATGATTGTGCCGTCTACAAAGGAATAATGGCCCTGGGCAAAAGAAATTGTATAAATTGTATTTGTCTGGCTTATTGTAAAGCTTCCCCTGCTTGTAATGCCGTCACAAACAGAAGCTACTGTTCTGTATGTGTTTACCTTTACATTGTCTGAAGTTAATAAAAGTGCATCAATATAGTAAGTGCCGGCAGGAACCTGGTCTAAGCTTAAGGTTGATTTGTTGCCTGTTACATTAGTTTCTATCGAAGTAAAATTAGTAACTGGTGTCAGACTGTTAAAATCTAAAAGTGAATAAGTTACCTTTGCAATTTGAGAAGGTACAGTGAGTTCAAATTCAATATTCCCTTTTCCATTTTCTAAATCAAGCTGCTTTGCCTTTAATGAAAAGTTAAGAGTATTTTCCCCCTTAACAATTGTTTTTGTTATAGTTGAGGTATAAATTGTCTGACCTTTCTTTGCAGTTAAATTAAAAGTCCAGTCGCCTGTTGTAATTTTAAATTTTTTTGAAGATAAAGTCTTGTAAGATGTAAAAGAACCAAAATCTTTTTCTTCTTCATCTAGAGTTCCTTTTAATATATACTCATCAAAGGAATCATTTTTATAATCAGGCATGACTGCCCTGTCATTTAGAGTTCCTATAGTAAACCAGGCATAAAAATCTGATGAGTTTTTTTCATATGAAATGTTATTTTTACAGGCTGACATCAAAATAAAAACAGCCGAAATAAATATTATAAGTTTAATTTTGTTTTTCATTTTTTTTCTCCATTTCTTAATTTACAGTAAACATAATTTCTGCAGAATACACAATGCCATTATTTACTCCGGTTACAAGCATATGATATATACCTTTTTTTGCGATAGCACTGGTATTTATTTTCATTTGATTTTCTGTACCAATAAGTTTTTCATTATTCAAATACCAGTTCAATTCATCAAATGTAATTGAACTTACAACATTAAATGTGTACATATAGATTGAAGCGTCATAAGTATAATCTAATGTAAAATCAGGGTGCTCAGTAGAGATACTGATTTGTATTTTTGGGTCGGTATTGCTGGTTTTAGTACTGGCATTGCTTTTGCAGGAAATACAAATTAAAACTGTAAAAATTAAACAACAAGTTAAAATGACATTTTTCATACTTAATACCTCTTTTTTTTTAACTTTATTTTATACTTCTTTGTGTCTAATATCAAGAAAATAACTATTTTAAATTAATTTATTAAGTTTTTCCCTGATAAATTCTGACTTTTCCCTAAGTCCTATTTTACCAAGCTTGATAAACAGTACATTCGGCATAGTCGGTACAAGACGGATTGTTCCAGGATTTTCGTTTAGCAGCTTCATAAATTTATCAATTGAGAAATTTTCAACACTGCTGAATTCTACCTTAACTTCGCCTGTTTTTTCACGTAAAGATTTTATGTTAAGTTTTCTGCAGATTATACGGATTTCAGCCAGTGCAAGCAGACTGGAAACTTCTTCCGGTATTGGACCGAATCTATCGTTTAACTCATATATTACGGCTTCAAATTCATTATCAGTTGTAATTGAGGCAATTTTTTTATAAATTTCTATTTTAATTTGAGGAATGGTAACATATGTGTCCGGTATGTAACCGGTGTATTCCAATTCCATAAGAACTTCGCTTTGAGCAATATAATCCTTTTGTGCGGTCAATCTGTTTACTGCTTCATTTAAAAGCTTCATGTATAAATCAAAACCGACTGCATATACATCACCAGACTGATCTCTTCCAAGAAGATTTCCAGCTCCACGTATTTCCATATCTTTCATTGCAATTTTAAATCCGCTTCCAAGCTCTGTAAAATCACTGATTACCTGAAGTCTTTTCATTGCAACTTCACTCAAAGCTTTATCCTGAGGATATAATAAATATGCATAGGCTTTTCTGTCGCTTCTTCCGACTCGTCCTCGTAACTGATATAACTGTGAAACGCCATACATGTCTGCACGATCTATGATGATTGTGTTAACGTTTGGAATGTCTATTCCATTTTCTATGATTGTGGTAGCAATTAATACATGAAAAGCACCCATTTTGAATCTATGAAATATTTCATCAAGTTCAGAACTTGTCATTTGTCCATGCGCAATATCTACCAGACATTCCGGAACTATTTTTTCAATTTTGATTCTTGTTTCCTGTAGTGATTCAACCCTGTTATGAAGATAAAAAATCTGCCCTCCCCGTTCCATTTCTTTTCTTATTGCTGAGGCAACTTTTTCTTCTGAAAATTCATCTATTGTAGTTTCTATAGGAATTCTGTTTTGAGGCGGTGTCGTCAAAAGACTCATATCCCTTATTTTTAAAAGACTCATGTGCAGTGTACGGGGGATTGGTGTAGCAGACATTGTAAGACAGTCTACGTTTGTTTTCATTTCTTTGAGTTTTTCCTTATCTTTTACACCAAACCTCTGTTCTTCATCAATTATCATAAGTCCCAGATTTTTAAATTTTACATCTTTCTGAATTATTCTGTGCGTTCCTATGAGAATATCAATTTCACCGTTTTCAAGCTTTGAAAGTATTTTTTTTTGATCTGACGGTTGTACGAACCGGCTTAAGCGTTCAATTTTTACAGGAAAATTCTTGAATCTTTCAACACATGTATCGTAATGCTGTTCACAAAGAATTGTAGTGGGTGCTAAAAAAGCTACCTGTTTACCGCCCATTACTGCTTTAAAAGCTGCACGCATTGCAATTTCTGTTTTTCCATAGCCGACATCACCACATATAAGTCTGTCCATTGGAACAGGTTTTTCCATATCCTGTTTAACTTCCTCTGTAACAGTTATCTGGTCCTGTGTATCCTCATAGGGAAATGCCGCTTCAAAAGCAGCCTGCCATTGAGTTTCTTTGGGAAATGCAAAACCAACAGATGCTTTTCTTCTTGAGTATAAATCAATGAGTTTATGTGCAAGCTCTTCAACTGCTTTCTGTACTTTATTTTTTCTGTTTTCCCAGGATTTGCTTCCGATTCTGTCAAGACGAGGTTTTTCACCTTCGTTGCCGATATAAAGCTGAACAAGATTTACCTGTTCAATCGGAACAAATGCAAACTCCTCGTCTGCATATTCAAGCTTTATGTAATCCCGTTCGTTACCAAGTGATTTTACACGTTCAATTCCGTGAAAAAGACCTATTCCCCAGTTTACATGAACTACATAATCTCCAGGATTTAATTCAATAAAAGTGTCTATAACCTGACTTTTTGCTTTATTTACTGATTTTGCAACATACTTACGTCTTCCAAAAATTTCGTTTTCCTGAATGACAAGAAGTTTTATTTCGGGAATTTCGAAACCTTGATAAATCGCTTTTGGAATAAGTAAAACAGGTTTTTTATTATTTTCAGGTTCAGTAAAATCTTTAAAAATTTCATTTATTCTCAGCTGCTGATTTTCGTTATCGGTAAAAATATATACATTCCAGTTATCATCCTGAAGCTTCTGAAGTTCTTCCTTCATATAATTGATGTTTCCGAAAAAACTCCTGGAAGGCTTTACTTTAAATTCAAAGAGATTAGTTTTATCAAAATTTTCTGAAAGTGTACGAAAATAAATACTTCTTGAAAATTTTTCAAGCATATCACTAAAGCTGCTTATCATTTTTTGAGGATGTAATACCGGAAAATCTTCCCTTATTTTGCGGTACATTCCGTTATATTCACGTTCAATTGAAATTTGTGCATTTTCAAGACGGTCATAATCATAAAAAAGAATTAAGTCATCACCAGAAAGATAATCATTAAGGTAATATTCTTTGTCCCATAAAAGCTGGTAGAATAACTCTTCACCTTCAGCTTCGTTTTTTGTCCGAAGTTCTTCCAGCATTGTTTCCAGATGCGTCATCGCATTGTCGGTAAACGGAAGATGAATGTCTTCTTTCAATGCCTGTTCATTGTATTTTAAAAGTTCAGTTTCAAGTTTATCTGTAAGTTCATCGTTCCAGATAACTTCTTTCATAGGATAAATTGTAAGATTTTCGATTGCTTTTACGGTAGTCTGTGAATCTGTTTCAAACAGCTTAAAGGAAGTAATCTGATCAAAATCAAACACAATTCGTGCCGGATATTCAGCAAGCGGCAGGAAAATATCAAGAACTTCACCTCGAAGGCTGAATTCCCCTCTTACACTTACACGGGAAACCTTTGTATAACCGCAGTCAGTGAGTTTACGTGCAATGGAAACTGTATCAATTTTATCATTAAGGGAAAGTCTGATTATTGATTTTTTAAGGTATTCTGGAGGTACAAGAGGACTTAAAAATGAACGCTGTGTAAAAATAAAAATACGTGAACCTTCATCTGTTTTATTGGAAAGCGTTGAAAGAACTCCTGAACGTTTACCGAAAACTACACTTCCCTTTGCACAGGCTTTGTATGGAACGGCACCCCATGACGGAAAAACATATACCGGCAGCTGTGGAAAAAGCGATTGAAAATCAAGAAGAAGGTTGTTCGCTTCATATTCTGTGGGAACAATTATTATAAAATCCTTTGAAAAGGATGTAAGTTCATTAACATAAAAGCTGAAAAATGAGCCCTGAATACCTGTAACATTTAATGGAAATCTGATGTTTTTAGTAGAGAAAAGCTCAACTGACTGCTTTATTTGTGGTGAATTGTGTATTAAATTATATATAGAAGAATATAATGATTTCATTAGAAAATACCGATAATTAAGTAATAATAAAATTTAAGGAGATTATTTTGAAAATCCGTAAAATTTTGACTATTATATCATTTTATTTGATTTTTGGACAGACTTTTATAACTGCACAGAATAATGAATATTCAAACATGGCTGTCACAATTAAATTTTCTAACCGGACAATTTACTATCCTGATAATACTGAATCAAATCCTGTTAATATTCATATCACTATTAAAAATAAAGGAACTGATACATTAAGATTCAAGCTTGCTGACAACAGAATGTTCAGTATTGATTTTCATGCTTATACTGTAAAAAACAAGCAGCTTAAGCAGACAGACGGTTTAATTGAAAAACGTACTACAAATCAGACTGTATATTTCCGTGAAATTGCTCTTGATCCTGGTGAGGAATATTCATTTATCGAAAATCTTAAAGAATATCTTGTTGTAGATGATCCTTCGATTTATTATGTTGATGTTTCTTTTTATCCTGAATTATATAAATCAAAATTTATCAGTGTAAATACAAACAGATTAACTCTTGAAGTAAAGCCTTCTCCATCATCTGCTTCATCAAATTATATTCCGGTAAAGGAAGAATCTGTTGAAATATTAAGGCAGGAAGAGCTTTCACCGGATAAGGTTGTAGAACAGACAATTATTGCACGTCAAAAGTCATTGTGGGATCAGTTCTTCTTATACATGGATATTGAATCTTTGATTAAACGAAATCCTTCTCTCAAAAACAAGTTTATTACAGTATCTGAGGATGAACGCATCAGAATGGTAGATGCTTTCAAAAAGGATTTGATGCAGTCAAGAATCGAAAATGATATCATAGCTGTTCCTGAAAAATTTGTTATTGAGAAAACAACTTATACACCAACAGAAGGAATTGTTGTAGTTACTGAATGGTTCAAATATACAAATTTCAGAGAAAGAAAAAGCTATACATACAAGGTTAGACAGCGGGAAGGAATCTGGACTATATATGATTATACAGTTGTAAATTTAGGAACTGAATAATGAAAGCACTTATTGTTTGTGAAGATACAAATGTAATAAATAATCTTGATGATTTTCTTAATTCCAATGGCTTTGATGTAATCGTCTATAAGTGGTTTTTAAAAGCTCTTGATAACATTGAAGAAATAAAACCTGATTGTGTTATAATCAGCGCCGTTGAATATCCTCGTCACTGGAAAACCCTTGTTCAGTTTTTAAAAAGCGGAATCGGTGGAGATAAAATTGCAGTAGTTCTTTATAATCCGATTGAAAATTCAAAGGAAGAAGAAAATAAAATAAGTTATCTTGATGTTGTTTATAATTTAAAGGATTTAACGACATCATCTTTTAAGGAGCTTTCTTCTACCCTTTCTGATTATTTTGATAAGAATCAGAGTGTTTCTATTGAACCAAAAAATGAGGTCGCTGAAGAAATACCACAGGTTGAAAATCTTGTTCAGGATAATAATCAAAGCATAAAAGGCACCGGTTGTTTTATTTTTAATCATCCTTTTACAAAACGCTTTATTACCGGAAATTATTTTGACTATAACGGCAAAACACTTACCTGCAAAATAGATTATGATACAGATGATGATTTTGAATTAAACACTTTTATCAGTGATTTTTCATACATTTTCGAAAATCAGCGAAAAACATGCGGTGTTCGTATAAACAATATTCTTAATGTGAATAATGAAAAGCTGCTTTTAATGGAAGTTGCGTGATTATGAAAAAAGGTCCAAAAAAAAATAAAAATAAAAAAGCCAAATTCTTCTGTGAAAGCTGTGGTGCTGAAGTAAACAAGGATGCACGTTTTTGTACAAATTGCGGAAAGTTTTTCTCTTCCGTAAGATGTCCTAATTGCGGAAATACCGGAAGTACCGATGAATTCAAGCATGGTTGTCCTGCCTGTGGATATGCGGTAAACAATAATTCCGGTGCCCTTTATGAAACAAAAAACATTAAGATTAATAAAAGCTTTAATAAACACGGACTTCGTACACTGGCAATAAATCTTCAGAATTATCAGGCTTCCTCTGACAGTTTACCATGGTGGATTTACGCAGTTGTTATTACAGCTCTTGTCATTGTAATTATCTGTCTATATAGTTGCTTAAAATAAACTTATTTAGTAAAATATTAAATATATTAGCCCGGATGGCGGAATTGGTAGACGCGCTTGGTTCAGGTCCAAGTGTTCACAAGACATAGGAGTTCAAGTCTCCTTCCGGGTATTCAAAGCATATTTTATCTGCACGAAACTTTAGATTCCAGTCTAAAGTTTTATTTTTTTCAGAAACACAGCTGTTGTTATAAATCATATCATTTTTTACCGGCAGACCGCACCACGCTAAATGACATCTTACCTGATGTCTGTATCCATTGGTAATCGTACAACGTGTATATGCAGTTTTTTCATCTTTTTTTAGAATTTCAATTTGTGTTGAATAAATTTTATTTTTTGAAATCTTCTTTATAATTAAATTACTGCTGTTTTGAGTTACGGGTCTCACTTCCCTGTTTTTTATTCCATAGTTTCTGAAATATGATTCAATTAAAAATTTATTATTATTCAAATCAATGTTTAATTGAGGAAAACCATTCAACAGTTGTGCATTGTTATTTATGATATTGCATTCAGCACTATAGGATTTTTGGATTTTATCATTCATTTGAAGAATCAGTAAATCATCATAACATTTTTGATTTAATGCTATTATCATAAGTCCTTCAGTAGCGGTATCCAGACGATGTAAAAGACCGTATTCAATTTCTTTTCTCCCCTTCACGCTCATAATCTGAGGATATATTTTAATTGCCTCATAAAGTGCGTTGTTTTTATCATCCTTTGTTAAAGGCGCTGAAGGTAGATTTTTTGGTTTGTAGAGTATTATATAAGGTTTTAAATTGTCAGGTTCTTTTATAATTTTAATTTTTTCCATTCGGTAACCTTATTGAATTTCTGTTTTAATTTTTTCTCAATTTGTAAAAATCTTTCAGGAGTTTTTGTGCGGAAAATTGAATGCTCTTTATTTCCAGGAAGTTTTATTTTCAGCTGACAGGAATGAAGCATTAAGGTTGCATCTTTAAATAATACATCAGGTTTGTTGTATAAAGAATCTCCTAGTATAGGACAGCCTAAATATTTCATATGCACCCTTATCTGATGCGTTCGACCGGTTTTAAGGCGGACTCTTATAAGTGAATAATTACCATAAGATGCTATGCAATGATATAAAGTTCGTGCAAATTTACCTTTTTCTTCAAGAACTGCCTTGAATCTTTGTCTGTTTTTAGGATCACGTGTAATAAAGGTTTTTATATCACCATCTCTTGCACGAGGAACACCCGTAGTTATTACTATATATTCTTTTTGAAGACAATGTTCTTTGAATTGTTTTTGTAAAAATTCCTCGCTATCTCTGTTTTTTGCAGTAATTATGATGCCGGATGTATCTTTATCCAGACGATGAACGATTCCTGGACGACGATTTTCAAGAATCTGCTTGTTATCTGCATTTTTCAACTGTTTGACAGACTCTCTTTTCCAGTGATATAAGAGCGCATTTACAAGAGTGCCGTCCCAGTTTCCACAGGCAGGATGTGTAACCATCCCCTGTTTTTTATTTACAACAGTCACATTTTCATCTTCATATATTATATCAAGCGGAATATCCTGCGGTATTATATCATCGGGAACATTATCTTCCCATTCAATGTTAATAACATCATTTGCCTTTACCTTTTGAGAAAGCTTTGCTTTTTTTCCGTTGATTAAAATGTTTGTAACACCGCTTTTGAGTTTGGAACGATTCATTCCTCCTTCAACAGATGCGATATATTTATCAAGTCGTTCCTGCTTGTCATAATCTGACTGAACCTTTATGTTAATAAACGGCATTTATTCACTCTCATCTGTATCCGGCTGCTTTTCATCTTTTTGCTGCGGAAGTTCTATAATTGTCAAATCATCAAAATTTTCAATAGTTGTTTTTCTGATTTTTCTTCTTTTTATAAGATTTATAAAATAATCGGTTAAGCCAATTCCTATAGATATTCCGACAGATGTAAGTATAATTCCTGTAATTTCATCCTTTGAAAATTGATTAGATGCAAAGGGATTCGGAGAATATCGTGAATCAAATCCGTTGGAAATCCACTTATAAGATGAATAAAACAAAGTAGCATCTAAAGTTATAAACGGTATTGATCCGAATGTGATTATTTCAAAACGACGCAAATCTTTTAAAGGCTGTGAAAATTCATCCTCTGAATAAGGTTTAGGAGTATGATTTTCTTCACAGAATATTTGAGTTGAGAAAATTGATAATAAAGCAAATAATAATATTAACTTTTTCATTTATTGTATGTTCTTTCTCCAAAAATTGCAGTTCCGATTCTGACTATTGTAGATCCTTCTTCAATTGCAATTTCATAATCATTTGACATTCCCATTGATAGTTCTGTAAGCTCATACATAGGATATTTTATTTGAAGGTCCTTGGCAACAGTTTTTAGCGTTATAAATGATTTTCTTATCAGATTCTTATCATCTGTAAAAGGTGCCATTGTCATAAAACCTGATGGAATTATATGAGGATATTTATTCTGTGCGAAACGCTCGAGGGCATCTTCAATCTGCTGTTTACTTTCAAAGCCTGATTTTGATTCTTCGCCTGTATGAAGTTCAAAAAGAATCTTGATTTTTCTGTTAATTCTGGCACATTGTTTTTCTATTTCATCCAGAAGCTCAATTCTGTCTATTGATTCTATTGTTGAAGCATACTGTATGATTTTTTTTACTTTATTCAATTGAAGCTGTCCAATTAAATGTAAATCTATATTTTTATATTCATCATTTAGTAATGGGAATTTTTCACATGCCTCCTGGACACGATTTTCGCCATACATTAATTGTCCGGCATCAAGCGTCTGTTTTATTTCTTCAACAGGATGAAATTTACTTACTGCAAGAAGTTTAACGCTTCCCTCTTTTCGACCGGCTTTTGTTTCCGCAATTTTGATTTTTTCAATTACAGATTCAAGATTTGCTTTAATATCAGTCATTTTTACCTCTGTTGATTACATCTGAAAGCCTCAGCATTTCTTCTAAACTAAGCACTTCTGCCCGCTTCATTGGATCTATTTTTGCTTCTTCCAAAAATCTTAAAGTTAATTCATTGTTTTTAAGATACCCCTGAAGATTATTTCGTACAGTTTTTCTTCTTGATGTAAATAAACTTCGCATAACTTTCATGAAAAGTGCAGGATTTTCACAGGCTGGAAAATTTTCTTTTTTGGTAAAAAGAACGGATCGTGAATCTACATTTGGACGCGGCCAGAAGTTATTTCCATTTAAATCTATTATTGATTTTACATCGTAAGCCCACTGACATAAAACTGAAAAAGAAGAATAATCATTTGTACCCGGTTTTGCAGTCATACGAAGTGCCACTTCCTTTTGAACCGTAAAAACACATTTTTCAAACCGGACATTATTTTCAATTGTATCTGCAATTATAGTTGCGGCAACATTATATGGCAGATTACCGAAAAATCTTTGAGGAATTGCATTATTTTCAAGATGTTTTTTCCAGGTTTTTAATACATCACCTTCTACTACAAAAAATTTATTTTTATCTTCATAGGATTTAAAATATTGTTTTATTAAAGAAATGAATCCACGGTCTATTTCAAATACGGTAAGTTTAGCTCCTCTTTCAAGAATTTCATTTGTCATTGCTCCTAGTCCCGGTCCAACTTCCCATACATCTGTATTTTCATTTATATCAAGAGTATCTATAAGCTTTTTTCTAGCAGTTTCATTAATCAGAAAATTCTGACCGAATTTTTTCTGCATCGAAAATCCGTTTTTTTCAAGTTCATTTTTTAATTCTGAGTGTGAATTATAATCCGGATGATTCAAGATAGTTCCTTATTTTATAGAAATAGAAGGCATTTTAGAAAAAATCATAACTAAAAACCTGATTATATTATATAAAAAATTCATAAAAAATCCACAGGGTGTTTGTAAAAACGGAAAAATAAGATTTAGAATAATCAAGGCAAGTCCGAAATAAATGAAAATTGAAACAAGCGGTGAGATTATGATAGTTGAGATTATTCCAATGGGATAAAAAGCTTTAAAATAATGTAAGGACACAGGGGCTGTAAGAATTTGTGCACTAGTTGAAGATGCAAGACTTGTAGAAACATAAAACGGTAAATATTTTACATATATTTTTTTAAACATCGTATTGAATATAAGAATTGACAGCAAGGCAAGATATGAAAGAATAAATGCTATTTCGTATAAATGATTTGGAGCAATTATTGTCTGAATTATAAAACTAAAGGATAAAATAACTATCATATCAGGATTATCTGAATTACAGATTAATGAAATTAATAAAAGCATATTGCATATAAATGCCCTTAATAATGAAGGTGAAAGTCCGGCAAACCATACAAAAATAAAAACAGATATAAATCTTAAAAAATATGATATTTTCTTTCTGTTTTTTGTAAAAAACATTGATATTCCAGAAAATAATGTAAGATGCATGCCCGATAAAGCAAGAATATGAGAAAGCCCTGATTTTTTGAAATATTGGGACATTTCTGGTTCAGTATATTCTCTTGAGCCTGATAATAGAGCAAGCAGAAATCCACCTGCATTATTCCATGAATACATCATTCTTTTAAATTGAAGACGTGCAAGTGCCCTAAAATATGAAAGCTTTCCGTATAAAGTATTTTCGAAAAAATATGAACTGCATTTTTCGACATAAAAGGTATTGTTCTTGATTTTTCCTTTTAAAGCATAGATTCCACCTGTTTCATATAAGGCAGCATTTGAACGAACAGCTTTTGAATATAGTTTACCGGGAAAAAATGCTTCTGCACTTTCAGAAGGAATTATGATTTTTATGTTTCCGTATGAACGGCAAATCTGATTTTTATTGTTTTTTACATAAAGAGATTTTATCGTTGAACTGTAATATTTCCCGTTAGAAAGTTTTACCGGAGATGCTTTCAACCGTCCGTAAATACATGAAATTGTCTGATTATCAAAAGAGCATAAGAATCTGTCTTTTACCGGCAGTCGGATTATTCCTGTATAGATTATGAATATTAAAATTAATGCTGCCAGAATAAAAGAATTTCTTAAATATTTATAAACTACCATTTAAGTCCTGCCAGTGCTGTTTGAGCTGCTGACAGAACTTTTTCAGGATAGCTTAAATAAGTTACCGAAAGAAGAATATCGAATGCAGTTTTATCTCCAAGAGCACCAAGAGTATTAATAACAGCAATTACAACATTTGTAGAAACTTTTCTGTTGTTTTCAACATCGTTGTTATATTCTCCCAGTAAATCTATAAGAGGATTAACTGCTTCTAAAGGCGCAATTATTATTAAAGCTTCAATTACAGTTGAAAACTGATCATCATTCAGAATGCCCTGCTTATATTCATTTTTTGCCGCTGCAAAGAAATTCAGCATACTGTTTGATGCCCTTGTCCATTTTGAAGAAGTCAAAACAGAAAGACTGTTCATCTGTAGATTGACTATCAGCTCTTTTTTATCAGGAGAACTGCTTAATAATAATATTGTCTCATTTAACAGATTTTCTGCAATTTCTGATAAAAATTTCTGCTGAATATTGTTATTTTTTGTAATTATTTTAAAAAAACTGTTTATTTTATTTATATCTTTACTTTTTACGATAGAAATTGCTTCATCCATTGAAACAGGAATCAATTCTACAAGACTTGCTGAAATTTCATCGTTGAGTTCTCTATAACTGTCTGTATCGTAAAGATTATAAAGAAGCTTGAAAGAATGATTGTTACCGATTGAGCCAAGTGCCGACACAAGCGATTTGAAAAGAGTTTTCCGACTGTTCGTTAAATTAAAACTGCTCAGTTCTTCATTCAAAAAAACAGCAAATTCATCAGTCGGAATTATTTCCCTGAACTGTTCAATTTTTGTCAGTATTGCAATCTGTACATTAGGAGAATTGTCATATATTTTATACAGATTCATAAAAGTTCCAGCTGCTGCTTTTTTATCACGTTCAGATTTTGTATTTATGTATTCTTTTGGTAATGAATAAATCGTAGTTATTGTAAAATTCTCAAAATCACGGTCATTATAAAGAAGTTCTGCATTTTCTTTTATAAAAGTCATTGATTTATCAGAAAGCCATACACTGTCTGTTCCAGATGCTTCTTTTATGACCTGAGTTTTTTCGGTTAAACTTCCTTTAAGATATTTTTTCTGAAGCTCCTGAGAATATAAATTAACTGATAATATGATTAAACTAATACATAAAAAACATCTTTTCATATCTGTTTCCGTTTAATTTATTGGTTCCTCTCGTACTGAGTCAGAATTAATGACCTTTTCAGTAACTGGTGGCTTATACTCTGCCCTGTTGATTTTTTCCTGCAAGGCCTTGTCAAAATCAGATGATATTCCTGAAGCAATTGATGAACTGTTGGCTTCTGCTATTTTGTCTTTAGTTGATTCCCCTGCAAAGCTTGAGATTTCAGGAGACTGCTCAGGTGGTTCCATATTTTCAAGACCTGCTTCCTCTGCCTTTTCATCTGCATCTGTCAGAGTGATTGCATCAAAGACTTCTTTTTCATTCTGTGGCAAGGTGTTATAAACAAAGCTTAAAACTTCATTTTTCATCATTGGTTCTATATGAATACATTCAAAGTGAAGTAGCGATTGATTTTTTGCTTCATTATATTCAGCAGTGCGTACTATACCGAACATAATAATCAGCATTTTGTTTATCTCATACTGGAGCTTTATCTGAACGTTAGGAACACCCCTTCCTCCGATTCTAATCATAGCTCCGGATTCCGAAACATCTTCAATAATACATTTATATCCGTTCTTAGTTTCAACCGAAGAATAATCTACAACCTCTTCCCTGATAATATATAAAAGTGCATTTATACTGCATTTAGCACGTACTGAGCGTCTTTTCTGGGTACGAATCATGTTATTTGAATGAGCAAGAGAAATTGAAGATTCACCGATGAATAAGCCGTGATTAATTACAGTTGTATCAAAAACATAACGTGCATCGCCTTTACGCCATAAATATACGTTTATTACCTTACCTACCCAGTTTTCGGCTGATATAGGAATAAGATTTTTCTGACGCGGTACAGTTACAATTATTTCTTTACCGTTATTCAAAACTTTTGAAGCAAAAACTCCTTTTCCAGGAAGGATGATTCTTAGTTTCTGCCCTTTTTCAAGTCCTGTAGTTGAATTTAAACCCTTTTTTTCATCGGATTCATTTTGAAGTTTTGTTCTGAAATCAAATAATTTTGAAAGAAGAACTTGAGTTTTCGGATCCTTATCATTCCCTTCTTCATTTGCATCTGAAGTGATTTTTGTCATGCATTTTGTTAATGCAGGAAGAGAAAAAAACAGTGAATTAGGATTTTCAAGCTCACAATATTTTGCTACATTCCACAAAAGATTCAAATCAGATATAGAAAACTTTGAGTCAAGACCTGTAATATAAAATTCAATTTTAGATTTAAATTGTGTGTATAAAAAAACGAGAATTAGAATTACTAAAATTAAGATGATTATTCCTACTAAAGCGTACACAAAAGTCTCCTGATATTATATAATAGCACATAATCTATGAAAAATCCAATATTGAGTTTAAGTTTAAATGGTTTTGCATTAAAGCAGCTCCCTTATTTTGTTATCTCTCTATTTCTTTTTTTTGTTTATAAGAAATTCATAAATAAAAAAATTGAACCTGAAAATACAAATAATTTTTTTCTGAAATACATTTTATCTTCATCTTTTGTTTTTTGTTCACTTTTTGCCGTCGGACTTTTAATTAAAGCTGTTGCTTTATTGTTGCCTCGTTTTGCAAATACGCTTTTTATTGAAAAGCCCGATACTTTTGTTTTATGGATTAATGTAATCACAGGATTTTTACTTTCTGCTGCAAGTGAAGAATTGATGTACAGATATCTTGTTCCTGATATTCTGATTAAATTGTGTTCAAGAAAAAGTATTAAAAAATGGAAAATATATCTTTGTGAAATTGCAGGAGCAATCGTTTTTTCAATTCCGCATTATTATCTTGGATTACTTGGTATAATAAATGCCTTTATATGTCAGTTTCTGCTGAGATTTTTTTACAAAAAATATAAAACACTTATTCCTCTTATTGCCGGACACTTTCTTTATAATCTTGTTAATTTATTAATTCTATAATTTTTTCAAAGGTCCATGCACTTATTTTATAACATACCCTTTGTTTTTTTGTTTTTTCAGGCGATGTATAGTCAGTGATTATATTATATTCGGAAACATCATTTTCGGAAGTTCTTTCAAGAGGATAAAAAAATTGACTTATTGAACATTTGTTGCCAAGCTCATATTCAAGCTTGAGCACCGGAAAATAAAGATTTTCAGTTTCAGGGATTTTACCTTTTCCACCATGACGTAATTCAAGAAGCTTTGATGTAATTTTAAGATAATTTTCATTTGATGGAACAATTGTTTTTACAATTTGATATTCATAATCATTTTGAGTGATTTTGATTTTTTGAATGTCAGAGGCTTTTTTCTGCCCGTTTATTATCTGTGAAATTATATATGGTTCGGTCCAGTTCTGTTCTACCATCGTTAAATACTGATCTATCTGTGTACTTATTTCATAGACTGTTGTATTTGATTTTGACATCATGTATCTTGAGGTTTTTGCAAAATCAGTTTTTCCGAAAAGAACTTCATTAAAAATCTCACCATCCATGTAATATCTGAAATGAATTGTTGAAGCATCAGTCAATCCAAAATCATTTTTTTCACTTAATTTTTGAGAGCGCTTATATACGTTCATTGTTGACGAAAGATATTCAAACATTTGATTAATTTTTGACTGTTCTGCCGGAATTAAATATTCTGTATCATTGTTTTTCAAAGATGTTTTTATATCAAAATCAGGATTCGTGTACCATATGTTATTTGATTTTATAAGCGAGATTTTTTTTGCAGAAGCATTTCCTTCAAATATTTCAATTCTTGTTATTTTATCAACATTTTTAGGATTTATTATCGCAGTTTTAACAGGCTTTCTTTTATCTTTTAAGACATTGTTTGAATTTATTTTTGTAAAAGAAATTATGAACAAAATGAGAAGTAAAATAGAAGTTATGCAAAGGATAAAATTTGATTTATGGAGATTTTTATTTAACATAAGATAATTTCCTTTTCTGCAGGATATAGAATACAACTCTTATTGAAATAATAAGTAACGGTAAAACGGCAAAAAGGATGATATAAACAAGATTTTTTGCCGAATTAAAATCTTTTGCATCTGTTAATTTATTTAGTGAAGTATCTGAAAGCTTTTTGCTGTGCAATAATGCAAGCTGCTCTTCTCCGTTAAGCTTTAAAAGAACATTAGTCATAAAATCAAAATTCCTGTAATCACCTTCGTAATCCTGTCCAATATATCCGTTCATTAATGAATTGACAAAATACTGATCCGGGATAACAAGTACAGTCGAATTTTCAGAAGAAAGCTCATTGTAATAACCTTGTAAAGATCCTTTAATTTCTGCTGCCACAGTCTGAACAAGCTTTTCTTTAAGACTTTTATCCTCCTGTTCAATTATAAACGGATTAGATTCAATTACTTTTTCAGGATGCTTTCTGTCTGCCTCATAATACCAGCTGTAATCCGTCGTTAAAAGATAAGGTCTTGCATTTTCAGACTGAATGGAAAGCTGGACTGGCCAGAATAAAGTTACGCCAAGATTCGTGTTGGTTTGTGGAAGAATTGAAATCCATTGCGGAAAATTAATATTTTGCTGTATGTAATCAGAAGAAGTTTCATGTCCACTGTACATCGTTATTCTTGCGCATGAAATATCGGCAGCAATTTTATTTGTAAACTGAACACCCCAGTTTTCAATAATTTCAACTAAATCTGTATTCTTATTTTGAGTTATATTCCAGCTGTTTTTCAAATCTGCAGAATAAGGACTTATCATAAATAAAGCATTTCCGCGGTTGCACAAAATATATTTTTCAATTGCAATAGCCTGTTCAATTCGAATGCTGTTATCACCTATTACTAAAAGAGGACCTTCTGTATTTTCAAGAAGATTTTCAAAATAAGGATCAGAAATTGAAATCGGATAGCATAAGAACCCTTGAGAATTTAACCATGGAATTACATAGCTGTAATCTTCATCAAGAGTCATTTCATTTCCAATAATAATATTTACAACACGCTGTTTATTTGCAATAAGATAGCCTAAGCGTCCGTCTAAATCATATTCAAGAGTATCTGCAGTAAGAATAATCGGTATTGTTTCCCATCTTCCTTCGTATTCAAGAACTATTGCCGAATAAGCATTTATAAATTCAGTTGAATTGTTTTTTATACTGCGGAACTGTCTTCCTGTAATTCCATAATTTTGAAGAAGATTCTGAATTGATGTATCTGAATCAGGGTCCTTTATTAAAAAAGAAATATTATGGTTTTGCGAAGAATATGAAATTAAAAAATCTGAAATATCTCTTACCGTTGGATAGAGCTTTGTAAGTGAGGATGAACGGTAATAAGTGATTTTTAATGGCTCATCAATTTTAGAACATAATTGCTTTGTATATTTTGAAAGAGAATATGTTTTGTTTTTAGAAAAATCGATTCTTGTGTACCAGCGTAATCCATTGGAAATTACAAGAAGAATCAATATGAACTTAAGTATGTAATTTATTTTTAATTTTGTTGTATAGATTTTTCCCTTTTTGATTAAACATACATAATCGTTTAAGACAATGAAAAGAACAGTGAGCCCTGAAAGATAAAAAATATCTCTTGTATCGATTATTCCTTTTGAAGCGGCATCAAAATGCCATGCAAAGCTTAAAAGTTTAACAAATCCGCTGAAAAAACTGTTAACGTTTACATATGAGGTTATAAGATGAGCGCTGTTTATTATCGAAAGAATTATTGCACTTACAATAAATGCAGAAATTGCAGACTGTAAAAGGCTTGAAATAAAAAGACATAAAGAAATTAATGAAGCCCCATAAAATAAAAGCATGATTATGCTTGTAAAAATCTGCCCTGCATCAACAGAGCCGAAAAGATTAACAAGAAAACATGCCGGAAGTAAAAATAAAATCAAAACTGAATAAATTATAAAAACAGAAAGAAAATGCAGAAGTATTTTTTTGTGGTTCTCAATCGGAATAAAATCATAATAGACTGACTGTGATCTTTTGTAACATAAGGCAGGAATTACAAGTATTGAAACATAAGGAACTGCCGTAAAAAAAGAAACAAGGTTTGTTGTTCCCGCCCCTATAAAAAATCTCTGCATTATAAAAAAATATACCGCAGTAAATAATTCAAAAAGAATTGCAATTATATAAAATAAAGGACCATTGAAATATGATGAGAGATGGAATTTTAAAATTGCAGAATAATTCTTTTTCAATTATTTTTCCTCGATATCCGTTAATTTTAAAAAGGCAGCTTCCAGATTCTTTGTTTTAGTGACTGATATAATTTCTTTTTCTGTTCCAGAAGCAACCAGTTTTCCTTTTGAAATAATGTGCATTTCATCACATAAGGAATAAACTTCCTGAAGAATATGAGTAGATATAATTACAGCTTTAGTTTTTGAAAGTTTTTTAATCAGATTCCGCATTTGAATTATTTGAGCAGGATCCAAACCGCTTATCGGTTCATCTAATATCAGATTCGGTGGATTATGAATTATTGCCTGTGCAAATGAAACTCTTTGACCGTATCCCTTTGATAGAGTTTTGATTTTTTTTGTAAGCACATCCTGAATTGAACATTCTTTACTTACATATGCGAGCTTTTCTTTCAGTTCACTTTCATTTATACAATGCATTCTGGCTGCATGTTCCAGAAATTCATAAACAGTTAAATCCGGAGGCAGAATTGATTTTTCCGGGACATAACCTATTAAATCCATTGCCGCTTCAGGGGTGCTTTCAATATCAAATTGATTTGATTCATTATCGGTAACAATTATTTTACCGGAGGTTGAAAATTGAAATCCGCAGATTGTTTTTAATATTGTGGTTTTACCCGAACCATTTGGCCCGAGTAAACCGACAATTTTTCCTGTTTTAACTGTAATCGAAATATCGTCTACAGAAAAAACAGGTTTTTTACGAGATGATTGATAGTAACTTTTTGTAAAAGCCTTAAGCTCAATCATCTTAGTGCTTTAAATACTGACCGAAAATCCAGCCTGCAAGTTCATCAGAAGTCTGTGACTGAACGTAATACCAGTAATCAGTTGTAGAACCGATTGTGTCCTGGATATTTGTTCTCTGAACAACGTAAACCATTCCTTCAGAAAGTTCAAATTGTCCGATTACATTTCCCATTGTTCCTGGATTATCACGGATGTTGATGTTACCGCTGTCTCCTGTAGGATCATAGATTTCATAGTATTCGTCAATGCTTGTGCTGCCGTCTTCAAGAAGATCTTTTTCCTTGAATGAATCTTCTGTATTTTGAAGAAGTGATTTAATTCCGGCAGAAAGCTTAAGATTTTTTGTACTCTTGATTAATTCTTCGCGTACATCTTCGTCCTTTGTACCCTTAATTTTTGTAATCATTCTTACTGCCTTAAGGTCATCTTTTTCAGAACTCTTGAACTGAATCTTAATGTATCCTGAACGAACGATATAGTTAGCATAATCAAAATAAGAAATCTTGAGTAAAGAATATTTTTCGTTTGCTACAAATACCTGTCCGTAAGTAATGATATCACCTCTGTCGAGATTTGTATCTTTAATATCACAGATATCTGCTGAACGATAGATTGCACAGTCATCAGTAATAACTCCAACTGTTTCTTCAAGAGAAATTCTATCGTTTAATACCCAGTATTTTTTACCGTTGTAATTTACTTTTACAACTGTACATTTAACTGTTTTCTTGTCTACCTTTCGTGTAGAGTCAATTGTTTCCGGAACGATGGCACCATTTTCAGATACAGTTGTAATTACCTGTAATTCTGTTCCTGCATCGAGTGATTTTTTCCATACCATTTCGCCGTTTTCTTCTTCATACAAGCCACCCTGATTCTGAAGCATTACAGCAGGAATTGTTTTTTCTGCAGCAAACAATAATGTGCTTAACGATAATGCAAAAATAAAAGTCAATATTTTTTTCATTTCCGCTCCTCCTTTTATTGATTATCATCAAACTGCTGTATCTGTTCAGCAATCTGTTCTTTGATGAATGAAGAAACATTCAATTCTTTAAGATTAGAAATTACTTCTGCTTTTGCAACCTTGTTCTTTAATGTACCAAGCTTTGGTAAAAGTCTTATTGCAAGAAGATCATCCTTTTTATCAGAAATGATTTCATTTTTAAGATATACTTCGCGATAGTTTTTATCTGCCCTGAAGGTTACCTTAACGAATGAATTACTGTCTACATCACCTGCAGCATCTGAATTATGAACTGCAATGATCTGACCTGCCTTAACCTTGCTTGAACTTGTAGAAGCGATATCTGCTTCGTTATAAACAATACCTTTATCTGTTGTGATATTTGCAACTGCATTTGGGACGATTAAAGAACTGTTTACCCAGTAATCCTTATTATCATATCTTACTTTTGTGTAGTCCTCTTCATCCTTTTTTCCTTCTCTTTTCATCAATTGTGATTCAGTGATTTCTGAAGTACTGCCGTCTTTAGTAGGATAAACATAGAGTGTCTGACCAGCCTGTAATGTAACAGCCCATGCTAAACTTCCGTCTTCTTTTTCTGTCCATAAAGAGCCTTCAGGATAAAATAGAACACTTGGAATAAGATTAACTGATTTTGCTTTTCCTTTTTCATCAACAAAGGAAGCAACCGATTCGTCACCATTTTCTGCTTTTGCCTTATTACAAGCAGTGAAAATCATGGCAACAGTCAAAATACCTGTTATAAGAATACTTTTTCTCATATTCTCCTCCATTAATTGATTAATCCTCAAAAGGGATTTCTATGTGCATTCTGTCTTTACTTAGCTCTGTTTTAGGATAAATTTTTTGAGCCTGTTCAAGAAGAACATACAATTCTTTATCTGTATAACGCGGACTGTAATGAATGAGACACATTCTTTTTACATCTGCCATTTTTGCAATATATGCGGCCTGACTTGCAGTCATATGCTTTTTTTCCTTAGCCTGCTCTATCAGCTCATCTTCGAACATTCCTTCACAGATGAGTAAATCAGAACCCTTTACATGTTCGATAATCGATTCATTGTAAAGTGTATCTGTTACAAAGCTGAATTTACGTCCGCTTCGTTTTTCGCCCATCACCTGTTCAGGCTTTACGATTTTACCGTCAGAAGCAGTAACTTCGAATCCATTCTGCAACTGCGACCATAATGGTCCTACAGGTACATTAAGTTCTCTGGCCGCCGAAGGATTAAATTCACCGGGACGATCAAGCTCTTCAAGAGTATAACCGACACAGGTTTTTGTATGATCCAGCGGAAAAGCACGTATGTAAAAATCCTTTCCTGAATGAACGACGCAGGGAGCTTCAATCTCCTTTATGATGATTGGATAATTAATATACATGTCAAGAACTTTTCTGCTTGATTCAATATATTCCTTAATTTTTGGTGGACCATAGATATACAGGGGTTCTGTTCTGTCAACCTGAGATGAAAGCATCAGAATTCCCGGTAATCCTGTAACATGATCTGCATGAGTATGAGAAACAAATATTGCATCTATCTTTTTCCAGCGTAGATTCAGTCGTTTTAAGCTTACCTGAGTGCCTTCTCCGCCATCAAATAAGAATAAATCACCGTCCCTACGGAGTAAAACTGAAGTTAGATGTCTGTATGGTAACGGCATCATACCACCACAGCCAAGAATAAATGCTTCCATATTCATTCTATAAATAATAACAGATATACAGATTTATGTGAATATAGATAATAGAATAATAAAATAAAAAATGTTAGAATGAATTTATGAGTATGATTAATGATGTTTCACAAAAAATAATAAAAGAAGTAAAAAATGTATATAAAACCAAATCTGAAATCATAGAAATGATACTTGCCTCTCTTTTTGCAGGTGGTCATGTGCTTTTGGAAGATGTACCGGGAACAGGTAAAACTATTCTTGCGAAGGCTGTTTCTAAGGCAACAGGGCTTGATTTTTCAAGAATTCAATGTACGCCGGATTTAATGCCTCAGGATGTTACAGGAAGCTCAATTTGGCGGCCTGATCAGATGAAATTTGAATTCAGAAAAGGCCCTGTAATGTCATCTGTTGTTTTAGTTGATGAATTAAATCGTGCCACACCAAGAACTCAGTCTGCTCTGCTTGAATGTATGGCAGAAAATCAAATTAGCGTTGACGGAAATTCCTATATTCTTGAAAAACCCTTTTTTGTAATTGCAACTGAAAATCCTGTTGAATCAGAAGGAACTTTTCCTCTTCCTGAAGCGCAGAAAGACAGGTTTATGTTTTGTCTTAACATGGGATATCCTGATGATGAAGATGAAAAAAGCATTATTACTGCACAAAGAGCCCAGGTTCATCCTGTTGAAAACGTAAAAACTGTAGTTACAAAAGAGCAGATTCTTGAATGCATCAAAGATGCTTTACAAATATATGTTGATGATTCCGTATTGGAATATATATTAGCTCTTGTTAAAAAAACACGTGAAGATGAAAGAATCAATTCAGGCATTTCACCACGAGGTTCAATTGCACTTTATAAAGCGGCACAGGCATATGCAGCTGTAAAGGGAAAGAATTTTGTTTCTCCTGAAGATGTAAAAAAACTTGCAGTTCCTGTATTCAGAAAAAGATTGATTTTAACAACTGATTCATTACTTAAAGGATATTCTTCGGAAGAAATAATAAGTGAATTTTTAGATGAGATTCCAATTCCTGTTTTTAATTCACATGTTTAAAAATGAAAGCATCAAAATCCTTAATACCATTATTGATAATCATCATTCTCGCATATCTTTGCATTCCGAACTTTTTTATACAGCTTTTGTGTGTAATGGTATTTTTTATCCTTGTAATTTCATTTTTATATGCTTTGATTTTAAAGAGAAATATAACAGTTGAACGTTTTTCCGGTGAACTGCGGCTTTATTGCAAAGAGCGTACAAAAATTTCATTTACAGTAAAAAATAATTCTTTACTTCCTGTTTTTACATGTCATTATGTTGATAATGCGCCGCATTTTTATATTTTTCAGAATAAAAATACAGGACTTATTTCATTGAAAGCTAGACAGAAAATGAAAATTGTTTATGAGGTATATTCTCAGGAACGTGGTGCTTTTATTATTGGTCCGACAGTTTTAAAATTTTATGATCCGTTATTTTTGTTTACCATTACAAAGGAAATCCAGTCTGAACTGAAAATTCTTGTCCGCCCGCAAAGATTAAAACTTCTAACTGTCACGGTTCCTGGAATACCTCAGGGAAATTTAAAAATAAATAATTCTGTTTATGAAGATATTACTTTAAAACGAACTGTCCGTGAATATAAAAATCAGGATGAACCAAAAAGAATAAACTGGAGAATCAGTGCAAAATTTCAACGCCTTTTTACAAATGAATATGATAATTCTTATAATGCTCCGTTTTTTGTTTTCTTAAATCTTGCAAAGGATGATTATGAACAGCAGGCAACCGCTGATATTGAAAAAGCGATTGAAATAGCGGCATGTATAATCGAAAAAGCGGCATTTTTAAGACAGTCTGTCGGTTTTGCAGCTTATGCAGACACAACTCCTTTTCTTCTTCCCGGCAATAATAATTTTGATGCCATTATGGATATTCTTTCGCTTATAAAACCTGCAGATGGAAAATTACCTTATGATCCTGTAAAACAATTTAAATCTAAACTTAAAAACAATACGCTTTTTTTCTCAATAGGAGCACAGGAAGTGAGATGGTATTACGGAAAGGTTTTGTGTGCAAAAGAAAATATTAATACAGAAAATACAGGAATAAGAAAGAGTTGATATGAAAAACAATTACTATAAACTTTTAGAGCGTCTGCTTGTATATTTTACACTTACTCCTTTTATCTGCTGTACACTGTATTTTTTTGAAAGTATAGTTTTTACTGATTATATTTTTGCAAAAAGCTTTATATCTGTTTTTTCATATTTATTGATATGTTTTCAGGGTATTTTGTTTTTGATTATCTTTTCAATAATCCTTCGTGAAAAAAAGAAATTTCTCGTTTATTTTATATTTGCATTTTTTTATTTTGTACTGGAATTTATAATTTTTAAGCTATTTAATCAGAAATCATATCTATTCTTTATGCCCGTAGTTACTCTTTTACAATTTGTTTTAACAATAGACCTGAATAATTATTTTATTATTTTTGATTCATTTATCGATGAATGGGAATCAAGGGATGGCGAAGAGCTTCAATCATTTCTTTATAAAAATAATGCGCTTGGCAGTGACTTGGGATTAAAGGCAAAACAAATCAAAACTGTTTTATATGTTTTGACTGCTGTTTTCTGCATATTTATTATATTTATAAAAATTAATCTTCAGAAAATCACTTTTCTGTATTTAATACTGTTTTTTATATTTTTTATTTCACTTAGTATATTTTTACTGACAATAAAATATATTTATTATAAATCGTTGTATGGATTTTTAGGAAACAGAACTCTTGTAAAAAATATACGCCATTATATAAAAATAGTATCTGTTGTTTCTTTAATCGCTCTTTTACCGGCTATTTTTATTTCAAGAAATGAAGCATTTTTTAATATTAGAATTTCTGCAAAGGATGGTTTTTCTGCTTCAGTAAATCATTCAAATTTTTCCGCACCTGTAATAAAATTACTCAACACCTTTAATCCAGATTATGATAACTTAGAACAGCTTAAAATGCTTCAGAAAGAACCTTCTGTCATAATAAAAATATTATTGGTAGTACTTCAGGCAGGAATTTTTGCCGGTATTTTATATCTTGTATTTATATTTCTGATTAAGCCTTTGTTTTCAAAAGAACTGAGAGATTATTTTAAAGAAAGACGATTGCAGACATTTTTTAGAGATATACATTCCATGATAAAGGATTTTTTTAAAAATCTATTTAAAAAATCAAAGACCGAACAATATATGACTGTAAATTCAAGCCGATTCATGGAATATATAAATAATTATTCATCAAAAAAATCAAGGGAAAAAGTAATTGAACTTGGAAGGCTTTCAAAACATTTTCTTCTCCTTGTAAAATGGGCAGAAAAAAAAGATATCAAATATACAAAAAATCTTGCACCAGTTGAATTTACCCGGAAAATCAAATCATATCTTCTTTCATCACAGAATAATGATGAACAGGTGATTAATATGATAATGCGTACAGGGATTCTTTTTGAAAAAGCCTTGTTCGATAAAGATAAACTTTCAAAAGAACAGGAAAAAGAATTTATATCATCAATTAAAACAATAATTGAATGACAGGATAAAATATGAGGATTGTTTTTTACAGTACAAATTCAAATCATTTTTCACCGGAAAGCTTTAAGATAAACGTTATACCTTCTGATAATGAACAGTTTTTATCGTTTCAAAAAAAGCATCCCGAGCATGATTTTTTTTGTGTAACACAACTTCCTGGTCTTTTTATGCCTGACAATGCAATTATTTTAAATCCAGAAGATAATTATATTAAAGTTGCTGAAAAAATTCTTGAATTAAAACCTGATGCTGCAATAGCCCTATCCTTCTGGAACGAGCCTTATGACTGGCTTTGTATCAATGATTCACTTGTTGCTGAAGAATTAAAAAAACACGGAATAAAAACAATCTGTAATCCGTTAAGAACCTGCCTTACATGTCTGAACAAGCAGGAAACGAATCAATTTTTAAATGAATCTGGTTTTCTGACACCAAAATCAATATTCGCCGATCATAATCTTTATTTTTGTGCAGGAAGCAATAAGGCTGTAATTAATAATGTTTATAAGGACAGTCTTTTAAAAGAAATAGAAACACTTAAGCTTCCCTTAATAATTAAGGATAATGTCGGACTCAGCTCTTACGGGATGACAGTTGTAAATACTTATGGAGAAGCAAAGGGATATTTAAATTCAAAAAGAAATAATTCTGACAGACTTATTGAAGAATACATTGACGGTGAACATTTTGGCGTAGAAGTTTATGGCTGCGATGATAAATATTCAATTCTTCCTGTTTTTTCTATAAGTAAAAATCAATATGGAATAACAAGTCCAAAGCAAAGCACGAAGCATGGTCCTTTTACAAAAGCAGATAATAAAAAATACAAAATTAAACGACTTTTAAAAACCTTAAATAGATTATGCCGTGTTTTGCATATTAATGGCTGTGCACAAATTGATTTAATTTACAGTCAGAAAAAATGGTATATTCTTGAAATAAACCCAAGATTAAGCGGCATGAGTTATTTATATGCAGCAAGAAATAATATGACTGTTTTTGACATGCTTTTTGACAGCTGCATGCTTCATAAAAAAATAAAAGATTCAAAACTTTATACTGTAGATTTAAAGCTTCCTGTTTTGTTAGCCGAACAATTTGAGTTATTATATAAATATAAAGAAATTGTTTTATTGAATCAGTGGAATAATCTCGAGGCAAAGCAGGAAAGAGAAAAAGGCTTTTGTGAATGTGTCATCTGTACAAAAACAAAAAAAGAAGCGGAAAATCTTGTAAAAGAATTATCTTCCCTTGAGTTTCTTAACGACTTTCTTGAACCAGAATGCCCTTAATCTTTCGGCTGTTTTATATGGCCTGTAAATGAATTTTAACGGCACGTCCCAGCTTCCAGGTCTATGGATGATTCTTCCTCCAAAATTAGCCTTGAACATATATAGCCCATGCATCGGATGATTTTCATCCTTTCCTTCAGGCGGCATCCCATAAAAATCGTATATTTTTGAGCCATATTCTTTTGCTGCTTTTATGGCTGTCCATTGTAACAGATGATTTGGCATTAAATTGCGTTTATTATTTGAGCTTGCACCATAAAGATAAATTGCTTCATCTCTTGAAAAAAGTGTCATTATACTTGCAATTTCTTCACCCTCATGCTCAGCAATAAAAAGACTGATAAGCGGTTTTTCTGTAGTCTTTGGAATTATATCATTATCGAGATTGTTTTCTTTTGCAGATGATGAGATTAAATCAAAATAATAACCTTTTGCATGGCTTGAATTACCGTCTCTGGCATTAGTTTCTTTAGTAAGTGTATAGAATCTGTCTAATTTTTCTGACAAGTTCACACTATTTCCAGTATATCGCTTTATTACAACACCTTTTTTCTCACTCAGTCGGATGTTGTAACGCCATTTTTGATGCATTTTTGAAAGGATTTCATCTTCCGATAAAGTTAAATCTATCTGTGTACTGTCAGGTGGCTGAATGTCAACAGCATTTTTTTTAAGCTTTAATCTGTCGGCAAGAGCAACTGTTTTTATTCCAAGATTAAAATCATCACGTTCTTCGATGGAATCAAAAACAACATCCGGGTCGAATCGAATTGCAATTGTATTTGAAGGAAGATATTTTTTTAATTCAAGTGAAAGTTCATTTAAAAAATTAGCAAATTCAATTGTCTGTTCTTCAGCAGATTCTTGATATAATAATTGCGGCATAAGCGGTACATATGCAATGCTAAGCAGGTTTTTACAGAAATTTCTGTTCAATACGGAAAGTTCATATTTTTTTTGAATTTTATTACTTTGAGGTTTTTTTAAATCCTCTGGCAATGTAACATCTGCAATGAATCTATTGTAGGACCAGCCATGCCTTGCCTTAAAGTTACACCAGAATGGAGTCTGCAAAAAAGTACCATTATTTTCATTATCAGATTTTTCAATCTTTTGAATATGAATATCAAACATCGCTCGCCTTTTATTTGTATTTCTTAATATTTTTATCTGATGGAACAAAAGATGGAATATTTAATAATCTTCTCTTAAAAGCCATCGAATTAATCTTTTGTAAAATATTCGTTACTTTCTGTTTATCCATAGATTTTGTATCATTCAATATTACTTTACGTAATTCATCATAAGTAAAACCAAGACTTTCTTCATCAGTTTTTCCTGACATTCCGTCACTTGGAGGTTTTATACATAAATCTTCTGGTAAGCCTAAATCTAGTCCAAGCTGAACGACTTCTTCTTTAAATAAATATGCAAGCGGAGCAAAATCACCGGCTCCATCACCCCAGATTGTAAAATATCCGCTTAAACGTTCGCTCAAATTTCCATTGCATGAGATTCTGCAGTTACCGATATTTGCACCGACAGAATAAAGTGTTGTCATTCTTAATCTTGCAGGAGTGTTTGTATTATGCTGAGGTGTCGTCTGTAAAATGCCAAGCTGTTTTTTTATTTCAGATGTCAGACCTTCATAAGCAGAATTAATATTTACGGTATAGTTTTTAATTCCAAGATACCCGCATAATCTTATTGAGTCATTTATATCTTTTTGTTCTCCATTAGGCATCATTACGCCTACTACCCTTTCTTTTCCCAAAGCCTGACAACATAAAGCTGCAACTGTTGAAGAATCTTTTCCGCCTGATATTCCTATTAAAGCTTTAGTATCGGAATTTCCGTTTTGAATAAAATAATTTTTTACCCATTCAATCGCCTGCTCTTTTAAAGGTTTCATTTATGAGTTAATCTCCATTCAATTGTCTTTTTAAGATACTCAACATATTCAGCATCCTTACACATCACCTTACCTTCTGCATTTGAAAGTTTTGCAACAGGACGATTGTTACAAGAAGATACCTTCATAACAATATTAAGTGGTTCTACATCAGTATCATTTGAAATATATGTTCCGATACCAAATGCAACCTTTATACGGTCTTTAAAATGAGCATATAAATCACTTGCACGTTTAAAATCAAGGCTATCACTGAAAAGAAGAGTTTTATTTTTCGGATTAACACGTTCATCCTTATATTTATTGTAATATTTTTTATAATGCTTAATCCATTCTTCGCCCCATTCATATGGATCGCCTGAATCATGTCGAACACCGCTGAAGCATATTGAGAAGGTATATCCCATATCTAAATGCGCAATTTTATCACCTATTGTATCTGTAAGATATGTTCCGTTTAAAACGCCATATTCTTTTGTCCATGCTTCCATTGCAAGTTTATTTGAAAATGCAGGATTATACATAGGATTTCCTTGTCCTACACACATTATGAATTCATGCGCCATTGTACCGACCGGAGTTGCATTATATTTTTTTGCAAGATATACATTCGATGTTCCGACACATCGTGATTCCTTATAATCAGGATTATGAGAAATCAGAGTTTTAACTGCAAGTTCCTGTGCTTCAGCAGAAAGTCTTCGTCTTAAACCAAATTCTGAAAAATTACCAAGATTATAAGTACCATCAATCAGATATTTAACCTTATCATCAAGTCGTTTTTTATACTGCTCAATTAATTCTTCATATTTGTACTGCATTTTAAAATAAACTTCATTTACAATTGCAAGTACAGGAATTTCATACATTGAAGTATTAAGCCAGGTTCCGTGTGCTTCAAGCGAAAGTCCGCAATCACCTTCAGTTGTAATTTCAAAATCTTCAAATCTTGCGTTCCATAATCTTAAATGATCAATATAATCCTCATGAAGCCATTCAATTGAAGCAAGATAATTCAATTCATCTTCTGTAAAACGAAGCTTGCTGAAAGCTATAATCTGTTCTTTAATTTCACTAACCATTTCAGCAGTGAATTTTATATTTGAATTTCTGCATTTAAAAGTCCAGGTTGTTTTGTACGATGGATACTGATGATAAATTGCCTGTCCCATTGAAAACTTATATAAATCTGTTTCAAGTAAGCTTGTAATAATTTGGTTTAATTTCATTTTGTCTTCCTTATATCATAAAAGCTCTTTTTTACGATAATTAATACTCATCATAAATCCAATTGCAATAAGACTAGTAACTAATGATGAACCACCGTAAGATAACAGCAATAAAGGAATTCCCATTACAGGCATAATTCCCATTACCATTCCGACATTAATAATAAAATGGAACATATACATTCCAAGAATTCCTGCACCGACATAAGTTCCGTATGCATTTTTCGTCTGCTTTATGATATATATCATTCTTACGAAAATTGTTGTATACAGAGTAAAGATTAATAAACCACCCCAGAAGCCGAATTCTTCCGAATAAATACTGAAAATAAAGTCAGTGCTTTGTTCGGCAAGATAGCGTCCATGACTTTGTGAACCGTTAAGATACCCCTGACCTTTAAAGCCACCGGAACCGATTGCAATTTTTGACTGAATGATGTTCCATCCGTCTCCCAGACCCTTTTTACCGTCCTTATAAGGATCTAAAAATATATAAAGACGACGCAGCTGATAAGGCTTTAAGACCTTTAACAAAACCCATGAACACAATAGTGAAATAGTGATTATTCCAAAAATAAAAGTAATCCAGTAATAATATTTTGGCCCATGAAAATATTTTCGTACGATAAATCCAACCGCTGTTATTAATGCTGAGGTTAACACAAGAATCATTTTCAATTTTGAATTTGAAAGGATATAAAAAATACGTTTCGGCTGCTCAAGAATTTCAATATTAAGCTCAGGAAGAACTGCAAATAAAATCGTAAACATTCCGAATAAAATCGTAAAGACAATGTATTTTACAGGAATATCTGACATAAAAGTCATGCACAGAAAAATAGCTATATAAACACACGCAGTTCCCATATCCGGTTGGAGTAAGGTTAATGTAAAAGGCGGAATCATCAAAAGAATTGCAAATACATATCTTTTGATTGAATCATCGGATTTAGTATCCTCAAGGAATTTTGCAAGAAAAAGAATAAACGAAATTTTACCTATTTCAGAAGGTTGAATTCCAACTCCACCGATTCCAATCCAGCTTTTTGCATTGTTTACTTCTTTACCGAAAATTAATGTATAAATTAATAAAAAAATTACACCAATATAAAACCATAGAGAAATTTTCTTACATTTACGGTAATCATAAATCGTAAAGAAAATCATGGCTATTACACCGGCTAAAAACCAGATTAACTGTCTTTTATGTTCTGTTCGTACTGAAATACCATACTGGTTAATACTTGATGAATATATAAAAAGAACACCGAGAATAACAAGAATAAAAGAAATTGCAATAAGAAGATAATCAAACATTGAAAGAAATTTATTTTTCATCTGACTACTCCATTCTTGCTGACAAGGTTAAATCAAGATATTTGAAACCAAGTTCAGTAATTGATTCTTCATAATTCTTGTGTCGGTAAATACCGTTTATGATGATATTTGTAGCATACGGTGCCCACCATTCCCATTTATTAACGGCTTCTACGATAGTAGCGACACATATTCTGTCCTCAGGCGGTGCATCAACAGGAGCATAAGCAACAAGCCATGAATGCCAGTGCTTCGGATCATCAGAATTTTTATACTTTTCTACTTCGGCAGTACCGGTTTTACAGGCAATTTTAATATATTTGTTTCCCATAGGATAAACAGGAGTACCATCTGTTACTACATATCTAAGATCTTCCTGAAGCGTTTTCCATACATAATTATCAATTGTTGATTTTGTAAGAACTTCCTTTTGAATTATTTCAGGTTCTTTATCGGGATTTACAGAATCCCTTATTTCTTTTAAGATATGCGGCTTATAAATAATTCCCTCGTTAGAAACCATTGCCATCATGTTTGCAAGCTGTAATGGAGTCGCAGACATATATCCTTGTCCGATAGAACATGACATTGTATCACCGCCCATCCATTTTTCATGATAAGTTTTTTCCTTCCATTCTGCAGTCGGTACAAGTCCTGCATCCTGAGACGGAAGATCTATCTGTGAGCTCTGACCTAAACCAAATTCCTTTGCATAAGAAGCGATTTTATCAATACCAAGATAATCTTTACCGATTGTCCAGAAATAAACATCGCATGATTGTGCAAGTCCATTTTTTAAATCAAGATAACCATGTCCGTGCTTTTCATGACAGTGGAAGGTATGATTACCGTATTCAAGTTCACCGGTACATTTAATTTTTTTAGCAGGAGAATATGTCTGTTCCTGAAGCAAGGCCGCAGACATAATGATTTTAAAAGTAGATGCAGGAGGATAAGAAACCTGAACTGCACGGTTAATAAGTGGTTTTGATTCATCATTTAAAAGCTTTGAATATTCTTCTGCGGAATTATCCTGATTAAAGATATTTGAATCAAAATAAGGATATGAAACCATTGCAAGTATTTCACCGGTATAAGGCTTTAATACAACTACAGCACCTACACGCTGACCAAGTGTATCTTCTGCAAGCTTTTGGATTTCAGAATCTATTGTCAAAACAAGATTTTTTCCTGAAACCGGAGGTACAATTGTAGGTGTATCGGAAATTACACGTCCATGAACATCTACAGTATATATTTCATTTCCCGGTTTACCTTGAAGAAGATAATCGTATTGCTTTTCAATTCCATTTTTTCCGATTACGCTGTCTCTTGAATAACCCTGATTATAAAGCTGTTCATATTCTGTCTGACTGATATCACCTACATATCCGATTATATGCGACAGTGACTGAGTATGGTGATATTCACGGATTGGTTTTGAAACCCAGCTGACTCCGGGGAGATCTGTTTTGTTTTCTGCAATATTACAGATGATTGTAAACGGAACATGAGATTTTATTCTTATAGGCGTGTATTGTCGTCTTTTATCTGTTGTAATTTTTTTATCAATATCTTCCTTGGAGATTCCAAGAAAAGTTGAAAGCCTCATCATAACAGAATCATATTTTGAAGAAGGAATTTCACCGGGAGTAACTTCAACAGCATATGAATCTGAATTAATTACGATAGCATCTCGTTCATTTACCGCATAAATTTGACCGCGTTGTGCGGGTAAAGAAGTTATTTTATTTTTGATAGTTATAGATTGTGTCTGATATTCCTTACCATGAATTACCTGCATTGAAAAAAGACGGATAGAAAAACTTATCAGAATAAAAACTACAAGCGAAAGTAAAATGATTGATTTATGACTTTTTGTCATTTTATTATTAAGATTGTACATTATCTATCATATCCTTTGTGTCAATAATAGACAGCGTATTCTTAAAGAAGCTTAAGAACTTAAAAATAAATGGTGACAGCGCAACGTTAGCAATAAATTCAAACAGGAATTGATCTGAAATGAATCCGTAAACATTCAGATGAAGATTAGGATAAATTAAAGAAAGTATAATTATAAAAAGCCGTTTTACGATAGTACCGATTCCGACACTTAAAACAGGCATGATAATTCCGGAAATGATTACAGAATGAGAAATAAGTCCGTAAAAATATCCCATAAGTGTTCTGTAAACACAATTAAATCCGAATGGAACACCAGTAATAAAATCCAGGAAAAGCCCTGAAATAAAGCCTGTCGTTTCACCGTAAAGTTTTCCATTCAAAAGTGAAAGATATATCGTAATTATAAGGACAATATCGGGAACAACAAGCAGAAATGAAATATTTGTAAGGACAGTAGCTTCCAGGATTATTGTGAAAAATATAATTAATGTACTTGTCAAAAAAGATTTAGCCATATTCTATTTCCCTACTTATCCTGTTTTCTGTCATTAAGCTCTTTCTGATTAATTACAACTACATTTTCTAGTCGTGAAAAATCAATTATCGGTGTAAGCTCAATAGTCAGTGAAGTTTCATATTCAAGCGATGTTATTTTTGAAATTGTTCCAATAGGAATGTCTTTCATGTAATTGTCATTTTCACCGGAGGTTACGATTATATCTCCGTATTTAAGCTGATCTACGACACTTTTTCGTATATGCTTTAATGTAAGTGGTTTATCATCACTACCCTTACCGCTGACAAGACCTAAATCTCTCGTATTAAGTACACGGCAAGATACAATATTGTTAATGTTGTAAATCGGGATAATCTGGCTTGTAAATGCACCAACCTGTACAACTTTTCCTACAAGTCCATTGTTTCCGTTCTGGAATGCAATTACAGGCATGTTCTTTTTGATTCCGTTTTTAGTTCCTTTATTAATGGTAATGTAGGAATATACAGAATCAAGATCTCTTGAAATAATCTGGGCAGGTATGTTTTTTTCATCAAGTGAAATTGCAAAATCAAGCTGCTCTTTCAACCGTTCATTTTCTTTTCTGATTTCGGCATTTGAACGCTGAAGCTCTTCATAATTTTCAAGTCTGACTATCAGATCATTATAGTCTTTTTTAAGCTCTTTTAATTCTTTTACTGAATGAATCGTATCACCGATAGAAGACGTAAGATAACTGAAGCCTTTTTCAACAGATGAAACAATTCCAAAGCCGAATTCTTTTAGATTTAAAATAAAACTGCCTGAACTGAAACCAAGCGAAATTGATGAGAATAATAGAAGTCCTATTAATATGAATTCCGGAAAACGAAGTTTAAAACCTGTGTTTCGTTTGTGCGCCATTTATTCTACTCATTCAAACTGTCATAAATAGATCTTTCTGCATTCATGTTTTTGAAAAGTGTGAATGCTTCGCCGGCACCAAGTGCAACACATTCGAGTGGTTTTTCAACCAGAATTACAGGAACACCTGTTTCTTTAGAAATAAGTCTTGGTAATTCCCTGAGCATTGAACCACCGCCAGTCATAACAATACCGCGTTCAACAATATCAGAAGCAAGCTCTGGAGGTGTAAGTCCAAGAACTGTCTTGATTTCTTCAACGATTTTTGTTACAGGTTCCTTTAATGCTTCACGAACTTCAACACTATCTATTTCAAGACGTCGTGGAAGACCTGTAATTGCATCTGTACCCTTCAATTCCATTTTTTCGATAGTTTTTTCAGGAGCAGCATTTCCAATCTGAATCTTAAGACGTTCAGCAGTCTGACGTCCGATTATAAGGTTATGAACATTCTTTGCATGTTTAACAATTGCTTCATCAAACTTATCACCGCCGACCCTGATTGAGTGTGTAACTACCATATCTCCTAAAGAAATTACAGAAACTTCGGTTGTTCCACCACCAATATCACATACCATATGTCCTGCGGGTTCATAAATAGGGATTTTAGCACCGATAGCTGCGGCAAGAGATTCCGGAATAACTTCAACTTCTTTTGCACCAGATTTTAATGCTGCTTCAATCAAAGCCCTTCGTTCGACATCTGTTACACATGAAGGAATACCTATCTTCATTCTGATTGATTTAAACATCTGATGACGCGGAATGATTTTCTGTATGAAGTACTTAATCATTTTTTCAGTACTGTCAATATCAGCAATAACTCCGTCTGCAAGAGGTCGTATTGCAATAATGCTGCCTGGAGTTTTATCAAGCATGCGTTTTGCTTCGGAACCAACGGCTTTTATAATCTTAGTTCCTTTTTCAACAGCAACGACAGAAGGCTCATCGATTACGATACCCTTGTCCTTTACATATATTAAAGTGTTACAAGTTCCTAAATCAATTCCGATATCAGTTGTAAACTTGTCAAATAATCCCATTTATGTCCTCCCATACTTTTAGAACAATAATTTATTATACAATATATTTACGGAAATTAAAATACAAAAATCAGTAAATTGATAATTTTTTTAATGCTCCAGTATGATTTACCTGAATTTTAAGCGCCTGCCGCCATTCGGCTCTTGCTTTTACCATATTTCCTTCTTTTTCGTAAATTAATCCTATTCCATAATGTGCATCAGCTGAATTCTGATAGTGCTTTATTACATCATTGTACATTTGAAGAGCCTGTTCATAATTATTTTTCTCAAAATAAATGTTGCCCAGAAGAATTTTTGATTCGAGCTTTTTATCATCATTCTGATAATAATTGATTATTCTATAAAGATATTGTTCTGCTGCATCATAATTTTTTAATTTGTAATATTGCTTTGCTACAGATAATAACAAGGTATCTGATTCCCTTAAAACAAGCGCATCTAAGAATGAAGAAAGACTTTCCATTGTCATTCCAAGGTTGTCGTAACATAAACCAAGATATTGTGAAATATCATCAGCAGAATATCCGTTTTGTTTTGCAAGAGAAAGATATTTTATGGCAAGATCTGAATAATAATAGCTTGAAGCAACATTCTTCTGAAAATATGCTTTTCCAAGGAAATACTGAATCTGAGGAATTGCAGATTTGTCTGCTTCATAAAGTGCAAGCCTTAAATTATTGATACATTCATCAAGATATTCCTGTGATAAAGAGGTATCATTCTGGCTTACCGAAAGATAGAAACACGCAAAACCAAAATATGTAAGTGCGACATTATTATAAGGCTGTTCCTGCAAAAATACTTTCCCTGATTCGTAAACCTTTTCGTAATCGTAAACGTTCCAGTATTTTTTAATCGTTTTGAGAGTTATTTTATCAGACTGATTTTTTTTATAAACAAAAAAAATGGCAGTTATTATTAAAGCGAGTAACGCAATTCCTGCAATAATTTTTAATAAGACCGGTAAAAACTGATTAGGTCTTCTTTGAAAATTCGGATTATCGTTATTTTTCATTGCCGTACAATTACAAATGGGACAATAAGCCGGGTTCTGTCTGGAATTTCTTCCAATAACCATCTATCCGCGTTTAATGTTACCATTAAACTCCAGCGATTTACCCGCAGAAAAGCTCGGAAATGCTGTCTGCTGCTTAATCTTGCTCCAAATGAGGTTTACAAGCCGTAAACATTACTGCTTACGCGGTAGTCTCTTACACTGCCTTTTCACCCTTATCTGCAAAAGCAGACGGTATATTTTCTGTTGCACTATCTGTAATTTCAAAAAACCTTTCGGCTTGATGAAATCCCCGGTTATTACCCGGCATTTTTTCCGAAGGAGCCCGGACTTTCGCTCATTATTATGTCTTATCATCAAGATATAACAACGCGGTTATATCCCATTTGTACAAATTTAATTATTCAGAATCTTCATCCTGATCTTCAAGTTCATCAGAATCTTCATCTTCATCATCCTGAGCATTCATTTCATCAGAATCATAGTATTCAGATTCATCGTCAAATTCATCTTTTTTATTCTGATCTTCATCGTCAAGCTCATCCATGAAATCATCATCAAGATCGGCAAGAGATCCGGCATCTTCAGCTTTAAAGTATGTTTCTGTTGAATCTTCTTCTGTTTCTTCGTAGAAAAGGATTCTGCTGCAGTATGGACAGAAATTAATGTTTTCGCCTTCTCTGACAATATTTGCAAACTGTGCAGGAAGATTCATCTGACAGCCGGTACATACTCCGTTTCTTACAGCTACGATACCTTCTGAATTTCTCTGAATAATTCTTTCAAATTTGAAAAGAATTTCCTGATCCAAATCAGGAGTAATTTTATCTTCTTTTTTCTTTAACTGATCTAATTTTTTATTGTAACCTGCTACTTCAGCATCAAGATTTTTCTTACTTTCAAGCAAATCTGATTCCTGAGCCTTAATCATATCTTCATCAGATTTAAGCGATTCTTTTAACTCTTCAAGAGATTTTTCGTTTTTCTGAAGATCTTTTCTGATATCGTTTTCTTTTTCTGTTGCTTCATTAATCTGTTTTTCAAGAGCTTCATATTCACGGTGAGTAGTAATGTTATCCATTCCCTTTTCACCATTTTCTCTTGAACGAACGGCATCATCAAGCTCATGCTTAAGCTCAGCTACTTTTTCTTTTATTGAATCATAATTTGTATTTTTTGCGATATATTCTTTCTTAAGACGTGCAAGAAGTTCTTCCTGTGCGTTAAGCTGCTTAGGAGTTTCTTCAATTTTTGCCTCTAATTTATACTTTTCTACAAGAATATCCTGTAAATCCTTAAGTTTGTCAAAAATCTTTGCAGTTTCCATTTATTTCCCCAAATAAAATAATAAAAATAATATATTAAATGTAAAAATTAGTCTATATGCATTTTTTATTTTTACATTTCAATGTAATCTCGTAAACCGTTTGCACGACGAGGATGTCTTAATCTTCTCAAGGCTTTTGCTTCAATCTGTCGGATACGTTCACGTGTTACATCAAAATATAAACCTACTTCTTCAAGAGTTAAAGAATAACCGTCTTCAAGACCAAAACGCATTTTCAATACTTCCTGTTCACGAGGAGGTAAAGTATTTAAAACATTATGAAGCTGTTCCTGAAGAAGCGTAAAGGCAGTCTGTGATGCCGGATTTTCAACTTCTTTATCTTCAATGAAGTCTCCAAGAAGTGAATCTTCCTCTTCTCCAATCGGTGTTTCGAGAGAAATAGGTTCTCTTGCTACATTCTTAACCTGCTTTACTCTGTTTAACGGCCATCCAAGCTGCTGTGCAATTTCTTCATCACTAGGTTCCCTTCCAAGCTTCTGCATGAGCTGGCGGCTTTCCCTTACAACCTTATTAATCTGTTCAATCATATGAACCGGTACACGAATTGTTCTTGCCTGATCAGAGATTGAACGTGTAATAGCCTGACGAATCCACCAGGTTGCGTATGTTGAAAATTTAAATCCCTTGCGGTATTCAAATTTTTCTACAGCCTTAATTAAACCGATGTTTCCTTCCTGAACTAAATCAAAGAAATGAAGTCCTCTGTTTGTATATTTTTTGGCAATTGATACAACAAGACGAAGGTTGGCATTTATAAGACGGTTTTTAGCTTTTTCCATCTTAATTCTGCCAGATTCGATGTCTTTTGCCATATTCAGGATTTCTTCAACATCATTTTCGAATTCGTATTCAAGTTTATGAAGCTTTCTGTCAATCTTCTGAATCTGAGTATAGATATCACGCATTTCTTCTGTACTCATGTTCAGTTCCTGTTCAAGCTTAGAAGCAGTTGCCTTTATTGAAAGCTTACGACCAAGACTTCTTAATTCCGAAGGATTAGATATTCTCAATTCCTTCATTTTCTTTTCCTGCTTCTGATGATATTCATCTATTTTTATAGTAGCATCTCGATATTTCTGTGTAAATTTATCTAGCTCTTCTGTCTGAATATCAACCTTTCGAAGTTCAGGAAGGATTTTTTCCCTTAATGCAATAAGCTGAGGATTCTGGAAAATTTCACTTGATTGTTCTGCTTCAAAAAGCTGCTTTTTAAGAGCCATGTACTGTTTCATTTCTGATAAAACTGGTTTTATGTGTTCACCGTAAAAAGTTTTAAGACGTCGTTTATCTGCCATCTCTTCATTTATTTCTTTACGTGTTTTACCAGGCTCATGAATATCAATCCTGGTAAATGCTTTTTGTGCGATTGTATAAAATTCCGGAATCATTATTCCTGAATTGATTATAACATTTTTGATGATGTTATTTCCTTCTTCCATTGTTTTTGAAAGTTCAACTTCCTGTTCGGCGGTAAGAAGGCTTTCTTTGCCGATTTCACGAAGATAAAGACGAATAGGATCATCTACATTAGAATCCTTGTCCGAATTTAAAAGACGTTTTGAAGATGCAAGCTTTTCTGCATTTTCAATTTCTTCAACCTCGCTGTTATCACCTGCAAGGTCTTCATCATCATCCTGTTCTAAAATAAGGCTTTCGTCATCTTCATCATTTTCGATATTTTCATCGGCAACCTGATCAAGAAGCTCTGTTTCGACCGGTTCTTTACCGATATCTTTAAGCTGTTTTAATACGGGCTCCATCAATTCATCAGAATTAACGAATTCCTGTCCAAGATGTGCAATTACATCATCCCAGGTAAGTATGTCTTTTGTTTTTGCAAGTTCAATAAGTCTGTTAATGCAATCATCAAAAGTAATTTGAGTATTATTAGTATTATCGCTTTTCTTTTTCAATTAGACACCTGCTTTTATAATGACTGGACCTGTTTATCAAGTTCCATCTTTTTTTTAAGAAGATTATTCAGCTCTTTCTGATCATCTTCTGTTGTTATTACATATTCTCGGATTCTTTTAAGTAAAATATCACGCTGTTCATCAATTTTGTTCTTTTGAACGAATTTTATAGTGTCATTTACAACTATATCGATATTCTCTTTCTGATAAACCTTGTCAGATATAAAACTTGAAATGATTTGTGAAAGCTCACTGTCATTACATTCCGACAATATGTCCGGGATAGAAAAAGTTTTATTTTCTAAACATTTTTCTAAAACATTAAAAAGCCTTTGTGCGTGTGGATTTTTAAAATCTGATTCTTTAAGATTAGAACGAATCTTTTCGAATTGATTCAAATCGGCGGTTACCGCGATTAATCCCCTTAGTTCTGCATTAAGATTAACGGGTGTCTTTTCCTCTGTAATTTCTGGCCGGATTTTTATTCGCTCTTGGGCTTGATTTCGATTTGTAAAGTCCCTCTTTAACGCCTCCGGTTTTATGTTGAATGCCTGACCTAATTGTTCCAGGCAGGACTCTTTCTGAATATCCGATTGAAGACAGTCGATGTATTCAAAATATTCAAGTGCAGCTTTTGTTTTTCCTTCAGGAGTGTCAACAGGGTATTTTTCCCCTAGAATATTCAATAAATAGTCGCCGTCTAATATAGCACCTTTTATTTGATTTGTCAAGTTTTCTTTTCCGAAAGAAAGCATGATTTCTGCAGGATCTTTTCCCCCCTTAAGACGTATTACTTTTACGGTAATGTTTTGTTTTCTGCACATTGTTATTGCTTTCAAAGTAGCCTTCTGCCCCGCTCCATCAGAATCGAATGAAAGAAGAACCTCATCTGCAAAATTTCTGATAAGCCTTATCTGTTCATCTGTAAGGGCTGTACCACATGTAGCAACTGCATATTCTACTCCACACTGATGGTAGGCAATACAGTCCATATATCCTTCGCAGAAAATTACTTTTTTATTTTCGCGGATGGCATTTTTTGCAAAATTAAACGCAAAGAAGGTTTCCCTTTTTTTATAATGACTTAATTCAGGTGAGTTTAAATACTTACTGTCATGATCTTTCTGCGGATGAAGGATTCTTCCTCCAAAAGCTACAACTTTTCCGTTTCTATTAAAAATCGGAAACATAAGTCTGTCACTGAAAATGCATACATCCTTATAATTTTTGCTGAAAAGACCGCTTTCATTTAAAAACTGTTCTGAAAAGTTTTTTTCAAGAAGAAATTTTTTAAGCCAGTATCTGTCTGAAGGAGCATAACCAATCTTGAATTTTCGAAGCGTTTCATCTGTAAGGCCGCGTTTTTTTATATAATCAAGTGCAAAATTTCCCTGTGATGTCTGTGTTAAAAAATAATGAAAGGTAGAAGCAATCCGTTCATATAAATCAATATATTCTTCATTGTGATTATCCTTTTTTATTTCCGAAGGATTATATCCGTCATCATATTTTACAGGAATTGCATTTTTTTTCGCCAGAACGAGGATTGCTTCAGGATATGTGATTTTTTCCATCTCCTGTACGAATTTTATTACATCGCCGGAAGCATGACATCCAAAGCAATAGTAAAATTTCTTATCTGCATCTACGTGGAAAGAGCCTGTTTTTTCGTTATGGAACGGACAGCAGCCCCACCAGTCATTTGCTCCTTTTTTTTGAAGACGTGTATACTCACCTACAATTGAAACTATATCTGAGTTGGAATGAATCTGATCGATTGTTTCTTTTGAGATTTTTGGCATATTTTATCTTTTTGGTAACAGACGATGATTTTGTTTATGTTCATCAAAAGTCTTTGAAAAAATATGTTTACCGATATCTGCATCAACGAGCTGGAAGAAATAATAATCAGTATCTGCAGGCTCAACAGCTGCCTTTAATGCAATTATTCCGGGATTCGAAATAGGTCCCGGTGGTAAACCTCTCCACTTGTATGTGTTGTAGGGATTGTCTATCTGTAAATCTGCTTCAAATATTCGTTCCGGATGCGGTTTTCCCTGAATCTCTGTTATTATATATTCAATTGTCGCACAGGAATAAAGTCCGTCGTTATTCTTTACGCGATTGTTAAATACACTTGCAATTAAAGGTGCTTCTTCTGAAAGCTTGTATTCGCGTTCAACAATTGATGCAAGAATCAGAATATCTTTAAAATCCTCCGGAGATTTTCCATCAAGCTGAGGAATCTGTTTAATCTTTTCAAAAAAATTATCTATCATTTTACAAACGACAAGCTTTGGTTCATTGCCAAAATCAAAATAATAAGTATCAGGAAAAAGGAATCCTTCTGCCGACTGTGAATTGATATTATATTTTTTTAAAATTTCAGTATCATGACATGCTTTGTAAAAATCATCCTTTGAGCATACATATTCTTCTTCAAGCAGTTTTCCGATTTTTGAAATGGTTAATCCTTCCGGAAAAGATATTTTTATGAATTCCTTGCTGCCGTCACAGAACTGTTTAATTATCTGTCCGTAATTCATTTTTTTATTTAAATAATAAATGCCTGATTTAAACGAAATGTTCTGAGGAAACTCAAGCTTCGGATACAGAATCTTCAGATATTTAGGACGCAACAGACAGTAATAAAATATTTTTTTGTTTTTAATCAGATTTTCTTCACTTAATCTTTGTGTAACCTGATATGCATTTTCTCCATAAGGAATAATGAATTTTATATCTTCTGCCTCACCCTTTGTCTGCACAGGCATTAATTGTGGAATAAAGACAGAACCAAAAATAACCGCTGCAAGGACAATAAGACTACAAAGAGAAATAATTGATATTCTGATTATCTTTTTGCTATTTTTCATGTAAAAAATTTCCTTGCCTGTTCAAGCGACAGTCCATGATAAACTGCATCTTCAAGCGCCTTACTGAATTTTTCAAGTCCGTTCGGAAGTATTTCCTGATTTTCACGGAAGAATTTTGCAAGTTTTGCAGTCTCTTCAGAATCGAAGTTATACGAGAAATTGAAATTCTGCGGCTCTGGTTTTCTGTTTAACGGAATCATAAAATAAACTCAGTATCCTCTTTTGCAAGATAAATTTTCATATCTGAATGATTTATATATTTTGCATACCATTGCGAAGCCTGAAGTATTTTTTCAAGCTTTTTATCGTCGTAAGCAGGATCATGATGGAAAAGATAAACTTCCTTAATCTGATAATGAATTGCAAAATCTATTGCATAGCAGAACGAGGAATGTCCCCAGTCAACTTTTTCATTCAATTCCTGAGTAGTATACTGTGCGTCTATAACAATTGCATCTGCATTGTAGAAAATTGAATTCGTGTCAAGTTTACTTTTGAAATCAGAAGCTTTTAATTCAACATCTGTCGCAAAAACAAATTTCTTGCCGTCTGCTTCGAAAGAAAAAGAATAAGAATCACCAGGATGACGCATCTTACACGAATTAACCTTTATGTCGTCAATATAAAACGGCTCCCCTTCTTTAATCTGATTAAAATAAAGTTTTTTTGTAATTGAGGTGCTTACTGACGGCGGACTATACGGAACATCCATCTGACCGCGGAAAAATTTTTCTGCATTGTCATGATTTGAATAAACCTGTATTTCAAGATTAGGATTAAACGCGTGATCGAAAAATGGAAAGCCGTTCAAATGATCCCAGTGAAGATGTGAAAGAAAAAGATAATATTTTGAAGGACATTCCCTTTCTTTTCCAAGTGCCCTAAGACCTGAGCCTGCATCAAGGATGATGTGTTTATCGTTATGTACAAGTTCTACACATGTTGTGTTTCCGCCTGTTGTTCCAAAAATCCATGAAGGAAGATTTGAAATAAACTTTGAGCGTGTTTCTGCATTTTGTAAATCTGCAGGCTTTGCCCTTTGTATAGCGGCCATTATTTTTGATTGAACTTGCTGCGGTGATATTGGAGTCGGGATAGAGCCCCTTACTCCCCAAAAATGGATTAACACACAATTCCCCTTTGAAAGACTTTATCATTTTATATTAATCTAAAGAGGATGTTTTGTCAAAGTGATGTAAGGAAAAACAGGCAAAAAAAAAGAGCCATAGGCTCTGTTCTTTAAGAATGGGGAGTAGAGGACTCGAACCTCTGGAGACGTGAGTCGAGGGATTTACAGTCCCTTGCAATTGCCGCTATGCGAACTCCCCTTAAAAAGCTGCTTGTAGGATTTGGACCCACGACCCCGAGATTACAAATCACGTGCTCTACCAGCTGAGCTAAAGCAGCATATATCCGTTTTTTACGAATGATTGAATATTAAGAAAGATTTGATTTTTAGTCAATACCCCATTTATACTTTTTTCAATATTTCTTCAAAAAAAGGAAGATATTTTGTTTTTATTACATTTTTCCAAAGATAGTTCTCATGAACATATAAGGCAGCCTCTTTAATCATCCTTTGAATAACTTCAGGACAATTGATTTTAAGTGTAATTACTTCAGAAAGCTTTGCAATAAGGTTTTCACTGCAGTTATTTTCATAAAGAAAGCCTGTTTTTCTGTTTACAATTTTATTAAGTCCTCCAGTTTTATTGGCAACAGGTAAAGTCCCGTACAACTGAGAAATTAAATCTTCTAGTCCGCACGGTTCAAAAAAACTTGGAAGTACAATAAAATCACCCGAACAGTTTATTAATCTTGCAGTCTGCCTGTCATATCCGTTTATAAAAGCCACTTTTCCGCTGAATTTATTACAAATCTCAATAATTGATTTTTCAAGAGAGATTTCTCCCTGACCGCAGATAATAAATTTTACGTTTTCAAAATTATTCAAAATTGCAGGAATCGCATCAATCAGGATATTTATTCCCTTCTGATGTGTAATTCTTCCGTGATATGTGATGAAAACATCATTATCAAAATTTGAAGTATTGATGCTTCCGCAGACTGGAAGTTGTGAATCATATCTTGAATTTACTATTTCATTTATAAAATATTTACGGCATTCATACTTTCCCTGTAAATCAAGCGTTTCAGGATTAAATTCATACGGTAAAAGAGAAATGTTTTTGTCAGTAGGATTATATCTTTCATAATCTATGCCGTTTGTAATGCCCTTGATTGACGTGTATCTTGAAAAGAAAATTGAAGACAATCCTTCCGTTTCATTTTCATACATAGGATCCAAAAGCTCTTTTGCATAATTTTCAGAAACTGTAGTCAGATATGCACCGCTATTCACTGCCAGTAAAAACGGTTCAACCTTTGAAGCATTAAGTGCATCTGATAATATTCCTTCATCAAGCCCTGTATACCAAGCCGCTTCACCTGCACTTGAAAAATTATGATGATATGCGGGCCCTGCATTGTGAATTGTAACGACAGTTTTTGTCTTGTTATAAAGATGATTATTTTTTACAAAGGATGGAATCAAAGCGCAGGATGCATCCTGACAATGAATTATATCTGGATATTCTGACGGATTAATAAAATTTATGTATTCAGCCACAGCCTTTGCAAAAAGAGAATCCATGAACAAAGTATCCTTATGTCCTTTTCCCTTTATGAATTCAGGATTTTGTTTCTGTTCATTTTCGGTATAGGTGTAAATGTCTTCTTTTTCTGCAAAAACCGGATTGTTTATGAAAACAATATTGAAATCACCTTCTTTGCATTTTGCTTTTTTATAAATTATTTTTTCACAGCGGTTACAATGATTAATCTCTGTTTCAACAGCACCGGATTTTTCATAATCATAAATTAAATCCCAGCAGTTTGTTTTAAAAACAGGAATGAAAAGAGTTGTACTATTGCCGGCTAAAGAAAATTCCTTGCATAACGCCAGGGTAACGTTTTTTACACCACCCGCCTCTATTATGCCGGCACACTCCATGCTGACTATCCAAAGCTTCATCAGTTGGACTCCGTTGATTTATTGTCTGAATTATCTTGAACGGTATTTAATACCGGATTAGCAGCAGAATATACATTATAATCAGGCAGAACGTAATCTGTAATTGCAAAAACAGTTATATCGAAATAAGGAAAATCACGGTATAAATCAAGGCTTCTTACCAGTTCATTACGCTTGATGCTTTCCGGTCTGAACATAGAATCCATCTGATATTTTTTTATGATATGATTTGATGCCTGCTGACAGATAGAATCAACGGCATTATTCATGTATTTTTCAAGATCTTCCTGATTACTGATAAGATTATTTTTTACCATATCGGCAACATTTTGTGCTGAATAAGAAATAGAAACAGAATATGTAAAGCTGAAGCTCGTAAAATCATTGTTTGAAAGAGGAAGCTTTCCGGTTATAGTTTTAGTCGTATTTACAGGAGTTATGCTGAATTTAATGAGTGTTGCATTTGTCGGTATAAGAAAATCCCAGTACCATGCAAACTTACCGTTTTCGACAGGCTCTGGTCTAATTCCCTTTAATTTTGATTTTACAATACCTATTTTATCTGCATCTACACGGATTGTCGTCCATCCCTTGAAAAAACAAAATCCGCCGAAAATCAATAATATTAAAAAACAAATTAACTTCTTCATTTACTTAATCCAATATATCTAATAAAATATTATATAAACTATGAACGAAAAAAGGAAGATTAAATCGACACAGGAGCCGTCTCAAATAAAAAAAATAATATTTTTAGTCTGTAAATTATTCAGAAATGCGGCAACTATCCTGTTTACCTTCAATATTCTTTTATTTTCTCTTTATCTTGTCGGTAATTATCAGATTTTTTTAGATAAAAGTCAGAGCATTATCCTGAATGTAATGTCAATAACAGCAATAATCATGGTAATTTTCGCCGTCATGGCTTTTTTTATGAGCATAATTATTATGATAATAGACCAGTTTACAGTCCTTCTTTTAATTAAAATTCTATTTTTATTTGTAATTGTAGTGCTTGGAACTGTTTTTATTGTCTATTCTGTAATCCTTAATAAACTTGCAGGAGGAATTTAATGCTTTCCAGAATAAAAATTCCTCAGATTTTAAAAGATTTTAACTTAATTTTTGAAAAAGCAGGCTATGAGGCATATCTTGTCGGTGGCGCTGTACGAGATATTTTTCTTAAGCAAAAAGCATCTGATTGGGATATAACGACAAATGCTACTCCACAAGAGGTGATGAAATTATTCAAGCTTGTAATCCCAACAGGCATAGAGCACGGAACGGTAACCGTACATTTTAAGAAACATGAAATTGAAGTTACTACATTCAGGACAGAATCAGATTATACGGACGGAAGGCATCCTGATAAAATTGAATATGCCGCAACAATTGATGAAGATTTAAGCCGCCGTGATTTTACAATGAATGCAATTGCAATTAATCTTAAAAATGGAAAAATAACCGATCCATTTCATGGCAGGAAGGATATCCGTAAAAAGATAATCAGAACAGTTGGAAATCCGCACGAAAGGTTTATGGAAGACGGTTTACGACCTGTCCGCGCATTAAGATTTGCATCACAGTTGAATTTCAGTATAGAAAAACAGACATATTTACAAATATTCGAAGCTGATATACAAAAAAAAATATGTTCAATAAGTGTTGAGCGTTTCAGAGATGAATTTCTTAAAATGATGAAATCAGAAAAACCAAGCATCGGTATAAAACTGATGGAAGAAACAGGTATTTTAAAATTATTTATTCCAGAAATCCTTGAATGCCGTAACTGTATTCAAAAAGATGCACGCTCATTTCATATTTTTGATGTAATGGATCATAATATATATTCTTGTGACGGTGCACCAAAGGATAAACCGCTTGTACGTATTGCAGCCTTTTTCCATGACTGCGGAAAGCCTCAGACAAAAACAGTTGAAGCAGTAAACGGACAGAATGTTTTTCATTTTTACAATCACGAGAAAAAATCAGCGGAAACAGCAGAAAAAATCCTGAAAGAGCTTAAATTCAGCAATGCTCAGTGTGAATACATATGTCATCTTATTGAAAATCACATGTTTAAATATACACCTGACTGGTCAGATTCTGCCGTAAGAAGATTTCTTGTTAAAACCGGTCTTGAATATGTAGATGATTTATTTGATTTACGGCTTGCAGATATGTACGGAAAATATAATGAGCCTGTAAGACTTCATGATTCTGCAGCCTGTAAAGAATTAATTGAATTTAGAGAACGAATTAGAAAAATTGAACAGCAGAAAAATGCTTTATCTGTAAAGGACCTTGCAATTAACGGTAAAGATTTAATCCAGAACGGCTTTGAACCGGGGAAAAAACTAGGATTTATTTTACACCATCTTTTGGACTGCGTAATCGAAGATCCCGAAATGAATACACGTGAGAAATTATTAAAAATAGCAAAATCTTTTTCTAACAGCTAACTGCTAAAAACTTATATTACCATATTCATTCTTTCACGTACTTCTTCGAGTGTCTTTATACCAATTTCACGAGCTCGTTCTGCACCTTTGAGCAATACCTTTCTGATATATTCAGGATCTGCTTCAAGGCGTGCACGTTCTGCGCGCAATGGACGGAGCTTTTCGTTAAGTGCTTCGGTAAGAGTTGCTTTGAGCATCCCTCCTCCACCGTCACCGATTCGTGCGGCAATTGCAGACGGCTCTTCACCGGTACAAAGAGAAATGAGCATAAGAAGATTAGAAACTTCAGGGCGGTTTACTGGATCATAAGTTATGTTTCTGTCCTGGTCGGTCTTTGCTTTTTTAATGAGGGCTGCAGTTTCGTCTTCAGTTGCAGAAAGCATTACGGCATTACCGCGGCTCTTTGACATTTTCTGACTTCCATCCAAACCAAGAATCATTGGTGTTTTAGAAAGCAAAGCCTGAGGCTCCGGGAATACAGGTTCCTTACCCATATCTGTACAGAACTTTTTATTGAAGCGGTTTGCGATTGTACGAGTCATTTCAAGATGCGGAAGCTGGTCCTTACCAACAGGTACAACATTTCCCTTACAGAAAAGAATATCACATGCCTGATGAACAGGATATGTATACATTCCGGCATTTACATTTTTAAGACCAGCACTTTCAATTTCTTCTTTAACAGTCGGGTTACGGCTAAGTTCAGCATTAGAAACAAGAGTCAAAAAAGGAATCATAAGTTGGTTACATTCAGGAACATAACTGTGCGGATAAATGATTACATCCTGTTCCTGAGGATTAATTCCTGCAGCAAGATAGTCAATTACAAGCTGCTTAGTATTCTGGCTTATTTTATCAAAGGCATCGTGGTCTGTTAAAACCTGATAATCTGCTATCAAAATCATTGTAGGTACGCCCATTTTTGCCAGGCGCACACGGTTCTGAAGTGAACCAAAATAGTGTCCTATATGCAAAAGTCCTGTAGGACGGTCACCGGTAAGCACACGGTATTTTTTAGGATTCTTTGTTAAATCCTCTTCAATCTTACGGCTGCGTTCCAACGCTGCCTCAAAGCTTTTATTTATGTCTGTGTACTGAATTTCATCACTCATTTTAATCCTCTTTACTTTTGCCGTTTAAGGCTTATTTTTTTGCTATTTTATACAGAAACACAATGTTTATCAATAATTATTCAATTATTCAGGAAGTTCTGCGGCAAGCTTCCACGGGGCAAGATCTTTTTTCCAGTTATCAGGTGAAAACTCTGTATACCAGAATCTTGTCATTTTAAAATTTGAATAGTCTGTTTCTTCAATTTCCAATATTACAATACCTGTTTTTTTATCATAACGGAAAACCTTGTGCATCCACATAATGCCTGTTGTTAAATTTGTTGATTTTGATTCTACCAGCTTGCCCTTAGAATTATAACTATATTCATACAAATATTGTGGGTAAGTTTTTTTAATAAGGTTCCCCTTTTTGTCATATTCACAGGTAAATTCAGTAACTTTTCCTGTTTTATGTTCAATCAATTTTCCTTTGATTATCTTATCACCATCATACACATATTCATACGAATCTTCATAAGGTTTTTCCACATCATATTTTGAATAAATAATATTACCTTTATCATCATATTCTGTGATATCAATAAGTTCCGGGGAATCACATATTATTTTTTGTTTACTTACAAGAATATTTTTTGAGTTGTATTCTTCATACAGTATATCTTCCAGCGTATTATATCTGTAAGATTCAGTTACTGCTTTATAACCTCCATTACTTAAAGAGGTATATTCAGTTATATCTTTGTAACAAAGCTTACTTTGTTTTGGATCTACAGACCAGCCGCCTTCCGGTTTTACAAACATTTTAGAATCATAATTACATCTTTCAATAAGACGGCCTTTATCATCATATTTGTAAGTTGTAGTATTTCTGACAAGATTTGTATTATCATACCACATCATTCTTGCCGTAATTTTTCCCTTTTTGTCGAAATACTTTATTTCAATATTTGCGGTATTTTCATTTATTTTATTTGAAAACATGTCTGATACAAAAAAACGCCTGTAAGTTGCGTAGCCTCCCTTGGGAATTGTCTGAGTCATATCAACATATTCACTATCCGGCTGTGCAAAAACTGACATTAAACTGCACAAAAATACAAATATTAATCCAGAAAATCTTTTCATTTTCATTCCTCGTATAAAATATATCACAGGATGAAAAGAAATATCTAGTGACAGAATAATTGAAACGTTTTATAATATAAAGGTGAATGCAATCGACATCTTCCAGGACTGGCTTGATGATTATTTAAATTTTGAACAGCTTCCTCAAAAAGACATTTTCTGGCTCGACACCATAGATTTTCTCTGCAAAAGGTTTGATAATCCTCAGGATTTTGCTCCGTGCGTTCATGTTGCAGGTTCCAAGGGCAAAGGCTCTGTATCTAAAATGATTGCATGCATTCTGGAAGAAGCAGGATATAATGTTGGATTATATTCATCACCACATATAACGGATTTTCGGGAAAGGATTTCTACTCCATCAGGATTTTTTCCGGAAGAAATATATGAAGATTCAATAAAAGAGCTTGTTCCTAACATTGAATCTATAATAAAGCTGCCGTTTGACCGACCGATTACCTGGTTCGAGCTTGTTACACTTTATTCGTTCTTATGCTTCCGTCGTGCAAACGTTGACTGGTCGGTTTTTGAAGTCGGACTTGGCGGACGTCTTGATGCAACAAATGTTGTAAGACCAAAAATCTGCTGTATAACTCCCATCGAACTTGAGCATACAGAATTTTTAGGAAATACTCTTGAAAAAATCGCTGCGGAAAAAGCAGGAATAATAAAAAACTGCACGCCTGTCGTTATATCTCAACAGCAGTGTCAGTCAATAAAAACAGTATTATGTGAAAAAGCCTTTACAAAACATGCCGAATGTTATTTTGTCGATGAGCTTATAAATAACGCGCATTACAGCTTTAATGATAAAACACGAAAGATGCACGTTCATTTTGAAAGTCAGCTGTTTAATCGTCCTATAGACACACAGATGAAGCTGCTTGGTAAAATGCAGGTGCAGAATGCAACAGTAGCCGCAGTCACAATAAAAAAGATTCTTCCTAACATTGATGAAGCTATAATTGAACGAGGACTTGCAAAGGCATCTTTACCTGGAAGATTTGAGATTCTTGAGCATCTTCATCATTATGAACAGATACCTGAAATTGTTCTGGACGGTGCACATACCGTAAACAGTATAAATCTGACTCTTGATACATTGAATAAAATGTACGGTGAATATAAAATATCACTGCTGTTTGCATGTGCCGCAGATAAGGATATAAAAGACATTTCTGCCCTGTTCAAATACAGATTTGAAAATATCTATCTTACAATTCCAGGCAACGTAAAAAAATCTGACATCAATTCAGCAATTGAAAGCTTTAAAAACAATGATTTGAATTTTGAAGCAGATGCAGATTATAAAAAAATTATTAAAAAAGCACTGGAAGAATCAGCTCTAAAAAAGAACGTTCTTCTTGTTACCGGTTCATTTTATCTTGTTTCTGAAGTTAAAAAGATTATAAAAGAAATTACTGCAGATTAATTAATAATCTTTTCTACCCTTTTGGAAATTGAAGTTAAAACCTCATAAGATATTGTATTTCCAAGCTTTGCAAGATCATCTGCCGTATTTAAAGCACCGCATTCTTTTGGACCAAAAATGATTGCTTTATCCCACAAATGTACGTCTTTATTATCTTTTCCAATTTCAACCATACATTGATCCATACAGATTCTTCCGCGTACCGGATAATTTTTCCCGTTAATCGTAACTTCAAGTCCAGGGGAAAATCTTCGTAAAAGACCATCGGCATAACCAACCGGTAAAATTGCTACATCTGTATCTTTTTCACAAACATAAGTTCTTCCGTAAGAAATTGATTTCCCTTTCGGAAAATGTCTGATTGCTACAACCTTTGTTTCAAAAGAAAGAACCGGTTTTATGTCAAAATCTTTATGAACGGAAAGAAGATGTTCCTTTGTAATTTCATCAGGATAATAACCGTAAGTAATGATTCCGGGCCTTACCATGTCAAAATGCATGTCGGTATTATTTAAAAGAGCGGCACTTGCACCGCATGAGCATATTCCGGGAGATATTCCTTCTTCTTTTACCGATTCAACTGCCTTTTTAAAATTTTCATATTGTGTTTTAGTAAAATCCTGGTTTTCTTTTTTTAGACTGTCTGAAACTGCAAAATGAGTTATCATTCCGCCAAGCTTTAAATGCTTTGAATTATTTATCAAAACAGCCTGCTCCTTTGCTTCCTCGGGATAACAGCCTATACGTCCCATGCCTGTATCAACTGCAAGATGAACGTTAAATTTTTCATCGTTTTTAAAATATCTGTCTGCGGTTTTAGAAAGGATTTCAATAAATTCCCTGCCGAAAACAAGCGGTGTTATGTTATAAATAAACAAATCTTCCATTTCTATCGGAGTACAAAGACTTAGTAAAAGAATATTTGTTTTTATTCCATTGTTTCTAAGCTCAATCGCTTCATCAATTGTTGCAACAGCAAGAAATTCAATACCGAGATTTTCTGCCAGCATGGAAGTTAAAACAGCATTATGACCATAACTGTCTGCTTTTACTGCTACACAAATTTTCACATCAGGATTTACATATTTCTTTATCTGCTCAAGATTATATTTTAAATTATCCTTGTATATTATTGCTCTTGTACAACGGTTCATTTTTATAGTCCTTTATTACAATAATTTATTATTATATAAAAATATTTACAAGATTTATATTGTAAATATTTGAACTTCATAATAAAATTACACAAAAGGATTTATAAAATGAACACAAGAAAGCTTTTTTTTATAACAATTATATTAGTATTACTTTCAGCATGTACTTCAACAAAAGTTAACACTGATACAACAAATTCAAAATCTGCAGACACTGCTTTTTTAAATCTGTTAAATACTACAAAAATTGAAATGGTACAGGTTCCTGCTGCTACAACAAAAGGAAAAATGTTTACAAAACAGTTTATTGTATCTGTAAAAAACAATGAGACAAATGAGCCTTTGCCGAATTTTTCTTTAACTATCAGTTATCCTGTTTCTGAAGATTCAGTAAAAACAGAAAACGTTAAGACAAATTCAGAAGGACAGTATATTTTCGATGCACCTGTATGCAATTTTGCCGTAAAGGGAAAATTCCTTGCATATGCAAATCCTAATTCGAAAAAGGAAAATCTTGTTTCTGCTGCAATTGATGCCGGAGCAAGTGCTGATTTTAACGTAAGATCTGACATTCCTGAAAAAGGAGCAATTCTTTTTATCTACGAATATGATGAGAAGAATAAACCTGCAAGAAATTTCTATAATCTTATTTCAGAATTTCAAAAATACGGCTGCAAAAAAGTTGGAAATGCTCCTGTAAATGATGAATCTGACATCGGAAAGCCGATTGAATCACTTTATAAGAGAAATAAAGAAATCGTAAATGAAGATTTCGGATACTTGATAGGCGGAACTGTTAAATTCGTAAAGCCTATTGAAAAAACAGAAAATGGTTTTTACTGCTCTTTAACATCAGAAATATGGGTTGTAGATATGATTACCGGTAAAGAGATTTACAGAAATTCATATTCTTGTGAAACTACACAGCCTAAATGGGAAAAAGCAGCTTCTAAATGTAAAGAAGATTTAGGAAAAATTATAGCAGATGACCTGATTTATAAACTATAACAGTCAGGTATGCGGGGTACAAAATGATCTACACAGATACAAGAGATAAATCTGTAAAAGTTGATTTTAAAACAGCAGTTATGAGCGGAATGAATCAGAAAACCGGAGGGTTGTATATTCCTGAAAGTTTTCCGAAATTACAGGATTCATTATTAAATAAAGATCCTGCTCCTTCGTTCAGAGACATTGCGTTTAATATGGCAAAACCTTATGTTGAAGGAGAAATTCCTGATGATGAACTTGCTTTGATTATTCAGGATGCATATCCTTTTTCACCGAAAATTGCCCCGCTAGATGCCATATCTTATGTTCTTGAATTATTTCACGGTCCAACCTGTGCATTTAAAGATTTTGGTGCACGATTCATGGCACGAACCATGTCATATTTAAACAGAGGCGAAGAACCGCTGCATATTCTTGTTGCAACTTCCGGTGATACAGGAAGTGCAGTTGGAAGCGCTTTTCATGGAGTTGAAGGAATTGACGTTACGATTTTATATCCGGAAGGAAAAATCAGTTTGATTCAGGAAAAACAGCTTTCAACCTTTACAGGAAACGTTCGTGCCTTGAAGGTTAAAGGAACTTTTGATGATTGTCAGAAGCTTGTAAAAACTGCATTTACAGATCCGAAATTAAGAAAGAAATTACGTCTTTCATCTGCTAATTCCATTAACATTTCAAGACTTCTTCCACAAAGTTTTTATTATATGTATGCATCGCTGGTAGTAAGAAACAGATGTGCAATGGATAATAAAATCCATGATCCTGCAATAATTATGGTTGTTCCTTCTGGAAACTTCGGTAACCTTACATCAGGATTAATTGCAAGGGAAATGGGCGCTCCAATTTCAGGCTTTGTTGCAGCAACAAATACAAATAAAACAATACCTGACTGGATTGCTTCAGGAGATTATGTTCCAAGAGCATCTGTAGAAACTTATGCAAATGCAATGGACGTTGGAGCTCCAAGCAATTATGAACGCATTCAGGCTATGTATTCATTAGATGAAGTCAGAAAAATGTTTGCATCATACTGGCTTGATAATGATGGAATCATAAAGGCAATTGATAACTGTCATACAAAAACCGGTTATATTATTGATCCTCACGGAGCAATCGGATATCAGGCATGGAATGATATAAGAACATCTGCCATGGTAGATCTTATTGACGGTAAGAAAAATGATCCTGCAAATCCGGGATTAACACCTAATATTCCTGACTGGGGAATTAAAGTTGTAAACAAAAAAGCTGTCGGAATCATTCTTGAAACAGCATCTCCTGCAAAATTCAGTTCAACAGTTGTAGAAGCAATAGGAAAAGAACCACCGATTCCTTCAAGACTTGAAGAAGTAATGAGACTTCCGGACAAAGCTATTCCAATGGAAAATGATTACGAAAAATTCAAAAAATGGCTTTTGAATAATCTGTAATTTCAAAGATTTGTTAAATAAAAAAAGACTGCCGGTAATAAAATTACTGACAGTCTTTTTGATTTTAAAACCGTTTATTTACAGGCTTCAAAAATTATATCAAGTATAAATACAACTGCTAAAATCCATGTAACAACAGGAACTTCCTTTGCTTTCTTAGTACATGCCTTACAAAGAACATATGTAATAATACCGAACATAATACCCTTTGAAATTGAATATGCGAACGGCATAGACATGATAGTAATAAATGCCGGAATACCTTCTGTCGGATCCTTGAAGTTGATATCAACAACTGACTGCATCATTAAGAATCCTACGAAAATCAAGGCAGGAGCAGTAGCAGCAGATGGAATCAAAGCGAATAACTTCCAGAGGAATAATGACAAGAGGAATAAAATACCTGTTACAACAGAAGCAAGACCTGTTCTGGCACCTGCGGCAACCCCAGATGATGATTCAACGAAAGATGTTACAGTTGATGTACCAAGACAAGCACCTACTACAGTACCAACAGAATCTGAAAGTAAAGCACCCTTTAAGTTCAGAACTTCACCGTTTGAATCTTTTAAATTACCCTGCTCTGCAACTCCTAAAAGAGTTCCGATTGTATCAAACAAATCTGTAAACAGGAATGTAAAGAAAATTACAAAGAACTGACCTAAAACGGCAATTGAGAATTTACCGGCAGGTGTCATGAATATTCCCTTGAAATCAAAAGCGAAGAAATAAGGCTTTGCAGGTGTTGAGAACGGATGGAAATCTTCCGGAATAACTGTTACACCAAAAGGAATACCGATTATAGTAGTAATGATAATACCGATGAGAATTGAACCCGGAACTTTAAGAATATAAAGAACGATGGTAATTAATAATCCGATTACAGCAACAAGTGCAGTACTGTGACTTAGATTGAAATTAACAAAACCGATTGTAGTTCCAGTATCTGTTGTACAAATTCCGGCATTTACAAGACCGATGATTGTAATGAACAAACCGATTCCGACAGCAACCGCTTTCTTTAATCCGTCCGGAATTGAACGAACAATTGCCTCTCTTACACCACAAAGTGAAAGTATGATAAATAAAATACCTTCAATAAAAACAGCAGTAAGAGCAAGCTGCCATGAACAACCCATTCCCAATACTACAGTGTAAGTAAAGAATGCATTAAGACCAAGACCAGGAGCCAGAGCCACAGGAAGCTTTGCAACAAATGCCATTACGAGTGTTGCAATTGCAGCAGAAATTGCAGTTGCAGTAAATACCTGCTCCCAACCCATTCCTGATTCAGAAAGAATACCTGGATTTACAGCCAGAATGTAAGCCATCGCAAGAAATGTGGTTACACCACCAATAATTTCTTTACCGATAGTTGTGTTTCTTTCCTTTAAATGAAATAACTTTTCCATCGAAATCCTCCTTTTCATGAAAAAGAAAAATATACTATATTATATCACATAAAGGGAAAAATAGAAAAAAATTTGATGAAACTAAAGAAAAATTATTGATTACCGGTAGATATTTTCTTAATCCACTTCTGACTTTTTAATCTGAATACACACCAGAAGGTTTTTATAATCTGATCTGATTTTAAACATACATAAATTACAAAAGGCGGCCATTTTAAAATTAATCCCGTGATAATTCCAAGAGGAATTGAAACAACCCACAAAAAAACATTATCGGTAAGCATAAGCATCTTTGTATCACCGCCACCTCGAAGGACACCCTTTGTCATAATTGAATTAGAAGCCTGGAAAATAATGATAAAGCTGATGGCAAGCATTAATTGTGCTGCAATTTCATGCGTTTCGAAGCTGACGTTTTTATAATATCCGATTATAGGATTTTTACAGACTGCAATGAACAACGCAGAAATACAGCCAAGAGCAAGTCCAAGACCAAAGAAAAGCCATCCCTGCTTCATGGTTTTATCTCTGTCACCGCTGCCAAGTGTTTGACCGGTTATGATAGCACCTGACTGACTGACACCCTGAATTACAACTGTGCTTAACTGCTGAGTTACAGAAGTAATTGCATTTGCAGCAACAAAGGCAGAGCCTAAACGACCGATTACCATAGCAACAGAATTATTTCCAATTGCAAGAATACCGTCACTTATTAAAACAGGAATTGAGATTCTAAAATATTCGCGTATAAGAGAACCTGTTTTCATAAATAAATCTTTAAGCCTGAAATTAATTTTTTTGTCTTTAAAGAATAAATAGCCTAAGATTAAAGCAGCCTCAAAAATACGGGCGATTAAAGTTCCAAGAGCCGCTCCCGCAATCTCCATTCTTGGCGCACCTAATTTTCCGAAAATAAAAGCATAGTTTGATATTAAATTTACAAAAAAAGCACCTATTGATACAAAAAGCGGAAAGACAGTCTGACCGACACTTCTTAAAACAATTGTTGTAGTTAATGAAGTTCCAAGAAAGAAATAAGCGGGAATCGACCAGGTGAAATATTGAGTACCAAGTTTTATGATATTGTCTTCTTTTGTGTACATCCTCATAAGGATATCAGGCATTAAAAGAGTAAAAACTGCAAATATTGATGCAAGAAGGATTGTCAGTCGTAACATAAGACAGATGGTCTGTTTTAAAGCGCGGGTTGCATTTTTTTCATTATTTGAATCTGATATTTTCATGCCCCAGTAACGCGAAACTAAAACAGAAGCTCCCATTCCCAATCCCATGCAGAAAATATGATAAATGCTTATAAAAGAATTTGCCAGAGAGGATGCGGAAAGTGCATCTTCACCAAGAGAGCCGACCATAATCGTATCAAGCATATTTACACCGATAGTTATAAGACTCTGAAGAGCAATTGGAATAGAAATAGTAAATACTTTTTTGTAGAATTCTTTGTCTTTGCTAAATAAAATCATAATTGATAGTTAAACGTTTTATTATAATAATTGATTTTATAAAAAAAAGAAAGAGGAACTGTTATAAAAAAAACTTTGATTTTATCCATAACAAGGATAAAACCAAAGTCTGGCAGTTTAAGCGTAATACTGAGCCTGAGCTTTCCAAAGTTCACTGTATAAGCCTTTATTAGACATGAGCTTTTCGTGGTTACCCTGCTCTATTATTTTTCCTTCGTCGAAGACTATGATGTTGTCGCAGAAACGGCACGAAGACATTCGGTGGCTTATATAGATCGAAGTTTTGCCTTCTTCCATCTGGTCAAACCTCTGGTAGATTTCGAACTCTGCAACTGGATCAAGAGCCGAGGTTGGTTCATCCATGATTACAAATGGCGCATCCTTATAAAGCGAGCGTGCAATAGCAATCTTCTGAGCTTCGCCGCCCGAGATTTCTACCCCGTTTTCATCATCATACTGGTAAAGCTGAGTGTCCAATCCTTTTTCCATTTTAGAAAGGCGCTCGCCAAAGCCTGCATCAATAAGGCATTTTTTTGCACGCTCACGGTCGTAAACATTACTGCCCGAAACATTTTCTCCAAGCGGAAAGCTGAAGAGATTAAAGTCCTGGAAAACGATTGCAAAAAGCTTTGCATATTCTTCGTTATCGTAATAGCGGATATCTACTCCGTTTAATAAAATCTGACCTTCGGTTGGTTCGTAAAGGCGGCATAAAAGCTTTATAAAGGTTGTCTTTCCGGCTCCGTTTTTTCCGACTACGGCATTCTTTGTTCCAAGAGTGATTTTCTGGTTTACGTGGCGCAGTGCCCAGGTTTCTGAGTTTGCATACTTGAACGAAACATCGCGGAATTCAAGTTCATAAACATTGTCATCACGCTTTTCTGTAGGGATTGTTCCGTCGTAACGCTTGTTCTTGATCTCCATGTAATCGTAGAAGAACGAAAGATAACGGCTCTGCATTTTAAGCTGAACAAAGTTGCTGCTGATTCCGGTAATGCTTTCTACAAGTTTTGTATAGCTTGAAACATACATGATACATTTTCCGGCGCTCACTAATCCGAATACAGCTTTTAAACCAACGTAGGCATAGCTTGCAAGCTGCATAAAACACTGCGATAAAAGCGGAATCATCGAGTTTCTGATGTCCTTTTTTATCCAGGTATTGCCTTCTTCTTCGAGCTTGTCGTTGGTTTCCTGTACTCGCTTTGTCATGAGCTTTTGCATTTTGTAAAGGCGGATATATTTACCTATAGAATAATCAAAAATCAGGTTGAACCAGTAGCCGAAGTAACGGTTATAAGAAACGTTCTTTTCAAAAAACTGCATCTGAAGTTCGGAAGATCTCTTGTTTGCCTTATAAGACATAAAGACATGAACTGCAAGAACAACAAGCATAACCACAAAGCTGTACCACTGATTTAAGAAAAAGCCGAGTCGTGTAAGATTTCCCGCATTCTCTGCAAGAGGAATAAAAAGCGGAATAAGAAGAATAAGAGAATAAACGATTGTAGAAATCTTTTCGATTATGCCTGCAAGATTATCTATAAAACCGCGGATATCACCTCCTGCAGTAGAGCCGTCTTTTGCTTTTTTGTACATATCAAGGGTTTCGTGCTTTTCAAGGATATCAAAATCAATATCCATGGTTTTATCTACAAGCATCTTGTTTATTTTCTGGGTAAGCTCGTGCTTTTTGACCCAGTTGATTAATTCAAGCCCCCAGCGGATAAGAATTAAAACAGAATCAATACAGAGCATGATCAGCACGTTTTTAAAGATTGATTCAAAGCTGTCCATGCTGAAAAGTCCGTCTAAGATGAGACTCGAAAAATAAATGTTCACAAAGGGCTGACCGGCCGCAATGAGCTTTACGATAAAAACAAATGTTATGTAACCCGGGACTATTCTGTGAGTAAGATTTAATACCTTAGATACTGTTCCTTTCATATTTTCCTTCATAATTTCTCCTTAATATTAACGCCTCGATAAATCTCGGCGAGCCGTTCTTTCGATAATCCTAAAATGACCCTTTCGGCTCATTTTTTAACGGATTTTCGATTTTAGGCATTGTAGTAGTGGCTCTGAATATCAAAAATCTCTTTATACTTTCCGCCTTTTTTCATAAGCTGATTATGTGTACCTTCTTCTACAATCTGACCTTTGTCTAAAAAGAGGATTCGGTCGCAGAACTTTGTACTTGCAAGACGATGAGAGATAAACACGGCAGTTTTGTGATCTGCCATCTGATTGTATTCTTCGTAAATTGTGCTTTCTGCAATCGGGTCTAAGGCAGATGTCGGTTCATCCAAAATGAGCATAGGACCGTTTTTGTACATCGCTTTAGCAAGAAGAAGCTTTTGAGTTTCTCCTCCTGAAAGAACAATTCCTTTTTCGTCCAGAGTCTGGGTAATGTAGGTTTTCTCTTTTTTTGGAAGAGTGTTTACTTTAGAAAGTAAGCCTGCTTTTTTAAGGCAGTCATTAAGTTTTTCCTTATCTGCATCATCCGGTTCGCAGCCGCAGACATTTTCTGCAATGGAAAGAGCGATTGGAGAAGTATCCTGGAAAAGAACACTTATCATATCCTGGTAGTTTTCTACGCCTATGTCGTTGATGCTTTTTCCGTCAATCAAAATTTCGCCGCCTGTAGGCTGATAAAGTCCGCACAGGAGTTTAACGATTGTTGTTTTACCAGCCCCGTTATTTCCAACTAACGCAATCTTTTCGTCGGCACTGATTTTAAAGCTTACGTTTTTAAGGACCGGCTTATCGCTTCCTTCATAGGTAAAGCTTACGTTGCGGAACTCGATGGAAGGAGCGGTTGCATCAGTAAGCGATGATGTATCTTCGTGCTTGAATAAATCTTTTTGATTCATAAATGCGTGATAGTCGTTGAACTGATGACTTGCATCACGAAGGTTTGCAAAGTGCATGGAAACGTCGTAGATGTACTGCGAGAAATTTGCTATCACACCAAGGTAGATTGTAAAGGTTGCAGCATCAATTTCTCCCGAAAGAACCTTGTAAATCAAAAGTGTATAGGCAGCCCAGTCGCGAACAAAATTAAAGGCAGTATCGGCAATTGTAGGATAATACCATTTGAGCTGGTAGCGGTAGCGGAACTTTCTGTAGATGTTAATCATCTTATCAAAATGATAATCAAAGAGCTTTTTAAGACCAAAAATGCGGATATCCTTTCCGGCACTGATGTTCATGCTGTTACGCTCATAATAATTCATCTTGCGCCACGGCTCCGAAAAGCTTTCGCGGTGAGAGTCCCCGTATTTTACCGCATGATTACGAATGAGGACATCAACAACAAACATGCCAAGAGTTAAGGCTAAAACCTTCCAGTCAAGAATAAAAATAGCAGTACCATAGCTGAAGATTCCGAGCACAATCACAACGAATTCCATGGAAAGAGTTGAAACAAGCTCTGCACCTTCGTAGTTACCGCTAACCCCCTGAACACCCTTACCCATAATTTTCTGCTTAGGCTGAGGTTCAATATTCAGATAGTCTGTGTTGATAGCCTTTTTAATAAAATCGAGCATAAATACACTGATACGGGTGTAAGTATGCTTAAGCTGCATCTTTTTTTCGCAGAACACTTTGACCGCAGAAAACACGCAGAAAAAGCATGCAGTAGTTACGATATACAAAAGAAAAGTCTGAACGCTTCCGCTTGTAATCCCCTTAATAGCCATAGCAGGAATAAGAGTATTGATGAACGGCAGCGAAACAGAAATCACTATGTAAATAAGAACGAGCGGAATGGCCGCAGGGTATCTTTTAAACATAGCCTTGTAAACAATAAAAGCATTTTTAAAGATAGTATTCTTCTTTTCTTTCTTGTCTTTCATTATTTCCCCCATTTTTTAAGATGAGTAAAATATAAACCTGATTTTATTTATTTATAAAAAAAGTACACGAAATGTAAAATTTAGGGCACGAAATGATGAATCTGCCGTAAAAAAACTATTTTCTGGCCGGAAAACATGCATTCGGGGTGCAAAAAATCTCTTTGTGGCCCGAAATCCCGTCTTACAGCGGAATCATAATCTCTGTGGCGAAAACTCCGGGCTCATTTTTTCGGTTTACATAGCCATCATATTTTTCTGTAATTTTATCTATACGGCGTAGTCCAAAGCCGTGCTCACCTGTTTTACCCGTCACAAATTCAGAAAGCTTTTTACGCCTGCGTTCTTTTGTAGAGTTTGAAACAGAAATATAAAGCTGATTTTTAAAAAGCCCTATGTAGATGCGGATAAACTTTGGAAGAACATCATCACCTTGTTTTTGTGAGGAAGTGATTTTTTCGCATGCTTCGATTGCGTTGTCCATAAGGTTTCCGACGATTGCACAAAGGTGAACATCGGGGATTTTTAAGTCGGAAGGAACTTTTGCAGTGCAGGATACTTCGATGTTATTTTTACGAGCGATGGAAACCTTACTGCTCAATATTGCATCAAGTCCAACATTACCCGTGCGGATTGCAATATCGATGCTGTCTAAATCCTTTTCAAGATTATCAAGATAAAGAGAAAGCTCCTTTTTTTTATTCATCGAAAGCATGGCTTTTATAGACTGCATGTGATTGTGATAATCGTGCCGCCATGCCCTCATAGTCTGGTAGATATTCTGAACCTCATCGCGCTGCTTTTTAAGAACAGAATCCTGAAAGTTTTCGAGTTTTTTCTGATAGCGTGATTTAGAAATCAGAATGGTAATCACAGAGCCAAAGAGAAGAGAGAAAACAGAGATAAGGATGATGAGAAGGATGTTGTTCAAATTATTTTTCCTCCCCGCCGTTACCAATTGTATTTTTATAATGATTAATAAACGCTTCGTTTAAATCTTTGTAGACGTTTCGAGCGACCGGTAAAGTTTCGCCTGAGTCCAGGATGCAGTCAGTTCGAGTGATTTTTGAAATATGATTTAAGTTTACGATGAGCCCACGACGGAGGCAAAAAAAATCAGAATTAAAAACAGAAGATGCCTCGCTAAAGGATGACTTCCATTCGCGTTCAAATAAATCAGTCTTAAGGAAAACATAATGAGCGCGCGCTTCCATATAGATTATGTTTTTAAAAGGGATTTTTTCTTTCTGGGAACCCTGCTCAAGAATAAAAAAATCATCATTTTTGGAGTGGGTTGAATAGACTGAATCAAGAAGTGAGTTTAAAACATCGGCCTTAAGAGGTTTTAAAAGATAGCGCACTGCCCCAACCTCGTAGCCTTCGATTGCATAATCTTTAACACCGGTAACAAAAATAAGCTCCGACTGGCAGCCACGTTTACGAAGAGTTTTTGCAAGCTCCATCCCGTTCATGTTCTTCATCTGGATATCAAAAATCAAAAGATCAAAAGGAGCCGCATCTTCGCTTTCGAATAAAAACTGCTCCGCCGAAATAAAAGTTTCCAGACTGATTACAACGCCGCGCTCCTCTGCCCATTTTTGAATGAGGGAAGTTTCAAACTCGAGAACAATCTTTTCGTCTTCGCAAATTGCAATATGGAACATTTTTTTACCTTAGTAAAATATAACATAAATGGGTGGAATAATAAATTGTAAATCATAGGATTTTTTTAAAGTTGTAGTTTAATGAATTAATGTAATCTCCTTTGACAAAACGCATGGCAGAACCCGAAGAAATAGCAAAGCCGGTAGTGTTTGTTTCAAGCGAGGCAGCAAGTTATATCAATGGGGAATCGATAGAGGTGTCTGGTGGGCAGAATATAGTGTTGAATGCATGGGAAGGGTGAGAATTATTCATATTTATTTCTTCAAGGATCTTTTTCTGATTTGCAGTTAATTTTACAGTAACGTTTACAGTCACCTTTGGAGTAACCTCGTTTGTTGTCTTTGCATTGTTGCAAAATACTGGAGCATGCACGCCGTGGTGATTTTCCCTATGCACTTTCTGATGCTTTGATTGCAGAAGAGAAGGATTTTTGTATTGCGGGAATGAGAAGGTGGAATTACCGGGATATTGATTCAAAGGATGAATAAGGAGGGGGAAGTCTCCCCCTCGGCCGCACGTTGTTGCGGCCTGCCCTCTCGCCTAGGGGCGTAGCCCCTAAAACCCCGATATAATAATATTAAAATAAATATCTTTTAAAATATAATGCTGTATCTGTATTAAAATCATTACCCATATCATCTTTTAAGAGAAATCTATATAACATACAAAACATAGGATTATTAATTTCTTCTTGAGAACAGTTTGGTTCTTTTGTTACTAAAAAATGCCTGTAGAATAATCTTATGCCAGTCTGTAACATTTCTTTTGAAGTTTTATTTATAAAACCTTGTTTTTCTAAAGAGTCAAAAAAATTAGTTATAAAATATGCTGGAAATATTTTTCTTCTAAAAGTCAAATACTGATCTTTTCCAGAAACATCAGGAAAAGGTTGGTATATTAAATTTTCATCAGGAAGTAAATCTTCATTCATAAATAGTTTGATTACTTTCCAGCTAGGTCTGGATGTTTCACTTTTTGTCCATCTTTGAATCAAGATTTTTAAATCTGTAGAATCTTTTTCATCAAGTTTAAATTTATTAGAATTCCAATAGTCATAAAGCTTCTTTTTATCTTTAACAAGCGCGAGAAATAAATCAAACACACCTTTTAATGGATGAATATTTTTCGTGTAATTGTATGACGGAAGATAATAATTAAATTGAAAAAGTGATAAAGTAAGTGCCTCAAGTTTATTGTTGTAAAAATCTTTTGATTTTAATGCTTCCTGCATAGAACGTTTATAAGCGTTACATATTGAATACATAATTATATATTCGTTGAAGTCATGTTCTGGTATCACATTTTGTGGTGTAAATTTTATTGCGTGCATATAAGGAATAAGTAAATTTATGATTGCAAATTTGTCCCATTCATTTATATAATCTTTATCTTTTGCCCAATCTACAAAGTCAGTAAGTATATTAAGAACTCGTTGAAAATTTGAATCATTTAAAATATCAAAGGTATAATCATTTTTTAGTAATTTTTGTATTTCCTTTTTCCGAGCCTGCCAGTTATAATCATAGAAATCTGCAAATGCATCCTGCCCAATTGCATCTATAAAAAGTTTGATAATGTTATTTGCTGTAAAATTCATTTTTAGCCTCCTTTAATTTTTATCTGTATTGTAACGGAGAAATACATTGAAATCATAACTTTTTAGGGAAAGTTAATATAAAATAGATTTTTTCCATGTATTATTTCATTATTCTTCTAATTTCTTCTTCTCTAGGATAAAATACATTATCAGCTAAGAGTTTTGCATATTTTGCTTGAAATTCTGCCAATTTAGGCCATTGTTCTTTATCTGTATAATCCACATCATTCAATATTGCATTAATACTACAAGACCTTGAATTATCTTTTCTATCCCAATCAAGTTTAATTCCAATCTTTTCTTCAATTTGTTCTTTATCTTTATAAATCAAATCATAGATTTTTTTTGAAGTATATGAATCACCTGTATCAATCCAGAATCCAACTGCAACTTTATTCAAACGCATGGAAATGGAACAATATAGATGGATTCCTGATACTCCAAAGAAACCATCTATAGCTTGGTTTTTTGATGGATTTACATTTGCATATGGGCCATTAAGATTTGATTTTAATATTGGTAATAAATATGTCCAGTATGCTTTTCTCTTTTCATGTCGTGAAGCACCTATTTCAATATCATCGTTTATTTGAGTTTCAGATTCTTTTGTAATTTCAGGTGGTATTTCTCTCTGGTCATTTAAAAAGTTGATATAAAGTAAATCTTCTTTCTGTTGTTGATTTGCAAATTTAAAATCCCAGCGGGTTTCCATAAAATCCAGAAGCATTAAACCTCGATTATAGATTCTATCTGCAGTCCAATCTGTTTCTTTTGCAACCTCAAGTTCGCAGTATGAACCGTTAGAATAACCACGTTTTTTCTTTTCATCAAATGTATCATTCTGTAAACTTGAATTAATAGCCTGTGATAGTGGTAGCATATTACCCAATGAACCTGTAAGTTTTTTAATTTCAATAGATGTAAATTGTCTAAAATTATTTTTCCAATAAAACTTTTTAGGTGTTTGTGGAAGAATATGTTCAATTGAGTATTTACCTTTTGTTACAGAAGTGAAACTGATCCAATCGATTTTGAGGTTATCCAATCTCTTTAATTTTTCTGCAAGTGAATACTCATATTCAAATAAAAAGTATTTCAAGTCATGCCAGCTGTAGAAACCTTCATCAGAATCAAAACGTCTGTGCATTTTACTTATAAATGTTTCAAGAGCGTTCTCTGTGTTATTATTAGTTGTCTCATTTAAATCATCAGTAATTTCTTCGATTGTTATTCTTCCAAGATATAAATCTCTTGCTTTTTTATAATAATCGCTGCTTTTATAGCTTGATTGGTATTGTGCAAGTCGGAAGTTTATAAACTGGAATCTTTCAATAGCTTTTAATAGTTCTACTTTATCTTCACTACTTCCTATTGTACTTTTATTGATTACAACAGATACAAGTGGCCTAAAGTATCCTATACCTATTCGATTTAATCTATCAATCCAAAGTTTTTCTTGTTCAGATAATTCTGTACTTTCATCAGGGAAGAATGTGTAATACCAACTTTCGGAGCATTCCTTTAAACTGTTTACATAGTCTGCAATCATATTAGGGCGTAAGAATTCTGTTTGTAAAGAATCTTCATTTATATTTTCTAAAATTTCATTCTCATCATTTTCTTCATCTTCGATATTTTCATTATCAAGGTTTATAGATTCTTGGAATTCTGAAGTTACTTCATATATATCGTTAAAGATTGCTTTATGAGAAAACTTTCTTAATAAGAATTTAATATAGTCATCACCTTTTTGTCTGGTGTATTTAAAATAAATAATCCAATGTGCTCTTAAGAATTCATCATCTGATAAAGGTGAAAACTCATTTCTACCAAGTTGAAAATAAACTTCTTTCCAGGCATTATTTATCGTTTCTCTTAATGCATTTTCATTTTCTTCATTAAGATCTTCTTTGTTGTATAATGTTGTTAAATAAATTAAACGATTCTTGAGCAATTCAAGATTTGTAAGACGTTTACCTCTGTTATTCATTGTTTCAAAAGCAACATAAACATCATAATCATCTTCAATCTCATGAATATTAAACATAAGATGTAAAGTCAGCTTTTGGTATAAATCAGATAATCCATGAGTACCTTTCTGTTCATAAAATTTAGATAGAGCTTCTTCAAAAAAAGATTTTGCAAATTTAAGATTTTTTGTGTAATAAGTTTCTTTTAAAGTTCCGCCATACTTTTCTTCAAAGATTTTATATCTCAAATATTCAGCACTTGGATTATCATTTTCATAGCCAAAAATGTATGTAGTACGCAAATTATTAGGAGGCATCTGTTTACTGATATATTTTGCTCTTATATCTTTAATTGACTCAAATCCTAAATATACATCAGATTCGGGAATGTCTTTATTCTCATCAAGGTTTATATAAAATTTAATTAACTCATGTAATAAGATAACAAATGTGGTTAAACGCTGCTGTCCATCTACAATATGATATGCTTTATATCCTCCATTTAATAACCATTGATCATTTTCTCCGAGTTTCTTTGAATCTTCTCGTGAAAGTTGTTTAATAGAAAGGAGCCCTGTGTAATGATTTCTATCCGGCTGTAAATTTACTAAATCCTCCCAAAAATCGATAAGTTGATATTCCTGCCATGCATAACCGCGCTGATAATCTGGTATTCTAAAGAGTTTATTCTGGAAAATCAGTGATAAAGACTGTAATTCATTCATTTTTATTTACTCCTTATTATTCTGCATACTTCTTAAAGTTTTCAGCCTGTTCAAAAACTTCATTATAAACTTCATTACGAGGTACAGGAGGATAGCCATTATCATCAAGAAGAATCATTAAATCTGCTTCCATTTCGGCTTTTACATCAATTCGCTGATCCCAGTCGGTGTATTTTGTTTTATCATCAACAAGAGCTTTTACTTTCTTTGCAAGGTCTTTCATCTTGTCGTCTGGATATTGATTTTCAAAATGGAATTTCTGTGCACAGCTAACAAGAATATCGTAGAATGCCTTTTCTTCAAAACTGATTCCTAGTTCCTTAAAGTGCTCTTTGTCTTTCTGAATATCATTGAGCAATTCGTTCAACTGTTTTGTAACTTCATCAAGAACCTGAACAGTAAAATCATCAAGGTGTCGGTTGTTATATTCTTCAACCAGCTTCTTCATTCGCTCGCTGAATTCCATTGCTTTGATTTTGTTTGTTCTCTTATAATCTGCAATTACCTGCTGGAGCAGCTGCTGCAAGATTTTAATTTTCGTATTTGGCAGCTGAATCGCATTTATCTTTTCAAGATATTCAGGTGTAAAAATATCAAAGTTTACATTCTTTCCAACCTGGAATAATTCTTCTACTCCATCAGCTTTTATTGCTTCATTTATAAGTTGGGCAACATGATGATTCATTGTTGTGATGTCAGGCGCATCACCTTTTGTAAGTTTGAACAAAATGGAACGAATTGCTATGTAGAAGTTGATTTTATCTTTATCACTCTTTGTAATAGACTCGCTTGAAGAACAAAGGTTAAATGCTTTCTTCATTCTACGTACTGCATCCATAAACCGTTTTTCTAATTCTTCACTTGACTGAACAAACTCAACAGCTTTGTTCAAACATTCAAGCTGCTTAAGCGGACTTCCATTATAATAATCAGAAGAATCAAATTCATTAAACATTGCATCCAGAACACTGATCTGGTCTTTTACAATAGCAACGGCTTTATCTGTATCTTCAAACTCTTCGTTATCATCGCCGGTATATTTTTTGAGGGCTTCATTCATTGCCCGTTTGATTCCAATGTAGTCTACAATCAAACCACGGTCTTTTCCTTTGTAAGTTCTGTTTACACGGCTGATTGTCTGAATCAAAGTATGTTTCTGCAGAGGCTTGTAGATGTAGATTGTATCAAGAGAAGGAACATCAAAGCCTGTTATCCACATATCAACTACAATCGCAATCTTAAAGTTTGATTTTACATTCTTAAACTGGCGGTCAAGTTCTCTTCTGTACTCATGATTACCAAGAAGTTCAAAAAGACCTTTTGTATCTTTTGCTTTGTTCTCGGTCATTACCATTTTGATTTTTTCGATTGGCTTATAGTCTTTGTCGCCCCCTTCGACATGCGGCTTGAAACTATCGCTGCCCGTTCCAGGGAGCGCACGAGGAACATTCCACTCAGGACGGAGCTCTACAATCTTCTGCCATAGCTTGTAAGCAATCTCGCGATTAGAGCATACAAACATTGCTTTGCCTTCAACAGTTGCACCTTCACTAACACGGGTTTCATAGTGATTAATAAAATCCTGAGCAACTTCTGCAACTACATCATCATCACCAATAATTGCATCAAGGTTTGCAACGGCTTTTTTGCTTGCAGCAATCTGAGCTTCGTTTGCCCCTTCATCCTCGCACTGGGCGTAATACTCTTCAATCTCGCGGACTTTCTTCTGGTCAAGAATTACTTTTGCGGCACGACCTTCATAAACAAGATTTACTGTAATTCCATCGGCAACAGATTCTTTCATTGTGTAGGATTCAACTACCTCACCAAATACCTGAGCCATTTCATCAATTGGAGTTCCTGTAAAGCCGACATAAGTTGCATTAGGAAGTGAATCATGCAGATACTTTGCAAAGCCGTATTTATGTTCAACGCCGTTATCTGTAATTACAGTTTTTTCTTCAAGATTATTCTGACTGCGGTGTGCTTCATCACTTATACAGATAATATTTGAACGTTCAGAAAGAAGTTTTATATCTTCACAGAATTTCTGAATTGTAGTAAGGAAGACGCCTCCACTTT
>JAILKS010000002.1 GCA_024693715.1 Treponema sp. | reverse complement strand
TTATGCCTTGTTCAAGCGGCTCTCGAGGTCGTCAAGAATAGCATTGAGTTCTTTTGGAAGATGCTTTCCGAACTTTGGATAGTGGTTTTCACGAATATCCTTAACCTCTTTCTTCCATCCTTCAACATCAACCTTGAGGATTTCTGGAAGAGTCTTCTTGTAGCAGTCAGCAAGACCGTCAGTATTGATAGCACCTTCTTTTGGCATAAATCCGATAGGTGTATCAACATAGTTGTCTTTTCCGTCACAGCGATCGAAGATCCACTCAAGAACACGGCTGTTATCACCGTATCCTGGCCACATGAATCCACCTGGGAGGTCAGCATTGTTGTCGTCCTTGCGGAACCAGTTTACGTAGAAGATCTTAGGAAGCTTGTCCTGATCAGCCTTAGCACCTACGTCAATCCAGTGCTGGAAGTAGTCACCCATGTTGTATCCACAGAATGGAATGATAGCGAATGGGTCACGGCGAATCTTACCAACTTCGTCAGCGTTGATTGTAGAAGCAGCAGTGATTTCTGAACCTACGATAGATCCAAGGAATACACCGTGGTTCCAAGAGCGGCTCTGGTGTACAAGAGGTACAGTAGAAGGACGACGTCCACCAAAGAGGATAGCAGAAATAGGTACACCTTCTGGAGATTCCCAGTCAGATGCAATACATGGACACTGCTTAGCAGGAGCTGTAAAGCGAGCATTTGGATGAGCGAATTCTTCACCCTTAGGAGACTTGTCCTTAGGAAGAGCATCACGAGTATTTCCCTTCCAGTCAACAAGCTTACCCTTTGCAGGATATCCAATTCCTTCCCACCAGATGTCTCCATCTTCAGTAAGAGCACAGTTTGTATAGATTGTATTCTTTTCAGCTGAAACAAGAGCGTTCTTGTTAGACTGTTCAGAAGTTCCTGGAGCAACTCCGAAGAATCCTGCTTCTGGGTTGATAGCGTAAAGACGTCCATCCTTTCCGAATTTCATCCATGCAATATCATCACCAACAGTTTCAACCTTCCATCCAGGGATAGTAGGAATCAACATAGCGAGGTTTGTTTTACCACAAGCAGATGGGAAAGCACCTGTTACATATTTTACTTCGCCCTGTGGGTTTGTAAGCTTAAGAATGAGCATGTGTTCAGCAAGCCAGCCTTCTTCGCGAGCCAAAACAGTAGCAATACGAAGGGCAAAACATTTTTTACCGAGCAATGCGTTTCCACCGTATCCTGAACCGTAAGACCAGATGAGGTGTTCTTCAGGGAACTGTGAAATATATTTGTGTTCAACATCAGCACATGGCCAGATTCCGTTGTCTTTTTCGCCGTTGTTCAATGGTTTTCCAACTGAGTGGAGACATGGAACGAATTCACCGTCTGTACCGATTACATCAAGAACTTTTTTTCCAGCGCGAGTCATGATATCCATGTTCAAAACAACGTATTCAGAGTCAGTAAGTTCAATACCGTTCTTAGAGATTGGAGAACCAAGAGGACCCATACAGAATGGGATTACATACATTGTACGTCCGTGCATACATCCCTGGTACAATCCTTTCATTGTTGCTTTTAATTCAACAGGATCAATCCAGTGGTTAGTTGGACCTGCATCTTCTTCTTTTACAGAAGAGATGAATGTACGTCCTTCAACACGTGCAACATCGCTAGGAAGTGAGCGGAAAAGGAAACTGTTTGGTTTCTTTGCCAATGGGGTTGCAAGACCAGCGTCTACACATTTTTTCATCAAGCGGTCATATTCAGCTGTAGAACCGTCACAAACATAAACGTCATCAGGTTCACACATCTTAACACATTCTTCAATCCATGCCTTGATTTTGGCATGTTTAATGTCATTTAATGTCATTTAAATACCTCTAAAAAATCAATAGAATCATATTTATTTAAACACAATTCTTCGCATATAATTTAATGTTTTTTAAGGCTTTTTTCAACCTTGATAAAAAAAAATGTAAAAAAGATTTTTAATAATTCATAGGATATTTACTGTTTGTTTTATTTGAGGATTATCCAGGTAGCTCCGTTTCCGCCTTCTGCATTGCTTTTTGGATGACCGGAAGCACCGCAATGTCTGTTGTATTCTATAAAGCGTCGGACTGTTTCTTTTAATACAGGATCTGTTCCCTTTGTGTGAATGCCCTTTCCGTGGATAATCAGGACTTTTCGTAAATTTTTTCTTATGCATTCATTGATGAAATTTTCCAGGGCATGTTCAGCTTCATCCTGATGAAGTCCATGTAAATCTAAAGTAGCTTCACATTTCATGTTTTGAATATAATTTTTTTCATCAAGCTTCTGAACATGCTTTGAGTGTTCGGCAATCTGGTCCTTATCAACAGTTCCGTATTTATCAAGCCAATTTTCAAGAATTTCGTTCATATCCATTTTTTTTACCGCTATTTGATTATTAAAATATTATCTTTATTGCACCAGCCGCCTGTTTCGCCTAAGGATATGTAAACCCATCTGCCTGATTTTTCCTTAACTTCTACTCTGTTTCCTGCAGGTATTTCAGATTTTGATTCCGACATTTCTTCCGGGATGGAAAGAATAGTGCAGCCTTTACTTATTGCATATGTTGTCTTGATTTTAGTTATAGAAAAAAGGATGAATGCAAAGCATCCCGAAATTATAAGGCTAAGGATAATTATTTTGATTATTTCTTTGCGACGGATGTTCAGTATGAGAAGGAATGCACTTACGGCAAAAAGAGTAATTGCAAGATAAAAGAAAAATATCGGAAATTCTCCCTGATCTGATGGAAGTCCAAGCTTTTTTTCAAGCTCGATTCTTTGTTTTTTTGCTTTATATGACAGAGATTTTTTCTCAATGGAACGCAGGGCACAGAGCTTTTCGCAGTCTTCAAGCATGATTGGAATTGGTTCAGAAAGCAAATCGCTGTAATCAGAATCATCGGCTTCGAAGGCAGAAGAAAAAATGGAATTTTCCTTATTGCTTTTTGTTTCTTCATTCGGAGTTACTTCAACATAAAAATTTGGAAATTTAACTGATACTTTACATCCATTGTAACCCGTCACCTGAAAGTCAAGGTCGGGAAACTGAATGAGACCTTCTTTTAATACTGTCCATTCAAAATCACAGACAGGTATTACTTTCGGACCTTCTGCCTTATCAATATATTTAGTCTGTGTAAAATCATGCTCCCTTATACGTCGAAACATTGAATTTTCAGGAAGCTCCCAGTTATATCCCTGAAGCTGAACTATATATTGTAAGCTTGCGGTAAATCTTAGTTTTGTTCTTGAAGGAACCGTGAGAACAGGTTTACCGGAAAATGCATCGTCCGAAGAAAGTATTGTTCCGTCTGAAAATTGAATTATTAATACAGGCGGCTGCTCATCAGGATTAAAATCAATCTGAACTTTTTCGAACGGAATTTCTTCCAGAATCCCGCCGATTTTTACTTTCAGAGGTCTTGGATTGAAGTTTCCTTTTTTGGGAAAATTAATGGAAACTTCGATGCGTGAGCCGGCATTAGTTGTTGAATAATCTTCAACGCATTTTACAGTTTTATATATTTCGGTCAGGGTTGAAATCGGAGTTTCAATTTCAATCTGTGAGGGATTAAAAAACGGAATTATAACTTCGAAGGTAATATCTGTGTTTGAAAATAATTTCTGTCTCCTTGTATAATCACCTGCATGTACAAGCTGTAAATTTGAAAGCTCCTTACTTGAAAAATTCTGTGCAAGGAAGGGATGAGAAAATAGTGATATAAATGCAACAATTATTAATAATCGTTTGCAAGATTTTGTGGCTGTTGTGTTTCGCTGTTTTTCCATTGGTTTTTATCGTTTTCCTTTATTGTTTCAAATATTTCATTTTCCATATCCTGAACTGAAGATTCATTGGTGCTTGCAGGAATTGCTTCTGCTTCGTTCTGCTTTGCATCAACGTTAGTCATCTGTATTGAAAGCTCAAGATTTATTTTTGCGTTTATGTTTGAATTATCAATTGAAAGTGCTTTTTTGAAATAATCAGCGGCTTCATCAAATTGACCGTTTTTGTGGCAGATTACTCCGCAGTTATAGAAGGTTGTAAATTTTACGACATCGGGTGCATCACTGGAAATTTCTGAATACTTGATGAGGGCTGCTTCGTTTTCTTCGAGCATAAGATATGAAGTTCCAAGATTGAAAAGTGAGTAATCTGCAACTATAAGATTATTTGTAATTTTTGCATTTTCAAGTGTATCAAGAAAGCATGATACAGAGTGACCATATTGTTTCTGGCTAAAGGCATATGAACCTTTAAGAATTTTTAATGTATTTGAATTACAACCGCTGAAAAGGAAGATCGCAAAAAGTGATGAAACTGCGATTGATTTTTTAAGATTAATTTTGAATTTCGAGTAATCAATTTCTACTACAAAATAATTGAGTGCAAAGAAAACGAGTGCAAAAAATAAAAAGAATTTATAGCGTGGAACAGGTTTTGCCTCATAAGAAACAAATTGACCATCTGAAGTTTTTAACTGTGAAAGGAGTTTTATGGCAGAGCCTTTTTCATTTGAATTTACAAAAATAACAGGAGTCTGATTCATATAAAAGTCAGAGGATTTTTGAATTTCATCAATCATTGAAAGAATTTTTTCTGTTCTGAGTGCTGTTTGAACTGTAGTTTTTCCATCTCCCGCTAAAACAGAACTTTCTGTTTCCATTCCAAAGCCTATAATACTAACAGGGATTCCTGATTTTATGCATTCTACCAGTGCATTTTTCAGATGACCGTCAGTTTCTTCACCGTCTGTAAAAAGCCAGATTCTTCCTGCAGATGAAAAGTTTTGCGGGAAAGTTTCCTTTGCTTTAAGAATTCCTTTTCCGAGACTTGAGCCGGGAACTGTCATCAGTGAAGAAGATAAAGCAGATAAAAGAGATTCAATTATTGCGTAATCCTGAGTGGCCGGTATAGCCGCATTGCCATCGCCCTTTGCAAGAACAACAGAAATTGAAGAAGAGTTTGAAGGGGTTTCCTGAATTTTATCAATTAATTTTTGTGCAAAAACGGCAGATGCTTTTAATCTTGAAAGCTTTCCGGGACAGTCTGTTGCATTCATACTGTTTGAAATATCAAATACAAGACTTACAGTTGTTCCGTTTTTTTGAACAGGTACCTGATATGTTCCCCAGTAAAGTCCTGCTGCCGCACATGTAAGCATAATCCACGAAAGGCTTAAGAAAAAGGTTCGTATATAAATTAACTGTTTGAAATTAAAAATGCGTTTTAATTCAGGAATCGATTTATTGAATTTCATCTGTTTTTCACTGTAATCACTGCATTTTCTTGTTTTAAATATGATGATTAAAAGAGCGGGAATTAATAATAAAAGTGCAAAAAAAGTATACGGTCGTGTACAGGTCATTATAACTTTTCTCCTTAAATCAGCTCACCTAAAAACAGGTGTTTTATAATCCATGCCAGAATAAAAACAAGCATGCCCGCAATCAGGAATCTGTCGTAATAAAGTTCACTGACTGTTTTATATGTAAAATTCTGAGCAACACTTTCCGTTTTGATTACTTTTTCAAGAGTTGTGTTAAGCTCTTCGGCTGTAGTTACTTCAAAATATTTTCCGCCGGTAACAGATGCAATCTGCTTTAATGGTCCTGCATTGAAATTTGAAATGATTGTTCCTGACGAAACTTTTCCAGTTGCAGGATCGACGTAGTGAATTGGGACAGTTCCTCTAGTTCCGATTCCAACTACATAAATATTGATTTTGTTTGCATTAGAAAGATTTGCCGCAGTCTGAGGATGAACCTGACCTCCGTTGTTTTCTCCATCGGTTAAAAGAATGATACATTTTTTTGGAGCTGATGAAGAAACAAGATGACATACGGCTGTGCTGATTCCATCGCCGATTGCAGAACCGTCACCAATCATTCCGGGCTGAATTTCTTCGAGTTTTTTAAAGAATATATTGTGATTTGAAGTAGGTGGAACAAAAACACTTGTGTTTGAGCCCAGAACGACAAGTCCGTATCTTGCACCGTCATGATTTGTCGCTAAAAATTTAACTGTATTTTTTGCAGTTTCAAGGCGCTGATTATCTTCAATGTCGTATGCTGCCATAGATGGACTTGTATCAAGAATGAACATGATGTCTGTACCAAGCGATGTATAGATTTTTTCCTGTCTTGTGACTACAGGATCTGCATATGCAATTATGATAAGCAAAAATGAAAGGATTTTTAAAATCCTGCAGAAAGCAGAAACATATTTCCGCGATTTATTCTTCGGTGTAAAAATACGTCCGTTCCAGTTTCCAAGAACAGCGGGGAAGGTTATTTTGGAAAACAGCTTCAGTTTACGAAGGATAAGGAAAAGAGGAATTAATAAAAGACATAAAAATGCATACGGGTTTTGAAAACTAGGCATCTGGTGTTTCTTTATCCTCCTTTTTTTCGGGCTGTTCAATTATATCAATATTTCTTAAAAGCTTATTAATAAGTTCTGATTTTTCATCATTTTTAAAGGAAGCATTATCACTGTAGCGGATGTAATCAGTTCTTATAAAGGTTTCTGCAATTCCTATGAAGGCATCCTCTTTAACAGATGACAGCTGATGCTGTGTTGAAGTATAAAAGCTGTTCATCAGTTCTGAAGTTACTGTTCTGGTAAAAGGATATTCAAATCTTACTTCAAGATATTCACGTATTATTTTTTGAATTCCTGCCGCAAGAATTTTATCACTGTCGGTATTATTGTGTCTGACTGCTTCAAGTTTTTTTATCGTCAGCTTTTTGTTTTTATTGTATTTATATTGAAGAAGCTTGCTTTTGAAAAAGAATTCAACAGCCTTGTGCTTTACTATCAGCCTTATCAAAAAAATCAGGAATAAAAGAAGAACTGCAATCCCACCATAAATCTTATAGGTTGTTCCTGGAAGAAGCAGCGGTGATATGGATTCCTGAAGATTGCTTATATTGTTTTCTTCTGCCAGTGAATTGATTATTACTTCATGGAAGCTTAAATTTAACTGTTCGTTGTCATTGTTCAAGGCAGAACTTAAATCATAATCAGGAAAAACGAATTCTCCGGTCTGCCATGGCATGAAAGTTATTGAAAGCGTATATGTGTTTGCTCCGCTGTTTGTAAGCTTAAGAGAATTAATTTCATAGGCCTGTGAATCAAGTGGACGAATAAAATATGATGTTGAAAGATTTATGTCATCATTTTGTTGTGTTGCATCACGGACGAAAGCAGCATCTGTCGTAAAAGTACATCTGAGTTCTGCTTTATCTGCAATGTATACTTTTTTCGGGATAAGAATCTGTTGTGTCTGAATGCTGACCATTTTTCCTTTCTCCCTTAGATTGAATTTCCGCTTTTAGTGAATACAGTGCTCAGTACAAAAAGAGGATCATCGCTTGTCTGCATTACAACAGGTGTTACTCCGTGCTTTACGCAGAGCTCCTGCCATTGATATAAAGAGCTTTTGTTGAAGCCCTTCCAGTCTTCCTTGAATTTTTCCTTGTTTGTTTCCAGCGTGATTGTTGTGGAGCTTTCAATATCTATAAAATCTGCGGCACCTACTTCGGGAAGCTGTTCATCAAAACTGTTTTGAATTCTCATTGCTACGACATCGTTTTTATGTGCAAGAGAGATGAGCGGTTTTTCCCAGTCAGAGCTTCTGAAATCTGAAAGAATAAAAATGAGGGAACGTTTGTTTATCATTTTACCTGCACCGGTGAGCGCATTACCAAGAATTGAGCCCTTTTGAATTTCATCAGGAATTTTATCGAGATGGGTCAAAATAAGCATGGTACGTTCCTGTCCGAGCTGTGGTGTTAATGAAAAATTTAGTTTCCCATCAAAAAAAATTGCACCAATGGGACAGTTGTTCATTTCTGCTGCAATTGCAATCAAGGCAGCTGTTTCTGCTGCCGATTCATATTTTGTACGGGGCTTTGAGCCAAGCTGCATTGAAAGGGAAGAATCAACAATCAGAAAAATCTGAAGCTCACGTTCTTCTTCAAAAACCTTTACGTAAGGTCGTCCCATTCTGGCGGTAACGTTCCAGTCTATAGAGCGTACATCATCACCACGAATATAATCACGTACACCGGCAAACTCAATTCCCTGTCCTTTATAAAGAGAACGGAAATTTCCGGTTTTCATCCCTTCTGCAAGCTCACGTGCTGCTATGCGAAGATAAGATGCTTTTTTTACGAGTGTATCCTGATTTTGGGACAATAAATGCTGCATTTTATGGAACCGGTATATAATCTAAAATTCTGGAAATAATTTCGTCAGCAGTTACATTATCTGCGGCTGCTTCATAAGAAAGAACAATCCTATGACGAAGCACATTCATCGCTACAGCCTTTACATCTTCTGGTAAAACAAATTCACGTCCTTCGAGCATTGCATGTACCTTTGCACATTTTATCATTGCGATTCCGGCACGAGGTGATGCTCCGAAATGAATGTAGCGGGTTATATCATTTGATTTAGTTAAGTTCATAGATGTCTGCTTTTGATTTTTGTGTGAATCTGAGCGGGTTACAGTAAGAATGGAAACTATATAATCTACGAGGTTAGTATCACAGGTGATTGTATCTGAAAAAGCCCTCATCCCTTTGATTGTATCAAGCGTGATTATTTTATCTACAGGAACATAAGGTGCTTTTCCGCATGACTGGATTATAGCCCTTTCGTTTTCAGCATTAGGATAGTTTACTACAAGCTTCATTATAAAACGGTCAAGTTCGGCTTCCGGAAGATGATAGGTACCTTCCTGTTCAATAGGGTTCTGTGTGGCAAGTACAAAGAATGGCTGTGGAAGCTTATAAGTTTCTTCTCCGATTGTTACCTGTCTTTCTTCCATTGCTTCAAGCATGGCAGACTGAACTTTGGCAGGTGCTCGGTTGATTTCATCAGCAAGAATTACGTTTGAAAAAACAGGTCCTTTTCGTACAGAAAATGTTCCCTTGTTCTGTTCATAAATTAAAGTTCCGGTAACATCTGCCGGTAAAAGATCCGGAGTAAACTGAATCCTCTTGAAATCAAGGCCTAAAATTTCTGCAAAGGTTTTAACAGTTAATGTTTTAGCAAGACCCGGAACGCCCTCTAAAAGAACATGTCCTTCTGCAATAAATGCAGTAAGAATATCATTAATAAGCTGATCCTGACCAACAAGTCTTTTGCGCGCTTCCTTACGGCAAGCTTCTGCAACCTTTTGACAATATTCAATTTCTTTGCTCATAATATACCACCTTATTAGATTTTATCAAAAAAAGCATATTATTGACAATGACTTTATGAATTCAGATAATATAGATATTATGATTAACGAATTAGCAAAGGAATTAAATGAAACATTAAAAGGCTCGGTTGCAGATGCTTTAATGTCTAAAATGGGAAAAAGACTTTACTTTCCTAAAGGAATTATCGCACAGGGAGGTGAAGCCGCTAAAAGCGCGTCTTTTGCCAATGGAACAATTGGTATGGCAGTTTCTGGAGGTGCTCCGATTGAGCTTGAATCCTACAAAAAGCTTATGCCGACATTAAATTCACGGGAAACAGTTGCCTATGCGAAAACTGCCGGAAATCCTGATTTACGTCAACTGTGGAAAGAGAAGATTATAGAAAAGAATCCTTCGTTAAAAAACAAGAAATTTTCTCTTCCGATACTTGTTTCAGGTCTTACATCTGTTCTCTCATATGTTTGTGATCTTTTTGTAGATGAAGATAAACCTTTGTTAACTGCAAATCCATGCTGGGATAATTACGAATTGATTGCCTGTGCACGATGCAATGCAGATTTTCATCAGTTTAAATGCTTTGAAAACGGTCATTTTAATCTTAAGGATCTTGAGCGTGCTGTAAAGGAAGATGCAGAAAAATATGGTTCAGTACGTATACTTCTTAATTTTCCTCAGAACCCGAGCGGTTACAGTCCTACGAAGGATGAAGCAGCCAGTATTGTAAAAATCATAAAATCGGTTGCAGAAAGCGGCGCAAAGGTTTTAATCCTCAGTGATGACGCATATTTTGGTCTTAATTACGAAAATGATATTGAGCCTCAGAGTTTGTTTGCCTATATGGCAGATCTTCATGAAAATGTACTTGCAATTAAGGCTGACGGTCCTACAAAGGAAGATTTCGCATGGGGATTCAGAACAGGTTTTATTACTTTTGCATCTAAAGGTTTTTCTGATGAACAGATTAATGGGCTTCAGACAAAGTTTATGTCAGCAATCCGTTCTTCTGTTTCATGTTCTTCTACACCTTCTCAGAGTATTGTTCTGCATGCATTAAAGGATGAGGCACACGACAGACAGAAAAAAGAATTACGTGAAATGCTTAAAAGAAGATATGATAAAGTCAGGGCATTCGTTGACAGCAGAAAATCCGATGTTCTTGAACCGCTTCCGTTTAATTCAGGATATTTTATGAGCTTTAACGTAAAAAAAGGAAATGCAGAGGACATAAGAAGAAAGCTTCTTGATGAAAAGGGAATTGGAATTATTCAGATAGATGCATATACTCTGCGTGTTGCTTTTTCAAGTATTGACGAAGAAAAGATTGAAGAGGTTTATGAAAGTATTTATAATGTAGCAGAGGCTATGTAATAAGTGCGTGTTACCGTTAAATCCGTAATTATTGTTTTATTATCGCTGACTTTATTTTCCTGCAAAAAAACTGCAGAAAACAGGATTGTTATATGGTCAAGCAGCAGCGAATTCGTTCAATATGTTGAATATTTTAACAAGACCCATAAAAATACAAAGGCTGTTTTAGTTTATAAGGATAACCCTGCGAACAGTCTTCCGCCTGCAAAGGATGAAACCACTCCTGATATTATTGTCGGACCATGGTTACGGAACAATGATACTACAAAATATTTTAAAAGCCTTCAGTACATGTTTGACCGTAAAAATCTTAAGGAAGAAGCTTTTTATCCTCAGCTGTTAGAAGCGGGAAAGGTTCATAAAAAGAATTATCTTCTTCCTCTTTGTTTTAATCTTCCTGTTGTTATTTTTTCCGGTGAAAATGAAAAATATGTAACAAATGATTACATGCTTTCTCTCGATGAAATAAAGGAAATAGCCGGTGAATTTAATAAAAAAATAAAAGGCGGCCGTTATACTGCAATGGGCTTTTCTCCGTTAAACAGCAATGATTTTCTTTATCAGGTTGTAAAGATTTACGGTGCAGATTTTCATGCGGAAAACAACAGTAAAATAACATATAATGAACAGAATCTTCTGAAGGCAGTTGATTATTTAAAAGATTGGATTACATCAAAAAACACATCTGCTGCCGATGAACAGGATTTTGCATACAGGTATCTTTTTATGCCTGATTACCGTCAGGTTACTTCAGGAAAAACTCTTTTTTCTTATACAACTACAGACAGACTTTTTAAGATTCTGCGGGATCAGGATATAAATATTGATTTCAGATGGATTGTGAATAATAATTCAATACAGATTGAAGATTCTCTTATGATGATGGGAATTTACCGAAAGACTAAAAAACAATCTGCCGCTACTGAATTTGTTTCCTGGCTTTTGGATGCAGCAAATCAAAAGGAACTGCTTCAAAGAAAAATAAATCTTGATTTGAATACCGAAATGTTTGGCATTTCCGGAGGTTTTTCGTCTATCATAGAAGTTACGGAGCATGTTCTTCCTTTGAATTACACACAGCTTCTTACGAATCTTCCTCCTGCACAACTGCTTACTGTTCCTCAAAAACTGCCGGCAAGATGGGAAAGCTACAAATCTATTGTTCTGGTTCCATACATCCAGAGTGTAATTACAGGTCAGGAAGGTGATGAAATACTTGAAATATCTGAATTAGAAAAAGAATTAAAGAAAAAAGTTTTTGATTAAATTTTATTAAACTTTTGTTTTAAATATCCGATAAAAGTAGTGTGAGGGTAGGGTATGACTACAAACATTGGAAATTTAAATAGTTTTTCTTATTCAAACATCGCATCTGCAGGAAGCAGCGCAATTTCTGATAAGCTCTATGTTCCTGTTAATCCGTCAGCATTATTGTATTCTCACTTAGATCATGTTCAGGGAGTTGCTGCAAGACCTGGTCAGCACGGTGTTTCAATCAGTAAGATTTATATTCTCAATACTTTGATATCACACGTTGCAGATATTAAAAATGAACCTGATTATTCGAAATTTGATGAAAATATTTCAAAATCAGAAATGAGTGATGCTCAGATAGACAGTTTAATCAAAGATTTCCATTCTCAGATTCAAAAGGCAATGCAAACTCCATATATTCTCTCTGGCGCCAGACCGATGGCCGGAGATTTGTTCTCTATAAACGCATAAACGCGTTAAAAAATCTTTGAAAATCCTTAGAATAAATTTTTAACTAATCTCTTGTAATTTAACGCGTTTGTTATTATCTTTAATTTATGGATTATTACGAGGTTTTAGGAGTTCCAAAAACAGCTTCTGCAGATGAAATTAAAAAGGCATACAGAAATCTTGCAATGAAATATCATCCCGATAAAAATCCGGGAGATAAAGTCGCAGAAGAAAAATTTAAGCAGATATCTCAGGCATATGATGTACTTGGTGATGATGTGAAGCGTCGTAATTATGATATGACAGGTAGTTATCAGTATCAGACACAGGATACGGCATATCAGCAGAATAATACATATCAAAGACAATATACTTACAGCAATTTTGATTCAGATGTTTTCTGGGAATGGTTTGCTAAAAATCAGTCAGAAGCACAAAAACGTGCAGAACAGAATAATAACTCATACAGAAGACAATACTACGAAAGTGAACACACTCGCTCCTACAGAAGGAATTTTCATCGTTCTAAAGGAGCATATGTCGCACATCTTTTGGGAAAATCAATCCAGGTTTTATTTGCGCTGTATCTTTTCAATTTTTTAAAATATTTATTCCCTTTCGGACCGTTAATCTGTTTTTTCCTTGTGGTGAATGGAGTAAAAGGTGTCCTTTATTCAATCAGAGGCCTTTTTTCAAGATCATAGGAATTAGAGGTTGTTTTATTAAAGCTCGCCCAAATAATACTTTTTCTTACCGCGGCGGAAGATGATTACTTTTCCTTCCAGTGCAATATCCTTTTTGATTACTGCTGTTTCATCATTAATAACTTCGCCGTTTACGCTGATTGCATTATTCTTTATGAACTCGCGTGCTTCACGCTTAGAGCTTGCCATTCCGTTGTTTACAAGAACATCAACAAGCGGAGCATCTTCTGTAAACTTAAAGGTTGGAACTCCCTTCATTCCGGTTAAGATATCCTTTACTGCAAGACCCTTGAAATCTCCTGCAAAAAGCTTTTCGCTGACCTGAACTGCATTGTCTGCTTCTTCTTTACCGTGAATATCCTTTACAATTTCCCATGCAAGAGTTTTCTGAGCAATACGCTTTTCAGGAGCTGCCATGTGCTGAGCATAAATATCTTCAATCTGTTCTTTTGAAAGGAATGTAAATACCTTAAGATATTCCAAAACCTTAGAATCATCAGAGTTGATGAGGTACTGGTAGATTGCGTAAGGGGCAGTCTTTTCTTTATTAATCCAAAGAGCGTTTCCTTCTGACTTACCGAACTTCTTTCCGGTTGCATCAAGAATGAGCGGCATAGTAAAGGCATATGCCTGACCGTCGAGCATCTTTTTAATAAGGTCTACACCGGTTGTAATATTTCCCCACTGGTCAGAGCCTGCAACCTGCATAAGACAATTGTGCTCCTGGAAAAGGTGAACAAAGTCAAAGCCCTGTAAAATCATGTAAGAAAATTCTGCATATGTAATACCTTTTTCAAGTCGTCGGCGGATAATATCCTTGTCGAGCATGTAGTTCAAACTGATGTATTTACCGATGTCCCGGAGGGTATCAAGGAATGAGCGGCCCTTCCACCAGTCGTAGTTATCTACAAGCTCTGCTGTTGGAACAAGGAGCTTTACCTGAGCGCGGATTCCTTCGATATTTTTATTTACTGCTTCTTCAGAAATAATTTCGCGTTCTGCTGTCGGACGAGGGTCCCCTATACGGCCTGTAGCACCACCGCAAAGAAGAATAGGGTGATGACCTGCATTAGCAAGACGTTTTGCCATACACAAAGAAGAATAATGACCGATATGAAGTGAATCTGCTGTAGGATCAGTTCCCCAATAAAATGCAAATGGCTTTCCGTCGAGTACCTTCTGTAAATCTGATTCTTCACCAGCAACGTCTTTAATGAGTCCACGCCATTTTAAATCTTCAAATAAAGTCATAGAGTTAAATTCCTTTGTGTATGATTTTTTTAGTAATTAATAATTACTTCTGTCTGAAAATGATTCTTCCCTTATTTAAATCATAAGGAGAAAGTGCAACCTTTACGCTGTCGCCCGGTACGATTCTGATATAGTGCTTGCGCATTTTTCCAGAAAGATGAGCGAGAATGATATGATCATTCTGTAACTTTACACGAAAAGTTGTGTTAGGAAGTGCTTCTGTTACAATTCCTTCTACTTCGATTGCTTCTTCTTTAGCCATAAGATTCCTTTATTTATAAAAAAAAATTAAAAATGCAAAAAAAGAATTTGTCTTTTTGTGATTTTGCATTTATATTATTATATACAAAACATTTGAACTTGACAACACAAGTACAAAAAGAATAGGATGGGAAAAATGAAACAGACTTTTATTGACAAGATGAAGAAAAATCTCATTGAACAAAGGAACACAATTCTTGAATCGCTTGCAGGACAAAGTGATGATATGAAGGAACTTGTTAAGACTGTTGAATCTGGGGATGAAGTAGATGTTGCATCTGATGCAATTGAAAGAACTCTGCTTACTGCACTTGGTACACAGGATGCAATAAGATTACAGGCAATTGATAATGCATTGGACAGAATAAATTTGGGAACTTACGGAAAATGTCTGAAGTGTGGAAAGGATATTCCTGAAAAAAGACTTGAGGTTCTTCCGTGGGCTTTTATGTGCATAGACTGTACTTCAGAAGAAGAAAGAAAAAACAGATAGTCTTTAGTTTTGATTAAAACTGTCTGATAATAACTACCGGGAATGTATGATTCATTTCCGGTAGTTTTATTTTTGAAAGAATCGTTATCTTAACTGAATTTTTATTCCTTTAGGATAAGTAAGTTCCTTGTAGCCCGCATCGAGGGCCTGCTTTACCGCATAATCAAAAGCAGCATCAAGAGTATCGGTTGTATGAGCGTCTGAATTGATGCAGACCGGAACATTAAGTGTATTAAGAATTGAAAGAAATTCCAGTGAAGGATATGTGTCTTTCATGTTGCCGCGTGCAATTCCACCGGTATTGATTTCAACGATTACCTTTGATTTTGCAATTTCCTTTGCAAACTTTGCAATTTCTTTTTTATACCAGCCTTCTGCTTCATCGAAAAAATGAAGCTCGCTGTTTCTTATTCTGATTAAATCCGGATGACCAAGAATATCTATGTCGCTTTTTTTGAGCATCTGAATCTGCGCGTCAAAATAATCGCACACTGCTTTTTTACCGTTCACAGAATCAAAATTGTTTAAATCGCCGTAAAGATTAATCAGATTTGCCTTAACCTTATCAGTTGTGTTGTCTACAGAAAAATATCCCTTACTTGTTGTAAGATAATGAACTGAACCGATTATAAAATCAGGATTAAACTGACCGTATGTTGCTTTATCCGGAACAGATGGCTTTGAAAGCTCATCATTAATGAATTTAGTTGGAAAATAATCTGCTTCGAAACCAAGATAAATTGTGATTTTATCCTGATATTTAATTTTTAACCGGTTGATTTCTTCAACGTATGCCTTATAGTTTTCCGGTTTCATATGCCAGCTTTTTGCACATGGCCAGATTGAATGTGCGGAAAAACCAAGAGTTGTGAATCCTTTGTTAATTGCCGAAACAACCATTTCTTCAGCGGAATTATGTCCGTCGCAAAAGGTTGTATGCGTGTGAAAATTAGCCTCTATGGGTGTGCTCATCGTTGTTCTCTCTTCGTAGTTGGGCAAGACATTTCTGAATAAGCACGTTTGGTTTTTGCGGCTTTACAAGATATGTTTTTGCTCCTGAACTAAGTACTTTAACTACAACAGTTTTATCTAAACTCTGGGAATATACAACAACAGGCGGTGCATCTAAGGATGATGTTATTTCTGCAAGTACATCAAAGCCAGAGTTATCTTCCATCATTACATCAAGAACAATCAGATTGTATTTTCCCTGTTTAAAGCTTTCCAGGAATTCTTTGCCTGTTGAAAAGGCAGAACAGGTTGCACTTACAGATTCAAAAACTGTTTTTGTAAGCACGAGATCCTGTGTATTACTGTCAATAATTGCGACATTAAGAACATTTCCGTTTTTATTGCTGCTTACCGGTGCATCAGGATTTATATCTGCATGGAAGCGTGTTTCTACAGAAGTTGTATCCTTTGCTGCGATATTTGACGGTAACAGGATTTTGTTTGTAATAAGATCTGAAATACTTGAAGATAGAGTCGTATCTATGAGGGAATTCAACACCTTCGGGAGATTAGGACTTGTTTCAATTCCCGAATAAGTTGAATGACCGTCGATAAAATCGCGCAGATACGGACTGCTGGAAAGAATCGTAATGCTTTTTGTGTGAACATGAGGAAGTGCAAGAATATTATCAATCAGGAATTCAAGGTTGTAACCGTCAACGAAAGATAATTCCAGATTTGTAAGCATTATGATTATCCGCGGTGATTCAATATTTTCTTTTTCAATTATTTCTGTGATTTTGTATTGAAGAAGAGCCAGTTTTTCACGGTTTAATCCCTGTGCAAGCTCTATAAAGATGATATTACCGTTGTTGTGTACATCTAAAAGACTTGGAGTTAAATCAATAGGAAGAGGAACCTGAAGTGTATGGCTTATTGCTTCAAAATAAACGTCAAACTGAATTGGTTTTGCAAAATATTTTATTACTCCATATTTTGCCATTGATGCAATATTCGTGCGTTCAATTTCAGGACCTGTTACAATAACAGGAATTCTTGCCGTATTCTGATCAGAAAGCTTTCTTTCAAGAAAATCAATTTCAGAGCCGGAATCATCTTCAATATCTAAAAGAATAAGGTTAGGGAGCAGAGAAATTGTTTTTGTGAATGCATCCCTGTTCTGTTGAGAAATTGTTACTTCAAGCTGCTCCGCAGAAAGTTTTTGTTTCAGATAGTCTCTGTAAAGCGGATGGTTGTCAACAATTAATACCTTCTTCATTGTACTATATTATACAACATCATAATAAAAATTGCTATTCCCATTTGTTTAAATGACTTTTTTAATCCTTTTTGGTATATTATTAGAATTGAATGGAGTAAATCCTATGAAAAATAGAGTAAGCAGATTATTAGTAGTTTTATTTTGTGCTGTTATGTTTTCATCATGCGGAAAACTTGGATACAGTGTTAATTTATGGACAGTTCCGGAGCATAATCTTTCAGATTGTGATATAGTGCCGGTTTATGTAAAATCGTACATCAAAAAAGTTTATATTATCGGGGCACCGGATGGAAAAAAAATTGAAGTTCCCTTCTGGCAGATTTCAGAACCTTCAAGTAAAGGAAAGGCAAAAAAATATCTGAAATCCATACGTGAATATAAAAATGTATACGCTGTTGCAAAATTAGATGGTCTTCCATGCCGTCAGGCGACAGATAACATTGCAAAACAGGTTTATCGTTTGAGAAAAGGAGAAATAATCAAAGTTCTTCAAAAAGGTGAAGGACAGATTGTAACGAACGGTAAGGAAACTCTTGAAGGTGACTGGCTTAAGATTCTTACAAAGGATGGAACTGTCGGTTGGTGTTTTTCATACAGCCTTAATGTTTATACGATGGATGAAGCAGGAAATACCGATGGCTCTGACGTTATTGTAGAAGAGGTAAAAGAAGACGAGGCATGGAATAATATTTATTCAAAGACCTGGTATCCTGAAAATTACCGTACGATGATTGAATCAGAATGTATTGACCTTACAATCATGAAAACAGATTATCTTTTCAAAATAGATCAGGAAAAGGAAAAGGTAATGCTCAGTTATCCTGCAAATCAGGAGTTTAATACTAAAGCAGTTCGTGAAAGCTGGGATTTTAACGGATATACAAAATCTGGAAGAAATCAATATCAGCTTACAGATACTTCGGTAATAGTTCTTTATCAGAAGGAAGATTATATTGTTGTACGCTATACAGATAAATCAGGAAAGCCGCTTGAGTTTAAGTTCATTTCTTTTGCAGAAGAAGAACAAATTGATGTTGAAGAAATTATCAAGGAAGAAAAGAGCAACAGATATGCGAAGTATGGAAAAATTGTTCAGAAAGGCCCTTCGTACGGAAGCTCAAATTATGGTCACCTGAATTTTACGTCTGGATATAAATTTACATGGGTAGATTTGGATCTGCTTGTTCCACAGGTTCTTCCAGATAATTCAAGCAACAGCGGAAGTATTTCAATAATTTATGGTGTAAGCAAGAAATATGTAAATGATTATGATGGTGTATTAACCTTTAATTTTGACGGAATTAATCAGGAAATTAATTTCCTTTATAAGATTGAAGACGGCGGACTTCTTCTGGAAGATGCAACTACAGCTAAATTTGAAGAGGGACTTATAACAGACAGAGGATATAGTCCTTTGGTTCTTTATTTCCAGAGTCAATAAGATGGCATTCGTTCAGTTTTCCCAGGTTTCTTTAGCATTTGGTGATAGAGATATCCTTAAAAATGTAACAATAAATCTTCAGTCTCATTCAAAATTTGCTTTGACTGGTGCTAATGGTGCGGGAAAATCTACTTTAATCAAGGTGCTTGCCGGTTTGATAAAGCCGGACAGCGGTGAGCGTGCAGTTCAGAAGGACTGTCGTATTGCATATCTTCCACAGTCAGGATTAACACATCAGGGCTGTTCCCTGCTTGAAGAGGCAGATAAGGCTTTTGAGTTTGGTTATGAAATTCAACGAAGGATAGATGAAATTGGGGAACAGCTTAAAACTGCTCAAAAAACTCAAACGCTTTTAGAAGAACAGTCAGATTTAATTCAGAAACTCGATGATTCAATGTGGCACAGGCGTGCTGCGGTTGCAGAATCTGTTCTCATTGGTCTTGGTTTTAAACGAAGTGATTTTGAGCGTCAGACGCAGGAATTTTCCGGTGGATGGCAGATGCGTATTGCTCTTGCAAAGGTTCTTATGCAGAATCCTGATATTCTTTTACTTGATGAACCTACGAATTATCTTGATATTGAAGCAAGGACATGGCTTGAGGAATTTCTTCAGAATTATAAAGGCGGTTTTCTTCTTGTAAGTCATGACAGATATTTTCTTGATGTAACAATAAATGAAGTTTATGAACTTTTTGGTGGTGAATTAAAACGATATCCTGGAAATTTCAGTCATTACGAGAAAGTAAGGGAAGTAGAATTAAAAACTTTGATTGCGGCATATGAACAACAGCAGCAGGAAATAAATAAACTTGAAGATTTTATAAATCGATTCGGATATAAGGCAACAAAAGCGGCGCAGGCTCAGGAATATCAGAAAAAGCTTGATAAAATGGTAAGGATAGAAATCCCTGAAAGCCTGAAGCAGATTCATTTTAAGTTTCCACCGGCTCCTCACAGCGGACATCTTGTTTTAAGAATGAATGGAATCTGTAAAACTTATGACAATAAAATAAATGTTTTAAATAATCTTGAACTTACTGTAGAAAACGGACAGCGTCTTGTTGTAACCGGAAAGAATGGTGCTGGAAAATCAACTTTGTTAAGAATTGTTGCAGAGGAAGATAAAGATTTTAAAGGTACAGTAATTCCAGGCAGCGGTGTAAAAATCGGATATTTCAGTCAGGATAATGCAGAAACAATAAAAGGAACAATGACAATTCTTGAATATCTTGAAAGCGTTGCACCTCTTGAGCTTATTCCAAAGCTTCGTGATATGCTGGGAGCATTTTTGTTCCGTGGCGATGATGTTTATAAGCAGCTTGATGTTTTATCGGGCGGTGAAAAAAGCAGAATCGCACTTCTTCAGCTTTTATTGAGTCCGGTTAATCTTTTAGTGCTTGATGAGCCTACGAATCACCTTGATCTTCATTCAAAGGATGTCCTTTTGAGTGCCCTGAAGGATTTTGGTGGAACAGTAATATTTGTAAGTCATGACAGGGGCTTTATCGAACAGCTTGCGACTTGTGTTCTTCATCTGGAAGATGGAAGTTATAAATATTTCCCTGGTGATTATACTTATTATGTCGAGCAGCTTAATAAACAGACAGATGCAAATCCCTCTGAAGCAGTAAATCCTGCAGATAATAATGTTCAAAAGTCAAACGGACAGCTTTCATGGGAAGAACAGAAAAAAATAGAAGCCGAAAAACGTAAGAAAGAAAAGGAAATAGCTAAAATCGAACAGCAGCTTGAAGAAGCCGAAAATAAAAAAGCAGAACTTTGTAACAAAATGGCAGAGCCGGAAGTTTATTCTAATGGAGAAAAAGCAAGGGCTGTTCAGCAGGAAATTGACAGAATAACTGAAACAATTGATTCTCTTACTGAGCAATGGATGAATTTAAGTTAATTATTTTGCATTATTAGTTATACTATATTATAATTTTATTGTTACGATATGAAGAACATTGTTGTATTAATTTACGATCTTACGGTTGAATATCATATTACGATTATGGACGGTATTTCGTCTTTTTTTAAAGATAAAAAAGATGTAAATCTGTTGATTACTCCTGTTTGTGTACCTCATGCAACAACGTTTGGTTTTGATTATCAATATTGGACTTCTGTTGAATTATTAAAATCTAAGCAGATTGATGCCATCATTGTAGTTGCAAATTCTTTTTTAAATTATATTTCAAAGGATGAGCTTGTTAAAGAATTAAAGATTCTTGAAGATAAACCTATAGTTTCAATTGCGACACCTCTTAAGCTTAAAAACAATTATTATACATCCATTTCTACAAGAAAAGTTTATAGTCAGCTTGTAGAGCATCTTGTAAAAAAACATTATTGCGGAAAGCTTGCATTTTTTACAGCTGCACTTATAGATTCTCCTGAGTCAGTGGAAAGACTTGAATCTTTTAAATATGCATTAAAGATGAATAATCTTGAATTTCATCCGGAATGGGTCTTTGATGGAGATTTTACTCCTGCGATAAGTCATAGATATATTCTTAATAATTTTAAGAAAAAGGAAGACCTTCCGTTTGATGCTATTCTTTGTGCCAATGATTATATGGCAGGAGGTTGCATTGCTGCTTTTGAAGCAAATGGTATTCGTGTTCCGGAGGATGTCTGTGTTGTCGGCTTTGATGATTCAGAGATTGCACTTTCAAATTGTCCGACTATTTCTACCGTAAATCAGCATCTTGAGCAGAGTGCATACGAAGCGGCTAGAGTTGCTTATGAAATTTGCAGTGGAAAGAAGGTTGAATCAAAAAATATAATGCTTGAGCTTGAACCTATTTACAGGCAGTCATGTGGCTGTATTGCAGGCAGGGAAAAGACTAATTCTTATTTTGATCAGAATGGAATTTTCCATCCGATTGCATCACAGCGCGGAACTGTTTTTAATCTTTTTGAAAGCGCCCTGAATGATATGGCATCAATCTATCATATGCTTAATCTTCTTGAGTCTGTAAGTGATATCAATAATTATTTTAATATATGGGTTAATAACTGTAAGCGTCTTCACATAGAAAATATGATTGTCTGTATTTATGATGAAAAAATAGAGCTTGCCCCGAATGAAGATTTTGTCATCCCGGAAAAAGCAAGAATCCTGTTTCTTTATGATAAAGCTGAAGGACTTGCAAAAAATTATTATCCTGATAAGGCTTCTTTGTTTAATCCTGCAGATAAAATCATTCCTGTAGAGTTGAATTCAATAACAGAAAGAAAGTATTTTATATTGCCTTTATCACTTCATAATATGAATTATGGTTATGTAATAAGCCGTATTCCTGCAGATAAATATACTGTTTATGAAATTTATTTAAAGATTATTATTAATTCCCTTGTACGTGCTTATGAATTTTCTCATATGGAAAATCAGCAGAAGCTTTTAAAGGCAACAAACACAAATCTTGAGGTAGCTTCGAAAACAGATGAGCTTACAAAACTTTTCAACAGACGTGGTTTTATGGAATATGCACAGCGTCTTCTTGATCTTACAAATGATACGGATGTTTGCGGGGCAATATTCTTCTTTGATATGGATGGATTAAAACGCATTAATGATACTTACGGCCATAAAAATGGTGATAAGGCGATTCAGACTCTTTCAGATGCCCTTAAAAAGACATTCCACAAAGCAGACATTGTTGCTCGTTTAAGTGGAGATGAATTTGTTGCATGTGTCCCAGGATTTGATTTGAAAAATGTTTCTATCCTTAGGGAACGTATTCAAAAATATTGTGATTCAATAGCGGCAAAAAAGAAACTGAAATTTAAGGTTACTGTCAGCGCCGGTGTTGTCGAATACAACAAAAAGAATAATGATCTTCAGAAACTTCTTCTGCAGGCAGATAAAGAGCTCTATAAAGAAAAGAAAATTAAACATGCAAAGAAATCAGATTAAACTATAACTTTAATTGCAATAACCTCTCAAAAATGAGATAATCAATCAAATTTATTTTTAGGGAACTGATTATGGAAAAAAAGATTGTAAATAATTATGGAAGCTTTGATGTTGTTTTTGTAAAAGCAAAAGGCTCAACAATGTGGGACGTAAACGGTAAAAAATATATAGATTTTATTGCCGGTATTGGAGTAAATTGTCTGGGGCATAATTATAAACCCCTGGTAAAAGCCATTTCTGATCAGGCAAAACGACAGATTCATATTTCAAACTATTATTTTTCAGATATCGGACTTGTATATGCGGATGAGCTTCTTGCCGTTACAGGCTTTGAAAAAGGATATTTTGGTAATTCCGGGGCAGAAGCAAATGAAGCTGCAATAAAGGTCGCAAGAAAATATGGCCAGTTGAACGGAGGATCAAAAAGAAAAACAATTGTTACACTGGAAAAATCTTTTCATGGAAGGACACTTGCAACATTAACTGCCACCGGTCAGGATGTTTTTCATCCGGAATGCTTTGGACCTTATCCGGAAGGATTTAAAACAATAAAACCAAATGATTATGAAGGCTTGAAGAACGCCTTTGATGATACAACAGCCGCTTTATTTATAGAATGTATACAGGGAGAAGGCGGTGTTAATCTTATAGACAGTGAATGGGCACAGGCAGCCGCAAAAGCCGCAAGAGATGCAGGTGCAATTGTAATGGCAGATGAAGTTCAGACTGGTATAGGAAGAACAGGTACTTTCCTTGCAAGCGATGCACTTGGATTTAAACCGGAGGTCGTAACTTTAGCAAAAGGAATTGCCGGTGGACTTCCAATGGGAGCCTGTTTGTTCAGAGGCAAAGCAGCCGATGTATTTGTAGCAGGGGATCATCAGTCTACATTTGCAGGAAACCCTCTTGCTTGTGCAGCAGGATGTGTTGTAGCAGAAACGGTAAGCAATATGCTGTTTTTGGACAGGGTAAATCATGCAGGTGATGTAATTCGTGGAAAAATATCAGGCTGGAATCTCCCGATAGTAAAAGATGTTCGTGGAAAAGGTCTCATGATTGGTACACAGATTGATTCAAAAATCAAGGTGTTTGATATAAAGCTAAGATGTCTTGAAAAAGGATTATGCGTAACAACAGCCGGAAGCGATGTAATAAGATTCCTTCCTCCACTGACAATTTCTGACAAAGAAATTGAAGAAGGTTTGAATATTTTCAAGTCAGTTCTGGAAGAGTTCTGCTAAATTTCTTATGAAAAAAAGGGCTATTCAAAACGAATAGCCCTTTTATATTCTAAATTTTTAATCTTATTTTGCAAAAATCTTTTCGAATTCGCCGAGAAGGATTGGTGTTTCGATTGAGGCATCGAGATTTGTCATGTTGCCTTTTTTGCTGTAGAAGTCGATTAGAGGAGCTGTCTGTTCCTTGTAAACTTCCATTCTGTGTTTGATTGATTCAGGCTTGTCGTCATCTCTCTGGTAGATTTCGCCGCCACACTTGTCGCAAACGCCTTCAACTTTTGGTGGAAGAGACAATGTGTTGTAGTTTGCTCCACATGCCTTACAAACACGACGTGTGCTCAAACGTTTAATAACAATGTCTTCTGAAATTTCAAAGTTTACGCATTTGAGTTCAATTCCAAGTCCTTCGAGCATTTCTGCCTGTGGGATTGTTCGTGGGAATCCGTCAAGAATAAAACCGTTTTTACAGTCATCCTGAGAGAGTCTGTCTTTTACAAGTTCAAATGTTAAATCATCACTTACAAGTGAACCTGAATCTATAATGGCCTTTACCTTTACTCCAAGCGGAGTCTGAGCCTTAATGTTTGCACGGAAAATATCTCCGGTAGAGATGTGTGGAATTTTGTAATCTTCTGCAACTTTTACTGCAAGGGAACCTTTACCAGCGCCTGGTGCTCCCAAAAAAATATAATTATTCATCTTTTCTTTACTCCTGAATTATTATTTTATTAATTATATATCGAATCTTAAAAAAAATCGATATTAATAAGCAGACTCAATTATAGCATCGAGGATTTCAGGGAAAAACCATTTTTGTGTCTTTCTGTTATAATATCCATAGCGTTCGCTGAAATCATTGTTTGTGACCTTGTAAATACCATTGTCCCATAAGCAGCAGATAATTCCCTTTTCTTTTGCTGTACTGACAAAATATTTGAACCAGTTTACGCGCTGTGCAAGATTATTTTTGTTTGTAGCGCCGTATTCATCTATTATCACAGGATATCCTTTAGAGACGAATTTTTTTTCAAGGCGTGAGAAGCTGTACGAAAGTTCCTGCTGCATCTGTTCTGTAAACTCAATTTTTCCGGGATTTTCCATTGCAAAGCTGTACGGTGAATACATGTGAACGGAAATCATTAATTTTCCAGGTTCATCATCCTTTGGTATAACAAACTGATCGGCTATTATTGCGTTTAGTGATGCTGCAAGTCCTGTAACGAGGATTTTTCGTTTCTGGTTGTTTCCGCCTGTTTTTCTTACAAGATAAAGAAGAGTCTGATTGAATTGTGTAAGACAATTGTTCGCATCCTTGCAGCTTTTATCCCATGGATCAAATGCCCATTCCCATTTAGTATCACGCAGACGAGGTTCATTCAAGAATTCGAAGATGAGGTGTTCATCATATCCGTTGTTAAACGCCAGTGAAATCTGTGCCCAGACATTCTGAAGAAATTTCATTGATTCTTCAAAACTTTCAGTTGTAGGACAGTAGCCTTCACCATACTGAACAGGTTCTAAAGCAGATTTATTATCGTGATGGCAGTTTAAGATTACATACATATCATTTGAAATTGCCCAGTCAACAATCTGTTTTACGCGGCTCATCCATTTAGGATCTATCGTATAATTAGCATCTATTATGTGGCGTGCCCACGAAACAGGAACCCTGAGAGTTTTGATTTTACTTTTTGCAAGTCCGTCAATCATTGCCTTTGTTGTTGTCGGCATTCCCCATGAAGTTTCAGATTCGAGCCCTTCGCCGTTTGTTGCATCAAGTGTATTTCCAAGATTCCATCCGCATTTCATATCTTTTGCAAGTTCAATTGCGCTTATATTTTTAAATTCCTTTTTTCCGGTATCTTTTACAGCGATATCTTTGTTGAAAGAGACATAATCTGTTATTTTTAATTCACTTGCAGATAAATCTGAAGGGGTGATGTCATCCTTGTTATCTGCATTTTTCTTTGTGCATGAAAATAAAGTAAACATAATTAAAAAAATTGATAAAATTTTCTTCATAATGGTATTATTATACACTAATTATAAAAAAATGATATTATTAAAAAGGAAAATAAGAATTATGCAGGAGTCTTAATGAAAAAACAGGTTTTTAATCCATATCTTCCATCGTGGGAATATATTCCTGACGGAGAGCCTCATGTTTTTGGCGACAGAGTTTATATTTACGGTTCGCATGATTTTTTTAATGGTTATATTTTTTGTCCCGGAGATTATGTCTGTTATTCGGCTCCAGTAAAGGATTTGTCGGACTGGCGTTATGAAGGAGTCATTTATCAGCGCACTACGGATCCTGTAAATAAAGAGGGCAAAATGTGTCTTTATGCGCCCGATGTAACAAAAGGTCCTGATGGAAAATATTATCTCTATTATGTTTTAGATAAGGTTGGTTATGTATCTGTTGCTGTATGCAATAAGCCTGCCGGAAAATATAAGTTTTATGGATATGTTCACTATAAAGACGGAACTCGTCTCGGTGAACGAAAAGGTGATATGCCTCAATTTGATCCTGCGGTATTAACTGAAGGAAATAAAACTTATCTTTATACTGCGTTCTGCGGAAATCATATGAAAGATAGGATCGGAGCAATGGCAACTGTTGTTGGAGAGGACATGCTTACTATCGAAGAAGAGCCTGTTGTCATGGTGCCCGGAGATTTGTATTCCTGTTCAGATTCAAAGGATATTGAAAAAGCTGCAAAAGAGATAAACTGTCCTTATAAAATTGACAGTGAGAATTGGAAAGGTTTTAAAGGTCATGAGTTTTTCGAAGCTTCTTCTGTTCGTAAAGTGAATGATACTTATTATTTCGTTTATTCATCCATCGTTATGCATGAACTTTGTTATGCAACCAGCAAGAATCCTGTAACGGGCTTTAAATATGGTGGTGTAATTGTAAGTAACTGTGATATGCATATTGATACATATAAAAAAGCAGATATGCCTTCATGTTATGGTGCAAATAATCACGGAGGTTTTGAGTTTATAAACGGACAATATTATATTTTCTATCACAGGCATACAAACAATACATGGTATTCGAGACAGGGATGTGCTGAAAGAATAAAGCTTGAAGCAGACGGTTCCATTAAACAGGTAGAGATTACTTCCTGCGGATTAAACGAAGGTCCTTTGAAGGCAGAAAGTGAGTATCCTGCATATATAGTTTCAAATATGTTTATTGAAAAAGATCCTTGTCCTTATGTCGGCTCAGATAAATATCCTTATGTTACGCAGGAAGGAAAGGATGGTGAACATAACACAGGATTTATTGCGAATATAAAGGACGGAGCAGTTCTGGGATTTAAATATTTTGATTTTAAGAATGTCAGTAAAATTACTATTTCTTCAAGATGCTATGTTTACGGACACTATGAAGTCCGAACTCAATGGGACGGACCAGTGCTCGCGGTGATTAAACCAGATTTAAGCAATGTGTGGGAAGAATATTCTGCTGAAGTTATAATTCCTGATGGTGTCGGCGCGATATATTTAAAATATGTCGGCGGAGGCACCGGTCAGTTGAAAAGCATTAAATTCAATTAATGTTAAAGATTATCGGCGTTGTTTTCTATAACTGATTTATACCAGTATGCAGAATCCTTTGGTATTCGCTTCTGGGTTGCATAATCACAGAAAATCATTCCAAAGCGTGGATTATATCCGCTTGCCCATTCAAAATTATCCATGAGTGACCACTGGAAATAACCACGAACATCTACACCTTCATCAGCGGCATCGCGTAAACCTTTTATGTAGCGGTGAAGAAAATCGATTCTGTTAGGATCATGAATCTTTCCGTCAAGGCTTATCCAGTCGTGGCATGAAAGTCCATTCTCGGTAATGTAAATCGGAAGCTTATATCTTTGATAATTTAATTTTGCTCCCCATTTCAAGGCATCAGGAAAAACATCCCATGAAAGCTCTGTGTGAGCGGTTCCGTCTGGACGTTTGTATTCACCTTCATAGCTTGCCTGATAAATATTCAGACCAAGAAAATCTATCTGCTGATTAATTGTAAGCATTTCATCTCTTGTAACATGAGGGAAAAATTCTCCTGCTTCTTTTTTAAGACCTTCACCATATTTTCCAAAAACAATCGGATCCATCCAGTAATTTGTAGACCATATATATCCTTGAAGTCCGTCGTGGAAATATGAATTATAGGCAGCTTTTTCATCTTTTTTTGTAACAGGAATTCTAGGACCTGTAGCAAGCGTAATTCCAACCTTACAGTCAGGTACCATCTCTCGTAAAACTTTCACGGATTTTCCGTGTGCCAGAAGAATATTGTGTCCGATTCGAAGAGCATCCATATTTCCGAGCTGAAGACCTGGTGCATGAGTTCCGTTCATGTATCCTAATCCGACAAAAACAGAAGGTTCATTGAAGGTAATGAAATTCTTTACTCTGTCACCAAAATTTTCAGCAACAACCTTTGTATATTTTTCAAACCATTCTGAGCTTTCCTTATTGAGCCAGCCGCCACGAAGATAAAGTTCATAAGGTAAATCCCAGTGATACAATGTTATGTAAGGAGTGATATTATATTTTAAAAGCTCATCTATAAGGTTGTTGTAAAATGCAATTCCTTTTTTATTTACTTCGCCGTTTCCATCAGGAATAATACGTGCCCAGGAAAGAGAAAAACGGTAAGCTTTAAGTCCGAGTTCGCTCATGAGTTTAACATCTTCCTTATAGCGATGATAGTGATCACAGGCAATGTCACCGGTTGAATCGTAAAGGATTTTTCCCTTTTGATGAGTAAAGGTATCCCAGATGTTTAAACCTTTTCCGTCTTCCTTGTATGCGCCTTCAATCTGATAAGCCGCGGTTGCAGCACCCCATACAAAATCTTTTCTAAAGCTCATGATTTCCTCCAAAATAGATGAGAATATTTTTATCGGCTTAGTTTTCTGTAAACTGTCTTTTTAGGAACTCCGGCATCTTCTCCGAATTCCTTCATTTTCCATTCAGCATATTCAGACCAGTTTCCTTCAAAGAATCTTACTTCTGAATTATTTTCAAATGCAAGAATATGGGTGCAGATTCTGTCCAAAAACCATCTGTCGTGGCTTACAACAAGTGCACAGCCTGCAAAATCTTCGAGGGCTTCTTCAAGTGCACGAATAGTTTCAACATCAAGATCATTTGTCGGTTCATCGAATAAAAGTACATTACCGCTTTCTTTAAGCATCATTCCCAGATTAAGTCTGTTTCTTTCACCACCGGAAAGCACGCTTACTTTTTTATTCTGATCTGCTCCTGCAAAATTAAACCAGCCGCAGTAAGCATGTGCATTTACTTCACGGACACCGCCTTCAAGTGCACGTCCTTTTTCATCAACCGCACCGAGTCTTACAAGATCGCCGCCTCCGCCAAGTGTTTCGTATACAGTTTTATTCATATCAAGCTTGCTTCTCATCTGATCGACATAGACAAGCTTTACTGTTGAACCGATTTTTATTTCACCACTGTCGCAGCTTTCACCGCCTTCAAAACCGGCAGCACCTGTAATCATTTTGAATAAGGTTGTTTTACCCGCACCGTTCGGTCCGACTATACCGACGATTGCTCCTGCAGGAATATGGACATTCAGATTTTCAAAGAGAAGCTTGTCACCAAAAGATTTTGTAACATTTTCCAAATCTATTACCTGATTTCCAAGACGTGGACCTGCCGGAATTGATATTTGTGTATCTTTAAGCTGTTTTTTGCTTTCCTGAGCCATAAGCTCGTTATATCGTGTGATGTGTTCTTTATGCTTTGCCTGACGTCCTTTAGCGCTCATGTGAATCCATTCCAATTCACGCTGAATTTCTTTCTGGCGCAAAGATTCGTTTTTATTTTCAAGGGCAAGACGCTGATTTTTCTGTTCGAGCCAGCTTGAATAATTTCCCTTGAACGGATAACCTTCTCCACGGTCAAGCTCCAGAATCCAACCGGCAACATCATCGAGGAAGTAGCGGTCGTGGGTTATTGCAATTACAGTTCCAGGATAGTCATGAAGATGTTTTTCAAGCCATGCTACAGTTTCTGCATCAAGATGGTTTGTAGGTTCATCAAGAAGAAGGATATCAGGTCTTTGAAGAAGAAGGCGGCATAAAGCAACACGTCGTCGTTCACCACCCGAAAGAACATCAACCACCTGATCTGCAGGAGGACATCGGAGTGCATCCATCGCAAGCTCAAGATTATTGTCAAGATTCCAGGCATCCATTAAATCAAGCTTTTCCTGAACCTCTGCCTGTCTTGCACAAAGCTTATCAAAATCTGCATCTGGATCACCAAATGCTTCGTTAATTTTATCAAATTCTTCGAGTAAATCAGTAACGGGCTTTACACCTTCCTTTACAATTTCCATTACTGTTTTTCCCAGTTCAAGATACGGTTCCTGTTCAAGGTAGCCTAAAGTATATCCTTCAAGAAGCTTTGTTTCTCCAGTGTAATCTTTATCGATTCCTGCCAGAATTTTGAAAAGGGATGATTTTCCCGCTCCATTTGGTCCAACTACACCGATTTTTGCTCCGTAATAATATGAAATGCTTATATCCTTAAGGACAACTTTTGTTCCGTAAGCACGTCCGACACGATCCATCGTGTAGATTATTTTTTTATCGTCGAATGTTTTAGCCATTTTTCCTCTGTAATATTTTTTCTAGTTTTTTGGTGCAGGTTTATGAGCCGGTAAGCCTGAATAAACCATGCGTACAGTTTCAACCTTAGATTTGTGTCTTGATTTAAGAAGCAGAGTGTATCCGTTTTCTTTGTATACGTATCCTGAAGAGTTATATGTTTCGAATCTTGGGTCTGTTCTGAAAGCAAGATCGTAGATATAAATTGTCGTGAACTTAGGCAATCCCTTGAAAATTACATAATGAATGTCTCCGAGCGGGAATTCAATTTCAAGAGTAAGATTGTCGTCTGCATCTCTTTCTGAAGTAATATCCTTTGCACAAGTCCATGCCCAGATAATATCGTCAGGATCTGAGTTGATAAGCTGGATGTGAGGATAATATGTATTTTTATATGCAAATTTCGGATATAGATTTGCAAGAGTTTTAAGGTCAAACGAAGCGTCTGTAAGATAAGAGTTAACAATGAATCTTCCTGCTTTTAAGTAAGTCTGATTTCCGTTTGCTTCACCATAACGCATTAGGGCAAGACCGATATCTGCTGCCTGTAATACAGAAAGGAACTGATCATTTTCACTGATAGTAAGTACATTGTTGTCAAACATACAGTTGTCTGCAATCTTTGAAATGAACTTTTCAATTGCCGGTGATAAGACAGATGAAAGATTTTTGTCCATAGCGTAAAGTTCATCGTAAGTTTGAATAATTCCGGTTGCAACTGCGAGAGAACAGCTTTCGGCATCTGCATTAACCGCATTGTTAAGAAGTGAAAGAACTGTTTCTCTGTCTGAATCAATGCAGAGGAAGGCGGCAAGATTTTTAGTAGTAAATATTTCAAGAGAACCGTCTTCTGCGCTTTCTTTTATTTTCTTTTGGAAATCTGCAGTGAATTTGTCGAGAGTTGAATTCATCTTATCAAGATTATTGAAATATGGTGATGAAAGATATGTTCTTGAATCACTCTTCTTGAAGGAAGCAGGAATTTCATCTATTGCCTGCTGATATTTTCCGTTTTCAGCCATTGCAGCGACGTAAGCAATTACTGCAAGCTCTGATGAACTGCCTTCCGATGAGTTTTTAAATGATGAAATCAGATTGTTTTTAATATTGCTGACAGTGTTTTTATATTCAGCTTCGTCTGCGAGTGCAAGTTCTGTAAGACTGTCAAATGTAAATTTCTTTGTATCATCATAAGTCTGGTAATATGCCATTGCATCGTTTCTTGTAAAGTAAACGTATCCATCCTGAACCTGATTAGTAGTAAAGCTCCATGCAGATTTTTTTCCTGCCAGAAGAATCTTATTTCCTTCTTCTTTTGTTATCTTCATGTTATAAGAAAAATTGTATGGAAGATAAAATGCTTCTGCATCCTCTGGTAAACTTACATGAACAGATAAAGGTGCCTCTTCGCTGTCACCGATTACCTCAAAGGTGATGTTTATATCATCTGAAAAATTGAGTGTTAACGAAGAATCTGTTTTTGAATAATTAACAAGCTTTGTATTGATAAAGCTTCTGCTTTCCTTGTAGCGTATTCTTGCACATTGCTGATCATCTGAATGAAAATTTAATCCGTTATAACTTAAAGAAAATTTATTCTGCAGTGTAACGGAATTATCATTATCTGCTTTTATAAGAGTAATCTGAAGGCCTTTTATTTTTTCAATAATGTTTGAATCAGTTCTAAATTGAAGAACAAAAATGCCGACAATAACTAATAGATAAATAAAAAAAAGTTCGATTCCTTTTCTAAATGAACGCATACTCATGATGTTAATAGTTTAGTAAATGATTAAGGGAATTTCAACTGTTTGTAGGGGAATTTAATATGAAGAAAAGACAGATTTTTTTCGCATTTGCAGTTATTTGTGCAGCAGTTTTAAATAGTTGTGCAGTTACAGATTATATTTCAAAATTATTCAATAAGGATAAAAATGTACCGCCTGTAGAAGCGCCACAGGAACAGAAAGAAGGAAAGCAGAATAATCCGGAAATTCAAAAGCCTGTCGAACAAAAAGAAAAGGAACCGGATAATGTTGTGTTTGCAAGAAAGCTTCAGGAGCTTCTTAATAAGGGTGATTTGAAGGGTGCAATTGCGCTTTATGATGATCTTCCTAAAAAATTACAGAAGGATGAGGATTTACAGATTCTTCTTGCATCACTTTATATTTCAGACGGTCAGTATGATAAAGCAATTGAAGTTGCACGAAAGATTCTTGAAAAAAATCCTGATAATGTTGACGCTCTTGAAATAATTACAATTGCCGCAAGAGCAAAGGGTAACAAGGCAGAATATAAAGCGGCAGCAAATGATTTACTGGCAAAGTATCCTGATAATGCTCAGGCAAATATAATGGTCGGTGATGAATATCTTGGAAATGCAAAATATAAGATGGCGCTGCAGTCTTATGCAAAAGCTCTTAAAACTGAACCTGAAAATTACGACGCAAAGTACGGATATGCTGTTTGCAGTTATTATACGGATGATGTTAAAACAGCAAAACAGATAAGTCTTGAGCTTCTTGAAAAAGAGCCTGATAACGATGGAGCAATGTCTCTTCTTGCTAAAATTTATTCAGAAGAAAATAAATATGCACAGGCAGTTGAACTTGTAACAAAGGCAATAGAAATTAATCCATATAATTATAATTACTATCTTGAACTGGGCTTGTATCAGAATGCAAGAGGCCAGAGAAAACAGGCAATTGCAGCCTGGGATAAATGCATAGAAATTGATTCAACTTATTTTCTTCCGTTTGCATATAGAGCCGGCTGTTATGATGAAATGAACGATTATGAAAATGCGCTATATAATTATAAAAAGGTTATTCAGACAAATCCCGAATATTTTTATGCATATGAATCTGCAGGTGTGCTTGAATTTCATCTTGGAAATTATGACAGTGCACGTGAATATTTCTTAACTGCCAATAAATATTATGACAACTGGTGTTATAAGCTTTTGGCGGCTGCATGTTATTTTAAACAGGGCAAAACTCTTGATGCAAAAAAATTAGTTCAGCAGACAATGAAAACACTTGCAAGGGATTCTACAGAATATCTTCTTGTGAGATTTTTCAACGATTCCTTCAGCAGAAATGCAGAGGTAACCCTTACTCAAAGAATTCAAAAGGAAGATGATAGCACTAAACGTGGAAAAATGTTATTCTATTTAGGCTTGTATTATGAAATCAATGGATTTGATGAACTTGCCAAAGAATATTATACGAAAGTTGCTAAAATGCAGGCTCCGATGTTCTTTGAATATAGATTTGCAGAATGGGGTGTTCAAAAATGAGTCAGACTCAACGGGTGCTTAAACTTAATGGAAAGAATGTTACTTTAATAGGAACGGCACATGTAAGTTCAGAAAGTATAAAGGAAGTAGAAACAGTAATTGAAACTTTAAAGCCGGATTGTGTTGCGGTTGAACTTGATGATAAACGTTCAGATTCTATAAAGAATAAAGACAAGTATAAGCAGCTTGATATAATCAAAGTGTTGAAAAGAAAGGAAGGATTTCTTCTTCTTGCAAATCTGGTTTTATCATCCTTTCAGCGAAGGATGGGACAAAAGGTAGGTGTTCAGCCGGGTGATGAAATGCTTGCTGCAATGAACAAGGCAGAGGAACTGAATGTTCCTACAGTAATGGCAGACCGTGCAATTCAGGTAACCTTAAAACGTGCATGGGCAAAAAATTCCTTCTGGGGAAAAAACAAGTTATTATCAGCACTTTTTGCAAGCGCCTTCAGTAAAGAAGAATATTCAGCTCAGGAAATTGAAGACATCAAAAATAAAAATGAAATGGATTCAATGATGAATGAACTTGCAGAATATCTTCCGGTTGTAAAAACAGTTCTCATTGACGAAAGAAATGAATATCTTGCTACAAAAATCTGGAATGCAGAAGGAAAAAATGTAGTTGCAGTACTTGGAGCCGGACATCTTGATGGAGTAGAGGAAAATCTTAAAAAGCTTTCTGATAATACTGCAACAATTGATATGGAAGAAATTAATAGAATTCCACCTAAAGGTATTTTTGGAAAAATCGTATCATGGGTAATTCCGGTTGCAATAATTGCATTAATAGTTGCAGGATTTGCTTATGGCGGAAGTAAGCTTGGCACCAAGATGATTAAATCATGGGTATTGTGGAATGGAATTTTTGCAGCAGCAGGAACAATGCTTGCGGCAGGAAATTTACTTACTATTGTAACAGCATTTGTATCTGCCCCGATAACATCCCTGTGTCCGTTCATCGGCTGCGGTTTTGTAACAGCTATTGTTCAGGCGTTAATCAATAAACCGAAAGTAGAAGATATGAACACTTTACAGGATGATGTGAATATAAGGGGATTTTATAAAAACAGAATTTTACGGGTTCTGCTGGTATTTGTCCTTTCATCAATCGGAAGTTCGATAGCTACATTTATAGGACTGGGAGATATAAGTACATCACTGGCAAACAGCAATAAAACAGAAGAAGCGATAGAAATGCAGGTTGAAGAAATTCCTTCACAGACAATAAATCCTGATATATTCAATTTAGATTAAGCGAAAAATACGTACATCGTTCCCGCTTAGAGGTTAAAGCTCCTGTGGGAGCTTTGATTAGTAATTAACTTTGATATTTTGTTTTTGAATTTTTTATATTGTTAGGTCTGGGGCTCAGCGCCGCCCCAGACGGCCCCCGCTTAGAGGTTAAAGCTCCTGTGGGAGCTTTGATTAGTAGCCATCGCTCATTTCTCGGTTGGCATCTTTTTTGCAAAGTTCATCGTATACTAATGAACGTTTACGCAAATCTTCCTTGAGGGATTTTGGGAAAGGCATGTTTCGCCAGAAAATACCGCGCACATCTTTATCGAGGCGTTGAACTCCAAAGGATTCTTTTGTCATCCAAAGAATGTAATCTTCAATAAAGAATTCCTTTATATCACCCTTTAGCTTGAGTTGTTCTGCATGCTGGAAATATTGTCCGGTAAGACCTTCTTCCATCCAGTAATAGCTTGCTTTTTCCTTTGCAACCTGCCATCTTAAATCTGCAACTGCAGTTAATACAGCGATTCTTAAATCTTTCGGATACATAGGAACAACTATTCTTCCTCGGCTTGTTACACGGTTATATCTGTCAAATGGTTCCCAGCAGAAGCCACGATCACCGTAAGTCGGAACAAGGCATACATAAGGAACGATTCTGTTAGGAACATTTTTGTGAATACGATGGAAAACACCAGGATCTATTGATTCAATCCATCGAAGAACTTCAATTACATTTTCACGTGTTCCGGTGCCTTTTTCAGTACAATGATAGAATTCTCTTGTGAACATAGGGAATTGATTTCCACGACGTCCGATTGTCATTTTTGCCATCTGTCTGATTGTATCAAACTCTGTATTTACGGCTCCTTCATCTGCCTGAACCGGTTGGCCGCCGGTTTCCGTGATTTTATTCTGAACATTATCATAAATGCCCTTTGCATCCTGAAATTCATTAAGAGCCTTTGAAAGTTCCTTATCATTTTTTGAAAGCCGGTGAAGCAAATCTGTAACTTCAGAGAAAAGCTTTCTTTGAACTTCGGTCATAGCACTTTTATGAGGTTCAAGACCCATAACAGGCACATGGTCTGTCAATGTATCAATCCTGTTTTTAAGCTCCGCTTCAATCATTGCCCGTTCATTTTCTTTTATGCTTAAAATGTTTTCTGAACTTTGCATTTTTCCGGAGTTTTTAGACTGGAGCTGCATTAATCTTGACTGTTCTGCAGAGGCTGCCTGATCCGGAGTAAGATTTCTTGCCGGCTGTTTTTTTTCATCTGTCGCAGAATTTGACATTCTTCCTGAAGCAATTTCCTTGAACCATTCATCAACATAAAGAATAGGTTCACCGGTTTTATTTTCATAGATGATTTTTGAAAAGAAATCCTTTTGTTCAGCTTTGAAAAGTGACGGCAGAAGAACTCCGAATCTCATGAGCATTCTTTTCGGCATAGGAAGATTCATATCAGTCATTTTAGGAGCCATGCCTCGAAGAAGTTCCCAATAGCATGTTACAATCTGCTGACGGTAAACAGCCCTGTCCTTAGGATCTGTACAGGTTAAATATTTTGTAAGCACCTGATGAACACGTTGTGCCGATGTATTTTCACCGGTGAGAGCTGTTTTATAATATTTCTGATCATCATAGATGCCGTTTGAAACATCATTCTGAAGCTTTTCTATCTGTGCAAATTCTGTTTTACTTAAATCTACATCATGGATTGAGCGGGGTGCCCTTGGAGTTCCAGGCTCTTCATTAAATAAAGATTTTTTAAAGAAACTTCTTTTTTCCGGAATAGGAGTGTCTGGAAGTTTATCTATATCGTCTACGGAGATTGTAGTTTCTGCATTTGAAAGTAATGCCGCAATTTCCGGGTCTAATTCCTGATTTGCCATTATGTGCCCCTCAAAAATAAAAATGCATTATTATTATAACATATAAATTCAAAATGACAACAGAGTAATCACTACAGTCTCTTTTTTATCGTATACGTGGTGTAGCCTTTTGCCTGAAGTTGTTTTTCTACAGCATTTACATCTTTTGCGTCTATGTTTCTGATGGCAACCTTTATCATAGTTTCTGTCTTTTGGAAAACTACATCTTTAAATCCGTCGCGTAAAAGCTTTTGTGCGAGCCGGTTTGCATTATCTCTTTGAGAAAAGGCGCCAAGCTGAATATCCCACTTTGTCCCGGCCGGCCTGACAACTGTCTGCTTTGTCGTTTTTGTTCCGAAGCGTTTTGCCATTATTTTTGAGGCACTTTTTGCAGTCTGACGGCTTATTTTTGTATCAGGTCCCATTTTTACGATTTCGAGCTTAACCTTTGCAGTACCGGTTCCAATCATGTTTAATTTTACGGCTGCTGCTTTTGATAAATCTATCTCACGGTTTAAAATGAACGGTCCCCTGTCATTTACCCTTACTTCTACAGTTTTTCCGTTTCTTAAATTTGTAACTTTTAAAACAGTATTGAAGGGTAAGGATTTGTGAGCACAGGTTAATGAATACATGTTAAAGATTTCCCCATTTGATGTACGTTTACCGTGAAACGCTTCTGCATAATATGAGGCTGTAACTCCTGTTTTATATGTCTGGATTGCGTAAAGCGGAGAAATTATCAAAAATAATAAAACTGAACATAAAAATTTTGTGTGTACTTTCATGTTCTGATTATCGGAAGAAAAATTAATTCAGTTTAACTACAGTTGAACCCTTTAACAATCTTCCTGAAATAAGGAGCTGGCTTGTTTTATAATCTTTTGATTGAATTTGATTTATTAGAACTCTTGCTATTTCCTGACCTATTTTTTCTCCGTTCTGTTCATAGGTTGTAAGCGGAGGAATCATAGTTGAGGTAAGAAGAATCCCGTCATAACCGACGATGCTTATGTCTTTTCCCGGAACAAGATGCTGTGAGTTTAATACTCTTATTCCTCCTAATGCCGAAAAATCATCGGGAAAAAAAATACAAGTCGGTGGTTCAGGCAGTGATAGTAAATCAGCGGTTGCCTGTGAACTTGTAATAGGATCATGATATAAGCCCTGAAGAATATAATTTTCCGGAATCGGGATATTATGGTTTTTGAGAGTTTCTAAAAAAACAGTTTTACGCATTTCTGTTACAAGAGTATCTTCACCGCATATCAGGGCAATTTTTTTATGTCCCATGGAAATAACATATTCCGTAAGTTCTTTCATCCCTTGTTTATTGTCACTCATTACGCAGGAATGTGAATAATCAGAGGTATAGTCCAAAGTTACTGTAGGGATGCTGCTTTTTATAAGTTTTTGAATATCTTCGCGGTTGAAATCTGTTGAAAGTATGGCAACTGCATCAAAATTTCTTCCGACTGCATGTCTATAGTAATCAAAATTTTTATAAAGGACATTTCCCGTAAAGGTTATATCATAGCCGTTTTCGAGAGCAACCTCCTGTAAACCGCTTATGATTTTTGCAAAATACTGATGCTGAAGTCCGCTTCCTGTTTTATCTTCAAAAATCACGCCAATATCATAGGTTTTATTTGTTCGTAAAGTTCTTGCTGCTATGTTGGGATGATATCCCATCTCTTCTGCTTTTTTTTGTATAAGCTTCTTTTTTTCTTCACTTATTTCACTGCTGTCCTGAAGGGCTTTACTTACTGTTGAAAATGAAACGTTACATTCTTTTGCAATATCTTTTAGAGTTATCATTTGTTTATCCTTGAAAATTCAGTATTATTTTAATATATTTATAGTATCATATTTTTTAATTTTTTAGGAGTTATAATGAATTCAATTTACAGTTCTCCGCTTTTTGATGATGAGGAAGAAGAAAAGAAAATGCCTAAGGCACCTGATCCTTTTTCAGAAAGATTTTTAAAGACAAGACAGATTATTCTTACCGGAGAGATTAAAAAGGAACTTGCAGATGAAATTGCACGACAGCTTTTGATTCTTGATTCTGAAGATAATAAAAAACCTGTTTACATGTATATAGATTCTCCTGGTGGAGATGTAGATGCTGGTTTTGCAATTTTTGATATAATCAGATATGTGTCGGCACCGGTTTATCTTATTGGAATGGGATTAATTGCTTCTGCTGCAACCTTGATTCTTCTTTCAGTTCCAAAAGAAAGAAGGGTTGGTCTTCCAAACAGCCGTTATCTTATTCATCAGCCGCTTGGTGGAATGAGAGGCGTTGCAACAGATATTGAGATTTATGCAAAGGATATGGAAAAAATCCGTGCTAAATTGAATAAAATAATTTCGGAAGGGACAGGAACTGAGCTTGAACAGGTTACAAAAGATACAGAACGTGATTACTGGCTCGATGCAGATGAGGCAGTAAAATATGGACTTATCAGTAAGATTGTAACAACTGCCAGTGACTTGAAATAATAAAAAATGACGTTTGCTTTAACCGATCAATTAATAGACAGTATTCAAACGGCAATGGATAATCAGGAGCAGCAGTTTCTGATTGATGCAGCCGGAGAATGTGTCGTTGAACAGAATGGACTTAAAGCAGATGATGAAAATTATTACAGATTACCGGCATGGAATTCGACCGAAGGTTATAATTTACGACAGACTTTTGTAAACCGTTTGTATTCTCCGTTTGCAAAAGAAGAACTTCAGTCTGTGCTTCATTCCGGAAGGGGGGTATTTAAGAATTTTAGAAATGTTTTGAAAAAATATCCTGAAGTTGAAAAAAGATGGCATGTTTTTAAAAACAGAGAAATGGGCGTCTTTATAAACAGATGGTATAATTCATTGCGTGAAATCTGGGGATTGGAAAAACTTACTTATGTTCCTGAATCGGATGAAGATTTAATTCATGATGATTTTTCGTTCAGAGATTATAAAAAGGAAGATTCGAATCTTATCTGTTCGTATATTCACGCTGGTTTTATTGAAGAACAAAATGACCTGGAAGAAGAACTGCAATCTGCTTTTTACGAAATGTGGCTGGATCAGTTTTTAATTGCTGATGTCAAAAATCAAAAAGGAATCAGTTGTCACAGCTTAACAGATGATTTTGCAGGTTGTATTACTTATTTGCCGGTCCAGGAAAAGGTATGCGTAATTACAAGCCTTTTTGTTCCTGAAAGCTACCGAGGATTAGGAATCGGCACAGAATTATTATCAATGTGTTTTTCGAATCTTAAATCTGACGGTATAAAGTGGGTAACGCTTCCACAAATTATTATTCCCGAAAACCTTCTGCCTTTATTAACTGGAATGGGCTTTGAGAAAACAGGAACGGGATATTCAGTTAGACTTTAATAATTATTAAGGAGATTATTATGGGTTACAGAAATTTTAACCGCGAATTCGAAATTAACGAAGACAAAACTGCATCTTATCTGGAAAATGCGGTAACAAAAATTACAACAGAAGAAGATATTGATACTTTAACTTCATTAATCAAGTTATTTAAGAAGAATGTACCATTAACTCGTCGAAAGTATGTAATTGCATATATGTTAAAAGAAGTTTTGCCTCATTATCACATGCCGTTCAACAGAAGAGAAAAGGTGAACAACCTTCGTGAAAAGAACGAAGCATTTAAAAATGATTATAAAGCAGGTGTAAAGGCAAAGGATTTTTCAGAAGAAAAAACACCTCATGTTCGTGTAGAAATTCCTGAAGATAAAGCTACTTCTATTTTTATTTCAATCGGAAAAAACAGACGTGTTTATCCAAGAGATTTAGTAGGAATCCTTATTGCTGTAGCCGGAATCGATAGAGAAAGAATTGGTGATATTAAGGTACTTGCAAATTATTCATTCGTTCAGCTTTATACAGAAGATTCTCAGATTGCGATAGATAAATTGAACGGTTATGAATATCGCGGAAGAAAACTTGTTGTAAGCTTCAGTCACCAGAAAGCTGATGAAAATGCGGCTGAAGTCCCATCAGATTCACAGGAAGCAGAATATTCAGCAGGTTATGAAGAAGATTTATCGGCAGAAGATGCAGCAGCTTATGCAGCAGCAGAAAAAGCCGCTAAAGATAAAGAACCATTCGGATATTAAAAAATGATGGAAATAAAATTACTGCAGACAGGAGTTCTGGGAGTTAATACTCTTATTGTTCCCTGTGGAAAGAACAGATGCTTTGTTGTAGATCCGGCTGCATGCAGTTTAAGTCACGATGAAAATTGCATTACGGATTATCTGAAGAAAAATCATCTGGAATGTACTGCAGTAATTTTAACTCATACACATTTTGATCATATTACCGGTATAGATAAAATTAAAAAAGAATTTCCTTCTGCAAAAATATGTGTTCACGAAGCAGAATTTGCAGAGTTAATGAATGCCCCGGGTCCAATGAATGTAAATGTTACGGAGGATTGCGGGGCTTCAATTGTTTTAGAACAGGTATCAAAGCAGCCTTGTGCAGAGCTTTCGTTAAAGGGTGATGCTTCTCTCAACTCTTTTATACCGTCCATCGAAGGTGACTGGATAATAATTCATACGCCAGGTCATTCACCGGGTTCAATCTGTCTTTACAGTAAAGAGCAGAATATTCTGATTGCAGGAGATACTATTTTTAGTTCCGGCGGTTTTGGAAGAACTGATTTGTATGGCGGTGATTTTAATGCCCTCAAAAAAAGTCTGATGTTTTTAAAACAGACAATTCCGCAGAATACCCTTGTGTTTTCAGGACACGGTCCTTCCTTTTATTTTGAATAATTAATATACAGGATTATAAAGCGAATAATCAGGCTCTGTAGAATGACTGCCTGAAATTTTTAAAAATGCAGCATCTATGAATTTTTTTTCAACAGTAAGAATTGCAAAGCATGGCGGTTGTGCTGCTCTTGGTCGTGATATTGAACCAGGATTTATAAAGGTATAATTATCCTGATGTTCTACGCATGCAACATGGGTGTGTCCGTGAACAGCGTACGAAGCGTCATGAATCTGCATTTCGCTCATAAGATTTTCATATCCGAAATCAACACCCTGATAGTGACCATGCGATATGAGAATAGTGTGTGAGTTTACAGTAAGCGTCTGCATAAGCGGAACTACGACAGAGCCCTTATATAAAAAAACAGCATGCTTGTTGTTTTTACCGATGTCAAAGGAAACTGGGACAGTAGAAGGATCGCCATTTCCCCGCACAAAAGCAGTTACCGGCGGAATGCATTTTCTGAATTCTTCATTTTCATCTGCAAGCTCTAAAAGCTCTGCAATATCACGGGCACCGTCTCCACAAAAAATTAACGCATTGCAAGAAGGTCCGAATTTTCTTACAATTTTTATGAGAAGATTATAATTTCCGTGTGAATCTGAAATTGTGAGGATACGGGCATGATTGAGAGTTTTTAATTCATCAATTGCCTCCTGGCTTCCTATCAGATTTTCTTCATTTTGCAGCAGGGTTATCATTTTGATACTTCTTTTTGCTGGATGATGAAATGATTAATTGAATGGATGTTTGTTTCAGGATCCATGTATCGTGAAAATTTAATTTTTTTCAGAAGATTTTCAGCGAGAACCATTTTATTCATATCCTTTTCAAGAACACCATCCTTTGAAAGAATAAAATCTATCGTATTAAACAGAATAGGTCGTGCTTCATCAATAATTTCCATTGCAGTTTCTTCTTCAAGCTCTTCGCCGGTAATTTCTGCCTTTTGTGAAATATCTATAACAATATCACAGGTAGATTCAAGCCCAAGAGGATCATCCTGAGGAAAAAGCGCAACGACAGGAAATGGAACTTCCATATCATAATGATCCTGAAGACGTCCTAGAGCAATGTGTGTATTTTCAGGTGCACCAAGGATTATCAGTCCGCCGATAGTTGATTCAGGTTCAGAAAGATATGAATATAAATCTGATGAATACGATTTGATGCCGTGTTTAAAATCGCCCGGAAAAACATAGATTTTAATGATTTCATTGTCATCATTCAAGCCGTATTTTTCTGAAAGTGAAGTATTTATTGCTTCAAGAGTTTTTTCATCATTAAAGCCGTAGCCGAAAACTATATAGATTTTTTTATTTTCTGCATTCCATAAAGAAATTCTTTTTTCAACGTTTCCTTTTGAAACTGCTTTTGAAGAAGTCTGTTTTTTAGCTGTTGTTTTTATTTCTGTTTTTTGTGCAGTAGATTTTTTACTGCAGGAACAGAAGCTGAATATTAACAAAAGACTTAGTGCTGTAAATATAATAGTATGTTTCATAGTTTATATATTACAATATTTAATTTTTATTGAAAAGGTCATTGATTTTCGGTAATATGGGACTATGAATGTTATAATGCCTATAGTTGAATTAATCGGCAGCCTGGGCTTCCTTATGTATGGAATGAAGCTCATGAGTGATGGTGTTCAGAACAGCGCGGGAGATAAGCTTCAGCGGGCGTTGAGCGTAATCACAGGAAACAGAATAATTGCTCTTTTGACTGGTCTTATTGTTACGATGATTATTCAGTCTTCCGGAGCTACGACAGTAATGGTTGTAACTTTTGTTAATGCCGGTTTAATGAGCCTTGTGCAGTCAGTAGGTGTTATCTTCGGTGCAAACATCGGTACAACAATCACCGCATGGATTGTTTCTTTATTCGGTTTCAGTTTTTCAATTTCTGCTTTTGCAATTCCGGTTTTCGGTTTCGGATATTTTCTTAAAATCCTTCTTAGAAAGAAGAACGTGTATAAGAATCTGGGTGAAGCAATCATGGGATTCGGAATGCTGTTTCTTGGTCTTTCCGGATTATCAGATGTATTTACCCCTGAACAGTTAGGCTGGCTTTTTAAGATACAGGGTTCAGGTTTTCTTGCAATTTCAGTAGGCTTTTTAATCGGTATCGTAATTACAGCGCTTCTTCATTCATCTTCTGCATTTTCTGCTATCGTAATTACAATGGCTTATAACGGATTAATATCATGGGAACTTGCTGCTGCCATGACCTTAGGAAGTAATATAGGTTCTACGATAGATGCAATTCTTGCTGCATTCGGTTCTTCGGCAGATGCAAAGCGTGCAGCCTTGATTCATGTTCTGTTCAACGTAATCGGTACAGTAATAGCGCTGCTGTTTTTCAGACCGTTCCTTAATCTTGTTGTGCTTCTTACACCGGGGCATGAAAATTCAAATATTGCAATCAGAATTGCAATGCTTCATACGGTATTTAAAACACTTTCTACGATTATTCTTTTACCGCTTCAGAGTCTTCTTGTTAAATTTACACGAGTCCTCATTAAGGATGATCCTGATGATATCAACAAGGTTTACAAACTTGAGTTTACATCTTTACCGGGAAAGGACAGCATTACTACTCATATTATCCATGTAGAAAAAGCAATTGCCGATATGACAGATGTCGTTACCGATATGTTTGATAAAATACAGATTGGTGTTACAAAACGTAATCAGGATTTTATAGACAAATATCATGAAAAGATGTCTGATACTGAAAACTATGTAGATCAGATGCATGAGCAGATTACTCATTATCTTATCAATTGTGAAAGACTTCAGCTTACTGACGTTCAGTTTAATCATGTTTCCAGCATGATTCAGATTGTAGATGAGCTTGAAAATATGAGCGACAGCTGCTTTGGAACAATCATGCTTATCTGCCGTTCTATCGAAAAGAAGATGACATTTAAAACCGAAGATATGGAACGCCTTCTTCCTTATATTGAGCTTGTTCGCCAGTTCCTTCAGTTTATCAGAATCAACATCAACAAAACTCTTACTCCGGAAAAGCTTGAGCTTGCACGCGAGCTCGAAGACGGAATTGATGCATTCAGAAAGGATTTGAAGAAGGTAGCAAGAAAGAGGCTCGAAGGCGGTGCCGATGTTAAATCAGAGCTTTTGTATATCGATATGGTACGCGCAATTGAACACATCGGTGATAACTGCTTCAGCATTTCCGAAAGCCTTGTAAACGGATAATCAATCTTAATAAAAAACGCGGGGGGCATTGTGAAAATAATTTCATGGAATGTAAACGGGATTCGCGCAGTAGAAAAAAAAGGTTTTATTGACTGGCTCACTGCTTCCGGGGCCGATGTGGTGTGTATTCAGGAAACAAAGGCAAATCCTTCCCAGCTTTCCGAAGAACTCCTTGCCCCTGGCGGCATTTATAAATCCTATTTTTCGAGTGCAAAAAAACCGGGATATTCGGGAACAGCAGTTTTTACCCGCGTTGAACCGGACAGCGTAGAAACAATGGGCGATGACCGCTTTGATGACGAAGGCCGTGTAACAATTGCAAAATTCAAAAAACTTGCAGTAATTTCTGCTTATTTTCCGAACAGTCAGGATGCTGGTGCAAGACTTGATTATAAACTTGCTTTCTGCGATGCCATGCTTAAAAAATGCGACTCTCTTGTAAAAGATGGTTTTGATATAGTTTTGTGTGGAGACTACAATATTGCCCATAAACCGATCGATCTTGCAAATCCAAAAGCAAACGAAGGAAATGCCGGCTATTTACCCGAAGAACGCGCCTGGATGGATAAGTTTACTGCTGCAGGTTATGTAGATACCTTCCGTCATTTCTGCTCTGAGCCAAAGATGTACACCTGGTGGAGCTACCGCTTTCATGCCCGCGAAAAGAACATCGGGTGGCGTATAGACTATCAGTGTGTAAATCCGTCTTTTATAGATAAAGTAAAATCATCAGTAATTTTGAGTGATGTAACAGGTTCCGACCACTGCCCGATTATGGTCGAAACAGAATAAAATAAAACAAAGGCTTGCAGCATAGTTTTGCTGGATTTTTTAATATGAATAAAATGGGGGATGAGGAATGCCGTATATAATTATTTTAATCGCATGGATTTTCGCTCCAATCTTACTCGCAATTCTTTTAGTAAAAGGAATTAAAAAACTTAAGGGCGATCCAAAGTCAGATTCATTTTCCGATTTATACACAGACGAAGCAGAACACGACCAGGCAATGAAAGAGATTCAGAATTTCGAAACTGATTATTTTACCCGCGCTTCGAACGGCGAACAGACTCAGGAATTCTTATTAGTCGGTGAGCGCAGGGTGAGTTCTTTAATCCAGAGCTTTTTATTTTCAGAAGGAATTCCAAGTTATACAGATCACGAGCATATAAATACAATATATTCCTTTAATAATCTTGGTTCCTCGTCTGCTTTTACAATCAAAGTTTATATCCTCACAGCCGATTATGACCGCGCTTTTGAGATTGTTAAAGATTTAGTAGAAAAAAACAATATTGCGCTGCAGGAAGAACAGGAAAGACCAAAAAACACAAGACAAAAAGTCCAGAAAACCATAGCCGTAGCCTCAGCAGTTGCTTTCTTTATCCCATTGCCCGACGGCTCACTCACCACATCAATGGGTATCACAATCCTTCCCAAAAAGGAGAAAGGGGAATGATTCATTGTTATTGTAAAAAACTATCTTTATAAAACAAATCATGTTGTTATTACAAAAAAATGACATATAATAAATGTGAGGTGAAAAATGAACGAAGTTTACGAATTTTTGAAAAAATGCGGGACATATTATTTAGCTACAGTTGATTCGGACGGGCAGCCAAGAAACAGACCGTTTGGAACAATCAATATTTTCGAAGGAAAGCTTTATATCCAGACTGGAAAAAGCAAGGATGTTTCAAAACAGATTCACAAAAATCCAAAGGTAGAAATCTGCTGTTTTGATGGCGCTTCCGGTGTATGGCTCAGGGTTGCAGGAGAACTTTATGATGATGATCGTCGTGAAGCAAGAGCCGACATGCTTGATCATTATCCTGAACTTAAAAATATGTACTCTCCGGATGATGGTAACACAGAGGCTTTCTGCTTTAAGGAAGGAACTGTAACTGCAACATTCTCGAGCTTTACAGGAGCTCCAAAGGTTGTAAAGTTCTAGACATACTCGCTTACAATACTTAAAACCGGCCCAAGATAGCCTGAACCAAAAATGTTCAAGTGATTCAAAAGCTGGTAAAGATTATAAAGGTCGCGCCGTTCTTCGTAGCCAGGCTCAAGAGGTGCGGCCTTTTTGTATGCCTCGTAAAATTTCCCTGGAAATCCGCCGAAAAGTTCTGTCATGGCAATATCTGCTTCGCGGTTTCCAACATAACATGCAGGATCAATCAACATGGCTTTTCCGTCCGGCCCACACATCACGTTTCCGCTCCATAGATCCCCGTGTAAAAGAGAAGGATAATCAGGTTCAATAAGAAAATGATCCAGATGGTCTAAAAGCTTTGTAATTTTTTTTCTGTCTTCGCTTGAAAAATATGAATCAGCATCGCGAAATTGAGGGGCCAGTCTGTAATCACGGAAAAAATCAATCCACGAAGAGGAAGGTGTGTTTTTCTGTGCGCGTGCCCCTACAAAATTATCCTGAAAAAATCCGAATCTGCCATCCGCCGGCGAGTTTGATTTATCTGTTGATTTATCATCTCTTCCGCCACTGCGTTTTATAAAATCGCCCGTATCTGCCTTATGCATTGCCACAAGCTCGGTCCCAAGAGTCTCCCAGTAATCAGCTTTTTTACCGCCGCTTTTAATGAATTTTAGAAGAAGGAAGCTGTACCCAACGTCCTCCCCATCATCAGTTCCCGTACACAAAATCTCCGGCGTAGAAATTGCTTTCGTACTTTTAATTGCATTTAAGCCCGCAGCTTCTGCCGTAAAAAATGCAGCATTTTCTTTTGCATTGGCCTTCATAAAAATCTTATCGCCCGTATTCAGCGTAAGAGCATAAGCCTTGTTTATATCTCCGCCCGAAACCCTGTCCGTCTGCACAATCTTAACCGAGCTCCCAAAAAGCTCCACGAGCGCCCGTGCCAGAGAAGTGTAATCCGGTATGTTGTTTGTTTGAATCATGATGATATTATAACACCCTGTGTAAAAAAAATCCTCAGATTGCTCTGAGGATTAAAAAGGAATCTATGAAAAATGTTGTTAGTTTTAGCCTAATGTGATTTCTACGTTGACTTCTTTTTTGCCTTCTACGAATGGAACCACGCAGCCTTCAACTGCTGTGCCATCAACTATCATGCTCTTTACGCCTTTGCAAACGTGGCTTGGGTTTTTGATTGTGATGTTGTATTTTGCACCGCGGAAAAGACGTGTTGCTGTAAAGCCATCCCAGGCTGCCGGAATAGAAGGATCTACTTTAAGTCCGTCAAAGTCCGGCTGGATTCCAAGGATGTACTGGCTGATTGCAACCATGTTCCATGCGGCAGTTCCTGTAAGCCATGAGTTTTTACCCTGACCAAAGTTTTTGCCAGTCTGTCCTACATCGCTTCCGGCATCCTTACCACCAATCATCTGACCGTATACGTAAGGTTCTGTTTTGTGTAAATCGGAAGTTTCTTCTGTGTAAGCCGGAGCAATTTCTGAATAATATTTGAATGCCTGGTCTCCTTCGCCCGCATAAGCTGCAGCACAGATAATCCATGCGTTGTTATGTGTGAAGATTCCGGCATTTTCTTTGTATCCGCCCGGATATGTAGAGATTTCACCGTATTCAATATAGTATTTACTGAAGGCAGGGTTGTTCAAAACAAGACCGTGTTTTGTGTTTAAGCGCTCATCAACTGCGGCAAGGGTTTTCTTTACTGCATCCTTGTCGATATCAGACATGATTGCAAATCCCTGTGGTTCAATAAAGATCTGTCCTTCTTCGCATTCTTTAGAACCTATCTTTTTGCCGTTAGCGTCGTATGCACGCATGAACCAGTTTCCGTCCCATGCAGATTCCATCATAACTTTCTTCATCTTATCGATTTCTGCCTGAGCCTTTGCTGCTTCGTCTTTCTTTCCAAGGTGATTCAAGATTCCAACAAAGTTTGGTCCAACGTATGTGAATAAAGCTGCAACGAATACAGATTCTGCAACCTTAGAATATCCGCCTTCTGCCTTGAATTTTGGATTTGTATAAGTCTGGAAGCTTTCACCCGGTGTGTCAGAGAAGCATGAAAGGTTGATACAGTCGTTCCAGTCTGCGCGCATTGCAAGTGGAAGTCCGTGTGGTCCCTTGTTATTTACAATATGGTAGAAGCTTACTGTAAGGTGATCAAGCATTGATTTTGCTTTTGATTCATCGTTGTCATAAGGAACCTTTGCATCCAAAATTGACCAGTCGCCAGTTTCCTTGATGTAAGCTGATACAGAAAGAATCATCCAGAGCGGGTCATCAGAGAAGTCTCCACCGATGTCTGCATTACCCTTCTTTGTAAGCGGCTGATACTGATGGTAACATCCACCGTCCGGCAGCTGAGTTGATGCAATATCAATAAGGCGCTCGCGGGCGCGGTCCGGAATCTGATGAACGAAACCAAGAATATCCTGGTTTGAATCGCGGAAGCCCATACCACGGCCGATTCCGCTCTCGAAGTAGCTTGCCGAGCGAGACAGGTTGAAAGTAACCATACACTGATACTGGTTCCAGATGTTTACCATGCGGTTTACTTTGTCTTCTGGTGTGTTTACATTGAGAATGCCGAGGAGCTTGTCCCAGTAAGCGCGAAGCTCTTTCATACCTGCTGCGAACTTCTCTGGCGTGTTGTATTTTTCAATCATTGCAAGGGCTTTTTCCTTGTTGATTGTCTTGCCGTCTGCCTCGAATTTCTTTTCGACTGGCATTTCAACATAGCCAAGAACGAATACCAGAGTTTTTGATTCGCCTGCTTTGAGAGTGATTTCCTTGTAGTGTGAAGCGATTGGAGACCAACCATCTGCGAGTGAGTTGCCGCATTTTCCGTCCAAAACCTGCTGAGGATTGTTGAATCCGTTGTACAAGCCGATGAAAGTGTCGCGGTCTGTGTCGTAGCCGTCAATCTTGTCGTTTACTGAGTAGAAAGCGTAGTGATTTCGGCGGTCGCGGTATTCTGTTTTGTGATAGATAACTGAATCTTTGATTTCAACGCGACCTGTTGAGAAGTTGCGCTGGAAGTTTGTGCAGTCGTCCTGAGCGTCCCAGAGACACCATTCAGCGAATGACCAGAATTTGAAAGTTTTGTCTGATTTGCCCTCGTTTGTGAGAACAACCTGCTGAACTTCGCCGTCATAGTCCTGTGGAACGAAGAATGTGACTTCTGCTTTCAAATCATTCTTTTTGCCTGTGATTACAGTATAGCCCATACCGTGGCGGCACTCGTAAGAATCAAGCTCAGTCTTTACTGGAGACCAGCCCGGGTTCCAGATTGTACCGTTGTCGTTAATGTAGAAATAGCGGCCACCCATATCGATAGGTACATTGTTGTAGCGGTAGCGAGTGATGCGTCGAAGACGAGCATCTTTATAAAAACTGTATCCACCAGCTGTGTTTGAAATCAAAGAGAAAAATCCCTGTGTTCCAAGATAGTTAATCCATGGATACGGTGTGCGAGGTGTGTCGATTACATACTCGCGGCGTGAATCATCAAAGTGACCGAATTTCATTTAATTCTCCTTACGAAATCGTTGTAGTTAGATTATATAGTAGGTTTTAACTTTATGCAAATGAATTCGGAAAAAATTTAATTCAATTTTACGACTGTTCCGCCTTTGATAACCCGGCCGTCAATGAACTTTTTTTGAGGAGTGAACATTGAGCCTTTTTCAATCTGGTCGAAAAGTGCGTCGGCCATTGTTTTTCCAATAAGTTTGCCGTTCTGCTCGTAAGTGGTGAGTGGGGGATTCATCATGGAAGTGAGGTTGATTCCGTCGTAGCCGACAACGCTGATGTCTTTGCCAGGACGGAGATTCTGGTTTACAAGCTCGCGGATTCCACCGAGGGAAGCGTAATCATCGGGATAGAAAATACATGTGGGCGGCTCATCGAGGAGAAGAAGTTTTTCGGTGGCGACTGCACAACCTTCTGCATCGTGATAGAGAACTTCAAGAAAATATTCCGGCGGAATTTGGATTCCGTGCTCTGCGCAAGTTTTTTTGAAAGAATCAACACGCTGCTCCGTGACCCATGTTCGTTCACCGTGAATCATCGCGATTTTTGTGTGACCCATTGAGATGACATATTCAGTGAGTTCTTTGACGCCTGTTGCTGAATCGCTTAAAACAGAAGAATGTTGAGGGCTGAAAGAGTAATCAAGTGTGACAGTGGGGACATCACTTTTTAGAAGATCGACAATCCCCGGAGAATCAAAATCACATGAAAGGACTGCAACTCCGTCATAATTGCGTGCCAAAGAGTGTGAATAATAATCGTAGTTTTGCAGGGAATTTCCGCCAACGAAAGTGATGTCATACCCCTTTTCAAAAGCGACTTTTTGAATTCCTGAAATGACGCTGGCAAAATATTCATGCTGAAGACCGACACCAGTTTTCTCTTCAAAAATCAAGCCGATATCGTAAGTGCGGTTTGTTCTGAGTGTGCGTGCGGCAAAATTCGGGTGATAGCCAAGCTCGCGTGCTTTTTTTTGCACGAATTCAGTTGTCTCATGGCTGATTTCTGGGCTGCCTTTGAGAGCCTTGCTTACTGTAGAAAAAGAGACTTTACATTCTCGTGCGATGTCTTTTAGAGTTACCAAAATCAACTCCCACTTTATTAATTCAATCTTGAAAATACAACGTTTTCGCAAAATTATAACATGCTTTCTATCCAAAATAAACAAAAATCGTTATAATTTTTTAAAAAAATTGGTATTTTTGCATTATAGAGGAAAGAAATGGACAACGAAG
>JAILKS010000078.1 GCA_024693715.1 Treponema sp. | reverse complement strand
CATATGAATAACAATTTGCTACTATAACACACAAGATTATAAGAAGATTTATTTTCTTTTTCATATTCGACCTACCTAAAAGTTTGTATATTATTAATAATTTAAAGGATTTTTTCTATTTTTACTTCTAGGAAAACTTGTATTCCAAGAATAACTAATATTCTCATCACCAGAATTCAAAACATCTTCTTTTTGATAATCTTTACACTCAAAAACTTCCAAATGAAGATGCGCTCCGTCTGAATAACCTGTATTACCCATTATAGCAACCTTATCTCCTGGTTTTACTTTTTCACCTTCTTTTTTTAAATAACTATCTAGATGACCTAATAAATATAAATATCCATTATTCCCTTTGATAAACATCATTTTACCATAACAATGTTTTTTTTCTTCATAAGTATTCTTTTTTGAATAATCATATGTACATGCCCATACTTCACCATTTATATATGAAATAATAGAACTATTTTCTATACCACAAAAGTCAATTCCACTATGAAAATTACTTTCGCTATAAGTTGGACATCCATAACACCAATTAACTGTAGAAATATATAAATTATAATGTTCACTATAAAATGGATATTTTATTTTCGCAATATCACTATCTCTTGTTTCTACAGCAGGAGTAAAACCCGGATTTGATTTTATAATCAATTTTTCATTGTAATGAGACCCTAAAATTAATGCTGTATCTTTTCCAGGATGTCGAGGTCTGATTTTTTTATCAGGAATTTCTTCATACGGATTAAAATCCGGTATGGAAATTATCTTATCCATTCTATTAACAAAGTAATATGGATTCACATAAAAGAAAGTGTCCTTCTTGTCGAGTTTTGTCTTTACTGTATCCATAAATGAATAGGCTTCTAATGTTTTTTCATATTTATCTTTTTTCATTTTTGTTGAATCTTTATAGGTATTTATAAGAGTCTTGTTGTTATCCCATTCATTGTGATGTTCAAAAATTATGTTTCTTCCACCATTTGTATTCGAAACGAGCTTTTCAATCATCTCTTCGTTATCCATACCTTTTTTCAATGAATTTTTTAACGAATCTTTATTTTTCTGAATTTGTTTTTCATATTCCTTTACTTCTATATTTGACACATTTATTTTCTTATAATCCTTTATTTTAAATTCATTTTTCTTCTTTAATTCAATTACCTCAAAGCCCTTGTTCCAGTCATTATAAGATATTACTTCCACAGGAGTTCCGTCTTTTTCTATTTTTACATCTTTCCGACTAATCCAGTATTCCTTATCATTTGCTTTTGTCTTATACCAGGAATCAGATAATATTTTTGTATTAAAAATACCGCCTGCAACCTTAGAAGATATTTCATCATATTCATATATCTTATTATTCTGATATTCTAGTGTCACAGGATTTTCAATTGTTGCAGCAATCAATTCTGTATTTACTTCTTTTTTCTTTATTTCTGTATATAAATTTGAACTGTCAAGTTTACTCTGAATAAAATAATGTTTTCCTTCTTTAGCTGATTTAAAAATATTTTTAGCCTTTTTTCCTTCTGTTTCTTTCTTCAATTTATCAAAATCATCTTTCTTTATAAGGTAAATTCTATTGATTAATTCATAAAAATATTGAAACCTTCGGTAATCACCGTTTTTTGATCCATATAAATAATAAAACCTTTCATCAAAAACTGTTGTATTTTTTAATTTTATACCTGAGCTATTATATAAAATGACTGGAGATCCACCGTTAGGAATATATACTTTCAGTACATCATCCCATTTTGTAAACTCTCCATTTTTAACATAGTATGAATTTTCCTTTATCCTTGCAATAACCTTAATCCTATAAAACACTTCATCACTGTATATAGCTTCTTCTCCTAGTATTTCTATCAAGGACATTGCGTAAGAATCGTTAGCAGGAGTTCCTTCTGTAGTTGGTTTTCCTGTACATGCTTCATAATCGGAATTAACCTTAAAGAAAAACGGCTCCCATTTGTCTTCACTTTTATAATCGAATTTTAATTCAGAGTCATCCTTAAAGAAAGTCTCTATGTGCACGGTAAAAGGTTTTGGTTCCCCATCCTTTAATATGACAGTCTTTTCATCAAGCTTGTCCTCTTCCATGAAATTAAAACCGGCATATCCGATTTTTTCTCCGGCTTTTATGCCGGCATTACCAAGAGCGTTTGTTATAACTTTAGATACAATTCCAGCTTTATCGGATATATTTTTATTGTATATATTTGGATAGATAATTGTATTTTTCTGTATCCATTTCTTTAAACTTACATTAATCTGAAAATTTAAAAAATTAACTGTATCTTTTTCTTCATTTATAACTTTCCAGAATTTTTCTATGGAATCATTCCATTCCTTTTCTGTATATTTATTATTCTCATTAAGATATATATATCCTTCCTTGGATTCATCCTTACTGATATATTTTACTTTTAACGGCATTTTTGTAGAATTCTTATTGAACGTCTTTATTTCATTAAAATCAAATTCAAACTCTGTTGAAGACGGCATTGTTTCCTGCAACGTTCTTGATTTATAAATATTCCCGTTTTTTAATCTGTACACAGCGATTCCTTTTGATTCTGTCATTGTTATCTTGTGTTCATACCAGGGAAGATTCAATTTCTGCTCATATGTCATTCTTCCTAATGGAGCCAGATGATTATACAATGAATAAAATTTTATATTATCACCATTTAATTTTGTTAAATCATGTTCAATCAGAACAAAGTTATTCGAAATTACCTCATTCAGAAAATATAAGGCTTCTATTCTATCATATTCTTTTAACTCTTTATTCAGTAAATACTCATAACTTGTTTGTTTTTTATCATTTTTCTTTCTTTTCAGGAAGTAATATTTATTTTCATTTTCAGAATTCTCTTCTTTTGTTGAATCTTTTATAATATTTCCATTAAAAAAATGTGCCGAAAGATGACATGCTGCTATAAATTCCTCATCAAATGCGACATCTTCTTTCAGGCTCTTTATATTTACATAGTCATCCGTAAGCCTCATTGCAAGAATCTTTCCATCTGCAATACATTTTATCACTTCAGTACTATCAATATTAATACCATTATGTATTATTCCATCTGTCCTCAAAAAGAAACTGCGACCGGTCGAGTCTTTTAAGTTATCTATAACATGTTTTAGGCTTGTTAATTCTGACATAACTATGATATTCCTTCATCAGATTCTGTTATGATGAGTTTAATGTTTTCTCCTGATTTGAATTCAAATCCATCTTCTTCAAGTGTTTTTATATCTATTGTTCTTATTATTTTTTCCTGTGCTTCTTCATTTTCATCATTCATTACTTTTTCCTCACTACTACCTTATATTTTCCCGGTATAATGTCTTCTTTTTTGATTTCCCCACTGTCAATATCAAGTTCTTCTTCTTTATCATCTGGTGATAAAAGATAATATTTATTATTATTTTTTTCATCATATAAAGCAGCTATTTCTATAACAAATTTATCACTTATTTCTATTTCAGTTGACTCTATTTCCTTACATCTAGCCCCTGTAACCTTAAACGTAAACTTTGGCTTATGGTCCAGCTTAATGCCGTCCCAGTGGTAAACCCATTCTGCCTCTGCCTTACCGCCTTCTACCTTTGCGCCTTTTGAGAATACCTGCTTCAGGTTTTCATCATATACTTCAAAAGTAACTCCCTGTCCGTCTTCCACATTCTTTAATTCTGCACAAAGCTTGAGCGGCTGACCGACTAATGCACTTGAAAGACTGTTTGCTTCCTCATCCTTCCACTCTGCCTTTGTCACTTCAGGTCTTGTAAGCTTTACCGTAAGCGTATTGCTTGATTTCTTGAAATTACACCATGCACTGTGGGCAGAAAATACAAATTTCGGATCATTTTCAGGAGGAACTTCCCTGTCATTTCCCTTATACTTCCACTTTGCGCTTACACTACCGTTAACTACCTTGCACGGAAAGCTTGCTATTGCTGCTCCGTCTTCAGGTCCCTTTCCTTCAGGGAACACCTGAAGCGTTACCATGTTGTCATCTTCAATATCCTTAACGCTCGCAGAAAGTTCTACTTCTTCATTTTCATTGACACTTGCAGATGCCCATTT
>JAILKS010000075.1 GCA_024693715.1 Treponema sp. | reverse complement strand
ATAAAAAAGGAAATAAAATAAAATGGAAAAAGTAGAGTTTTTCAAGCGAGCAAATTTCTTTCCCGGATTAAAGGCTACTCCTAGCTTCTGGAATGAAATTGAGGATTATCATTTTAGAAAAGAATCCCTTTACAACAGTTTATATCATGGTTTTGGTATTGTACCTGACTATCTTGAATCAATGCATGTTCAGGCAGACAAGACAAAAGGTGGACTTATAACTTTGATTGTAGGTTCTGGAATGGCTTTTGACGGTTTAGGTCGTCCGCTTTTTCTTTATGAACCGCAGGCTCTTGTTTTAGACCCCAAAAAATTCAAGCTTCCCTGCACAATTTATATTACCGCTTCATATGATGAAAAAATGGAAGATTTTTATGAAGATAAAGAAAATTCCGACTTACAGGGATATCAGCGCAAAAAAGAATCCTGCGTAATAAACATTCTTAATTCAATTCCGGATCCTTCAATTTACATAGAGCTCGCTCGAATTAATCTTTCAAATCAGGATGGAAACGGCGTTACAGAAATTGCAAACTGTAATAATTTTACTGATCCCGGAACAAATGCTTTAGACTATCGTTTTATTCCATGGGCAGTAAGAGTTAAAAAAGGTATTTCAAGCTATCTCCAGAATTATATGATAGATCTTCTGAATTTTACGGAAACTGTCTGCAATACAAGCTATGAAGTTATACAGCTGCCGTCTTTCAGAAATCTTCAGACTGTAGCTATGACTTCCAAAATGATTATGCAGACTGCAGGAGTATTTTTTGATAATATCATCAATATAATAACTCCCATTTTTAATATGGATCATCAGGTTCTATTTGAAATTGCTGAATACGAAAGAAATAATGAAAAAATAGGACGCATTTATACAACAAAAACATCCTATGAAGATGCAAGAAAAGCAATGTATTCACTTGGTGATGCAATAAAAGCATACAATAATTCTTATGAAGAAATCGATGCCATTCTTAACTTCCATAAAGAAGTAATGAATGGATTAAAGCATACTCTTGTGGAAAAAGAAGTTTCTACAAGCGACATTGTATATATCAGCTACAAAATGCCTCATATTTTACTGTTCGAAGACCAGCGCTTTACTCTTGTAGATTCTATTTCAATGGGCTCTGAAGAATCTGTTGAAGCACATAATTTACACTTTGAAAATTGTGTTCAATCTACAACAAACAATGAAGCGTTCTACTATCCGGACGGGGTTTTAGTGCATGACATAGTAAAACGATGGATTGGCGGTGAAATGAAATTTACCCTTAAAAACATCATCAAGGGACGAAAAACCTTAATCATCCGCAGAACAGACATTCATCAGGGAAATTACAGTGTTGATGTAAAATATCAGGGTAATTCTGTCAAAACTCTTACCGTAGATGGAGTCGACACAAAGAACAGATGGCGAAATCTCTACTTTACATTCGAAGAAGGTGAACTTAACGAATTCAATCCGGAACTTTCTTTAGCCCTGGACGGCAAAGGTAGAGATAACGCTGGCACTATCTGGATTTATCAACTTTTATAGAATCATAAACTCAATAATAAATAACGTAATGTTATAGGAGATGAAAATGGGTTTTAAATATTGTAAAGAAGGACATATCATGGATCCTTCCTGGAAATACTGTCCGGTTTGTCTGGCTCCTCTTGCAGGCTGGTTCGTCGCATTAGACAGTAAAGGTGTTGCTCAAAAATTCTATACAATTCATGAAGGTAAATCATTTATCGGCAGCGGCGTTGATTGTGAAATCAGAATCCTTAAATCCGGATTAAGTCGTCAGCAGGCATATATTTCTATTGCCGATGGTATCTGTGACATTGTAGATTTAGGCAACGGCTCCAGCATGAAGGTAAACAAAAATGACACTGTAAAAATGACATTAATCGATGGTGATATCATTACCTTTGGTGATTCAACTTTCAAAATCAAACTCTTATAGGAAAATAAAATGACGAAAAGTAAAAAAATTATTTCAATTATTTCCATCATCTTTTCAATTTCAATTTTATGTTTTGCAGAGGGTGAAGCAAAACCGGAAGAAAAAAAAGAAAAAAGCCCTTTAACTATCAAAATAGATCAGCTTGAATACAATGATTACCCGAATTTAAAGGCGTATGCGGTAATCAAGAATAAAAAAGGTGAAAATGTTACAAGTCTTGCTCCAACTCTCTTCTCCTTCAGAGTTGATAATGCGGTTGTACCGGTTAAAGCAAAAATCATTCCTTTTTCAATGGCAAATGAACCGGTAGATTATTCCATCATGATTTCCAACAACGGTATTATGGAAGGTGAACCTCTTGATTTTCAGAAAAACGCCATTATGAAGTTCGTTGAAACGATGAACGAAAACGACACTCTTTCCATTTATTCAATCAATGAAGAAGGTGGAGTAATAGCAGAAGAACTTAAAAAAAATGCTTTTGATTCTCAATTAGTTAATCAGATAGAAATCACAGAAGCTCAGCCTCGCTTATACGATTCAATTAATAATATCATCAAAAAAATAAAACAAAGACCATCTCAAAGAAAAGTTATGATTATTCTTTCTGACGGTCGTGATCAGAACAGCCGTTTTTCAAAAAATGAACTGTTAGATACACTCTCTTCCATAGGAATTCCGGTTTATTCCATCGGTATTACTGTTTTATCAAGTGCAACTTTAAGTAACCTTGATGAAATGTCTCAAATTACAAACGGTACATATTATTATTCAAGAAGATTAAAAGACATCCCGGATAATATCAAATTAATCAGCGATTCCATTAAACAGGGATATATCCTCAACTTAAAGGTAAAGAAAGTCAAGGCAGATGATCTTTCACATATTCTTGAACTGCGCGTAGATGAACTCGAATCTGAAGGAAAAGGAACTAAAGCGTTTATTGCCTTAAAACAGCCTTTCCCTAAATGGTTAAAAATCTTTTTAATTATTTTAGGAATTGTTCTTATTATCGCAGTTATTATTCTGTTCATTTTGTACAGGATTATAAAACGACGAAACATGGGAATTACAAAAAGAAGATGCAAAATTTGCGGAAACATTATGAAAGACAACTGGGAAAGCTGTCCTTTCTGCAAATATCTTCCTGACATAAAATCAAAGAAAAAAAGGTCTTAAAAGGGAATGAGTAACTTTGTAGTGCCTGGCGTATATGTTCAGGAACAGCAAAACAATTTAAATCCTCTGACAATAGATTCACGTTGTCTTTCTGCATTTGCAGGGATAACTGAATCAGGACCTTTAAATAAACCTGTATTAATAAAAAGTTTTACTGAATATCTAAATATTTTCGGCGGCTTTGATACAATTGGTGTTTTACCGTATTCAATTTTCAGTTATTTTAAATGCGGTGGAAAGGAATGTATCGTTGTAAGGGTTGCCGATACAAAAAATGCATCCTGTGCAAAATATACTGTAAATACTCCAAAAGGTAAAATTTTATTTACTGCTTCCAGTGAAGGTCACTGGGGAAATTATTTAACTTTAAGCACCTGGACAGAAAATAAAGAAAACTTTTCCGTTACCCTTTCTTATCAGAATAAAACAGAAAGCTTTGTACATCTTTCATATAATCCAAACGATGAAAGATATTTTGAATCTTACATTAACTCTCATTCCTGTTTGTGCACCGTAAAAGCAGAAGGAAATGTTTCTGACCTTCAACCTGATTTCATGAAAACATTTTCCGGCGGCAAAGATGGAATTGCAGAATTAACTCCCGGTGTTTTTATCGGTAAATACAATGGGCTTGAGGACAATACAGGCATAGGATGTTTTGAATCTCGAAATGATATTTCATTGATTGCCGTACCTGACATCTGTCTTTTCAAAAATGAAGAAGACATTATATCGATTCAAAGAACCCTGATAGATCAGGCCGAAAGATTTTCAGGAAGATTTGCAATTCTGGATGTTCCGAAAAACCTTGACGTGCTTGCAATGAATAAATGGGCAGACAAAATGAACAGTTCGTTTGCTGCTGCCTATCATCCTTTCATTGACATAACAGATCCTTTAGATACTACAGGCATCGGTACTTTACAGATTCCTCCTAGTGCTGCAGTCTGTGGTTGCATAGCGGCAACAGATAATGAAAAAGGTGTTTTCCATCCGCCTGCCAATTGTTTAATCGACGGAGCTGTCGGTATTTCACAAAAATTGACTATGGGCGAACAGGAAATGCTTTATACAAAAGGAATAAATGTTTTAAGATATTTTCCGGGTCGCGGTGTAAAAATCTGGGGAGCAAAGACCCTTTCATATGACACTAACTGGAAATATATAAACGTAAGAAGAACCTTTACAAGAGTATGCGCTTCTTTAAAACAGGGCACCAGATGGGCAGTTTTTGAACCGAATGATAAAAATTTAAGAAAACGTCTTGTGCGACAGGTAAGCGGATTTTTACTTGATTTATGGAATAAAGGTTATTTTGCCGGAAGCACTCCTGAACAGGGATTTTATGTCCGCTGTGACGAAGAGTTGAATCCTCCGGAAAATATAGATGCCGGCATTCTGACTTTTGAAGTCGGATTAGCAATTGTTCATCCTGTTGAATTCTTTAAAATCACGCTGTCGGCAGAAAAAAATGGCTCAAATGTATACATACAAGATAAATAAAAAAAAAGGAGATTAATTTATGGCAGATGATGGAAAACTTACTTCATATCTTTTTACGGTAGAAATTGACGGAATAGAAACCGCACGATTTCAGAAATGCGAAGGATTAGAAGCCGAGACATATGTTTACGAGGTTGAGGAAGGCGGTATGAATAATACTACCCATAAATTTTATGGAAGAACCCGCTATCCGAACTTAATTTTAGAAAAAGGTATTTCTGACAACAATGATTTATTCAACTGGTACAAAAGAACTTTACTTGATGATAGTAAAATTGAACGTAAAAACGGTTCTGTTATTTTAAAAGATGCAGAAAATCGTGAAGTAAAACGATGGAACTTTTTTAATGCATTCCCATGCAGATGGATTGGTCCTCGTCTGGAAACAAATCTCGGCAGCGAGTATGCAGTTGAGCGTATAGAAATTGCACATGAAGGCGTTTCTGTAGACAGCTATTAATAAAAGGAGAGGAATATGAGTCTTGAAAAAGCAGTTATAACTAATTTAGACACTGGTACTGATATTAAAGTTATGTTCAATCCAAAAGAATACGTTATGGAAAAGAAAACTCCATGGAGTGAAGTAAATGTTTTTGGAATGGATGCACCACCGGTAGAATTTACTATGGGAGAAAGAAAACGTTTAAGCATGGAGCTTTTCTTTGATACCTCTGAAGATAAATCTGATGTAAGAAATCATACTTCACAGGTTGAAGAATTGATGCTTGTAAATGCACAGGAACATCGTCCTCCTCTTTTAAGATTCAGCTGGGGTAGCTTAAGCTTTGACTGTGTTCTTGAAGATTTAGTTCAGCGTTTTACATTGTTTGATAGTTCGGGCATCCCGTTAAGAGCTATCCTGAAGGTCGTATTTAAAGAATATTCTACTGCCGCAACACAGCTTTCAAACACACGACGAGAATCGGCAGACCATACAAAACGAATGGCATTACGTGAAGGAGAAACATTAAGCTCTATAAGTGCAAGAGAATATCATGACAGCAGAAAATGGCGGGCAATTGCAGATGCAAACAATATTGATGATCCGGAAAATGTTTCTGCCGGAACAGTAGTTGAATTACCACCATTATATTAATTGGAGAGTTGAAGAATGGCTGATGATAATAACAAACACTTAACACCTGTCTGGATTGTATATGTAGACGGAACACGCCTCGATACAGACCATGAGGGTGCATTACAAAAAATAGTTATCAATGATAAGTTAAACAACATTGGAACAGCGTCATTAGAATTTGACAGTTCCGCAGTAAAAATCCGCGATTCAGGAACTTTTTCACTTGAAAGTGAGGTTTCAATTCATTTAGGCTATAAGGATGATTGTGAACTTGTTTTTACAGGCGAAGTTACAGGTTTTAACATTCAATTAAATGAATATGGACACGAACAGCTTGTTGTAACATGTTCAAACTGTCTTTACAAACTTAAAAATGCAGTTCAAAGTTTATCTTTTGAATCAAAGGCACTGTCAGATATCTTACAGGAAATAATTGATAATTATTCTCTTTCTGCGCAAATAGATTCTTTTGGAACTACAAAGAGCTTTACCGTAGAAAATCTTACGACAGATTACGATTACCTTATGAATGCAGCAAAGGCCTACGGAAAATCTGTTTACGCCTATGAATCTGATATTTATATAAAAGACGAAATAACGGTAAACAGCAGTGACGTAATTATGGAATGGGGAAAGAGCCTCATCTCTTTTTCAGGAACAGAATCGCTTGATGATCAGCTTTCTGAATGTACATTTACCGGCTGGGATGAAGTAAAATGTGAAGCAATTACCGGAACCGCGACATTAAATGATCTGCCTTTAAAAGTGGGAGGCTCAAATACCTGGGAAAATAATTCAAAAGGTGCCGGTGGGAAATGGAAAAGTACCTATACTTCAGATGATTTATTTGACAACGATGATGCAAAAAATCGTGCAATCGGTATTTTAATGAATAAATCATTTAATTATCAGACATGCATAGCAAAAAGTGAAGGAAATTATAATGTTCATCCTGGTATGCGTGTAACAATGAAATATGTTGGAGAAAAGTATTCCGGTGAATATATTGCCGACAGAGTAGTTCATGAATTCAGTTCAATTAATGGATATACTACGACAATTTACGGGAAAAGAAATGCTTCAGAATAATCTAAAACTGCTGGTTAATAATATTATAGAAGGAACCACAGTAAACGGTCCTGGATTTCGTTTTGGAATCTGGATGCAGGGATGTAATCGAAATTGTCCGGGCTGTTTTAATAAAGAAGCCTGTACACCAGATGGAGGATATTTTATATCTGTAAACGAGATTATAAATAAATTTTCCAGACAGAAATATGATGGAATTTCTGTTTCAGGAGGTGAACCTTTTTATCAGGAAGAAGGATTAACAGTTTTGTTACAGCAGATAAAAGAAGCTGGAGCAGACACTCTGGTTTTTACAGGTTTTACTTATGATGAATTGGTGCGTAAAAACTGTAAATCTCTTTTATATTGTGACTACCTTATTGATGGTCCTTATATAAAAGACTGTCCAAGTCACTGCAAATATACTGGTTCAGGTAACCAGAGATTCCTGAAACTAAAAAAAGGAATTATACAGGAAGATTTGACTGATAAAACGGAAGATATTACTGAAAGTGAATTTATTATAAATCAGGATGGTTCAATTACCACTACAGGTTTTTTAAATATTTAATGGAGATTTAAAATGAAAAATAAAACAGCAGAAAACATTGAAACATTAATCAGGGCAAGATATCCGCTTATTTATATTGTATCTTTTGAAGAAGGACGGGTAATTAATTCCGTAACAGAAATTTCTAAAACAAGAAACAAACAGCTTTTTCAATGGTCTATAACCGAAGGCTTACAGACTCCGGACGGCTCATTCCTTTCTGAATTTAAAGATCCGGTTAAAATTCTTGAATATATCATGCAGATTGATGTTAATGGCTTATTCATTTTAAAAGACTATCATCACTATATGAATGATCCTGTTGTAATCAGAAAACTTCGTGATTTAAGTCATTCGTTAAAACTTACAATGAAAAATGTCCTTTTTTTATCTCCATTATTGAAAATCCCGGCAGAACTGGAAAAAGAAACTGCTGTTGTAGATTACAAGCTTCCTGAAAAAACTGAATTAAGCGAAATTGTAAAAGGAATCGCACAAAATATCGGCGGTAAAAATCTTGAAGAAATAGAAAATGCAGATTATCTGAATAAAATCGTAGAGGCAGCACTCGGACTTACTGCAGAGGAAGCAGAAAATGTATTTGCAAAATCAATTGTAGAAAACGGCGATTTTAATCTTAAAACAATACTTGCAGAAAAAGAACAGATTATCAGAAAATCAGGCGTACTTGAATATTACCACGCAAACGAAGAAATGAAAGAAGTCGGCGGTCTTGAAGAATTAAAAAGATGGCTTAACAAGCGAGGAAAAGCCTTCAGTCCAAAGGCAAGAGAATTTGGTTTACCGGAACCCCGCGGTATTCTTTTACTTGGTATTCCTGGTTGTGGTAAATCTTTAACTGCAAAGGCAATAAGCAGTATGTGGCAGCTTCCATTATTAAAACTTGATGTAGGAAAAGTTTTTTCAAGCCTGGTCGGTTCGAGTGAAGAAAATGTAAGACGTGCAATTGCCACTGCAGAAAGCATCGCTCCATGTATTTTATGGCTTGATGAAATGGAAAAAGGTTTCAGCGGTTTAAGTTCTTCGGGCCAGACAGACGGAGGAACAACTGCCAGAGTTTTCGGAACTTTCTTAACCTGGCTGCAGGAGAAGAAATCTCCGGTATTCGTAGTTGCAACCTGTAATAACGTAAAGGAACTTCCTCCGGAACTTTTAAGAAAAGGACGTTTTGACGAAATATTCTTTGTAGATTTACCGTCAAAAGATGAACGAAAAGATATTTTCAAAATCCACCTTGAAAAAAGAAAGAGAAATCCAAAGGATTTTAATCTGGACAAGCTTGCAGACATGACAAAGGAATTCGCAGGTTCAGAAATAGAAGAAATAATCATTTCCGGACTATACGATGCTTTTGATCAGGATGTTGATTTAAAACAGGAATTTCTGGAAAACACTATAAAAACAATGGTTCCATTAAGCAAAACAATGGGTGATCAGATAAAGAACATAAGGGAATGGGCAAAAATACGTGCCAGAAAAGCAAGCGACACAACATGGGAAGATGACAATGTTGGAGTCAGACAATTAGAATTAAACAAGTAAAGGAGAGAAAAATGAATGATTCATATTTTTACATTGCAAAAGTTACAGACAATAAGGATGAAGACGGCTTAAACAGAATAAAAATAACTGCAAAATTAAAGGAAGAAGTTGTTTCCTTCTGGGTACCATATCTTTCTTGTGCAGCAGGCAATGGAATTGGTTTTTCTTCTTTACCTGATATTGATGATCAGGTTTTAGTACTTGCATTCGGAACAGCCAGAGACAGACAGATTGCACTTGGAAGCTTCTGGAATGAAACTTCTGCTCCTCCTGAAACAGGAGAAAATTCAGATGCAGATTTAAACAGTGACGGAAACAATTCCCTGAACTTCTTTAAATCACGAGCTGAAAATCTTTTTATTTTTGATGACACTGACGGTAAGGAAAAGATTCAAATGATTCTGTCAGGCAAAAAAACAAGATTTGAGCTTGATAATGAAAATGAATTAATCAATATAGAAACAGATAAAGACTTTTCTATAAATGCAAAGGGGAAAATCTCTATAGAAACAGAGGAAGAAATAAATTTTAAAGCAAAAAAAGCATATAATATCGAATGTGAAGACTTTGCCTTAAAAGCTTCTAAAGACGCAAATCTGGAATCTACAAAGGATATGTCGCTTAAAGGCTCAGGAATTGCATTAAACTAAAGGAAATGTGTATGCCAAATAAAGAAGAATTAGAAATATCAATTTCAAATACCGGCGAAGTTACAATAAATGTAATAGGCGCTAAAGGGAAAAAATGTCTTGATATGACAAAAGATCTGGAAGAAAGTCTTGGAATCATAAAAAGCATGGAAAAGAAAGCAGAATTCTATCAGCAGGAAGAAACAAATAATACTAATATCTATACTGGAGGAACATACAATGGCTCAAACAATTGATTTTACACTTCCTTTCGGATATCAGACAGATGAAAAAACTTATCGAAAAGGAAAAATGCATCTGGCAACAACCGGCGATGAGCTTGCAATTCAGGAAACTGACGAGGCTGGAATGAATACACGATATAGAGATATTCTGCTTATGACAAAAGTAATTGATGAATTAGACGGAATTAAACCTGTTACTGCAGAGATAATAAAGGAACTTTATGAACCGGATTTTATTTATTTACAGCTTTTGTACAGACAATTAAATGGTGATAATGCTTCTACAATAAAAACAAGATGCCCTAAATGTCAGGCAATTTCTGAAGTTAAACTTGCAGATTTGTACAAAGACATGAGTATGTATAAAAAGGAAGAATAAAAATGTTTATATCGAATCTGGAAAACAAACAGTTACTAAAAGATTCTCTGGATATAAATCTTTCTGAAGCACAAATCCAAAATTGTGTATTGGATAATCTGCTTTTTGAAAATCATCCCTGGACTACTGTTTCAATTAACAATTGTAATGCCAATGAAACAGTTTTCCATAATCAGTCTTTAAATGACGTAACATTTTTCAGATCAAACCTGATGAACACAAAATTTATTAACTGTAAATTGAATTCAGCAAATTTTTCAGGAGATACATTAATCAAAACTGATTGGCAAAACTGCAGAATTCAAAATATGACTTTAGCCAATTGTTCAATTCAGAAATTTACAATGGATAAAGTTATTATTTCAGATTCATCATTTACTAATTTTGAAGGTATTTATTGTTCAATAAACAATATTGTCTTTAATAATTGTAAATTTGATATTAATTATGATTCAGGGATGAATGGATTTTCACTTGGAATAATGAAAAACTGTATTTTTAATAACTGCAATTTTACAGGTTATCCTTTACGCGGCATTCAAACAGATTCATGTGCTTTTATAAACTGCTACGGAGAGATAACTGATGATGCACAATGTAAAAATACAACCGGTCTTTCAAAATTCAGTGCTTGTGAAAATATGATTTTAAGTAATAAGGAAAACGCCTTAAGTTTTATAAATAACTGGAAGTAGAAAATGTCAAAAGAAGAACAAATCAGAAGTGCCATAAATAACCTGGATGATTCAACAGCAAAAGATGCTCTGGCATTATTGCTAAGTGGTGGTGCTACAACACCAAAAACAACATCTCAATCAGACGGATTATCTGATAAACAATTTTCGAATTTTGCTCAGGTAATCAACTGGTTAAAATCAAAATACAAGTTTCAGGAATTAAGTGTTTTTTCTACAGAAGCTGATTTAGTTTATGTAAATACCGGTGACAGAAAAGTTTTAATAACTGACACAACTGTAAAACCAAGAGAAATTCAACGTCCGGTTGCAGATGAAACACTTTTAACTAATAGTGAAACAGATTTTGAAAATAAAAACGATATAGACAATGCTTTTGAACCTATGCAGAAAAATGACAGGTTCAGTAATCTGGAATTATAGGATGGAGATATAAATATGGCTAAATTAAGAACTGAATTTAATTTTATTTTACCAAAAGGAGAAGGCATTAAGGTAGAATCCGGAAGAAAAGTTTCCGGAACAATGAGATTAATAAAAGTTAAAGACCTTGTTGATATTGAAAGAGACGGTCAGGTTCAAAGAGGAACAGGGGCATATTATGTTGTCCTTCTTACAAGATGTATTAAACAATTAGGTCTTATAAACGCCGTAAACAGAAATGTTATAGAAAAACTTGATCCTGTTGATTTTGCATTCTTAGTTGATTTTATGAATGAAATTAATCATCAGGTAATAAAAAGACTACCATTAAAATGTCCAGACTGCGGATATGAATACGAAGGTATAATTTCACAACTGGGGGAAGCATAAGCCGCCCTCGTTCAGGCATTTTTCGAGAGGCGGCCGATATTGCCTATTATTTTAAGTGGTCTAAAACAGAAATTATGAATATGACAAAACAGGAAAGAATGGACTGGCTTAATCAGATAAACAGAATCCATGAAGAGGAAAGGAGACAGCGTTTTGCAGATTCAGAATCAGAAATGGAAAAATATATGCAGCAAATGAAAGAACAGCAGGAAAGTAATTATTAATAAAGTCGAGGGAAGAATATGATAAGAGAGATATCCTGGTATATTGAAAAAAACAGATTTTCGAACATTGTAAATGATTTAGAAACAAAAGCTGAATCATATGAAAATTCACTCATCAATAAGAAAAAGAACTCTGAAAAATTGCGTGAGGAATTCCGTCAGCTTTGTCAGTGGCATATGGAAAAATCAGGATATCGTTCAACAGAAAGTTCTTTTATTAATGTTGATTTAGAATTCTTTAATGGAGCAGAATTAAATAAGGAAGCCCTTCACACTTTTGAAAAAGAAATAATCAAAGCACACATGTACCAGAAACATCTTTGGGAATTCATGGGAACTACAGGAACTATGACTGTAATCTCTAAACTTGGAATGAAAAAAGACGGTTTTATATACGAAAATTACCTTCCAATTGAATACAGAAAAACTAATAAGCCAAAAAGTCCAATTTCTAACATTTTAAAAGAAAATCAGAATGCAGTACCAATGTATATTTATTCTGATGGAAGTATTTCAAATGAATATGATCCGGAAAAATCAAAAGCAAGATTTGATACATTAAAAGATAAAAGCGGATTTGACTGGTCAAAAAAAGGATGGGATCCAAACTACGAAATACAAAAGGAAGACTGGAGAGGAGAATACGACAAAGACGGCAACTGGATAATGGTAAAAAATTCAGATAATCCGGAAGATGCCAGAACTTATTCAGGTGCAAAGCTTCAGTCAGTTCCAGTCATTGAATTAATTAAAGAAGGAAATTCCGGAATCCTTTATGATCCGGGTAATTCTTTATTAAATACATTTGAACGTATATTTATATTAACAAACGGTCAGGTTTATGGAGCAGAGACTCAAGATACACTTGCAACTGTTTCTTTAATAAAAGATGCAATGAAAGAACTTGGCATTAAACAAATTGTTCAGGTAAATGGAAAAGATGCAAATACTGTTCAGCTTTATAAGAAGTTATTCGGAAAAGAATTTTCAGATAACGCTGTAGTTAAATCAAATGAACAGATTCTTAAAATAAAAGAACAAATAATCCGGAAAGAAATAACAAAGCAACTTTCTGATGAAGGAAAACTATTTTCTGAAAAAATAAAAATGGCTGTAGCAAACGGTGAAAAAGAAAAT
>JAILKS010000072.1 GCA_024693715.1 Treponema sp. | reverse complement strand
ACATTAATATATCGTTTAGGTTGTTCGGAAATGATTTGAGAAAAATAGATATAACATAAAATAGCTACCATAATAAATGCAGCTGTATAAATCAATTTTTCATAAAAACAAGGTAAAAAGAAATCTAATCCAAATCTTAATTCCGTTAATATCATAGCAAAATATATAATGGCAGTAACTGCTATTTTAAACTTTTTATGAAAATGATATATACCTAAAATTGCCAAAGACATTGCTCCGCCTGTAAAAAAAATAATAAAACAGTGCTCCTGAGGATAAAAAAAAGTCATTGCAAAACTATAAACAAAACCTAAACTAGCTAAATAATATAAATTTGTAGGATTTATAAACTGTAAGATACATAATAAACAACCAATCGGATTTAATATCATAAAAAAAACAAAATTACTTTCATAAACCTTAAATGTATAGTATAACAAACCCAAAAAAATTATAGATATTACAATCCTTATAAGACTATGATTGGAAAATTTATGTTTCATTTTTAACTCCTTTTTTATATGCACTTCTATTATAAAATAATCTTTTCATAAAAACAAATTTTTTAACACTATAATTTAAATAATCTTTCAAATAAAAAAAACCGCTCTCCAAATTTGAAGGGCGGTTTTCAAAATTTCCGTAATCAAATACGGAAATATCCTTTATTAAGCAAAAGGATTTTCTGTTGCATAAAGAGTTCCTGCAGGCTGATTATATGCAATGTCTTCAATTCCAAGATACTGGAAGATTGTCCACAAAGCCTTTCCTACATGACCAAATGCAACTGCTCCATGATGTGGATACTGTTTAGCAATCAATACGTGACGATAGAAGCGTCCCATTTCCGGAATACCGAATACACCGATACCACCGAAAGAATGTGTTGCTGCTTCAAGAACTTCACCTTCTGCAACATATGCCTGAAGTTTAGTATCTGCACGTGTCTGTAATCTGAAGAATGTAATATCACCGGCAGCAATATCTCCTTCAAGAGTTCCACGTGTAAAGTCTGGTTCACTTCCTTTTGGTTCAAGCAAACGATGCTGAATCAACTGGTATTTTACACCAGGTTTTCTGTCTTTGTTCAAATGGCAGAATGGTGTATTTCCACAGTGGAATCCCATAAATGTATCGTTGAGCTTGTAAGGATATTTTGTTTTTCCTTTGATTTCATCGTTATAAAGATCCTGTGGAACAGTATTGTTAATATCAAGGAGTGTAACAGCTTCACCAGTAACACAAGTACCGATATATTCTGAAAGAGCTCCAAAAATATCTACTTCACATGCAACCGGAATGCCTTTTGAAGCAAGACGGCTGTTTACATAACAAGGTTCAAATCCAAATGCCTCTGGGAATGCCGGCCAACATTTATCGGCAAATACAACATAATCGCGGGCACCTTTGTGTGCTTCTGCCCAATCAAGCAATGTGAGCTCAAACTGTGCCATTCTTGGAAGAATTGCCGGATGATTGTTTCCACCAGCTCCAAGCTCTGCTTCCATTTCCTTTACAACATCAGCGATACGTTTGTCATCTTTGTGTGCTTTATAAGCAACGAGAAGATCAAGCTCTGAGTTTTCTTCAATTTCAACACCAATGTCATAAAGACCTTTAATTGGTGCGTTGCAGGCAAAGAAGTCCTGAGGACGTGGTCCGAAAGTAATAATCTTAAGATGAGCGAGACCTATCAATGTTCTTGCAACCGGAATAAAATCTTTCATCATAGCTGCTACTTCTTCTGCAGTTCCAACAGGATATTCAGGAAGAACAGCTTTAAGGTGACGAAGACCTAAATTATAAGAACAGTTCAAAACACCACAATATGCATCACCACGACCATCAATAAGTCCACCGTCCTTATAAGAAGATTCTGCAGCAGCGGCATACATTACAGGACCATCAAAGTTTTTAGCGATTAATGTTTCTGGTGTTTCAGGACCGAAGTTTCCTAAGAATACACACAAAGCATTACATCCAGCCTTTTTTACATCTTCGATAGCTTTAAGCATGTCTTTTTCATTTTCTACTGTTACTTTACATTCGTAAAGATCAGATCCATAAGCCTTAGCGATTGCTGCTCTTCTCGATTCAGAAAGAGAGATAATAAAACAGTCGCGGCTAACAGCAATAATACCAAGTTTTACATCAGGTATGTTCTTGAACATTTCTAGACTCCTAATTTTATAATTGTTATAGTATTCAAATTCTATCCTATAATTGTGCATTGTCAAGTATTAAAATAAGAAAATACTTGTCATTTTTATAAAATCTTATTATTTTTTTTTCATATGAAAGTATTAATTTTATCCTGCAATACCGGCGGCGGTCATAATACGGCTGCAAAAGCCATAAAAGAAGTTTTTGATTTACAGAAGGATGAATGTGAAATAAAGGATGCGCTCTCTTTCGGAGGACAACTCGCATCTGATTTAGTATGCAATTCATATATCGAAATGGTAAAAAAGACTCCAAAGCTTTTCGGTGAACTTTACAAGCTCGGTAATAAAGTCGGACAAATGAACAATAATGTAAAAATAAAATCTCCTGTTTATCTGGTAAACAAAATGTATGCTGATGAACTTGAAAAATACATTATTGAGAATAAATTTGATGCAATCCTTTGTACTCATATTTTCCCTGCAGAAGCATTAACACATCTTAAACATCGTCATAATCTTCAGATTCCTTTTTTCTTTGTTTCTACTGATTATTACTGCTGCCCTTTGATTGAAGAAATCTCTCCGGAGCTATATTTTTCAGCACATAAAGATACTCTCTTTACTTTTGCAGATAAAGGAATCGATACGAACATCATAATTCCAACTGGCATTCCGGTTTCACAGAGCTTTGTAACATCCATCGATAAAAATCAGGCTAGAGATGAATTAAAGCTTAATCATAAGAATAAAATCTTTTTACTGATGAGCGGAAGCATGGGCTTTGGTGATACGATTTCCATTGCACACTATATTTTCAACAATAGTGATAAAGATACCAGGATTGTCGCAATTACAGGCAATAATCAGGAAATGTACGATAAATTCAAACAGGATTTTGAAAATGAAGAACGGCTTATTCTTCTTGGTTTTACCGACAAGGTGTATTTATACATGAATGCATGTGATATTCTTCTTACAAAACCAGGCGGACTTTCCAGTACAGAAGCACTTGTAAAAGGGATTCCTATAATCCATACTTCACCGATTCCCGGTTGTGAAACAGAAAATGTTCAGTTTTTCACAGAACATAATCTTTCACTTTATGCACAGGATTCAAAGGAAGCAGGAAGACTTGCCGTTCTTCTTATGAGTGATAAATTCCTTCGAAATCAAATGCTAGAAGCACAAAAAAATTACCGCTGCGATAATTCTGCAGCGGCAATAGTTAAAGAAGTTAAGGATTACAAAAAATCCTGACTTTTAATTAACCGATATCGATATTTACTCCTGACAAACCGACAAAAGCTCCTGATTTTGCTTCATTTGAATCAGGATGTGCAATGAGCCATTTATTTTTTGCCCAGAGCAATTTATCGTTAAGATTCTTTTCATCAAGCTTAGGTTTTTCTGTATTTGTATCTTTTGGAAGAACAATAATTACTCTGAAGCCTTCCTTAGAAACTTCACCATTTTTTACTGCGTTACATGGTGCATAATGAAGTGTTGTTTCATAAACCTGAACTACAGTTCCTTTTGGAACATAAAATGCTTCAACTGCAGAAGTATTCAATTTTCCATTTTTTACAGACTGCAAAGAAGCCAGTAAAAGAACTATATCATTTGAAGGAATATTCAATTCTGAACCGATATGCCATTCAAGACAGTTTAATTTTGTGTTGTTACCGTTACAATAACCAACCTGAATTGGCATTCCACCGTAAGCATTTGTACTGAATTCCTTTGCAATCGGCAATGCTTCCAAGCCTGCATCACCTGGTTCATAAATTACAGCGCCTTCCGGTTTTTTAGTAGTTTCATCAAGTTTTTTAAGTAAATCTGTAACATCATAACCTGTTAAAACTTTTCCGTATTTTTCAAAGCTGTGAGAAAAAACTGATTTTATACGCATTTTTTTTTACTCCTGAATCCTGTAGATTATATATTCAGTATAACTCACTTTTTTTGATTTTGCATTATAAAAAAACAACATTTGCAAATTTATACAAATTTAATGTATTTTTCTTATTCTTTTTTAAAACGTTTCAAATATAATTGAACTATGAACGAAAGATTATTTGAAATTTATAAGGATTATTTCAGGCTTGGAGCTGCAGTCAGCGGGATTTTTCTAAAAACAAGAGAAGAACTTGAAGCAGATTTTATACGAATAAAAAAATGGATTGAAGAATTCAAAAAAACACATCCTGAACCTCAATCAAACGGCTTCAAAATGGAAGCCCCGAAAATACCGGAAGGTCCATTTCCAGATTTAGATATTGTAAAAAATCATTTTAATCTTATTGTTGCAGAAAATGATACAAAAATGGATGCCGTTTATAAATCAGAAGATGAATTCAATTTTACAATGGCCGACCGTTACGTAAAATTTGCAAAAGACAACAACCTCGACTTCAGATGGCATACTCTTGTCTGGCATAATCAGTCTCCGAAATGGATTTTTGAAGATAAAAACGGCGGAAAAGTTTCAAAACAGCTTCTTGAAGAACGACTTAAAAAATTTATCCTTACAATTGGTAAACGATATTCAAAGGATGTATGTTCGGTAGATGTTGTAAATGAATGTATTTCGGACAAAAATTATGAGCTTCGTGATGGAAATGACCGTTCACAATGGTTTGATATTCTTGGTCCCGATTATATTGATAAAGCTTTTTTATGGGCAAAGGAAGCATTCCCTGATTCAAATCTTGTTATAAATGATTACAACCTCGAAATGCGCAAAGGAAAACGCGAAGGAATGTATAAGCTTGTAAAAGGAATGCTTGAACGAAATATTCCGGTCGATACTGTCGGACTACAAATGCACATCAATTATAAAAATCCTCAGATTAAAGAAATAGAAGAAACAATTGAACTTTTCGGTAATCTCGGACTTAATGTTATTGTAACAGAAATGGAAGTTTCTGCTTATGCAGACGAAGATTTTGAACATCCGGATCCTAAGAAAGAATATACAAAAGAATTTTTAGAGCTTCAGGCTCAACGTTATTATGATTTATTTGAAAGCTTTAAAAAAGAATCAAAAAAAGGTTTTTTAAAAGATGTAGTCCTTTGGGGGATTACCGACCGGTTCAGCTGGAAAAACGACTTTCCTGCTCCAAGGCGAACCGACTGCTGCTTATTGTTCGATACAGAAGGAAAACCAAAACCTGCCTTTGACAGATTGACAAAATAGGTAAACTTTGTCATTTTTTAAACAGAAAAGGAGATTTTAAAATGATAATTGATTTTAACTATCAGCCAGTCCTTGAAGATTATAAGAAAAACTATGACATGAAGCTCGGTTCAATTTTAAAAATTCTTGAAAATTCGGGCTGTAAACATTCAGATGCTGCCGGTGATGCAATTCTTGACGGCTCGAATAACGGCATCGCATGGGTTTTAACCGACTGGCTCATCGATGTAATAACATATCCAAAATATGGTGATAAAATTCTTGCAAGAACCTGGTCAGAACCGGTAAATCATCCTTTTATTTGTACAAGAGATTTTGAAATGTACTGTAACGATTCTCTTTCTGTTAAAGGAACAACAAAATGGATTTTGCTTGATCTTAATACTAACCGTCCATGCAAGCTCACTCAGGAATTAATCGATAAATATAAACCGGAAGATAAACACACTTACGAAGATGCAAAGCTTTCAAAGCTTGTAGTTCCGGAAAGCTTTACGAAAGAAACTCCTCTTTCTATCCGCCGTCTTGATTTTGATTTTAACGGTCATGTTCATAATCTTACTTATCTTGATTATGCACTTGAAGGATTACCTCAGGATGTTTTTGATTCAAGAGATTTTAAACGTCTTCGAATAAGCTATAAACTTGCAGTAAAGCCTGGAGAAGAAATTGTCTGTAAATATGCTCTTGTAGAAGGAAAGCACGTCTGTTGTATTTTTGACAAGGATAATAATCTGAAAACACAGATTGAATTTGAATAAAATTTACACTTTTTAAAAAAAATATTATCTTTAACTGTGGAGGTAGATATGGCAGAAATTACAATAACTTCAGAAAACTTTGAAGCAGAAGTTTTAAAGTCAGATAAACCGGTACTGGTAGATTTCTGGGCTTCATGGTGTGGCCCCTGTAAAATGCTTGCTCCTGTATTGAGCTCCTTTGCAGAAAAGCATCCTGAAATTAAAGTCGGTAAAATTAATGTAGATGAGCAGGAATCCCTTGCCTCTCAATTTGATATAATGAGCATTCCAACATTAATTCTTTTTAAAAACGGAAACCCGGTAAATACAACAATGGGTCTTACTAACGAGGAATTTCTGGAAGAGTTTGTAAAATAAATTCTTCATAAAAAAAGGTCTGAATTTACAATCATTCATAAATTCAGACCTTTTCTTTTTTTAAAGATACGATGTTATTTGTACAAAGGACTTAATGTATCTACAACCTTTGAATAATCTTCATATGCCTTGTTATATGCTGCAACATTTTCTGAAATTGGATCTGCATTCTTTGATTCGTCAAGCTTAATGTGTTCTGCACAAAGCTGAGCAATATCACACTTACCAGACTGATTTTTCAAACACCACAAAGCCTGAACAGCACCACCAAGAGCAGCTGCTTCATCTAATGCTGGAACTCGTATAGGAAGATTCATTACATCTGCAGCAATCTGTCGCCAGATAGGAGATTTTGAACCACCCCCAATCAATCTGATTTCACGAGGTTTAAATCCAAGCTTACGGAAGGCATCAAGTCCACCGCGCATTGCGAATACTGCAGATTCAAGAGAAGCTCTTGCAATGTTTGCTCTGTTTGTATTTGCAGAAGTAAGACCTGTAATGCTTGCACGTCCATTTGGAAGATTTGGAGTTCGTTCACCGTTAAAGAAAGGAATTACAAGAACACCCTCTGAGCCACAAGGAGCCTTTGCAGCCTCTGTATCAAGCTCTTTTACATCCATCTGGAATAAACCACGAACAAATTCTGTTGCAACTGTACAATTCATTGTACACAAAAGCGGCAACCATCCGCCAGTTGATGAACAGAATCCTGACAATCCGTTTTCAGGATCTGCAATCGGTTTATCTGAATAACCATATAATGTTCCGGATGTTCCCATAGACATTGTAAGGAAGCCATCAGCAACAGTACCTGTTCCTACAGCACCCATCATGTTATCACCACCACCGGCAGAAACAGGAATTCCTTCAGGAATACCATAAGCGGCAGCAGCTTTAGAATTAACTTTACCTGCAGGACTGCTTGGGTCAATGAGCTTTGGTAAAAGACCATAAAGCTTTGCATCTATGATATCACAAATCTTTTTTGACCAGGTTCTGTTTGCAGAATCAAACAATGCTGTTCCTGAAGCATCACCATATTCCATTACATATTCGCCTGTTAATTTCCAGTTCAAATAATCGTGAGGCAATATGATGTAATTCAATTTTGCAAAAGCATCCGGTTTATTATCTTTGAGCCACAAGATTTTTGGTGCAGTAAAACCAGGAAGCATTAAGTTGCCAAGAAGTTTAACAACGTTCTTATCACCGCCGGCTTTTTTGGTAATATATTCACATTGTTTTGTTGTTGCTGTATCGCACCAAAGCTTAATGTTATATAAAGCGTTTCCATCTTTATCAAGCGGAACAAATCCATGCTGCTGACCGGAAATACCAATTGCTTCAATTGTTTTCTTATTTTCTGCAGAAAGCTTTGAAAAACAAACCTCAAGCCCTTTATCGAACCATTCTGTTTTCTGTTCACGTGTTCCATCACTTTCAGAAATCAAATCCATTGGACAACTTGATTTTTCAATAATTGCCTTATTCTCGTAGTCATAAATAACTACCTTCATACTTTGTGTTCCAAGATCTATACCTGCAACAGTTTTCATTCTTAACTCCTGTATTTTTTTGAGATTACCCTTTAAATTTTAATATAAACGTAAAATTAGTCAAGCAGTACGCCCGTCATTTTAATCGTTTGTTTTTTTGTAAATCTCATGTTTTTAAAATATACGTAAATTATCACACCCCTTCTACACATTTGTCAAGCAAACCATCAGAAGACTCGTTGTCTCTGAATGCAGATGACTAAATACTGATTACATGCTTGAGACATTGACCAAGTTATAACAAATCTTTAATATTTAAGTATGATTAAACAACCAGGTGAAATAACAGAATTCTTAGACTCTAAAACAATTGATGCTCTTTCTATTTTTCTTAAAAAAGATAAAGGCTTTGAATCTTCTGCTGATTTAATTGCAGCTGCTTTTGGATCAGACAAAGGTTTTTCTAAAATGAAGCCTGCTTCCATTGAAAAACTGGTTTCAAGCTTTAAAAATAATCTGACTCTTTTAATTCAGAAAACCTGGGTAGAAAAATCTGATATTACATTAAAGGATCAGCTTTTATATCAGCTTAATGAACTTCTTAAGGCAAAATCTACCTGGAGTTCAAATTATTCTTTGTTTTTAAAGATTATTAATCAGGCAGTTTATCTTATGTTTGGACAACCTACAGATTCTCCGGATTTTTGTGAATATACTCTTCGTATTGATCCGGAATTCGGTGTTTTCTGGTGGTACATTTCAAACCTTCCTCCCAAAACTGAATGGCCAGAAGATAAATGCCGGGTTGCAATGATGCTTGGAATGTATTTCCTTGCAAATTATTAATGATACTAAGCAGGCCGGACAATAAGTTCCGGCTTTTTTTTTGAGGTAAATATGGACATTAAAAAAACAACAGATTCCCTGCGTACCGCCAGCCAGAAGCTTGCACTTCAGAACGCCTGTCAGAAAAATGCTGCCCTGAATGCAGTTGCAGATGCTCTTGATAAAAACCGTGCTTCTATTATTGCGGCAAATGCTACAGACGTAAAAAATGCACGTGCAGCAGGAATTTCTGAATCAATCATTGACCGGCTTTTGCTCGATGACAAAAGAATCAACGGAATTATTGCAAGCCTTCGCGAAGTAATTGGTCAGACAGACCCCGTTGGTGAAGAGGTTGCCGGCTGGAAAACTCCAAATGGAATGACAATCCGCCAGATTCGCGTGCCTCTTGGTGTTGTTGCCCTTATTTACGAAAATCGTCCTAATGTTACTGTAGATGCATTCAGTCTTGCTTATAAAAGCGGAAATGCAATTTTGCTTCGAGGTTCTTCTTCTTCGTATGTTTCTAATGTTGAAATTGTTCGCATTATAAAAGAAGCTCTTGCCGGGGTAGATGGTGGCGTTCCTGAAGCAATTGAACTTGTAGAAGTCCGCGATCATGACCACAGCGATGTTGATCAGATTTTGAACGCTGTCGGAATGATTGATGTTTGTCTTCCACGAGGCGGAAAAAAACTTATTCAAAATGTCGTTCAGAATGCCAGAGTTCCAGTTATTGAAACAGGAAGCGGCGTTTGTCATTTGTTTATTGACGAATCTGCAGATTTAGAAATGGCATGCCGCATTGCAGAAAATGCAAAAATTCAGCGACCAAGCGTATGCAACGCAATTGAATGTATTGTTGTTCACAATGCCATTGCTGCAAAGTTCCTGCCAATGCTCGAAAAAACTTTTGCAGGTCGCGTAAAGCTTCATGCAGATGAAAAAGCCATCGCATTTTTAGAGAGTGCAATCCCTGCAACTGAAGAAGACTTTGGCAATGAATACCTCGACTACGAATGCTGCATAAAGATTGTAGATTCAATCGAAGAAGCAATTAAATATATTAATTCACATAACACAAAGCACAGTGAAAGCATAATTTCACAGAGCCGCGCAAACACAAGACTTTTCCAGTCTATGATTGATGCCTCTTGTGTTTATGTAAATGCAAGCACCCGCTTTACCGACGGCGGAGAGTTTGGCTTTGGTGCCGAACTTGGAATCTCTACACAGAAGCTCCACGCTCGAGGACCGATGGGAATCAAAGTGCTTACAACAACAAAATACCTTATTGACGGCGAAGGACAGATAAGATAGATGTTAGGTTCTAGATTCTAGGTTTCAGGGGATAAAAAGGGGAAAGCCTTCCCCTGTCTCGCACTACGTTGCTCGCCACCCCTTCGCCTAGGGGTTCCACCCCTAAAACCCTGGCACCTAAAACCTAAATAAAAGGAGATAGATACATGGGAAATAGTATTAGCGAAGCTCTTAAGAATTCTCGTAAACTTGTAATAAAGATAGGTTCAAACACACTTGCCAAGCCGGACGGAACTATAAATATTGATTTCATGCTGGAGTTTGCCGAACAATGTGCATCGCTCATTAAACAGGGCAAGCAGCTTATTCTTGTTTCTTCAGGAGCCCAGGTTGCAGGTGTTTCAACAACTAAGGAATGGGCACGCAAAAAGGATGTTCACTATCGCCAGGCTTTGTGTGCTATCGGACAGGTAGAGCTCATGCATCAGTGGCGAAAGGCATTTCAAAAGCAGGAACTCCACATAGGTCAGCTGCTTTTGACAAAAGATGACTTTGAAAACGAACACCGCAGTCTTAACATCCGCAACACTTTGTTCACACTTGTAGACGAAGGCGTTGTCCCAATCATCAACGAAAACGACAGTGTAAGCTATGATGAAATTAAAATCGGCGATAACGATAACTTGAGTGCGCTAACTGCAATTTTGTGGTCAGCAGATGTTCTTTTATTGTTCAGCGACATCGACGGCGTTTATTCAGACAACCCGAAAACAAATCCAAATGCCAAACTCATAGAAACAGTAGAAAGCATTCCGGAACTTCGTAAATCAATAAAGATGGGAGATGCCAATTCTTTTGGAACCGGCGGCATGGAAACAAAAATCCAGGCTGCAGAAAAAGTAAACGAATACGGAATTCAGATGCTTCTCGCCAATGGTGGAAAAGAAAACGCCCTTGTGGGTCTTCTTGAAGAAGATGCCACAGGAACGTTGTTTTTAGCAGAATAGGTTTTGTCTTCTATTCAATAATCCTTACCGCATAAGTGTTGTCTGCTATAACAATTTGTCCGCGTGCAACACATTTTCCATCCTGAATAATGCTTACCGGTTCACAGCCTGCTGTTCCTAACTGAAGAACTGTATTTTCGCCTATTTTGTTTATATCCTCTTTTGGTATATAAGTTCCACCAAGCCGGATAGCTAGATAATGTTCTTCGTCATAACGTACAATCTTTTCTTGTGGAATCACCTCTTTTATAACTACACCAAAATTCGCATCAACTGCAAGAACGTCCCCTTTGTAACGAACTTCGTTGTTTACAAGAACATTTATAGGTTCTTTAAACTTAATGTTTGTAATAAAAATAGTTCCCGGCTCAAAATCAAACGAACCTGAAAGATAACGTCCGAATTCTACAAAAATATTTTCTTCGCAGGGCTGTGACTTTATATCTGTCAGATACCGGCAAAGAGGTTCATTATGATTAAAAAAGTTGAGCTTAGAAAGCGTTTTTTCACAATAATCATAACTAAGCTGAAAATTTATATTTCCATATCCACTGTCAGTTTCTATTTCAAAAGATATAAGCAGACACATTTGTCCTATTTCTTCATTTGTCGAACGAGGAAGAAGAGTTTTCTTTGTCAGCGGTTTTTCAAAAGCTTCCCGACTTATTGATTTATCTGTTCTTTCATAAAGCAAATCCTGCCAGAGCCTTACAAACTCGTTAACATAAGCTATCTGCAAAAAATCAACATCATATTCCATAAGCTCGGGATATTTTTTCAAATCCTGACGTAAAAGCTGTTTTCCAATCAGAGGGTCAATTTCGACTGAAAAACCCGAATTGTTGTAATCATAACTGTAAAAAAATGTAAGGGAAGGAATCCCCTGTAAAAATTCACCATTATTCAGTTGATCCACAGATGTAATTTTTATCGAATAAAAATCCCTGCGATTTCCGGAAAACTCTGTTTTAAGCTTTTCACAAAGGATGGAAGCAGTTGTCCATAAATCCTGCATTTCGTTACGGCCAAAAACATCCGGTCGTAAAAAATCATAATAACAAACCTTTACATCAGGTTTTATAAACTGTTTGTCATATTTAACCGCATTAGGATTATTTGCCTCCATTTCTTTAAGCATTACATCGATTTCTTCTTTTGTCATTTCTCGTTTCGGCAGCTCACCTTTTAAAAGAGAATCAACATCCGTTTCAAGCGCCTGCGCCAGTATAGGAAGAATCCCAACATCAGGACAACCGTCACCGCGTTCCCATTTACTTACAGCCTTATCGCTTACATTTACCATTTGTGCAAGCTGCTTTTGTGTAAGTGATTTCTTGCTTCTTAAAAAATTAATAAGATTTCCAGTTTTTTGAGCATCCATACGAAACCTCCGTTTTTTGATTTTGGGGCTGCGCAATCCCTTTTACATGATAATTCTACCCTCAAAAACCCTCAAAGTCACCCGACACAACGTGGTTTTTAGTAGAATTTTATTAAAATGAGTAGAATTTGGATGCCTTTTAAGTAGAATTCTACGTAAAGTAGACTATTATTTGATTTTTATGATTCTAATAATCATACTCAGAAGAACATTCTTCGAAAGCTTCCCAGACACTTTCTGTTACAATTCCTGTTTGTGATAATCCAAGCTTTTTCTGTGCTTCCTTTACTGCTGCTTCTGTTTGTTTTCCAAAATAACCGTCTATATCTATCTTCTGATTAAAAAAGTGAAAAAGCATGCTTTGTAAATAAAAAACATCTTCTCCATAAACATGACGTTTTTCAACCTTCAAGGTTCGTTTAAATTCCGGAACATCAGCAAATAAAGCATCCTTCTGAACAAATTTTGAAGTTTTACCAATTTCTATAACAAATGCCGGCTCTTTTTCTACAAAATAAGAACCATTCTCATCTTCTTCAAGATAAGACTTATAAACCTCAAATTTCCCGTTTACATATAACAAAACACCACCGACTCCGCCGCCTGCATACCAGGAAGAAAAAGTCGAAACAGTAGACGCTCCTTTTTTCTTGAACTTTGAAGCTTCATCAACCCATGGACCACAATATTTCGGTAAAGAAAAAAGATAATGCTCTTCATCATTCACAGATTCATAAAGATAAACATCATAAGTTTTACCAAAATCATCATCAATAAACGCACGGAAAATCCATTGATATGATACAGATTCAATTTTTTTATCTGACTGCTTTTGCTGGGCAATTACGGAAACTAAACAAAAAAATGATAACGCAAAAACAAAAATTCTTCTTTTCATAAGTTTTCTCCATAAATAAATTTATCTATATGAAAAGTATATCACTTATTCTTTATAACGATAACTATCTTTTAAATTTTTTATTGACATAACATCATATATAGACATACACTGAATTTAAAAGAAATCTCTTTATAAGGATTATTTATGATAAATTTTAATAAAGATTCTGTTTTTAATTTAAAACAGATCGATGTTTCTCAAGTAAGAAACGAAGTATCATCTTTCTTAATTGACGGTGAAGAAATCCTAGATGCATTTATGACCTTCAGAGATCAGGTTGTTTTCACAAATAAAAGAATTATTTCAATTGATGTACAAGGCATCACCGGAAAGAGAAAATCTTTTGCACCTTTACCGTATTCTACAATTCAATTTTTTGAAATTCAGACACAAGGTTTTCTTGAAATATTCCCTGACAGCGAATTATTCATTCAATATGCAAATGGTTTTACTGCAAAATTTGAATTTAAGGGAAACGTAGATATTTGCAGAATCGGTAAAATCATTTCAACCTTTGTTTTAAAATGATTCGGCAAAACGGACATGCAGATTTACCTCTTCATACAGGAACTGTTCCAAAATGGTTAGCCGACAGGATGATGGTTTTAGGTACCCTGATTTCTGAATCCATTATTGAGAATTTTGGAACCGATGAGCTTCTTGTCCGTTTAAGCGATCCTTTGTGGTTTCAATCCTTTGGTGCTGTTATGGGGATGGACTGGCATAGCTCAGGAATTACAACAAGCGTAATGTATGCACTTAAACGAGGATTAAATCCACGTGCAAAAGAGCTTGGAATATATGTGTGCGGTGGACGAGGAAAATATTCCCGACAGACACCGGATGAGCTTTTAAAAATATCTGAACAGGAAGGATTAAACGGAGATGAACTTGTTCGTAACAGTAAACTTGTTGCAAAAGTAGACAACAATGCTGTTCAAGACGGATTTCAGCTTTATCAGCACAATTTTATCATAACGAAGGATGGAAGCTGGACTGTCGTTCAACAGGGAATGAATACTTCTGAAAAAAAAGCACGACGTTATCACTGGTGTTCGGCAAATCTTCGTTCCTTTGTAGAAGAACCGCATACTGGTGTAGTCGGTGATAATCGCGGAAAAATTCTTAATCTTACAGATTCAAAAGCACGAACTGCCAGAGATACGATTCTGGAAATGAGCCTCGAAAATCCCGAGCGGATTCTAAAAGAAATCACACAAATTTCAAAACCGGCAAATCAAATGCTTATTGTACAGGGTGAATTATTTCCTCAAATTCAGACAGGCGGTCGCTCGATAATCATGCCGGCTCATCATGATGTTCAGGCACAGGATGTTGACCTTAAACGACTTGGCGGCGTACTTGCAACTGCATATAATAATCAGCCAAAAAATTTTGATGAACTTTTATTAACACCGGGACTGGGACCTAGAACACTTCAATCACTTTCTCTTGTAAGCGAAATAATATATGGAACACCAAGCCGATTTACAGATCCAGCCCGATTCAGCTTTGCTCACGGCGGAAAAGACAGTCATCCTTTCCCCGTCCCATTAAAGATATACGATGAATCTATCCGAATATTGCGAGACAGCATCGAAAAATCAAAACTCGGCTACAAGGATAAATCTGAATGCATAAAACGACTTCATACTGTCGCATTAAATATAGAAGAAAACTGTTCTCCACAGGTGGATTTTGATGCTGCCATAAAATTTGAAAGAGAACATTCAAAAGAATGGGATGGAAAAACAGTATAATCCAGAATCTACAAAACTAAATCACAGACAACTGCTTGTGTAACTTTAATCAAATCTGCGGGAGCGATTTTAATCTGTACTCCACGCTGACCACCACTGATGCAAACCTTTTCATGAAGATTTATCTGCTCGTCAATAAAAGTACGGAATTTCTTTTTCATACCAATCGGTGTACAGCCTCCACGAATATATCCGGTAAGAGCAAGTAATTCTTCCGGACGGACAGGATTTATTTCTTTACAACCGGCGATTTGTCGTGCTTTTTTTAAATTTATTTCATCTGAAGCACACTGACAAAAAACACAAATTTCCTTTGAATCAGTACGCATAACTATGGTTTTAAAAACAGTTTCTACAGGAACACCAAGTTTTTGAGCCATCAAAACAGCAGCTCCTTTTGCAAGTTCATGCTCACCATCATCTTTATATTCCGCAGTATCATAAGGAATTTTTAATCCGTCTAAAATCCGCATCGCATTTGTTTTTTTCATTTAAAATCCACGCTTTTATTAGAATGATTTAATTTTATCACAAAACAAGCTATAATTAAACAAGCTTTTATTGAGGTTATACGATGGATGATAAACAATATTACGCAATAAAAAGAATTACTTCGCTGACTCCGGATCAACTGCAGAAAAACCTGAAAAAAACAGCTTCCTCAAAATTCAAAGACAACAAAGTTCGCCAGGGACATGATGATGCCGAAATGCTTCTGGAAAAACAAGATGATTTTGATAAAATCGAAGAATGATTTCTAACTGTTTTCTTCAAGCCATTCAGCAAAAATTTGAGCGGCAATTCCACATAAATTTGCACACGGACGCTTCTGATAATATTCAGTTGTACGTTCTTCAGAAACAAACGTAATTTTTTTATCTGTTATACCTAAAAGCTCTCGGCATATATACGAACCATTGATTTCTTTAAAGCGATTTATAAGCTTCTGCCCCTGTTTATATATTTCATCCTTTTTTGTTTTATCACCGGAAGAATCACCAAGCTTCATTCCAAGACAAAAAAGCATGCCGCTTACAGTCCCGCAGATTTCACGAGTACGACAAATCCCTCCGCCAAAAGGCTGACAGATTTTTAACAAGGTCTGTTCATCATATCCTAATTCCTCTGCAAAAACAGAAACAACTGATTGAGTACAATTAAATCCTTTTTTAAAATTTTCCGACGCTTTTTCTTTTGCCTGCTGTGTTGTCATTTTCAAAAAATCCTTTTAATAATTATAATCATTTCCTAAGAAAAAAGTAAGAATTTTCTTAAATGACTTTTTTAATTCTTTGATATATAATAAATCTAGTTAGTTAGAAAACCAAAAATGCTTTTTTTAAGGAGTATGCTATGAAAAAAATATTTACATTACTTTCAGTTTTTATCTTAACAACACTGTTCAGCAGTTGTATTATTCTTGCTGATGGAGAATGGTATGGCAACGGCATCAGTAAGGATGGAAAAGTACTGGTTTATGAAGGCACTTTAACAGAGTCACAAATCAATAATTCTATTTATAATGCAGAAAGAAGCCTAGATCCTGACACAGGAGCTTACTATTTTAGTGAAGACCTTGAAAGCGGTGAATTCTCTAGTCTTAAAGCAAAACTTTCTGCAAACGAAAGTTTAAATTCTTCATATTATACAAGAAGTGAATTGAAAACAAAAATTCGTGCTTTATCAGATGATGAATCTGAATATACAAATGAGGTTGTCAGTTATATGTTTTCTTCTTCATACAGTCATTATTTATATGCAGTAGAAATCTTTAAGAATGGTCAAACAACAAATTCATTCTATGTATTCATGAAATAAATTTTTATAGCCAAATAGAATGCTGAATCTGATTTTTTTAGATTCAGCATTTTTTTTTATATTTAACTATTTTATTAAAAACCTTATTAGAAAAAATACGTAGGTTGAAACTGACTAGGAAACCCTTGAAGACGCAGTCTTAACAAGATTTCCACAGGCAGTTTCAGCCGAAAGTTCCCTTTCTCAAAACTTCAAAAAATGAACATTAATAATTTTGTTCAAAAAGACAATGATTGAAAAAATACGTAGGTTGAAATTGACTAGGAAAGCCTTGAAGACGCAGCCTTCACCAGATTTCCATAGGCAATTTCAGCCGAAAGTTCCCTTTCTCAAAATTTCAAAAAATGAACATTAATAATTATATTCAAGAAAACAATATTTGAAAAAATACGTAGGTTGAAATTGACTAGGAAAGCCTTGAAGACGCAGTCTTCACGAGATTTCCACAGGCAATTTCAACCGAAAGTATTTTTTCAAACACAAGTATTTTTTTATAACTTTTATAAAATTTAATGTTCTTTTTTTTTAAATTGCATTATACTATTCCCTATGAAAAAAGATTTTTTTACAAACAGTACATTTTTATATCTGGTCGCAGGATTCGTCATCCTGTTCATTCTGGCACAATCCTTTTATTTTTTAATCAGAGCTATACGAAGAGCAAAAGCCATTAACATCAGCAAAAATGTTGTATGGAAAACTATAACTTCAACTGCAATCTTCACAATTGCTCCGGCTTTTTCCATTCTTTTGGGAGTCATAACCTTATCTCAATTCCTTGGTCTTCCTCTTCCATGGATTCGTTTAAGCGTAATTGGTGCAATAACTTATGAACTTCCTGCCGCAACCTCAACAGCAAAAGCAATGAACATTTCTCTTTCAGAAATGATAACAGATCCAAAAACATATTCAGCAATTGCATGGGTAATGACTCTTGGAATTTTACCGAGCATTTTACTTACTCCTATTCTTATCAAAAAGATTCAAAAAGGAGTAATAAAAATCCAGTCAAAAGATTCCAGCTGGGGACAAATTTTCATGACATCGCTTTTTATGGGAATGATTTCTGCCTTCAGCGGGATGGTTTTCAGTCATCTTCGCGAAGGTTTAAAAGGTCTTCTTCCTGTCTGTGTTCTATTTTTTTCCGCTTTATTAATGGGAATCTGTGGTCTTCTTATAAAAAAAGCAAAAATAACTTGGCTTGAAAATTTTGCAATGCCATTTTCCATGATATTTTCAATGATTTTTGCGGTTCTTATCGCACCATTATTTGGTATTTAAAAAAGGAAGTGTTTTATGACTTACGAAGAATTTATATCTGATTCACATAAAAAAGGACAAATCTGGATTTGGAGTGCACTTTGTGTAATTCTTTTTGTTCCTGTTGCAATCTGCATTTATTACAATGCATGGCCTTCTATAAGCGCTGTATTAAAAGGACTTATTGGAGTTGCTCCAATTTACTGGACTGTTGGTGTTATTGAAATCATCACCTTTACTCCAATGCTCGGTACATCCGGAACATATTTAAGCTTTGTTACAGGCAATGTTACAGCCCTGAAGGTTCCTGCCGCTTTAAATGCAATGGAAAGCGCCGGAATAAAAGCAAATACTGAAGAAGGAGAAATCATCTCTACAATAGCGATAGCGACTGCTTCCATAATAACAACAATTGTAATTGCCGTAGGAATTTTCTGTTTTGCTCCTTTACAGCCGTTCTTATCATCAGAAAAATTAAAACCAGCTTTTGACAATATTTTACCATCCCTTTTTGGAGCTTTAGGCTTTGTTTATATCAGCAAAAACTGGAAGGTATCTATTGTACCTGTTTTATTTATGATTATTCTTTTTATCTGCATCCCGTCTCTCGCAAGCTCTGTAGGAATTTTAGTTCCAGCGGGCATTCTTATCTCTCTGGGGGCGGCAAGAATTATGTATAAAAAAGGCTGGTTAAAATAGATGAACTTCACAGATAAGGAAAAGCAAAAAATCATTTCTGATCTTTGCAAAATGATTCAATGTAAAACAGTTTCAAACATTAATCCTGCAAAAACTGACTGGAAGGAATTTGAAAAATTTACAGAGCTTTTAAAAAAACAATTTCCTAAAATTTATTCGGAATGCAAATTCTATAAAGTTGGAAAAACAGGTCTTGTTCATAAAATTGCCGGTACTGCAAAAAATCCTCAGCATGCAGTTGTACTTATGGCACATTATGATGTTGTTCCGGCAGATGAAAATGAATGGTCATTTAAACCTTTTTCAGGTGATGTTTATGCAAACAAAATCCGTGGCCGCGGAACAATGGATACAAAAGGAACTTTATGTGCCTGTCTTGAAGCGGTAGAAATGAATTTAAAAAATGGCTGGATGCCCGAAAATGATTTATATCTTTGCTTCAGCGGTGAAGAAGAAATAAACGGATCTACATGCCCGCAAATAGTCGAATGGTTTCAGAAAAAAAAGATAAAGGTAGATTTTGTACTTGATGAAGGCGGTGCAATTGTTGATAAATCTTTTCCCGGTGTTAAAGAAAGATGTGCAATGATTGGAACTTCCGAAAAGGGCTCTTCATATTTAGATTTGATTATAACAGGCAAACCTGGTCACGCTTCGGCACCTCCAAAGCATTCTTCGGTAGGAATAGCAAGTAAAATCGTAACAAAGCTCGAAAAAGAAAAACATAAGGCACAGTTTACGCCACCTGTTACCCAAATGCTCAAGGTAATGGGAAAAAACAATTCAAACAAAGCTCTTAAATTCATTTTTTCGAATTTATGGCTTACAAAACCTCTGGTAAAGCTCATATCAATTATAATCCGAGGTGATTTATATTCTCTTTTACACACGACCTGGGCAGTAACAAGATTTTCAGGCAGTAAAAACTACAATGTTCTTCCTTCCGAAGCCGTTGTCGGTATAAATCTTCGTCTTTTAGGAAAAGATACTGTTGCAGAATCAAAAAAACGGATTGAAAAAATAGCATCGAAAGTTGCAAAAAAGAAAGCCTCGGTAAAAGTCAACGTTGTAAGTAACAATAATCCTTCTTCTGTGTCTGATACAGAATGCGAACAATGGAAGTTACTCAAAGATGTAATAAAACAAACATGGCCAAAAGTCCTCGTAAGTTCTTATTTAATGATGGCATGCAGCGATGCCCGTAATTACTGCAAAATTACCGATAAGGTTTACAGATTCAGCGGAATGTATATGTCAAAGCAGGACCGTGCAATGATTCACGGAGTTGATGAAAAAATCAATTGCGATATTTTATTAAAAACAGTAGAATTCTATATAAATCTCATCAATCGTCTTTAGGAGGACATTTTGGTAAAAAAAATCCTTGTTTCTGCAGTTATCACAATTTCCATGCTTTTTAATCTTTCGGCAAGGGCTAAACCCGATATTTTACCAGATACAAAAAACATTATGAAATCCATTAATTCCTTTGACAGCAAATTATTTTCTCAATTAAATAATTCCGATGAAAACGTAAATTATTCGGCAATTTCAATTTACAATCTGCTTTATGCCCTTCTAAAAGCTTCTGACGGAGAAACTTACAGACAGTTATGTGATGCACTTGATTGTTCAGATTCTCCTTTGCTTGATAATGAGCTCAAAGCGTTGATTTCAAACATCAGCAATATGACAAATTCAATCTGGTATCAAAAAAAATTAACGCTTGAACCTGCTTATAAAAATCTGATTAAAAATTTTAAATTTTTAATAAAACCTACAGATTTTACAAAAACTGAAAAAACAAGAATTAACATCAACTCATTCATCGCTAAAAACACAGGAAACCTTATTCCTCAATTTCTTCAGCAGGATTTAGACCCGTCAACCCGTCTTATTCTTCTTAATACACTTTTTTTCCAGCAGCAATGGAAAAAACCTTTTGATTCTGATGATACTGATGAAGACACTTTTTATAAAGATAAAACAACTGAACTTATAATTCCGATGATGTTTCAATCAGAAACCGTCGCTTATTTTGAAGACGATACTTTTCAGGCAATTGAACTTCCATACAAGAATAACCGCTACTCAATGATTATCTTTCTTCCAAAAAACAAAGATTATGATTATTCAAAAATGAATCTGATTGAAATGTCTGAAAAATTCTGTTCTTATGAAAACTGCAAATACAAAAAAGTAAATATCTTTCTTCCTAAATTTGACCTTACAAATCAGTATGATTTAGTTCCAATCCTTCGGGCAGTCGGAATAAAAGATATTTTCAGTTCAACAAATGCAAATATTCCTAAAATTTTTGTTAATGACAAAAGAATCTTCGTTGATACGGCAATTCATCAGGTAAGAATCATGGTTAACGAAAAAGAAACAAAGGCAGCGGCAGTAACAATGTTCGGAATAAAAGCAGCCGGTCCTCTTTCTCAAATTGATTCAGTTATTTTCAAGGCAGATCATCCGTTCTGTTATGTCATTCGCGATAAGGATTTAAATCTTAATTTATTCTCAGGAATAATCAGAAATCCGTTGAAATAATATTATTCAAATTTTCTAAATTTATTTTAAAAATATCTCATTTTGTACTATAATAGTGTAATGTAAATTTACTAGAGGTATTATATGAAGAGTTTAAGTTTTAAAATCTGTCTTATTGCTTTTTTAATCATGACTTTTTCTAATGTTCTTGTTGTAACAGTTGCTCTTGGACGTTCAAAACAAAGTCTTGAAAGACAGATGATAAGCGCATTAAAGGAAAGTATAAATGCAACGGCAGATTCTTTAAAAGCAAGTAATGATAAAGAATTCAAAATGCTTGAAACACTGGCTGCCATTCCTGAAATCAGAAATCCGGAACTCTCTCTTTTAGACAAAACTCATATTATTTATGGTGCGATGTCTACAGATAAAGATTATATTGACGTTTGTATTCTTGATGAAAAAGGTTTTGCCTGGATTAACAACGGTGCAAAAATGATTCCATTTTCTGAAAGAAATTACTTTAAAGAGCCATTTAAAACTGGTAAACGCTTTAATACAGATCCATATATTAACAAAGTAACAAGTGCTCCGGCTGTTTTCTATTCTGTTCCAGTTTTTGACAATTCTAATCGAATCATAAATGTATTGTTCTGTGTAATCGATGCTCAAAAAACAAGTACCCTTGCATCAAATCATATTGCCGGTAAAAACAGATCATCTTTCCTCATAACATTAAATGATGGTCCTGGTGGTGAAAATGAAGCTTTTTCAGAAATTCATTCTCTTGGAACAATTGTTGCTTCTCAAAAACTTCTTGATCCGGAACTTCCTATTGAAGAATACACAACAGAAAATTTCTTTGACTGGCCTGAATTTGCAGATCCTGAAATAAAAAAAGAAATTGAAAGAATCAAAAAAGAAGAAAAAGGTCTTATAGATTATAAGGTAGACGGGGAAACTTATTCCTTAGCCTTCCAGAAAGTTCCTGAAACAAACTGGGTCGCTATTAATATTGTTCCTCACAGTGATTTTAAAGAAGATATTAACAAAGTTCAAAAAAGAATTATTTATTATTCTATTTTTATCATCCTTGGTTCAATCATTATTCTTCTGATTGTCATTTCAATTACAATCAAACCGTTAAATAAAATTAAATCTGCAATCAATGAAATTGCAACAGGAAATGCTGACTTAACAAAACGCCTTGATATTAAAACGAAAGATGAGGTTGGCGAGGTTGTTCAGGGCTTTAATCAGTTTGAAAGTAAGCTCCATAACATCATTTCTGATATTAAAAACTCAAAGGAGACCCTGCAGGAAGTAGGTAATGACATGACAAATAATGCAAAAGAAACTGCAGACGCTATTTCAGAGGTTTATGATAATATTACTACAATGAAAGAAATTATGGACGGTCAGGAAACAATCGTACACAATACGGTTTCTGCAATTACAGAAATTTCTTCAAACATCAACTCTCTTGAAGGAATGATAGATACACAGGTAGAAGGCGTAAATAATGCATCTGCTACCGTAAATGAGCTTCTTGGAAATATTACAACAGTAAACTCTCTTGTAGAAAAAATGGCTGCTACCTTCCGAACACTTCTTAATACAACAGACGGTGGTGTAGAAAAACAGCTTCTTGTAAGTCAGAAATTAAAAGAAATTGAATCAAAATCTTATACTCTTCAGAATGCCAATGCCGTAATCGCAAGAATCGCAAATAAAACAAAGCTTCTTGCCATGAATGCCGCAATTGAAGCTGCTCATGCCGGTGATGCAGGTAAAGGTTTCAGCGTTGTAGCAGAAGAAATTAAAAAGCTTTCGGAAACATCTGCCCGTGAATCTAACAACATCACAGAACAGCTTTCTCAAAACATGGAAGCAATTATTGATGTAGTTCAATCTTCTACCGAAACTGCAGAATCTTTCAAAATTGTTTCTGGTCTTATTACAAATACAAACGAGGTTGTTACAGAAATTCATAAGGTAATGGAAGTGCAGACTGCCAAATCAACAAATATCAATGATGCTTTGAATGTCATGAACATCAATACTACTGAAGTAAGCTCTGCAAGTAAGCAAATGGCAGACGGAAACAAAGCAATTCTTAAAGAAATCAGTCTTCTTCAAGATGCAACAAACAGCATGAAAGACGGAATGAGCAAGATTACTACAAGTGCCGACAAAATCAACGAATCCGGAAACGAATTGAAAGAAATTGCTCCGAAGATGGAATCTTCAATTTACAGCATTGCTTCACAAATAGACAGATTCAAGGTATAAGCTATTCCAGGCGGCCAAAAGTAAATCCGCGGTCGCTTTTAATAACTTCATTTTTAAGTTCAAAATATAACACTGCATTTTCTTTAAGGTGCAGTGTTATTTTATTATCAGGTCGTTCTGTTTTTACAAAAGGAACTGCACTGTTTCTGAGCAATTTTATTTCTTCTTCAGAAGGATTTGAATGTTCTCCTAGATCATGCCAGATTTTAGCAGGATTACAAACTTCTTCATCTACAAGCTGTGTTAAAAGAACAAGATCCTTATCAGAAAGCGGAAATTCAAAATTCAAATCAATTTCTTTTTCAGACATCTGTGTATCAACATTCCATGCAATGCCCTTATAATACACATTTCCGTTTTTCTCACACTGAACTACAATACATTCAGATGTCTTTAAAACACATTTTTTATAATCTACGGTCAGCTTTTTGTAAAAGGCAAAGGTCCAGAAGGTTGGCTTTGGAATCAATCCGTTTGCGACAAGTCCGAAACCTCCATGAAACGGTGTATATGGAACGCCGAATTCTTCAAAAACATCACCAAAAGTCCAGTATGAATACGATTTATGATTATCTCCAAAAGTAGAAAGCATATTTGCGATGTATGCTGCATTTAAATTCGTATCATGAACCGGTGCATTCGGAATATAAGAGGTGTTGAATTCTGTTACATGAATATCAAAGCCTTTAAAATCATCAAAAGAATCTACAAGCGGACGTGTTGAATCAAGCTGTTCAAAGCATTTTTCTTTAGGATGAAGCTTAGGGTAACCATAATGACCTTGAGGCACAGGATTTTCGGTAGTATAGTGATGGCGGCTCACAAAATCAATCGGACTTTTATTTTCTTTTACATATTCCAAAAATGCTTTTATCCATTCCTTGTCTGAACCACCGCAAACAGCCGGACCTCCGACTTTAAATCTCTTGTCTACTTCCTTTACGGCGCGGGATGTCAAATCATATAATTTAAAATATTCTTTCATATCTGCATCTTTCCAGAAAACCGGTAAATTCGGCTCATTCCAAACTTCAACTGGCCATGAAACAACTTCTTCTGTTCCATAGCGTTCCATAAGATGCCGTAAGGTTGCTTTGACTAAATCTGTCCATCTTGAATAATCCTTTGGCGGTGTAACATTGCCCCGCCAGTAAAAAACACACTGTTCACCGCTTGCAAGAGACTTTGGCATAAATCCAAGCTCAATAAACGGACGGATTTTTAATTCCTTATATGAATCCATTACAGCATCAAGATAAGTCCAGTTATATTCAACGAAGGTTTCTTTATCATCTTTGTTTTTTTTATATTCATGATAAATTGCCATATCATCACAGAAAAGACCATGCCCCCTGATATGTTCAAAGCCAATTATATCCTGACAAAGCTTAAGTTGTTCGAAATAGTTTTTTTGAAGGGCAAGTCCCATTCGACCAGTTCCAATACAATAAAAAGCATTGTTGTTAAAAAGCACATTTTCTTTTCCTGTAATTTTATAAACCATCATTTACCTCTGATTCTTATTATAAAGTAACACAATATTTAAATACAGACATTCCCCATATAAATAATCAAAAACTCTTGACAAATAACACTATATATAGAAAATTTAGATGTAGTGAAATTTTTTCGGAGGATTAAATGAGCAAAGGCAAAGAAAGAAAGCTTCGTAAATTAAAACACAAAAGTTTAGTTCATAGAATTATTTCTTCTATTACCGTAGAAATTATTGTTCTTTTATCTTTTTTTGTTATTTTAGCATTTTCCATCCTAAGCATTTTAAATACATATATTTTAAAAAGCGATGAAGAAATCAACCTGGCTTTAAAAATCTCAGAAGAAAATTGGGAAAATAAAGATTTACTTAAACAAAAGCTCAATGAATACCGTTCATACACTCAAAATCTTTCGGATCTTATTTTTATTGATTCTAACGAAAACGTTGTATTTCAGATTGGAGAGACAATTCCTGATAAAAAAATCCTTTCAACAAAGCAGCATTCAAAACAAAACATATACCACAAGTCTATTTCCGGCATTGATGCAGATTTCCATATTAATTACAAGCTTTTTTTCAAAACACTTAATTTTTTCAAAATCGCAAATAACAAAAATCTTCTGGACTGGTCAAACACAAAGCAGCATATTACTAACCAATGGATTTTTTATAAAACAAATCTTGATGATATAAAACTTTGCGTTAACTACAATTACACCTTTTCTAATTTCCACATCTGTGTAATTATTTCACTTGTTTTCATACTCATCATCGGTATTATATTTTCTAACTTCTTCGAGATTTTCAACATTTCTTCATTAATTTCAAGTCATCGTACGACAAATCTTCTGCTTTATACAGATCCTGTTACCGGCGGCTTCAACAAATCGTATTTTGAAGCAAAAGCCCTAAAGAACATGAAGAAAAAATATAAATATGCGATTGTTCAGGCAAGACTTGAAAAATATAGAAATTATTGTACTGCCTATGGTCTCAAACAGGGAGAAAATCTGCTTGAAGAAATTTACGACTGCACAAAAAAGCAGCTGGAAAAGGATGAAGTCATTGCACATTTTGAAAAATCAGATTTTATCGTTCTTCTTCGCTTTGAAGACAAGGAGCTGCTTCGTTTACGCCTCAAAGAATTTATGCAGACGCTCAACAAAAACAAAAAACATCAGCATCTTTTGTTCAATGCGGGTGCCTGTCTGGTTGAATCAAAAAAGGATGATATTCACCGTCTGATAACTGCAACAGGGCTTGCCCTTTCAAAAACAACTCTTGGAAATCCTTCCCTTATATGGTTTTCTAACGAAATGACAGATGAACAAATCTGGGAGCGACGTATAGAAGATGATATGGAAGCCGCTATTGAATACCATCAGTTTAAGGTTTATCTTCAACCAAAATATTCTGCAAAAAAAGAACAGTTGTCTGCTGCCGAAGCTCTCGTAAGATGGGATCACCCGGAAATTGGTCTTGTTCCTCCCGGAAAATTCATTCCTCTTTTTGAAAAAAACGGATTTATTACACACCTGGATGATTACATGCTGAACGAAGTTTCAAAACTTCAGTCACGCTGGCTTGAACAGGGCAAAAAACTGTTTCCAATTTCTGTAAACATTTCCCGTGCGCATTTTTCTCGCGAGGATCTTTGCAAACATATCTGTGATATCGTTAACGCTTACGATGTTCCACATGAATTCATTGAGCTGGAATTAACAGAAAGCGCATTCTTCGATGATAAAGCATCTCTTTTACATACGATAAAACAACTGAAGGATTGTGGCTTCAAGGTTTCGATGGATGACTTTGGTGCCGGTTATTCATCACTTAATTCTTTAAAAGAACTCCCTCTTGATATCATCAAGCTGGATGCAGAATTCTTCAGAGGCATAGAAGATATAAACAGAGCTAATACAATTGTCAGTCAAACTATAAATCTTGCCAAAAAACTTGGAATGGAAATTGTTGCAGAAGGAATTGAAACAAGAGAACAGGTTGATTTTCTTGCAAAACAAAATTGCGATTTAATACAGGGATATTACTTTGCAAAGCCTCTTACGATAGAAGAGTTTGAACAAAAAGCCTGGAAAAAAACTACATCGCGCAAACGGACACGAAAAACAGAAAAAAATAAATAATTATATCTGTTCTTTAAATTTCTTTAGCGTCAATGATTATCCAACTTTTATAGAGATTTAGTCAATTTATTAATTTTTCATATTTATAAAATACAGATTATGGAAAAAACAAACCGCGGTTCCTTGCCAATGTTAAAATTAACATTCCCTATTGCAATGGAACAGATTTTCAGAATCCTTGTAAATTCTATAGATACCCTTATGCTCAGCTCATATTCAAACGATGCTGTTGCTGCAACCGGGCTTGTCGGACAATATATTTTCTTTTTAACACTTATATTTGCCGTAATCAGTACGGGCTGTTCCATTGTCCTTTCTCAATATTTAGGCGCAAAAAAATCAAAGGAAGATTTGAATCACATTGCACAGGCAAGTACCAACATGGTTTTCGGTGTTTCAATATTTTTAATGCTTTTGGTTTTCTTCGGAACAAAACCTCTTTTAAACTGCTACACCCTTGATTCTTCCGTAAGAACTTTTGCCTGGCAGTATTTTGTAATTTACGGCGGAATTTTCTGTTTTTTCAATGCCTTCAGTCTTTTACAGGGCGCAATTTTAAGATGCTATGGTTACACCACCGAAGCAATGATTGTTTCAATAATAGCAAATCTTATTAATGTTCTTGGAAATGCCCTTTCTCTTTATGGATGGTTTGGTCTTCCTGTTCTTGGTGTTCCGGGTGTTGCTGCGGCATCTGGATTTGCAATGTTTATTTCTTCAATTCTGTTTGCAATCATCATAAAAAGAAAAAAGGATATTTCTTTTTCACTTAAAGGAATCTTAAAAACACCAAAGGAAAGCTATCGTCTTGTTTTATCTGTTGGTATTCCTACCGCAGGAGAAAGTCTTTCGTATAACTTAAGTCAGATTGTAATTATGGCGATGATTTCAAAGCTCGGAACAAACGCCATGTCTGCTCAGGTTTATACAATGACAATAGTCCGTTATGTTTTTGCAATAGCAATGGCAATAGGCAATGCAACCCAAATTAAAACAGGATATTACGTCGGTGCACATCAAAGTGATATTGCTTACAAAAAGGTTTTCAAATATCAGATAATTGCAACTCTTTGTTCTCTATTCATGATTGGTGTAGTAAATATAATTAAAAATCCGATTATAAATTTATTTACAGATATAGAAGAAGTTCATAATTTTGTTGCAGTTCTTTTAATTTATTCTACGTACATTGAATTCGGCCGTTCCTTGAATTTAATTTATGTCGGTGCACTAAAAGGCTCCGGTGATGTTAAGTTCCCTGTAATTTACGGTATTTTTTCCATGTGGGGAATTATGGTTTTAGGAAGCTATATTCTCGGTTTAAAATGCGGACTAGGATTAGTCGGCTTCTGGCTTGGAATAGGTACAGATGAAACAACCCGTGGATTTGCAATGTTATTCCGCTGGAAAAGCAAACGATGGCAAAAGCACGCGTTGATTTAGCTTCATCTTATACCGCAGATTAGTTTTTCAGACAGTCAAGAATTTCTTCTTTACCGCCGCCTGTAATCATTCCTTTTTCATCTCGTGTAAAACGACTCATAAAATTCCAGGCATGTTCACATGTATGTTCTCGGCAGTCATGTCCCTGATCACTTATACTTGCAAAAACATTGTAGATTTTATTATCGTTATTTTTAAATAACTGCATTGTTAAAGTGCTCTTTCTTGTTTCATCATATTTTTGGAGTGTAAAATCACCGTCAATTCCCCAGAATTTATTCTGCCAGTTATCCTTGTCTTCCAGTTTGACATTATATTCCTTTTCCGCTTTGTTTAATTTTAAAGCGTAAGCCATTCTGTTAAGACATTTCTGCTCCTGAAAAGGAAGCTCCGGTAATGGAGTAATTTCTCCTGCAGCATAAAAAATCGGAACGCTTACACTTTTATTGACATCTTTTTTTATTTCCATAAAGTAAACATTCTGACCGACATCAACAGTAGCGTCCATTGGTGCTGCAGCCGCAAGAAGCTGTGGATATTCCTGAATTAAATCCCAGGTTTTTATTCCGCCCATTGAAAATCCTGTTGCATAAATTCTTTTTTCATCTATAGGATATTTTTTCTTTAAATGCTCTATAAGTTCCACCATTTCTGTGGCGGTAGAATTAAGATGATTTTCTATTGTCACTAGCAAAAAATTATGACGGTGAGCGATTTTTGCCCAGCCTGCCATTATGCTGAAAAAGAAACAGCTGTCGCCTCCTCCATGAAATCCCAGTACAAGCGGAAGATGACCTTTTTGAAGCAGTCCGTTGTTATAAAAAGCAAAATAACCTATTGTATGATTTTCCTTATCCTTATCATCTCCAAAATTATCTTCTGAAGTTTTTACAATTGCCGTTCCTGTTTCACGAATAAGTCCATCTGCTTCAACATCTTCATCAATAATAATAGGACCATTCATCCTTCGGAATTTTTTTGCAAACGAATAATAATCGGTATAAAAATCTGCATTTTCTTTACAAAGACAATAATCACAATTTTTCTTTATATAATCATTTATTTCTTTTGAATTATCATATGAAACAACAGGAATGTCCCTGCAACTGATGTCCGGTATTACAGAAAGCTTTGAAAGAATACATGTAACAGGTGCCAGATCTGACCTGCCCCACAAGCCGTCGCCTTCAAAATGATTAATACAATTTTTTGCAATATAATCAGCAGAATCACCAAAGCCAAAAAGACATGTTCTGAAAATTGCACCACGAATGTAATATCCGTCAATCTGTTTTGTAAATCTGTTCCAGTTTCGGACAAAACCATTTTCATAATATTCATGTATTTTTGAATTTGAAATTATATCTGAAAATAAATCCTTTTTTGCAGACTTCCAGTCTCCGCTTTTTGGATAAATAAAAACAACACTTGATGCATAATCAGCTGCAAGTTTAGTAAGCATATTTTTATCTGCAAAATTTACAGCTTCTTCAAAAGAAAAATCCTTTGATGCAAAAACCAGAAGATACGGCGATATAAATCCATAATTTAAAATATCAGCCTGTAATTTTTCTTCCGCCTTTGGAACGTAAACAGTCGCCTTAAATGAATCAAAATCATGCTTCCAGCATATTCCGTTTTTTAACTGAATAATTTCCGGTTTTTCTTTCATTGCCATAATTTCACCCTTTTTTAGTAAATCGTTTAACTAATTTTACATCAGAAATCATTTTTTTACAAATAAAAAAAGGACTGCTGAAGAAACCAACAGTCCCTGTAATATAAAATTTTATATATTTAGTATGTAGTAATTACTGCCTTTAATGAACCGTTAGATTCTGAAACCACAATTTTGAATTTCTCTGCCTTTTTCATGGTTGAAACATGCTGTGAAGAATGTGCCGAAGAATTTGTATAGTCTATCAACTCCTGTGCGTTCGGAATTTGAGAAAATTCAGATGCCTTTGCATATCTGAAATTAAATCCCTTGGTTTCATCTTTTCCGCCAACTAAAAATGTACCATGACCACTCGCCGGTATGCCGATTACATATCCCTCGTTTTCTGACTGCTGATAAGAAACCAAAGCATAAATCATCTGGCTGCTTTGATTATCATAAGAAAATTCTACTCTTTTTGTAGTATCAAAATCACAACCTGCAAGTAAAAAAAGCATTAAAGCCATTGCAACGAAACAAAGTTTTTTCATTTTATCACCTCAATAATTAATCTTTCGTTAACTATAAGACCCTTTCTTTTTTAAAAATACAGAGTTAAACTCACATTTTTTTTGTATATATTTCTACCGGTTCATATTCTATGCGAATCTCGGGCAGCTCCTTTATTACCGTATAATAATTGTTTAACCAGTCCTTACAATTTTCGCTTGAATTAATTCCTTCTTTCGGTGGTGCAAAAAATCTTATTTTATATTCAGCAGGTTTTTCTATTTTATGATCAAAAAAATAACTCATAAAATCAATTTTAGAAACTCCGCTCTTTTTATAAAACCAGTAGCCGTCAAATTCAAATATTAAATTTTCATCCTTGAGTGTGTTTCCAAAATATACTTCTGCATAATGAGGATTTTTTTCTATTTTGACAACAAGCTCAAAGCCTTCTGCATCCTCTGAATTTCCCCATCGCATTTTTACCGGCAAATTAATTTCTTCTTTTGTCTCAAGCTTCTGACTGAAAAATGGCTTTAATAACTCATCTCTATATGTTTTTAAAAGCGGCTGTTCAATTCCATTATTTGAATTATTTGGATCTGTAATTTCCAAACCAAGCCGTCCGTCGTCACGGAACTGATAGGCTGTAAAACCCATGAGCCATTTTTCTTTATCCTGCTGCAAAAGTTCCATAAAGTGCTTCATCATTTGTGCCTGTTCATAAGGACCTGTTACATCTCCGTCTGCATTCAATTCAGAAAGCACCATAGGTTTATTTTGTCCTGTAATTTCTTTTAAACGCTTCCATGTATTTTTTGCTTTTTCATAAACTTCCTGTGTATTATAACAGGCATGATTTTGAGAGGTACATTTTAAGTCGACCGGCCATCCCCAGTTCAAAGCAAGATACTGATCTCCAGACCAGATGTCGGCAACCTTATGCGCTTCTAAAAAAATATCTTCCATTTCGAGCTTTCCGGTTTCTTTCTGCCACATTCCGGCGCATAAAATCATCAGTACATTCGGAGCATATTTATGCATTACCTTACAAACCATCACAAAAAATTCCGCGATTTTTTCATACGAGGCACGTTTTGTATAACAGAACCAGTCGCCGGTACACTCATGATTAACTCGTAAAAATACACGTCCATAAGAAAGTAAATCTTTCGCTATAGGAATAATGTCTTCTTCGGTAAGATTAGGATCTATTGTCAAAGTTAATAAAATATCCATCCCGTGCCGGCGGATTTCTTTCATATATTTAAATGGTTCATCATCTGTTTTTCCAAGAATACCGCCAAGATAAGGAAAATAATTTTCATAAGGATAACTCCAGGGATCTGCTGGACCATCTGTTTCAAACGCATTACATGCTCTTTTGGGCCACGTTTTATCCTTCGGATAATATGTATACATCAGACTTATTCCACGATGAATTTTTTTCATCTTTTGAAGAATATAATCCTGGTCTACATACAGACCTCTTTCACTTCCATCTCCCATATCAAGCGCACATTCGCAATTCTTTAAAAAAACTCTGTTCATAAAAACCTCATGCTTATATTATATGTCATAATAAATTTTATCAATTAAGGAAAAATTCTTATCTGTAGAAATTTGCGTTATTTACATAATTGACCATTATTTCGTTTATGGGTAGAATATTATACTATTTAAATGCAAAAAAAATTTTATTAAATATGGAGTAAAATCAATGGCTAAAACAAAGTATGTTTACTTTTTTGGTAACGGCGATGCAGATGGTGATGAATCAATGCGCGCTGAACTCGGTGGTAAAGGTGCTAACCTTGCACAGATGGCAAAAAAACCTTTAAGTCTTCCAGTTCCTGCTGGTTTCACAATTTCTACAGACGTTTGTCAGGAATTCTACAAATTAGGACGTAAATATCCTGCAGGTTTGGATAAGGAAGTTGACGAATACCTTGCTCGTCTTGAAAAAACAATGGGCAAACAGCTCGGTGCAGATGATGATCCACTTTTAGTATCAGTTCGTTCTGGTGCTGCAATTTCTATGCCTGGTATGATGGATACAATCCTTAACCTTGGTCTTAACGACAAGTCTGTAATTGGATTGGCTAACAAAACAGGTAATGAAAGATTTGCATGGGATGCTTACCGCCGCTTTATTCAGATGTTCGGTGATGTTGCAATGGGTGTTGAACACGCTAAATTCGAAGCAATCATCGATGAAGTAAAAGGTATCCGTGGTATTAAAGAAGATACAGAACTTAACACAGATGAATTAAAGAAGATTGTAGAAAAATACAAGAAGCTCTACAAGAAAGAAAAGGGTGAAGATTTCCCTCAGGATCCAAAAGTTCAGATGTGGGGTGCTATCGGCGCTGTATTCGGTTCTTGGATGAACCCACGTGCTATTAAATACCGCCAGTTGAACAACATCAAGGAAGGTTCATTAAAAGGAACTGCCGTAACTGTAATGGCTATGGTATTCGGTAACAAAGGTGATACTTCTGGTACTGGTGTTTGTTTCTCTCGCGATCCTTCTACTGGTAAAAACGAATTCATGGGTGAATACCTTATGAACGCTCAGGGTGAAGACGTAGTAGCTGGTATCCGTACACCACAGAAGCTCTCTCAGCTTGCTAAAACAAATAAACCTATCTATGACGAACTTTGCAAAATCCGTGATCGTCTTGAAAAACACTATCACGATATGCAGGACATGGAATTCACTGTTGAAGAAGGAAAACTCTTTATGCTCCAGTGTCGTAACGGTAAACGTACAGGTGCTGCTGCTGTTAAGATGGCAGTTGATATGGTGGCTGAAAAACTTATCACAAAAGAACAGGCTCTTCTCCGTGTAGAACCAGAACAGTTGAATCAGCTTCTTCTTCCACAGCTTGATCCTGCTGCAGTTAAAAAAGCAGTTGAAATTGCAAGTGGTTTGAATGCTTCTCCAGGTGCTGGATGTGGACAGATTGTATTTACAGCTGAAGATGCAGAAGCATGGTCAAAAGAAGGAAAGAAAGTTCTTCTCGTAAGAAAAGAAACTTCTCCAGATGATATTGCCGGAATGGCAGTTGCTCAGGGTATCTTGACTTCTACTGGTGGACGTACATCACACGCTGCCGTAGTTGCTCGTGGTATGGGAACTCCTTGTGTTTGTGGTTGTGCTGCAATTACATTCCCTGGTGCTGACAAAATCAAAGTTGGTGCTAAAACATATAAGAAAGGTGATTTCTTAACTATCGATGGTTCTACTGGTAAAGTTTATGAAGGTCAGGTTTCTGTAAAACCAGCTTCAATTTCTGGTGACCTCGAAAAATTCCTCAGTTGGGCAGATGATGTTCGTAACAGCTCTGTTAGAACAACTCCTTCTGGAAAGAAAGTTAAGGGATTTGATGTATATGCTAACGGTGATACACCACAGAACGCAAAAGATGCATTCCGCTTCGGTGCTATGGGTATTGGTCTTTGTCGTACAGAACACATGTTCTTCGATGAACCAAAACTTACATCATTCCAGAAAATGATTGTTTCTGAAGATACAGAAACACGTAAAAAGAATCTTAAGGCAATTCTTCCATTACAGGAAAAAGATTTCTATGAAATCATCAAAACTATGGAAGGACGCCCTGTAACAATCCGTCTTTTGGACCCTCCATTAAACGAATTCATCCAGGCAGAAGATAACAAAGCTCTCGACGAACTTTCAAAGAAGCTTGGTATTGAGAAAAAAGCTCTTGCTGCAAAGGTTGCTGCTCTTGATGAACACAACCCAATGCTCGGTCACCGAGGATGTCGTCTTGCTATTACTTATCCTGAAATTTACGAAATGCAGGTTGAAGCAATTGCTTTGGCTACAGCAAAATGTGAAAAAGCTGGTATTAAACACAAGGTTCAGATTATGATTCCTAACGTTGTTTCTTACCGCGAAGTTGAACAGATTCGTGCACAGGCAGAAGCTAAAATTGCAGAAGTAAATAAAGCAAAAGGAACAAATCTTAAATTCGAAATCGGATCTATGGTTGAATTCCCAAGAACTGCCCTTATTGCAGACAAAGTTGCTCAGTATGCAGACTTCTTCTCATTCGGTACAAACGACTTGTCACAGACAACATTCGGTTTCAGCCGTGATGACTATGGTAAGTTCATTGAATCTTACTTGAACCAGAGAATCCTTGAAGACGATCCTTTCGCTACTCTCGATCCAGATGGTCCAGGTGCTTTAATGGAAATTGCAGAAGCAAAAGGACGTTCTGTAAAACCTGCTCTCCACTTAGGAATTTGTGGTGAACATGGTGGAGATCCTGCTTCTATCGCACTGTGCTACAAGCTTGGTTTGAACTATGTTTCTTGTTCTCCTTTCCGTGTACCACTTGCTCGTCTTGCCGGAGCTCAGGCTGTTATTAAAGCAAACAAATAAAAAATCATAATTACCGCTCATTAAACGGAAATTTAATAAAGGGTTGTCAGAAATGACAACCCTTTTTTTTCTATATTATGATATTTTATTAAAGAATTTTGCTTTTTTTAAAAACTCATTGTAAAATGATATAAATGCAGTACATTTATCAATATGATTTCATCGCAATTCTTGTTTCTCTATCTGTCTTGCTTAACTTTTTTTATAAAAAAACAGTTTCAACCAGAGTTACAAGAAATTTTGCCTTATGCATTATCACTTTACTTGTCTGTTCAATTACAGATTTAATATCTGTATATACTCTTGCACATGCAGACACAATTCCTGTTGCCGTTAATTATATTATTAATCAAATTTTCTTTTTAAGTCTTTACTGCATTCCGCCTCTATATTTTTCCTGCATTATTTTTGGTATAGAAGAAAAAGCTCCTGTTTCTGTAATCATAAAACGAACAATGTTCTTTCCTTATCTTTTTTGTATGCTTGCAATTCTTTCTACACCATTTACGAAATGCATTTTTTACTTTGATGAAGCTTTACAATATAAACATGGTCCTTTATTTATTGTTCTTCATATAATCTCTTTTATTTATTTAATTTTGTGTCTTATTTTCACTTTCATAAAAAATAAACTTTTATCAAAAAATCAAATAAGCACGATAAGTCTTTACGTTTTCTTTTCAATTTTGTCGGTAATCTTCCAGCTTATTTTACCGCAGTATCTTGTAACAAACTTTATTGCTTCCATCACAATCTTTATTACCTATTTTTCTTTCGAAAATCCTTCAGTATATAAAGATACAGAAATGGGCATTTACAATATTTCTGCCTTTTATATTGCAATAAAAGCAATTTTCAAGAAAAAGAAAAAAGTAAGGCTTCTTGCATTACAGATAATCGGAACTAAATATCTCGACGAAACTATTGGTCTTGAAAATACATCTCTGTTAATGAAGACAATTTCACGATATCTTCAGCTTTCTGCTATCAGACTTCCTTTGTATCGTCTTTCAAGAACACGCTTTGCATTTGTTCTCCCTGATGATGCAAATAAACTTTCTCAGCTTGTAGACAGAATTAATATTGCATTTGCTGAACCCTTCAGAATCGGAGACATAAAGCTTTCGATTTCCGTAAGATTTGTAACATTAAAATTACCGGGAGATGCACGAAATCTTGAAGATACAATTGATTTAATCGAAAAATCATTAAAAACAATCACTAACAAACCGTCGGGAACTCTGATTAAAGCAGATAAAAATATCATAAAGGAAAAAATCCGTAATGAAAAAATCCTGGCAATTTTACAGACTGCAGTTAAAGAACAGGATTTCTCTGTAGTTTACCAACCGGTATATTCCATCGAAAAAGGCAAATTTACGATTCTGGAAGCACTTGTCCGATTAAATAACAACGAAATGGGCTATATAAGTCCTAAAGAATTCATCCCTCTTGCAGAACAAAATGGTTTAATAAATCAAATAGGATTGATAGTTATACGAAAGGTGTGTCAGTTCATAAGCATCAATAAAATCTGGGAACGAGGAATTGATTATGTGCAGATAAATCTTTCGGTTATTCAATGCATGCAGAATAAGCTTTATAAGGATATGCTTAAAACTATCGAAGAATTTGACCTTGATTACCGTTTAATAAATTTTGAAATAACAGAAACTGCAATTCTCGCTTCAAGCCAGGCACTTTTAAACAATATGAAACAGCTTCAGCAAAAACAGATTTTCTTTTCTCTGGATGATTTTGGAACAACCTTCAATAATATCAAAAGTCTGATAGATTATCCTTTCAAAACCATTAAACTTGACAAAGATATGGTCCGCGTTTTTATGAAGGATGATAAAATCACCAAAATTCTGACAAACATTGTAAAAATGGCAAAATCTCTCGAAATTGAAGTTATTGCAGAAGGCGTGGAAACTGTAGAACAATTTGAAAACATCGAAAAAATGGGCTGCAGTTTTGTTCAAGGCTTTTATTATTCTAAGCCTGTTAAAGAGCAGGATTTACTGGAGATTATAAGATGACATACAATTTTAGATTTGAAATAGCAGCGATAATAATTTCTATAACTGTTCTTATCAGCTTTTTTAAGAAGAAAACCATCAATACACGAATGGTAAAATCCTTCGAGCATCTGATTATTCTTGTTCTTGTTTCCAGTCTTTCGGATTGTCTTTCTGTTTTGTGTTTATATCATGCAGATGTTGTTCCTGTATGGCTTCAATATCTGACAAACATTCATTATCAATTAACGATAAATACAATTCCTATAAATTTTTATTATTGTTTTTATTTTGTTCATGATAATAACGGCTTCCATACACGCCCTAAAAAAGCATTGCTTTCAATACCGTACATTTTTATTATGCTTTTAATTATCACAACTCCGTTTACTAAATTATTCTTCCACATAGATAACGGTGTTTATTCACGCGGACCTTTGTTCTTTGCACAATACTTTCCTGCTTTCTTTTATGTTTCGCTTTCTGTTTATTATTATTTTAAAATCAGAAAAAAGCTTTCAATAATTCAAAGTTTAACGATTATATTCTACCTGTTCCTTTCCCTTACTTCGGTAGGTGTTCAGGCCTTGTTCCCGTCTTATCTTGTTATTGGTTTCTGTTTCTCTATTTCTACAATGCTTGCTTTCCTTGCCTTGAATAATCCTCTTCAATATGAGGATCAGGAAACAGGCCTTTTAAACAGACTTGCTTTTATTACTGAATTCAGCCAGGCATTAAAACTTAAACAGTCAAAAAAACTTCTTGTTATTCAATTCGAAGGAACAGATGTAATTAAACATACAATTGGAAGAATAAACAAAGCTAAATTCTTTAAAAACATCTGTATATACTTTTTACGTCTTTTCAATAAACTAAATGTATTCAGAATTTCAGATAACAAGCTTATTGTAATTCTCAGTAATGATAACATTGTTCGTACAGGACAAATTAATGCCATAAAAAGCCGCTTCCTTGAGCCTTTTTTCTATAATGATGTAGAACTCACAATTCCTGTTATATTAAATTTGATTTTCTGCCCGGAAGATGCTTCTACAATTGAAGAAACCATGGATTTATTAGATAATGTTCGTAATGGAATTTTAAATCATGACACAAAAGAGATTACCCGTGTCGATACAACCTTCCTTGAAAAACGAAAAAAAGAACATCTTATCTTCAAATATATAAAAAATTCCCTTTCCGAAGAAGATATAGATGTTGTATATCAACCGATTTTAACTCTCGAAGACGGAAAATGCCATTGTGCCGAAGCTTTAATCAGATTAAAAACTTCACAGCTTGGTTTCATCGCTCCCGAAGAATTTATCCCTCTTGCAGAAAAAACTGGTATAATTCATAAAATCGGAAATCATGTATTTAAATCCGTCTGTCGTTTTATTTCTGAAAACAACCTTGCAGATAAAGGTATTCATCATATTCATATAAATCTTTCTGTAATTCAATGTATGCAGGAAAATTTATACACTCAGCTTTTCTCAATTATGGATGACTACCATATAAATTATGAAATGATTAATTTTGAAATTACCGAAGAATCTGTGCTTACCGCAGAAAATACGCTCAAAAACAATATGAACATTATGTATGCTCATCATTTAAGCTTTGCCCTTGATGATTACGGTCTGGGTACTTCAAATATTTCTAATCTTCTTGATTATCCGTTTGAAATTATTAAAATTGATCAGTCGCTTATCTGGAAAGCAATGAAAGATAAAAAAGCCGAATCTATCTTAAAACAGACAATTTCTTTAATTAAGGATTTAAATATTCGTGTTCTTGCAGAAGGAATTGAAACAGCAGAACAAACTAAAAAAGTTCAGGAAATGGGCGTCGAGTATATCCAGGGATATCATTACTCTTACCCACTTCCTGAAAAAGATTTCTTAATCTTTCTTAATTAATCAAGACTTACTACTACAAAAGTATTGTCTCTTTCATTGAAATAACCCTGTACTGTAATAATCTTATTTGTATATTTTGATATTACATTCTTCGAAAGAGCCTTTGGTTTTACATCCTGATTAGGCTTCCTAAGAACAGGTGCTTTTTTAGGAACAGTTTTTGTTTTTGGTGGTGTTAATTCTGTTGTTACAGTTACTGTTACCTTTGGTTTTGAAGGGGCTTTATAGTATTTCTTTCCATCGCTATAGTAATAGTAATCTCTTTTAATTTTCTTTGTTGTTGTCTTTTTAGGAGCCTTCTTTACCGGTGCTTTTTTTGCAGGTTCTTCAAATTTTGGTTTCAATCTCATATCAAGATCTTCTTGAAGAGCAAGATTATAAACCTTATTGTTTTTTGTTGTAATTTTATAGACAGTTTCTCCATATTCTTTCTTTGTAGAAAGTTTTCCGGTTATAGAAGTAAGCTTTATTGTCTGCTTCTTTTCTTTATAATCCTGGAAATACCATTCATCCCAGTAATCCCATGATGAATCAAATCTGTCGCTTTCTTTCCATCCATCCCAGCCAAAAAACCAGTCATCAAAACTATATTCTTCATACCATTCTTTTGTTGCTTTACGTTCTGTGCCTGCTTTTTTAGGTTCTGCAGGTTCAGGAGTTAAAGTCTTTGGTTTTTTAGGAGCCGCAACTTCAGGTTTTTTAGGAGTTGTTATTTCCGGCTCAGTTGTTTCAACTGTTGGTTTTTTTGGAGCAGCTGCGAATATACTTCCTGTAAGCATTATTCCAAATAAAGCTGCACTAATTGTTTTTTTAGTAAATTGTTTCATGTTATGTACCTCTCTGTTATTGAGTTCTACTATAATAATTAAAATATTATAGTTTTGTAACAATTTTATACTGCTTTTTTCATAAGTCTTTTCTTAGAAATAAGAAATGCTGAAATCTCCTGCTTCTTCAAATCCTTGTCTTTTATATAACCTTTTTGCAGGTTCATTTTGTATTTTAACAAATAATATTGTTTTTTTTCTACTACGACTAATTCTTCCGGCTATTTTATACATCAAATGCCAGGCATAATAATTTTTTCTATACAAGGGATGCGTATAAACCCCGCCTATTTGAATATAATTAAATCCTATTGCATTTGTATTTGCTTTTGCAACCGGCTCTTCATCGCTATAAAGTGCATAACAAAGCTGATTTTTTAAAATCTGTTTTAATGAAACAATTGCTTCAAGCTTACTTATAATCTGACCGGGAACTGCTACTTCTTTTTCAAGATAATTTTTCTGTAAATCTACAAGCTCTTCAAGATTATCTATCGTACAACGCTTAATTTCATCATCAAACGATAAATCTTCCGGTGGAGGATTCATCTCATCATTAAGAAGCATTGTTTTATAAAGATTAATTTTTTTGGGAATATAATTCAAACCTTCTAAAATCTTAAGAAAAAAATCACTTGTTCTATGCTCTCCTGTAATACACTTTATATTCTTATCTTTAAAAACTTCAACAAATAATTTCTTTAACTCTTCTATATCTGGTTTTTCTATATTTTTATCAAAAAATGACGGGAAACAATGTAAAAAATTCTTATCAACATTAAAAATACCAATTAAATCTTTCGCACCGGTGATTATTTCTTCCTTAACAACTGCATAAAGATTTTCAGAAGACTGCCGTATATTCTGTGCAAGAAGACAGCAGCGGTATTCAAAGGGTTCTATAAAAACGCGTGCAAAATCTAAATATTGTTTTTCCAGCTTAATTATTTTCACCTTTATATATTAACACTTTCACTTTATATTGAAAACATCTTATTTTACCTATATATTCATAGTATGGAACTTTTCAGATTAATTTTTATTGGAATTTTTATAGGTATGGCAAATGTTATTCCTGGAGTTTCAGGCGGAACTTTAGCCGTTATTTTTGGAATTTATGAAAAATTTGTTAATGCAATCACCTTAAATTTAAAAAAACTAAAAGAAAACTGGAAATTTCTCGTACCGCTGCTGGCAGGTATGGCTGGTGGAGTTTTGCTTTTCAGTAAACTCATTAAAACATTATATGAAAACTTTCCCGTACAGACTAATTACGCATTCACTGGACTTATTTTAGGTTCTATCCCTATGCTTTTTACTTACATGATAAAAAAAGAAGATCCTGAGAAAAAATTTTCTGCAGGAAAAATTACCGGTATTATAATTGCTGCATTAATCGGATTTGCAGTTTTAATTACTTTCCATATTCTTAAAGAAAAACTTGGCGGACAGTCAGATGAAATTTCTTTCGAACTTCCACAAATTTCTGTTCATCTGCTTATTAAACTATTTATTGGAGGAATAATCGGTGCAATTACAATGGTTATTCCGGGAATTTCAGGTTCGCTTATAATGCTGATTTTTGGTGTATATCCTATTGTTATGGGTGCATTAAATACTCTGTTTCACTGGGAAACATTCCTTCATTCACTCTTTCTTTTACTGCCAAACGGAATCGGAGTTGTTATAGGTCTTATTTCCGGAGCAAAACTTGTAAGCTATTTATTAAAAAAACAACCTAATATTACTTATGCAGTTATTTTCGGATTAATCTGCGGTTCAGCCATAACATTTTTTCCGGGCTTTAGTGAAATTAATAGTGTTGTAAAAGGAATCGCCTGTTTTCTGAGTCTATGTGGAGGAGCAGCAATGTCTTTCTTCAGTGCAAAACTTGCTCCAAAAGAAGAAAACAAAAAAAACGACTGATTTAGTTTCTGAAAGAATGAATTGGTGCAGGTATTCTTCCGCCCCGGTTGATAAAATCTGCACAGCTGAATTTATTGACAGGCATTACAGGACAGCCTCCCAATAATCCGCCGAATTCAACCCAATCACCGGCTTTTTTACCGGGAGCCGGAATAAGACGACAGGCTGTTGTTTTATTATTTACCATTCCTATAGCAAATTCATCTGCCAGAATACCGGAAATTGTTGTTGCAGGAGTATCACCAGGAATTGCAATCATATCTAGACCAACTGAACAAACAGTTGTCATTGCTTCAAGCTTTTCAAGACATATAGAACCCTTTGTTGCTGCTTCAATCATTCCTTCATCTTCACTTACAGGTATAAAGGCTCCGCTTAAACCACCGACATTTGTACTTGCCATTACACCGCCTTTTTTAACCATATCTGTAAGCATAGCAAGTGCTGCTGTTGTTCCGGGAGCACCACAACCTTCAAGACCAATTTCTTCAAGAATACGTGCAACAGAATCTCCAACTGCCGGAGTAGGAGCAAGCGATAAATCAAGAATACCAAAGTTTGTATTTAATCTGCGAGCGGCTTCTGTTCCAACAAGCTGACCCATTCTTGTAATCTTAAATGCCATCTTTTTTATACCGTCAGCAAGTTCATTTATAGGACGACCCTTATATTCTTTAACGGCAGCAAGAATTACACCAGGACCGGAAACTCCAACATTTATTACAGTATCTCCTTCTCCAGGACCATGAAATGCTCCTGCCATAAAAGGATTATCTTCCGGTGCATTGCAGAATACAACAAGCTTTGCACAACCGTTTACATCACAATTTTTAGAACGTTCTGCTGTTTTACAGATGATTTCACCCATAAGCTTAACAGCATCCATATTTATTCCGTTTTTTGTAGTTCCGACATTTACAGAAGAACATACATAATTTGTAACAGACAAAGCTTCCGGTATAGATTCAATAAGGATTTTATCTGCAGGAGTAATTCCCTTTTGAACAAGTGCACTAAAACCACCAATGAAATTTATGCCGAGTTCTTTTGCACATTTATCGAGAATTTTACAATAATCTGTATAATCAGCGGCTTTACTTGCGCCCGCTACAAGAGAGATTGGAGTTACAGAAATACGTTTATTGATAATAGGAACACCAAATTCTTTTTCAATATCCTGTCCTGTTTTTACGAGATTTCCTGCTTTAGTCATGATTTTATCATATATTTTTTCACAGGCTCGTTTTGAATCTTCAGCGGCACAATCCAAAAGAGAGATACCCATTGTAATACAACGGATATCAAGCTTTTGCCGCATAAACATATTTACTGTTTCTTGAATTTCTACTGGTGAAAATAACATCTTTACAACTCCTGATGATGTTATTTTATAGTATTTTTACTTTATTTCCAACCACTTCCAGAAATCTGGATCTTCCTGACCAATGCGCCAGAAACCGATGTTCTTTACGCCAACTTTTTCATACATACGGCAAAGAGCAACATCTGAATAAGCGTCATTAAAATATCCTGTAACTGTTACCTGTGTTTTATATGTAAAACGAGGGATTTCATCATCATAAATGATTTCTGTTACATCATTTTCCCGCATGATACGATTAGCACCTGAAAAATACCATGCACCTGAAGTTGTTTTATTTGCCCAGGTTCTTCCATAAAAAGGAATTCCCATTACAAGCTTCTTTTCCGGTACAACACTTACTGCATAATCTACAACCTTACGGCTCCACTCCATAGAAGCAATTGCTCCGGGCTTACTTGTCGACCAGTGCTCGTCATAACACATTACAAAAATCTTATCACAGTAATCTGCTATTTTTGCATAAGGATACATATCTTCCTTTAATAATTTAAATCGAGCAGGAACACACACAGAAAGAATTTTTCCTTTGAGATTATATCTTAAATCTGCAATAAATTTTATGAAATTTTCTCTATCACGCTTCGGTATATATTCAAAATCAAGCTGAACACCGTCAAAGGTTTCTGCTGCTTTAACAATATCTTTAATCAGACGGTTTCTAACACCATATGTCGGATCAAGAATAAAATGAGTAAGAGAACGACTGTCGCTGTTTATAACAAGATGTGCCCTTGCATTTCCAATATCTATTTTATTTCTTGAAGGGATATCTGCCAGTTCACCATAAACATCAACACAACCGCCGAAATAACAAACATCGGTCAACGGCATAGATTTATTATACTCATTGGCACGAGACATCATTACATAACCCCAGCTTTCTGTAAATTTAACGGGATTACCAGTTACCTTTCTTAATTCATATTTTCCGGCAGTTTCTTCAGAAAAAACTTTTTCTGTAAAAATACAAAGCAAACTTAAAAATACAATAATTTTTCTTTTCATGATTAAATTATCGGATTTTATACATCGGTTCTTTACCGGGTAATAATTCAAGAACATGCTTTTCACACTCAAGGATTTCTGTTTTATCATGAGTTACATGAAGCATAGTTGTTGTACCGGCATTTCCAATATAATTCATAAGATGTAATATTTTTGTTCTGTTTTCATCATCAAGTCCATGACAAGGCTCATCCAATATTAAAATTTCAGGATTTTTGACAGTTGAACGAAGGATTAATATTGCCCGCTGCTCCCCGTAACTTAAAGAAGAAAATGTTTCTGATTCACGACCCGCAAATCCTCCAAGATTAAGCCATTTTTTTGCAGCCGCAATTTCTAAATCTGTCGGTGATTCATATAAACCAATGGAATCTCTAAAACCCGAAATAATAACATCACGAAGACTTGTATTTCCAAGCATTCTATATTCAACATGCATTCTATAAGAAACAATTCCAAGCCGTTTTTTTATATCCCAGATTGTTTCACCGCTTCCACGTCGTTTTCCAAAAATACGGACATCATTCGAAAAAACCTGCATATTGTCGCCGGTGATTAATTCAAGAAACGTTGTTTTTCCCGACCCGTTTGGACCCTGAATGAGCCAATGCTCTCCTTTTTTTAACTTCCAGTTTATGTTTTTTAAAACCTCATGCCCATCCCAACCGACACAAACATTGTACATTTCTACAAGAAATTCATCTTTCGACTGAATTTTATTCACAAGCTCATTATTTAAAACTTCATTCAGATTTTCTTCAAGCTGATTTTTATTCTGTTCATTATTTTCATCATTCTGCTGCTTTTGAATTAAAAGCTTTTTTTCATAATCTTCTTTTGTTCCGCAAAAACTGATTTTATTGTCTGAAAATTCCAGAACATTCGTAATAGCCTCAGGAATTTCTGTATATCGTTCCATTGCAATTATCAAATGAGGATATTCACTGCCGGGATTTTCCTTAAGCTGATTTTTTACAATCGTATTAAAAAATTCAAGCAGAATTGCCCTGCTTTGAACATCAAGACCCGCAAACGGATCAGATAAAATCAAAAGCTTTTTATTGGAAATCAACGCACGAGCAAGTAAAAGACGTCTTATTTCACCGGTCGAAAGATATTTTAATCCTCTGTCTAAAAAGGACTCAACGCCACATAATTTTATTGCAGGATAAGTTTCTATTTTTTCAGCAAAAACAGGTAATTCTGCATTTTTATGAAGATTCTGACAAAGCGCCTGTGCTATAAAAAATCTGCCTGTTCTGCCAATATCTACACCGCCTTCAATATAATCACTTTCATCATTTTCCCGCTCTTCCTGAATAAGATGAGCAGCCCTTTCAAGAGAAACAATTTCCGAACTGGAAACATTAAATTCATAAACGCTGTCTTCATTATTTTTGATTATGTGATTGTTACCGGCAAGTGCATTTAAAAAATCTGCTTTACCGCTCTGATTTTTTCCTGTGATAAGCCACGCCTCGCCGGAGTTTAACGACCAGTCTATTTGAGAGAGTATTGTTTTTGTTTTGTTTTCTATCCTACAGTTCTTTATGGTAATAAGATTAGCCATAAAAATATTTTAGCACTTTATAAAATTGTTTTTCAACAGAAAAGATAGATAATTAATCCTTTTATAAAATCATTTTAATTCCCATTGTTCACTTTTCGAAAATTCATTAATATAATCTTATGAGTACAAATAATAATTTATGTCCCTGCGGTTCAGGGAAAGCTTATGCTGAATGCTGTGAACCAATCATAAAAGGAAAAATAAAAGCTCCAACTGCAGAAGCATGTATGAGAGCCCGTTATTCTTCTTATGTAAAGCATGAAATTAATTATATTATATCATCATGTGAAGAAGGCGAAGGCATTGCAGAAATTGATAAAAAAGCAACAGAAGACTGGAGCAAAAAATCTCAGTGGAACGGTTTAAAAATACTGCGAAGTGAAAAAGGTCAGAAGGATGACGAATATATCGTAGAATTCACTGCAGATTATACTTTAAATCAGATGCATGATCTTCACCATGAGATTTCTGTTTTCAAAAAAATTAACGACGAATGGAAATATGTTGCCGGTGAAGTAATCCCTACAACAATTACACGTGTCGGTGCTAAGGTAGGCCGTAATGATCCATGTCCTTGTGGCAGCGGCAAAAAATACAAGCAGTGTTGTGGACGTTAAAATTCTCTTTATTTAATTATGAAATATTTAACAGGCTTTCATTCCATCGAAGAACGGATTATTGCTCTTTTAAAAGATTCAAAAAATCAGTCAAAGGAATCTGGCGAATATAAAATTTTTTACAGTAAGCCGGGTCCACGCATAAAAAAAATCCTTGAAGAAGCAAAAAAAACCGGAATCACCTCTGAACAGGTCTCAAATCAAAAGCTCGATGAAATTTGTCTTTCTTTACAGGAAAGCCTGCGCGATCACCGGGGAATTGTAATGTCTGTTTCCGGAGAGGACAACAAAGCACAGAATCTTGTAAATTTTGACAGCTGGCTTTTAGAAAACTCTTCAAAACAAAAATCTACTGTTGTAATTTTAGACAAGGTTACAGATCCTCATAACGTAGGCGCAATTATCAGAAGCTGTGATCAGTTTGGAGCAGATTTAATTATTCTTCCGGAACACAACAGTGCTTCAAACATTTCAGACAATGAAATCATCGGTCGAACAAGTGCCGGTGCAAGTGCCTGGGTAAATGCTGCTGTTGTAAATAATCTTGTAAGAGTTACAGAACAGTTAAAAGCAAACAATTATTGGATTTATGGAGCCGATGCCGGTGGAGAATCCTGCTGTAATATTGAATTTGCTGAAAAATCCGTTATAATAATGGGCAGCGAAGGAAAAGGTATTTCACCGCTTTTACGAAAACAATGTGATTGTATTGTTTCAATACCAACCTGTGGAAAAATAGATAGTCTGAATGTTTCTGTTGCAACCGGGGTCCTGCTTTATGAACTTTATAAAAGAAACAAATGATATCAGTTAAAAAGAGGTTTATATGTCAAAGTTAGCTGAAAAACGACAAAATGAAATTGCCAATAGAGCAGTCCGCAAATCAACCCTAAAATCTATCGCAAAAAAGAAAAGATCCAGACTTAAGTCTTTAAAATATGATTATGAACAGAAGGTTCAGCAGATTAACATTCAGTATGCAGAAGATCCTGAGCGTTTAAAGGCAAAATATGCTTCTGAACAATATGCAAGAAATGAACGTGCAAAAAGAATTGCAGAAAAAAGAATTCAGCGTGCAAAAGCAAAAATAGAATTTGAAAAAACAAACAGACGTTTTTCTGTTGGTGAAGAAATCACAAGTTCTATTATTCAGGGAATCGGTTGTTGTCTTTTCATTGCTGCTACTGCCATTCTTGATACTCTTGCCCTCCGAAATGCAAAAAGCTTTTTCGCATTAACAACTGTAAGCTATTCTTTGTTTGGTGCTGCAATGATTTTAATGTATCTTTTTTCTACATTACATCATGCACTTACAAATTTCACTGCAAAGAGAGTTTTCGACAGACTTTCGCATGTTTTCTCTTTCCTCATCATCGGATTTACATATACCACTTATACAATTACCAAAATTCAAGGTGTTTTAGGCTGGGTAATTTTCGGTATTGTATGGGCAATTTCCTTACTCGGTATTCTTCTTTATTCAATTGCAGGAAGAAAATTTGAAAAGCTTAATCTTATCCTCTATATAACATCTGGTTTTGCCGGAATTTTTGTCTGCAAAACACTTTATGATGTTCTTTCTAAGACAAGCTTTGCAATGCTTATGACCACAGCAGGCTTCTATATCCTTGGCATTGTATTTTACAGTCTTAAAAAGATTAAATGGATGCACATGATTGGTAATATAATCATGTTATGCGGCAGTATTTATTTGTTCTTTTCTTTATTCTTTATTAACGCTTAAATATTGTCTAAAACCTTTTATATCATTAAAATATTCTCATTATGGAAAATACAAAGCGTACAGTAACTTGTGGAGAACTTTCTAAAGCTGATGTTGGAAAGAAAGTTATTTTAAATGGTTGGGTAAGCCGCACTCGTGATTTAGGCGGCATTATTTTTATTCGTCTTAGAGATCGTTACGGTATTACTCAGGTAATGGTTGGTGACAAGGCATCTGCAGAATTAAAAAACACTGCATCTTCCCTTAAATCCGAATATTGTATTGCAGTAGAAGGGATTGTTGCCGCAAGAAGCGAAAAAGACATTAACAAGGATATGCCTACCGGTGAAATTGAAGTTGAAGCTTCTGATATTTTCATCTTTACAACAAGTCAGGATTTGCCTTTTTCTATAGAAGAAGTTCGTCAAAAAGATGGAACTTTAGTTATTCCTAATGAAGATTTAAGATTAAAATACCGTTATCTTGATTTACGACGTGATCCTATGCAGCATAATATCATTTTACGCTCAAAGGTTGCTTTTGCTACTCGTGAATATTTAACTTCAAAAGGATTTTTGGAAATTGAAACACCAACTTTCATAAAATCTACTCCTGAAGGAGCACGTGATTACTTGGTTCCAAGCCGTGTTCATCCTGGAAAATTCTATTCTCTTCCACAGTCACCTCAGCTTTATAAACAGCTTCTGATGGTTTCCGGATTTGATAAATATTTTCAGATTGCCCGCTGTTACCGTGATGAAGATGCTCGTGGAGACAGACAGCCGGAATTTACTCAGATAGATATGGAAATGTCTTTTACAAATCGTGAAGAGGTTCTTACTGTAACAGAAGGAATGATGCAGCATATTTTCAAAACAACCTTAAACTACGATTTACCTGCAAAATTCGATAGAATCGCATGGGAAGATGCTTTTGATTTTTATGGAAGCGATAAACCTGACTTACGTTTTGATATGAAAATGCAGGATGCGTCTTTCATGGCAGCTTTAAGTGATTTTAACGCCTTCAAAGCAGGTGCTGCAAACAGCGGAAGAAACATCCAGCGTCATAAAAGAAGCGGATTAAAAGTACTTGTCGTTAAAAACGTTGCAGACAAATACAGCCGAAAACAGATAGAAGCTCTTGAAGAGGTTGCAAAAAACTATAAGGCAAAAGGTCTTGCATGGATGAAAGTTAATGCAGAAGGCACTTTCGAAGGTGGAATATCTAAATTCTATGCCGGTCACGAAGAAGAAATCTGCGGTAAACTTGGCGCCGAAAAGAATGATCTTCTGCTTTTTGTAAGTGATGAAAACTGGCAGCTTGCATGTACAGCTCTTGGTGCAGTTCGAAAACAGCTTGGTAAAGATTTAAACCTTTATAATCCAAAAGATGAATTCCATTTTGCATGGATTATAGACTTCCCGTATTTTGCCTGGAACGAAGAAGAAAATCATTGGGAAACCGAACATCATATGTTTACCCTTCCTCAGCAGCAGTACTGGGATACACTGGAAAGTGATCCGGGCGCTGTAAAAGGAGATTTATATGATCTTGTTTTAAATGGATATGAACTTGCTTCCGGCTCAATGCGTATTAATGATCCTGTTCTTCAGGAAAGAATTTTTGAAATTGTCGGATATAGCCGCGAAAGAGCAGAAAAAGCCTTCGGATTTTTAGTTCAGGCTTTCAAATTCGGAGCTCCTCCACATGGCGGTATTGCACCTGGTTTAGACAGACTTGTAATGCTTATGTGTCACGAAGAATCTATTCATGAAGTTATTGCGTTCCCTAAAAACAATGTAGCCGCTTCTCCAATGGATGGATGTCCTGCAAGTGTTGATCAGCAGCAGTTAGATGATCTTCACATTAAATGCTACGACATAGAAGAATAACCTTTTTCAATAGATGAAAAAACGATTACTGACTTTTTTTATATTAATTTTTTCTACCTTCTCTATGAATGCAGCAAAAATTCTTCCAAAAAAAGCAGTAATTGTTATAAGCGAAAAAGCCTCTCCAGCTACAATCTATGCAGCCAAAGCTCTTCAGGAAAATCTGAACACTGCTTTTCATAAAACTCTTGAAATCATCACAGATAAAAAGGGAAAAAAATCCTTTGAAATATTAGTAGGTAATACAAACCGCTTTGAATATCCCGAAAAAAATCTGACAGAAGGCAGTTATCGGATAAAAAGCTATCAGAACGGAATTTATATAAACGGTGGCGGTAATCGAGGTGTGCTTTATGGTGTTTACCGTTTTCTGGAAGATTTCTGCGGTTTTCACTATTACTCAACAAAAACCGGTTACAACATCACCGAAAAAACATATCTGCAAATAGAAGATATAGACATTGTTTATGATTCATTTTTCGAATATACCGAAACAGACTGGTTAAGCCCCAGAGATCCTTTGTTTTCGGTCATCAATGGCCTGAACGGTGGAGAATGTCGTAAAATTCCACAGGAAATGGGTGGTGATATAAAATTCCTTTCCGAATTCTGTCATACCCTTACAAATCAATTCTGCAGTAAAGAAAAATATTATAAATCTCATCCTGAATATTTTGCCTTATATAATCAAAGAAGAAATCCCAATCAGCTTTGTCTTACAAATGATGATGTATATAAAATTGTTCTGGAAGAAGTTCTCGATATTTTGAAAGAAAAATATAATCCTGATGAGCCGATTCAAATCATCTCATTAACACAGGCAGATAATTCGTGCTTCTGTCAGTGCAAAAAATGTCAGGCTATTGATGAAGGAAACAAATCACATGCAGGTTCGATGCTTTATTTTATCAATAAAATTTCAAATGCAGTTAAAGAAGCCGGCTACGATAATGTGTTTATAGATACTTTTGCTTATACTTATACCAGAACTCCCCCAAAAAACATCATTCCGAATGATAATGTAATAATTCGTCTTTGTACGATTGAATGTTGTTTTTCTCATCCTCTTTCTGATCCAAAATGCGAACAGAACATAAAATTCATCAAGGATTTTGAAGACTGGCATAGAATCTGCAAAAAGCTTTATATCTGGGATTATACAAATAATTACAGTCAGACAGCTGGTCTTTTTCCGAATCTGAATGTAATTCAAAGAAACATTCAATGCTTTTACGAACATGGTGCCGCCGGTGTATATGAAGAAGGAAATTATTATATCAACCAATGCGATACGGAATTCGGAGAATTAAAAGCGTATCTTATAAGCAGATGTCTTCAAAATCCCTACTGTAACTACGACAAAGAGCTTCAGGATTTTTTACGAAATTTTTACGGTGTAAAATGGAAATATATTTATGAATTTCTTACAATAATCAATAAAAACGCTTCTAAAGACCATCTTTCCATTTACCAGGGGATGAAAAAAACACTTTCATTAACTGATAATCAGATAAAACAGTGTGAAGCCTGCTGGAAAAAAGCAAAAACAGGAACTTTAGATTCTTTTCAACTTGATAATATCCTCAGGTCGGAATTAAGCTGGCGGTACTGGAAATATTGCAATAATATTCTTGAATTTTCCGATTCTGATTCCTACGAAGAAAATAAATCAAAGTTATTCGACGATTTTAAAAAATTCAATGTAACTCGAATGAAAGAATAAGATTTTTATTATCTTTTTTCCTCTTGTAAATTTCTTTTTTTACTGTATTATTAAAACAGAACAAAATAAGGAGTTTTTATGAAAAAATTTTTATCGCTATTGTTAATTTTTTGTTTGGCAGGAATTGCTTTTGCCGCTTCTTCAGAAAAACAGGAAGTTGAAAAAGCTATCAGTAAATTAAATCTTGCAGATGGAGAAATCAAGATTTTTAATGTTGATAAAAATTCTTCGTATGAAACCTATTCTGCAGATAAATATTATGCCGCAGATCTTTTGATAAAATTAAACAATGAATTTGAATTTTATGAATTTATGACAGAGGAAGATCTTCTTACTCTTTCGGCAGCACTCACAGAATCTATTCCAATGTCTGCAAATTCAGTTTCTAGAATCATCGTTATAGGAAATATCTTTGGTAAAAACAAGCCTCTTGTAATTCAGCTCATAACTTTCCCTAATAACACAAATTATTTTCTGTATGCGACAAATGCTGTTGTAGATAAAAATAATAATCTCAAATATTCTAAAAAATTCCTTGATTTACAGGATACTTCTTTTGTTTTTGCCCGAACACCGTATGAAAATGGAATTTTCCCTGATTACAAATCTGTTTCTCAAGAACCGATAGAATATAAATCGAAAAATGATTTAGACGATTTTGAAAAAGCCAATTTAATGGATTCTATTCTTAACAATCAGTTTGATGAAGATGATATTCTCGTAGAACAGATTTATAAAGATATCATGACAAGTAATTTTATAAATTCTTCTGTTGATGCTCTTGCAAGATTAAATTACGGTCTGTTTTTCGCAAAACAAAACAAGCTTAAAAAAGCAGAAGATATATTCTACAGCATTGATACTACAACGTTAAATGAACCGACAAAATCATCGGTAGAATACATTCTTTCTCATGATGTTCAGATTCTTCTTAAAATCTTAGACAATTAAGATTGTCCTTGAATCTCACCACTGTTGATTAAAGATATAATTGCCGCTGCAAGTTCCGGATCAAAATGTGTTCCGGAACATCTTTTTATTTCCTTAACAACTTCCGGTAAAGGAATACTTTCCCTGTAGCATCTTGTTGTCGTCATGGCATCAAAGCTATCTGCAATACAGATAATTCTTGATTCAAGCGGTATTTTTTTACCATTCAACCCGTCCGGATATCCCGAACCGTCATATTTTTCATGGTGATGTTTAATGATAGACGAAAGATTTGGTATTGTATTAAAATCTCTGAAAATGTCGGCACCTATTTGAGCATGATTCTTCATTACCGCCATTTCTTCTTTATTAAGCTTTCCTTTTTTGTTCAAAATTTCATCAGGAATCAAAATCTTTCCTACATCATGAAGAATTGCCGCATAATAAATATTCTGTACTTTATAATCAGGTAATCCTATTTTTTCTGCAATTTTTTTTGAATAATAACTTACACGCTGAGAATGACCCTTTGTATATTTATCTTTTGCTTCAATTGTATTAGCGAAGGTTTTCAAAGACTGTTCTACCAGATGTAAAATCAACTCTTCTCTATCCTTCAAACGTTTAATTCTGATATAAAAAACAGCAGATGTTAATAATATGATAATTGTAGCAAAAACAGAAAAAAGTAAAATCCAGAACAAAGGATATTTCATCAGCTCAACTTTTGTTGAATATACAAGCCGGCATTCATTCGGAACAAAGTTTTTATCTGCATACATGATACAGCCAAAAGTTATGCTTTCATTTATCGGTACAGAACGAACCTTTAAGCTTGGATTATAACTGATAATAAGCTTATCTTTATCTATTCTGAATTTTCCATTCCAGCTGCTGTCAACATAACTTCCTTCTGGAACAGTAATAACAACATTCCAGTCAAAAAGAACTTCCTGAGATTTGTTTTTTAAAACACCGTCATATTGAGCGCCTAACAACGGATTTCCTTTATCGTACCATTGCTTTGCTTTATTTCTCTTAAAAGTTAATTCAAAAGGTATTTTTTTTAAAGTCTTTGCATCTGATAAGTCAAAATCGACTCTTTTTTTCTGAGGATTTTTTATCGCTTTAGAAATATAAATTCCAAGTATTACATATACTACACAAAGAATACCCAGAATGCTGAAAAAAATTATTTTCTTTCGTTTCACGTATTAAATTATACCATATTAATTTTAAAAGATAAAACGTTTTTATTCTTGATTTGAAATTTATTCTGATTTATTCTTAATTGATGAATAATGAAAATCTTCAGACAGATATTCTTTTGAACGGCAATAAAATCATACAAAACAAACAGTTTTTTATGTATGGAATAGATGCCGTCCTTTTAAGCGCTTTTACTCTCGGTATTAATAAAAAAAATCTTTCCATAAATGACACTCTTATTGATTTAGGAACAGGAAACGGTATAATTCCACTTTTAATTCAATCTCAAAAAAAACAAATCTGCAGTAAAATCACAGGTTTAGAAATACAACCCGAACTTTCTTCTCTCGCACAACAAAGCATTGCTCTCAATAAAATAGATAATATTGAAATAATTACCGGTGATATTAAAAAAATTGATGATTTATTTTTAAAGCATTCCTTTAATGTTGTAACTTCTAATCCGCCATATATGAAAAACAATTCCTGTAAAAAAAACAATCTGGAAGAAAAATCGATAGCACGACATGAGCTTCTTTGTTCACTTGAAGATGTAATTAAAGCGGCAGATTATCTTTTAAAACCTCATGGAAAATTTTTTATGATTCACAGGGCAAACAGATTTTCAGAAATATCCTTTCTTTTAAAACAATACAGGCTTGAACCGAAAATAATCAAATTTGTACATCCCTATGAAGGAAAAGATGCTTCTATGGTTTTAATCGAAGCAAGAAAAAATGCCGTTTCTGATACAAAAATTCTTTCTCCACTTTTTGTTTATGATAAATTCAAGCGGAAAACTGATAATAACAGAATTTACAGTTCTCAAATTTTAGATATTTACAATTTTTTTAAACAATAGCATAATAGAGTTATAAACTAATGACTGTTAGTTTGTTTTTGTGCTATGAAAAGAAAAAATATTTCACAGGAAAAGATTATTCAGTCGTTTCTTTCAAGTGCTTTTGAAAAAGGCGCCGGCGGAACTTCTCTTTCTGACATTTCAGATAGTCTCGAAATAAAAAAAGCATCCCTTTACAATCATTTTGAAAACAGGGATGCAATGTATGACGCAACATTAGATTTGTGCAAAAAAGAAATCTCTTCAATAAATTTTCTTGCAGATAAAGTCATCGATTCCATTAAAAATGGTAAAACCTCCATGCCGGCTGTCTTTAAACGACTTATCACCCGTTTTTTTAATCTTTATGAGACAGAACCTCTTTTTCAAATATATACCTTTGTTCACACAGAACAGTTTTTTAACTATAATGCTTTGCAGATAGTTCTCAATGAAAACGAAAAAATCACGGATGATATCCGCAAAATTTTCAATGCCTTTGCAGAAATCGGAAAAATACCGGAATATTCTGATAAAGAAAGCAGGGAACTTGCCGGCACAATAGCCTCAATAATTTTACAGCAGCGTGATTTATATATCGCAAACCGTAAAGAAATTGTAAGACAAAATCCTGAAAGTGGAGCAGGTTCTCTTTTTGCTTTACCGACAGATGATATTGCCTTGAACAAAACCATTAAATTAATAGATAATATAATCAATAAAGTGATTTAACTTAGGAGCTAAAAATGGAATTCAAAGAAACAGACACCATCCCAAAAATGATTAAAAAAGTTGCTGAGGAAAACCCTGAAATTTATGCTCAATACAAAAGAATAAAAAATGGTGTTTTTGAACCAATTACTTATAGAGATTTTTTCCAGCTTGGCCTGGATTTTGCCGGTGCACTCTTACAGCTTGGAATAAAACGTGGTGATTTAATCGGACTTATTTCCGATAACCGTGCTGAATGGATGCAGGCAGACCTCGGTATTCTTGCACTTGGTGCGATAGATGTTCCTCGTGGATGTGATGCAACTCCAATAGATCTTGAAAAAATATTTACTTGTGCAAATGCAAAGATTATTATTGCCGAAAACAATTCACAGGTTAATAAAATTATAAATTTGAAACAGGCATGTCCTTTTATTGAAACTATAATCTGCTTTGAAACAGACATCAAAGATGAAGTTCTGGATGCAGTAAAGAAAAACAAAATAAATCTTTTATTCTTTTCTGATTTAATGAAGGAAGGAAAAAAATACAGAATAGAACATCCTGGTGAAGTTGAAGCAGAACTTGATAAAGGACAATTTGAAGATACTGCAACTATCATCTTTACTTCAGGAACAACTGGTACACCAAAGGGTGTTGTTCTCTGCCATAAGAATTTTCTGGTGCAGCTGGATGAAGTTGTTGAACGCGTATTCTTAAATCCTGGTGAAAAAGCATTATCCGTACTTCCTGTATGGCATGTTTTTGAACGTGAAGTAGAATATGTCATCATGATTCAGGCCGCTACTATCTGTTATTCAAAACCAGTCGGTTCTATTCTTCTTGCTGATTTAAAACAGCTTAATCCTCATATTATTCCGGCTGTTCCTCGTATTTTTGAAGCAGTTTATGACGGAATCACTTCTAAAATGAGAAAAACCGGTGGAATTGTAAACGATATGTTTAATTTCTTTGTATCTTTTGCAATTACACATAAGAGAATTCAACGAAGATTATTTAATCAAAATGCATGTTTTACAAGATATCATACAGCTTTCTGGTGGATTATCGGTTTTATACCATGGCTCTTAATGTGGCCGATTTATCTTCTTGGAGATTTACTCGTTTTCAGAAAAATCAAATCGATGCTAGGTAAGAATTTCAAGCTTGGTGTTGCAGGAGGAGGAGCTTTCCCTCAGAGAATTGATGAATTCTTCTGGGCTATCGGTGTTGAAATTATTGAAGGCTATGGACTTACAGAAACAGCACCTATTGTTGCAGTACGACCAATGGCTGCTCCAATTTTCAGAACAATCGGTTCTCCTTTGCGCGGTGTAAATGTCAGAATCGTTGATCAGGACGGATACGTTCTTGGAAGATGTAAAGAAGGTGTTTTACAGGTTAAAGGTGATACTGTAATGAAGGGTTACTACAATAATCCTGAGCTTACAAAGAAAGCCTTCACCGTTGACGGCTGGCTCGATACCGGTGACCTTGCAATAATGACAATTCACAATGAACTTCAGATTAAAGGTCGTATTAAAGATACAATTGTTCTTCGCGGTGGAGAAAACCTTGAACCTGTTCCTATTGAAACAAAGCTCGCAGAATCACGATATATTAAAATGGCAGTTGTTGTCGGACAGGATAAACGCTATCTTGGTGCTTTAATCCTCGTAGATCCTGAAGAAGTTACCGCTTATGCAGACGAAAACGGTATTCAATATGAATCTTTTGAAACACTGCTTAAATCTGACGAAATTCACAAGCTTTATGAAGTAGAAATCAGTAATCTCATAAATTCTAAAACAGGATTTAAAATGTTCGAAAGAGTCAATAAATTCCAGCTTATTACCAAACCGTTTGAAGTTGGCGTTGAACTTTCGGCAAAACAGGAAATCATGCGCTTCAGAATCAATCAGATTTACAAAAAGGAAATTGAAGCAATGTTCCCTGAAGAAGATTAATCAGAGGTTATAAAACAATGAATGTTCATATTCTGGAAATGCCTATAGATTTTGGTGCAAGCAGACACGGTTCAGATATGGGACCTTCTGCTATCCGACTTGCAGGAATTAAAGAAAAACTTGAATCTCTCGGGCACAAAACATATGAACATTCTCAAATTTTCAATACAACAACACAGGAATATGAAGAAATTGGTAATCCAAGAGCTAAATATCTTGAGCCTATTTCAAGAGCCTGTGTAAAACTTGCACAAAACGTTGAAAAAATCTGTTCAGACGGAGATTTTCCGCTTATCCTTGGCGGTGACCATTCAATTGCCCTTGGTTCAATTGCCGGTGCAGCTGCCTTTGTAAAAAAGCAAAACAAAAAAATCGGTGTACTTTATGTTGATGCTCACGGTGATTTTAATACACCTGAAACTTCTCCTTCAGGAAATATTCACGGAGAATGTCTTGCCGCGTGTGCCGGCTATGGTTTAAAAGAACTCACAAATCTTTACTATGACGGTCAAAAGGTTGACCCTAAAGATATATGCTTCGTCGGTGTACGAGATTTAGATCCCGGTGAAAAAAAACTGATGAAAGAATCCGGAGCGACAGTTTTTACAATGAGTGATATTGAACGACAGGGCTTTCCTGCAATTGTAAAACAGATTACCGTTTTCTTCAAAACTCATGCAGATTTTATTCATGTAAGCTTTGATATGGACGTTTTAGATCCGATGTTCGCACCGGGAACCGGTATTCCGTTGCCTGGCGGATTAACAAATCGTGAAGCACTTTTACTTATGGAAGAAATGGCTGCTACAAATAAAGTCATTTCTGCAGAAATCGTTGAAGTAAATCCTATTCTGGATGTTCGAAATCAAACAGCTACTCTTGCAGTAAGTCTTGCATCCAGATTACTTGGTGAAACTCTTTATTAAAAAATACTTGCCTTTTTACAAATTTTTTTATTATCTTTATAGTTAACATTGAAATTTTAGAGGTAAAAAATGGCAACACATCAGTTTCAAACAGAAGTGAATCAGCTTCTTAAATTAATAATTCATTCACTTTATTCAAATAAAGATATTTTTCTTCGCGAAATCATTTCTAACGGTTCAGATGCTCTCGATAAATTAAAATATCTGTCTGTTTCAGATGATAAATTCAAAAAAATCAACTTTAATCCTAGAATTGATATTTCTTTCAATGAAGAAAAATCAATCTTAACCGTTCAGGATTCGGGAATCGGAATGAACGAGGAAGATTTAACAAATAATCTTGGAACAATCGCTCGTTCTGGAACAAAGGCTTTTCTTGAAAAATTAAGTTCAGATGCCGCAAAGGATTCTGCATTAATCGGACAGTTTGGTGTCGGCTTTTATTCAGCTTTCATGGCAGCAAAAAAAATCGATGTATATACACGAAAAGCCTGCGATGACGGAAAAATCTGGCACTGGTCGTCTGACGGAACAAATTCTTATGAAATCGATGAAATCTCAGCTGAATCAGATAAAGCAAAGGAATATGGCTTTGATAAAGCAGATTTAAGCGGTTCTGCAATAGAAATGACCTTAAACGACGAAAGTAAGGAATATGCATCACGCTGGAAGATTGAAGAATTAATCAAACGATATTCAGACCACATCGCTTTCCCTATTTATCTTCACTATGAACAGAAAAAATATGATGATAAAGGAAAAGTAACTGGCAGTGAAAAAAAGGTTGATCAGGTAAACAGCGCATCGGCTTTATGGAAAAAATCAAAATCTGAACTTAAAGAAGCAGATTATAATGAATTCTACAAAACTATCGGTCACGATGGACAGGATCCATTGCATTATATTCACACACATGCAGAAGGAACACAGGAATATACAACCTTATTCTACATTCCTCAGACAGCTCCTTTTGATATGTACCAGGCTGATTATAAAAGCGGCTTAAAGCTTTATGTTAAACGAGTGTTCATTACAGATGATGACCGTGAACTTTTACCGGCATATCTTCGTTTTGTACGTGGTATTATCGATTCTGAAGATTTACCATTGAATGTAAGCCGTGAAATCTTACAGCAGAACAGAATTCTCGAAAACATCAAAAAATCATCTGTTAAAAAACTTCTCGGTGAATTCAAAAAAATGGGTGAAGAAGCAGACAAAGCCCGTAAATCTGAAAAACCAACAGATAAAGAAAAGGCTGCAATTGAAAAATGGAACAAATTCGTAACTGCATTTAATCGACCGATGAAGGAAGGTCTTTACAGTGATTTTGAAAACAGAGATGAAATTCAGGAAATCGTTCGTTTCAAGAGTACAGATGCATCCGGAACGGGTGATAATAACTGGACAAGTTTTGCAGATTATGTTTCACGAATGAAGCCGGATCAGAAATCTATATTTTATATTGCCGGAAGCGATGAAAAAAATCTTCGTGAAAACCCTTTGTTAAAAGCTTATACATCGAAAGGCTTTGAAGTTCTTGTTATGTGCGATGATATTGATGATATTGTCATTCCTGGCGTAAATAAATACAAGGATTTTGAACTCAAGGCTGTAAACAGGAGCGGAAGTGATGAAGATCTCGGCGGTGATAAAAAAGAAGCAGAGAAAAAAGAAAAGGAATTCAAGCCGGTTGTAGAAAAGATTAAAAAGGCTCTCGGTGATAAGGTTAAAGAAGTTAAGCTTTCAAAAACCTTGACTGGAGAAAATCCTTCATGTATAGTTGTCGATGAAAAAGATCCTTCATATCAGATGATTCAGATGATGAAAGCTATGGGACAGCCAGGTCCGGAATTGAAACCGATTCTTGAAATCAATGGTGAACATCCTATTCTTGCAAAAATTAAAGATACATCTGATGAAGCCTTAATCAAGGATGTCAGCGAAGTTCTTTTTAATCAGGCTCTGTTAATTGCAGGCGTTGAAATTAAAGAACCGGCAGAATTCGTTAAACATCTTAATAATCTTTTAAGTAAATAGGATATAACATACTCTATGATAATTGATTTTCACGCACACATTTATCCAGAAAAGATTGCTGAAAAGGCAACTAAAGCTGTAGGAGCATTTTATGGCGATGCTCCTATGGCATGGCATGGAAAACCTGAAGAGCTTATACAAAGCGGAAATAAAATCGGCGTTGTAAGATATATTGTTCATTCTGTTGCAACAAAACCGGAACAGGTTGAATCTATAAACAATTTTATTCTCGATGCCTGCAAAAAATATCCACAATTTACGGGCTTTGCTACAATGCATCCTGATTTTGAGAATTTTGAAGCAGAGCTTGAACGAGTTCACAAGGCTGGTCTTCGTGGAATAAAGCTTCATCCTGATTTTCAAAAATTCCAGTGTGATATGCCGAAAATGGATGCTTTTTATGATAAATGTGCAGCCTTAAAAATGCCTGTTCTTTTTCACGCAGGAGACTGCCGTTATGATTTTTCCGGTCCAAAAAGAATTGCCCATGTTCTTGAAAAACATCCTGATTTAACGGTAATTGCCGCACATTTCGGCGGTTATACTGAGTGGAAGGATGCTGTAAAATATCTTGTCGGAAAAAATGTTTATTTTGATACTTCGAGCACTCTTTGGAAACTTCCTCTTGAAGATGCAGACAAGATGATAAAAGCACATGGTGTTGATAAATTTCTTTTCGGCTCTGATTTTCCAATGTGGGATCACGAGGATGAGCTTTCACGGTTCAACAAGCTTAACCTTACAGAAGAAGAACGTGAAAAAATCTTTTATAAGAATGCCGAGAAATTATTATCTGCATAGAGAATTCTTCTAAAAATTTACATTTTCATTATAGCGTATAAAAAATTTAAATTTGCTTTATCAGAAATTAGGGCATATAATTATTTTACGCTATGAATACGGTAACATTATTACAATGGGTCTATGTTATTACCTTTTTCATTACGCTGTTGGAGAGTGTGCTTTATATTGAAATGAACAGAGGTAAGGTCAGCAAGAACCAGTTACTTCTTTTTATTTTCTCAACAATTGCCTGTTTAAGTTATACAATGCTTGTTTTTACTGAAACAGCAAAAGAGTGCTATATATGTTACCTGTTTTATTTCATCGGAATTGCTTTTAGTGTTCTTTCCATGCTTTTTGTCATTTCCGACTTGTGCGGAATAAAAATTCCAAGACTCCTTCAGAAAATCGGTTTTATTTTTGCTTTTATCTGCGTTGTTCTTTTATGCATAACAGATTCAACAGAACTTTGGTTTAAATCTTATTCTCTTGATCATTTTTATTCTCTTTCCATCATAGAAACAGAATTCGGTAAACTTCACTTCCTTTATTATATTTTTATAGGAATCTGTGTTTTAACTGCAATCGGTCTTGCTATTTATTCAATCATAAAATCAAAGCGTGTTTCAAAATTTGCCCTTTTTTCTTTCATCTGCATCCTCATAATTATGATTACTTCTTATCTGATTCCTAAATTCACTTCTTTAAAAGTCGAGCTGATGAATTTTGCCTATACATTATCGCTTGGAATACTTCTTCCAATTCTTAGACGTGCAAATATGAGTGATATGTCGGCAAGTCTTTTAAATGTTTTTGAACGACGAGAAGATTACGGTTATATTACCTTTGATTTAAAAAAACGCTTTATGGGCTGCAGTAAATATGCAGAAAAACTTTTCCCGTCCCTTAAAAATGTAGCTGTTGATTCTTTTGTTCCAACGACAGATGCACTTATTTATGAAAAACTCTTTCCTTTTATCGATAATTGGGATGGAATCAACCGATCCGAACAGATAATTGAAAATGATGATATTGCGGCAATCTGTTCCATTCAATATTTAAAGCAGCATAAAAACAATATCGGATATTTCATCGAATTAAAGGATAATACAATTCAACAGAATTATTTGAACTTCATGAAATCATACAATAATGAACTTTCACACACTGTTGAAAATCAAACCGAAAAGCTTCTTCTTATGCAGGAATCTATCATTACCGGAATGTCCAGTATGGTAGAAAGCCGTGATAACTCAACCGGTGGTCATATTTTACGAACAAGTGACTGTATAAAAATTTTCATCAAGAAAATACAGAAAAGCAATAAATATTCAAATCTTTCGCCAATGCTCATTGAAAACATTATAAAAGCAGCTCCTATGCACGATTTAGGAAAAATCGCCGTAAAAGATGAAATCCTTCGTAAACCCGGCAAATTTACGCCTGAAGAATATGAAGAAATGAAAAAACATTCTACAGAAGGTGCTAAAATCGTAGCAAAAGTTCTTGAAAACATTGACGATACACTTTTCATCACGATTGCAGTAAACATGGCGCATTATCATCACGAAAGATGAGATGGTTCGGGCTATCCAAATAATCTCAAAGAAAAAGAAATTCCATTTGAAGCACGTGTAATGGCTATTGCAGATGTTTTTGACGCTCTTGTAAGTCGAAGATGCTATAAGGACGCTTTCTCTTATGATGATGCCTTTAATATCATCACGAATTCTTTAGGAACTCATTTTGATCCAGAGCTTGGTAAAATCTTCATCCTGTGCCGTCAGGAACTTGAAGAGCTTTATAACAATTATTTTAATAAAACAATTTACAAATAAAAAAAACCTTTCGCAGTCATACGAAAGGTTTTATTATTTCAAGCTATTGATTATTCTGTAACCGGTCTTTTTGGAGTTCTAAGAGGTTTTGTTTCAGAAGCACTTCTTATGTTGTTATTAGGAGCACCATTTAACGGAGGAATAAATTTACCATTGTTTGTCTTTATTCTTCCTTCATTTGAATTAAAGGCAGCACCTAAAGTAACATTATTATTATCTAAAACTCCATCTGCAAAGAAATTAACTCCGCTTTCTATCAAATCAATTGTTCCGGAATCTGCACCTTTATTTCCGTCATTAAATAAACCGTATGAATAAACAGTCGAATATGCTTCATATGTTCCTTTTCTGATTGCTTTAATATATCCTTCGTTGAATACAGCAGTTGTATCATTGTTATCATTTGTATAATCACGAAGATATTCACATTTAATGTTTGCATCAAGTTCATTTATTGTTGCATATTCATCATCTTCTAACGTATTATAAATGCCAACAACAGAAGAAACCTTTGCTGTTGCATGTACGGCAATATCGCAGCGCAAATAATTAATTACACAGTTATTTTTTATTCCCATAAAGTTTGAAGAAATCATAATATTATGTTTGTTTTGCGAATCTGCCAGTCCTTCGATAGATAAAATGCCATCATTAAGAATTACCGCATTTGAATTATAAGTTCCTTTAAGCTTTGATATTCTTGATTTATTTGAATTCTTTATTGTTAATTTTGCACTATTTCTGATATGGAACAAATAGCTTTCGCTTTCAATTGAAAAACCATTTAAATCAAGAATTTTTTCATTTGAAGAAATAGTAATTCCATTTGATAAATATATAGTTCCATATAATTTTGCTTTTGAAATTTTCTTTGTTGTCAGGAATTCAGCCAATTCATCTTCTGTATAAATTCTGAAAATTTCAACCGGTTGATTATGTTCATAATTTGAACCGCCTTCATAATTTCCTGGTCCTACATAAATACAACCGGAAAGAACAAACAAAGAAATTAATCCTGTAGTTAAAAATTTAATATAATTTTTCATCTAAAAGCTCCTTGTAAATTTTCTTAATCTTACATCTTTATAACAATTATGTAATCATTTGAATACATAAAAAAGTCATTTCTTATAAAACTCTTATTTTTCTCTTATTTTTAAACTTTTCTTTAAATCCATAAAATGATAAAATTAACTTACAAAACTAACGACCATAAGTTTTAACAAAAGAGGTTTTTTATGTCTTCTATAAATATGCAACAAACAGATCCTATTAAATTTTTAGATGATTTCAGAGGAAAAGAATTCAACGGTAAATGGCCAACCTTACCTGAAATGTTTAACATTACAGTAAAGCGATTTCCTGATAACAACTGTTTTACAGATTTTGAAGGACCTGGCGGAAGTAAAAATACAATTACTTATTCTCAGGCTCTTGAAAAGATTCAAACCCTTGCAAACTTTTTTGCCGCTAGTGGAATAAAACATGGAGACAGAATTGCAGTGAGCGGTAAAAATTCTCCTCAATGGGCGGTAGTTTATTTTGCCGCTTTATATGCAGGCGCCGTTATCACACCTCTTGATTATGCATTACACGATAAAGAAATTGAAAATCTTTTAAATACAGCAAAACCTAAATTTTTCTTTGTAGATTCAGAAAAATATGATTATTTCACATCAAAGAAATTTTCATTCAAAACCTATTCTTTGAATCCTGCTCAAAAAGATACTTATGTTTATTCTCTAAAATCAACTAAGACTGGAAAAATCACTCCTGCAACTGAAGACGAAACAGCTGCAATTCTTTTTACCTCAGGAACAACCGGAACTCCAAAAGGTGTTATGCTTTCTCATAAAAATCTTGTAAGTGACTGTTACATGGCACAAACCAGAATGAACATTTATCCGACAGATATTTTTTATGCGCTGCTTCCAATTCATCATGCTTATACAATGCTCGCTGTTTTTATTGAAGCTATTTCTGTAGGTGCTGAACTTGTTTTTGGAAAAAGCATGGCAGTTACACGATTGATGAAAGAATTGAAGGAAGGAAAAATCACAATGCTTCTTGGCGTTCCTCTTCTTTTCAACAAGCTGCTTTCCGGAATCATGAAGGGAATAAAAGCAAAGGGACCTTTAGTTTATGGTGTAATAAAGCTTATGTTAGGCTTGTCTTACATAATTAAAAAACTCTTCAAAAAGAACATCGGAAAATCTTTGTTTAAGGCTGTTTTAAAACAGGCAAACATTTATACATTACGAATTGCAATATGTGGCGGTGGACCTCTCGCTCCAAGCGTTTTCAAAATTTATAATGAATTCGGAATTGATTTCGTACAGGGTTACGGTCTTACAGAAACCTCTCCTATCATCGCTTTGAATCCGGTTTATGCTTTCAATATCAACAGTGTCGGAATAAATCTTGTTGGTATAGAAGTTAAAATAAATGAACCGGATAAAGATGGCGTCGGTGAAATCTGCTGTAAAGGTGAAAACGTAATGCTTGGTTATTACAACATGCCTGAAGAAACCAAAAAATGTTTTACAAAGGATGGATGGTTCAAAACCGGAGATTTAGGCTGGATTGACAAAAACGGATACATCATGCTTTCCGGCCGTGCTAAAAATATGATAGTAACTGACGGTGGTAAAAACGTTTATCCGGAAGAAATTGAAAATGCTTTCCAGCTCGAAGATGATTTTGAACAAATTACAATCTCCGGATATCTTTTGGATAAAAAATCAAAGGCAGAAGGAATCGAAGCGCTTGTTTATCCTGCAGACAGCATGATTACAAAGCTTAGTGTTTCCCGAACAGATGAAAATGCTAAAGAAGTGATTCTTGCCGCCACATCAAAAATTATAGACAAAATAAATAAAACTCTGCTGCCATATCAGAGAATATCAAAAATCACAATTCTTGATGAACCTCTCGAAATGACAACTACTAAAAAAGTAAAACGAGTTTATAAAAAATAATTTAATATGCGGTAAACTTTGTTTCTATGAAAAGAAATGTTTTTCTTGAAGGTATTCGTGACGGATTACCTATTGGTCTTGGATATTTTGCTGTTTCTTTCTCTTTAGGCATTCTTGCAAGTAAAGCAGGATTAAACGCCCTTCAAGGATTCATTGCAAGTTTTTTCTGCGTTGCCTCTGCCGGTGAAAATGCACTGTTTACATCCATCCTGGAAAAAACAACTTACGCTCAGGTCGCAATAATTACACTTATTGTTAATGCCCGTTACTTTTTGATGAGCTGCGCCCTAAGTCAAAAATTTGATCAGAAAACAAAATTTTTCCATCGGTTTATAATCGGATTTGCGGTTACCGATGAATTATTTGGAATCACAATTGCAAGAAACGGATATATTAATCCTTGGTATAATTATGGCGCAATTTTCGTGGCAATCCCTCTATGGTCAATAGGAACCTCTCTTGGTATTCTGGCGGGAAATATTCTTCCACTGAGGATTGTAAGTGCGCTTTCTGTTGCCTTGTACGGCATGTTCATAGCGATTATCGTTCCACCGTCAAAACAGAATAAAGTAATCATGGCAGGTGTTATAATCAGTTTTATTTTAAGCTACTGTTGTTCAATCCTTCCTTATATAAAAAATCTTTCAGGAGGAACAAGAACAATTCTTCTTACAGTTCTTATTTCTACTGTTCTCGCAGTTGTAAAACCGATTCCAGAAATCGAAGGAGAACAGAATGAAAGGTAATATTTACATTTACATTTTTGTTGCCGCTTTTATATCTTATCTTATCAGAATCCTTCCCTTAACTTTCATCCGAAGGCCGATAAAAAACAGATTCATAAAATCCTTTTTATATTATGTTCCTTACATTACTTTGGCTGTAATGACATTTCCTGCGATAATTGAAGCAACACAATCTAAAATATCAGGGATAATTGCCCTTGCTGTCGGAATAATACTTTCCTGGTTCAATGCAAAATTGTTTCCGGTTGCGTGTGCCTGCTGTCTTATCGTTTTTATAAGCGAACTGTTTTTAATTCATTAATCTGAATTAACTTAATCATTTTTATACCGATAATATCAATATGAAAAAACTTTTGTTTATTTTATTGTTTTTATATCCATTTTCGTTTCTTTTTGGATTAATTATCTACAGACCCTATAATAGTGGTGATATAAATGAAATCCGCTGTTATCTTAAAGTTACTGATGAAAATGATAATGATGTTTTGAAAACAAACTGTAAAGTATTTTATGCCTGGTATAATAAACCAAAAGTTTTTTATTCGTACAAAAATACTGTATATATTTCCGGTGGAATGGCAACACACATTTATTTTAAACCGGGAAGATATAAAATATCCGTTTATACGCCAAGAGATAAACAAAACAATTTCGAATGTGAAAATAAAGATACCTGGACTTCGAATACTTTTATTTATGATACAGATAATCCTCCAAAAGTGATTTTTATTTCACCTGTTGCAAATGACAATGTTTTTTACTGCGGGCAATGGTATATTTCATTTAAAGCTCCAAAATTCTATAAATTTACAAAACCAGCCATTTTACGTTCTTCAGAGGATAACGAGTAACAAATTATTTCCAATATTTGTTATAATTTATATACAATAAAAAAAATATAATATTATAAGGAGTTATGATGAAAAAATTATTATTTTTTATTTCCTTTTGTTTTCTAATTTCTTTTGCTGCATGTTCAAAAAAAAGTTATTCAGATGCTTCTTATTCAAGAAGTAAATCTCTTTCTGCAGATATTTCTGGCGCCGGCTTTAATGATTCCTTTGAATTTAAAGAATCCTTAGCAGAAGAACCAGCAAATTTTTCTGACAATAACCAGAAACAGGACACTTCTGCAGCAAACATTCAAAGAAAACTTATTAAAAACGGATCTGTTTCACTTGAAGTAGAAAGTCTTTCACAAACAGATGCTCAAATTCAGGTATGGTTAAAAAGCTATAACGGCTACATATTAAATTCATCGATAAATGACAAAAACAGCTATTATACAATACGAATACCACAAAATAAATTTGAAGAAGCGATGAATGCTACAGGAAATCTTGGAAAAATATTACACAATGATATTTATTCAAATGATGTTACTGAAGAATACTATGACACAGAAAGCCGCCTGAATACAAAGAAAATCCTTCAAAAAAAATACGAAGATTATCTTTCCAGAGCAAAAGATGTAAAAGAGCTTCTTCAGATTGAACGTGAACTTAATAATGTTATTTCTGAAATAGAATCCATGGAAGGAAGACTTAAACGTCTTGATTCTCTTATAGATTATTCAACAATTACAATAAACTGCACTCTTCCTTCAGGAAAAACAGAAACAGGAATTATTAAACCCGATTTGAAAAACACATTCAGGGCTTTTGGTTCTGTTGTTTTAAGTTTCTTTGCAAAGCTGCTATTTATAATCATCGGAATAATAGTATTTGGAGCACCAATTTCTGCTTTAATAATTCTTTTCTACTGGCTGCTTTTAGGAAAAGTCGGAATTATACGAAGAATCATTAAAAAATCTCGACCCGAGAAAAAAGAATAATAAATCATATAAACACTAACAAATTTATAAACACCGGCCTGATATAAACAATGGCTGGTGTTTTTTTTATTTATTATTTACCGCTTATTATAAATCACATAAACTAACTAACTTTTATTAATTAAATTTTCACCTTGCTTATTTTTCATATCCTTATTCATAAATTTACACCATATATAGCGCCATTCTTCTGTATTTATTATCATTAAACAAAACTCTTAAAACCAACCATTTTAATTAACGAACGATTGTTAGTTATTTTTTATTTCAACAACCATTTCAAATAAAAGACGAGTGTTTCACGTAAAACATACATTTGCAAACAACCTTAATACGCACAATCAATATTCAAAACAAAAAACCAATGTTTCACGTGAAACTTATATCAACAAAAAAAAAAGAAAACAAATAGAACCTTAACACAAAAATCAAAACCGATGTTTCACGTGAAACACTTATCATCAAAAAAATAAAACACCTGGTAACGTTTCACGTGAAACATAAAAAAAATATCCACATTGTGAATAAATTGTGGATAACTTAAAAACAGATAATAAAAAAAGCTGACCGAACTAATCGATCAGCTTCTGCCTGATGTTATATATATGTTTACCCCTAAACTATTTTGAAATAGTAGTTTCCCTATCTGCTTTTATTATTAATTAAATATATTTATTTGTCAACTTAAAAACATGTTTTTTAACGAAAAAAAAGATAAATTTAATTGTTTTCTTTGATTTTTAGAGCGTATAACACCTGAAATGCGTATTATTGACGAGTAAATCTTGTAATTCTTTGTATTACAAGGAATTGCAAGATTATAAGGTTAATTTTCTTCTTTATCTTCTATTTTATCAATTCCAACAAGGAAATCAGGCTCTGTTATCTTTACAATGGTAACTCCGGAAGCTCCCTGTCCCTGTTCTTTAATATCTGTAGCTTTAAATCTTAAAGTTTTTCCCTGGCTTGTCATACAAACAAGTTCATCTTTTTCACGTACATTTAAAGCTCCAATGATTTCACCTTTTGCTTCAGTATTTCCAAAGATTCTTTGTCCACCGGTTCCTCTTCCATGAGCGGAATACAAATCAAACGAAATTCGTTTACCGTATCCTTTTTCGGTCATAAGAATCATGCTGGCATCTGTTTCAACTTTTACAGCAGCAGCAATCTCATCACCTTCAGAAAGCTTCATTCCTTTTATACCGCAGCTTGCTCGTCCCATAGAACGTACAGCATCATCCTTTATTCTCAAGGCTTTACCGCGTCTTGAAATAAGCATGATATCTGAATCACCGGTTGTAGGAATTGCACTGATAAGCTTGTCATTATCGTTCAATTTGATTCCAATAATTCCTCTTGTTTTTGCATTCTGGAATTCTGTAGAACGAACTTTTTTTACAACACCATTTGCAGTAGTCATAAACAGATAAAGCTCATCAGAGAATTCTTTAAGTGATACAATTGTCGTAATTTCCTCATCAGGACCTACCTGTAAAAGACCTTTGATATGTGCACCACGACTTGCTTTTTCACTTTCCGGTATTTCATGTATCTTTATCCAGTAAGCCTTACCGATGTTAGTTATAAATAACAGGTGTTCTTTTGTAGAACCGATGAACAGCTGATTAATATAATCATCCTCGATTAACGTTGTACTGTTGCTTCCTGTTCCACCCCTGCCCTGCTTTTTATATTTTGCTGCAGAAACGCGTTTAATATAACCAAGACGAGAAATCATAACGACCATATCTTCATCTTTAATCATATCTTCAACATTAATCTGTTCTACTTCATCATGAACAATTTCTGTTCGTCGTTCATCACCATATTTTTCTGCAAGTTCGTTTGTTTCATTTTTAATTATCTGAAGAATTTTTTCTCTGTGATCAAGCAAATCCTGAAGATAATCTATCCATGCCTGAAGCTCTTTGATTTCCTTCTGTAAATCTTCTATCTGAAGATGAGTAAGTCGTTTGAGCTGCATGTCAACAATTGCCTGAGCCTGTTCATCATCAAAATCAAAACGTTTTTCAAGCTTAAGTTTTGCATCCTCTGTATCACGGCTGGCTTTAATAATTGCAATTACTTCATCAATATTATTAATTGCTGTAATCAACGCTTCAAGAATATGCATTCTATGTTTTGCAACTTTCAAATCATAAATTGTTCGTCGTGTAATGACTTCTTCTCTATGATTTACAAAATGCATTATAAGCTGTTTTAAAGTAAGAACTTCAGGTTTTAAATATGTCTGTGAAAGCTGAAGCTCCGGTTCATTATATCTTAAGGAGCCTTCTTTAATCTGAGGAACAAGAGCAAGATTTATTACACCAAAATTTGACTGGAGCTCTGTTTTAGAAAAAAGCTGATTTAATACTAATTTTGTAATTGCACCTTTTTTTAAATCAACAACAAGTCTCATTCCTGTTCTGTCAGAAGATTCATCATTTGCATTTGTAACACCATCAATCTGCTTATCTCTGACAAGCTCTTTTATTTTTCTGATTATGTTTGTCGTATTTACACCATAAGGAACTTCGGTAAATACAATGGATTCTCGTCCGTGTTTATCTGTTTCAATAATAAATTTTGAACGAATCGTTACTTTTCCACGACCGGTTGTATATGCTTTTTTAATTCCACTAGTTCCATAAATAATACCGCCTGTTGGAAAATCCGGTCCCTTGATATAGTGCATCAATTCTTCAATTGATATTTCTTTATTATCAATGTAAGCGCCAATAGCACCGGCAACTTCTTTAAGATTGTGTGTCGGCATATTTGTTGCCATTCCGACTGCAATACCGGTAGTTCCGTTACAAAGAAGAAATGGAAATTTTGCAGGAAGAACACCCGGTTCATCACAAGTATCATCAAAGTTTCGAACCATATCAACAGTATTTTTGTTGATATCTGTTGTCATCTCCTCGGTGATTTTAGACATCTTTGCTTCGGTATATCGGTACGCTGCAGGAGGATCACCGGCAATTGTACCGAAATTTCCCTGAGGAGTTACAGTTGTATATCTCTGTGCAAAATCCTGACCAAGACGAACTAAAGCATCATAAACAGAAGCATCACCATGCGGATGATAATGACCCAAAACTTCACCGACAATAGTTGCACATTTTTTTGTTTTACCGCCACTTGCAAGATGAAGAGTATCCATCGCATACATAATACGACGATGAACAGGTTTAAGACCATCTCGAACATCAGGCAAAGCTCGCTGCACAATTACAGACATGGAATAGTCGATATAAGCCTGTTTTACTTCATCTTCAATCGGGATTTTTATGATTGTTCCGCCTTCGGTTGTTTTAATTTCTTCCATCTATTACTCCAGATAAATGCACTTATATAGATTATTCTATTATATCATTTTATTGTTCTTTAGTCTTTAACTTTGAAAACTAACAGATGATAGTTTTCAACGCATATAGAAGATTATAAATCTCTAATCGAAAACAGTACTCTCAAAGACGAAGACTGATGGGAATAAAAAACTATATATCAAGATTTGCGTAACTTGAGTTTTCTTCAATGAAATTTCGACGAGGTTCAACTTCTTCACCCATACATACACTGAAGATTTTATCTGCTTTTATTGCGTCAGGAATTGTAACGACACGCATTTTTCGGTGAGCAGGGTCCATTGTTGTTTCCCAAAGCTGTTTACCGTCCATTTCACCAAGACCTTTGTAGCGCTGTACATCGGCTTTATCACGCTGTTCACCTAATGCTTCCAGAGCAGCATCTTTTTCTGCATCACTATAACAGTAAACAGGCTCTTTTTTACCAAGCTGCACTTTAAATAATGGAGGCATTGCAAGATAAACATAACCATTTTCAATAATCTGCGGCATGTATCTGAAGAAAAATGTCAAAAGCAAGGTACGAATATGAGATCCGTCAACATCGGCATCTGCCATAATAATAATTTTATGATAACGAAGCTTATCTATATTAAAATCCTTGCCGAAACCTGCACCTAATGTTGCAATAACTGGTTCAAGCTTATCATTATTCATAACTTTTTCAGGACGAACCTTCTCTACATTAAGCATCTTTCCCCAAAGAGGAAGAATAGCCTGTGTTTTTGGATCACGTCCTTTTTTTGCAGAACCACCTGCAGAATCTCCTTCGACTATGTAAACTTCACAAAGTTCCGGATTTTTCATTGAACAGTCAGATAACTTTTCAGGCAAGCCAAAACCATCACTCATTGTTTTTTTACGCATATTATCTTTTGCTTTTCTTGCTGCGATGCGTGCCTTAGCTTCATCTATTGCCTTTTTCAAAATGGCTTCAAGAACCTGAGGATTCTGTTCAAAATATATCGTGAGTTTTTCTTTTACAATCTGATCTACAATTGAACGAACTTCGGTATTTCCAAGCTTTTCCTTTGTCTGTCCTTCAAATTCCGGTTCAGGAACCTTCATGGAAATTACTGCAGTAAGTCCGCTGCTTAAATCTTCATATGTAAGCTTTTCATCCTTATCAAAACTTTTTTTAAGCTTTTCATTTGCCTCGAAAAATTTGTTGAGAACAAAACGAACAGCACTTCTAAAGCCTTCAAGATGAGTACCACCATCTCGAGTATTAATATCATTTACAAAAGTACGGACATTTTCTGAATAACCCGAATTATAATGCATGGAAATTTCGGTAACAACATCATCCCGTTCTTCTTTTATATAAATCGGTTCGGCAGGAACAACAGATTTTCCTTCATCTATTTCCTTTACAAATTCATTGATTCCGCCTTCAAACTTCAAAATCTCTTCTTTAGGATTTTCAAGACGTTCATCTTTAAAAACAATTACAATTCCACTGTTCAAAAATGCAAGCTCACGAAGACGATCACGAAGAACATCATAATCATAAGTAGTTGTTTCTGTAAAAATTGTTTTATCTGCTTTCCAGCGGATTGTAGTTCCATGTTCATTTTCACTGCAATCACCGATAATTTCTACCTTTGATTTTGGAATTCCTCGTTCATATTTCTGCTGATATACATGATTATCTCGTTTGATTGTAGCAACCATCCAGTCAGAAAGGGCATTTACACAGGAAACCCCAACTCCGTGAAGTCCACCTGAAACTTTATAAGAACCTTTATCAAATTTACCACCGGCATGAAGTCTTGTAAGAACTAATTCAAGGGCACTTATTTTTTCTGTAGGATGAATATCAACCGGAATACCGCGTCCATTATCTTCAACGCGTACAACATCATCCTTTTCAAGAGCAACGACAATAGTATCACAAAAACCGGCCATTGCTTCGTCTATTGAGTTATCTACTGTTTCATAAACAAGATGATGAAGTCCTCTTGGTCCCGTAGAACCTATATACATACCTGGTCTTTTGCGGACAGCTTCAAGTCCTTTTAAAACCTGGATATTACTTGCTCCGTAATTATCAGCCATTATTTTACCCTTAAAAATTTATAGTCATTGTATCTTAAAAATATCATAAATTCAACGTTGAATAATGTAAAAATCTCTTGAAGAATTCGTAGGGTTAAGTGATAATAAATCCATGAGTAATCAAAATTATAAAGAAATATGGCAGCACGCAATGAATTTACTCAAAGAAGAGTATATTTCAAAAAAGAATGAAAATGAATTTCAAATCTGGTTTAATATGAAATATGTAGAAGATACAATTAACACTATTACTGTATCTGTAGCCAGTTCCTTTATGCAGCAGATGATTACTAAAAAAGGATATTTTGAAATTGTTGAAAATAAAATCAAGGAAATAACAGGTCAATCAATTAAAATAAAATCGATTGTAGTTAATGAAGAGATTTCAGAAACAAAAGAATCAGCTCAAAAAGAGGTAAAACAGGTTTCTGAAGAAAAAAAAGAGTCAAAACCAAAGAAAAAAACACTTTTACAGGAAAAATTCACATTTGAAACGTTTGTTCCCGGAGATAACAGCAATTATGCATATAATGCGGCTTTAGCTGTTTCAAGAAATCCTGGAAGTAAATATAATCCTATTCTTTTTTATGGAGGCTCAGGATTAGGAAAAACCCATCTTATGCAGGCCATAGGAAATTATATTTACCAGAACAGCAGTGAAAAGCTTAAAATCTGTTATATATCTGCAGAAGATTTTGCAAATGAGTTTACTACATCTCTTTCAAATAAAAATCCTAACAGTTTTAAGAATAAATATAGAAATCTTGATGTTCTTTTACTTGATGACATACACTTTTTTCAGAATAAAACAGGTATTCAGGAAGAATTATTCTATACATTCAACGCTTTACATGATAAAGGCGCTCAAATGGTTTTTACCTGCGACCGTCCAATCAGAGAAATCAAAAATATGACGGAACGTCTTGTCAGCAGATTATCTAATGGTTTATGTATTGATTTAACGCCTCCAAATTATGAAACACGAATTGCAATTATAAAAAAGAAAATTGAGCTTGAAGGAAAAAATTTAGATACAGAAATTATTGATTATATTGCAAAAAATGTTGAAACAAATGTCCGGGATCTTGAATCTGCAATTCAAAGAGTTTTTGGATACGCAGAGCTTGTAAATAAAAATCCTACGATTGAAGTTGTAAAAGATCAGTTAAAAGATTTATTTACATCGAATGTTTCAGAAAACATCTCTCTTGATATAATTCAAAAGGTAATTGCAGAAAACTATAATATTTCTGTTTCTGACTTAAAAGGAAAGAAAAGAGACCGAAAATATGCTTTTCCACGACAAATTGCTATTTATATCAGCCGTGAATTAACAGAAATTTCATATACAGAGCTTGGAATTGAAATTGGCGGTAAAGATCACTCAACTGTCATGCATGCATATAATAAAATTGCAGAAGAAATTAAAACAGATTCCTCACTTCAGGCGAAAATCCAGTTATTTATAAAAGAAATTAAGGAATATAAGAAATAAAAGTTAATTAAATGTGCATAAATTATAAAAAAAAGTGGATAATTTATGAATTATTGAGTAAAATGTGTATATGTGTATTAAATGTTAGTTAAACAAAAGCATATATACACTATTTAAAATTATATATAATAAAGAGATATATGAGTTTTCCACAGAATTCACATACCTTATTATTATGGCAGATGCCGATGTTGACGGATCTCATATT
>JAILKS010000068.1 GCA_024693715.1 Treponema sp. | reverse complement strand
GGTAATTGAGTATTTTAAGAATATGGCAGAAGAAACAGGCATGCCATACCAGAATATCATCAATTATTATTTGCTTGACTGTGTAAAAGAAAAGAAACATTTAGAATTGGCGTTTAGTAAGTAAAAAATCACATAACAAAGGTTCGTAGCCGACACGCGGTCAAGCCGGTTTGCGGTTTAAGCAGTTGTTATGCTGACAGGCGCACTGGAGTGCAGGAGAAAAAAAATGAAATCATTTATTAAAATTGTTTTGCTGTTAATTATACCATTAAATTTATATTCTCAAGAAATTATTGAAACACCAGATGTTCTTGATATGTTTTCAGATAAAACCATAAATAAGGAATATGAACCAGTAACACTGTTATTTGATTTTTCTAAAAAAGAAATGTTATCCTATAACTATTCAGAGTCTAATGATTCATTTTCTGAAACAAGTTTATCACCTGGTACTACAAATCAAAAAAACAAAAGTACAAGCAAACTCATATTAAATATACTTGGAAATGGTTATGCTGAAATTGAATATAAAGATATAATGAATGATTCGCAGGTATATTTTGATATTTCGAAGGATGCAGATCCGATAAGTACAAATTTTGGACCTAGAACAATTTTATATCAATATCTATCAGAAGATGGAAAAGTTATGAATAATCAAATTATTGAATTCAGGACTAAAATAATGATGCCGTCTTCTAGTATGAAAATTGAAGCAGATAAAATTGTTGAAGAAGAGGTCATTATGCCACTCAATTTTAACGGATCTTTTCTTCAGATTAAAGGAAAGTTGTGTATCAAGGGAGCTGGCATTTATCAAATAGAAAATAAAAAATATTTAAAAATTGAATCTAGACTGGAATTAAACTCCGACAATATACCTGATGATTTTAAAGATCAATTAAAACTGTTAATAATCTCCGAAGGAATATATTACTATGATATAAATGAAAAATCATACTATTCTGGGGATATAAAAATAACAACAAGTCTTTCCTATAAAATAACTGGACTTAATTTTTTTACTAGTGAAATATCCCAAAAGTCAAATGTAACAGAGCATATTAAATATATAAAGATTGACAATAATTAAACAAATTTAGAATCCTAAAAACCGCATCTGCAAAGTATGAAAAAAATAACTTGACACCATATGCGACACCACCTATAATATAATTATGGCACAGTGGGACAAGCTTTTAGACAGAATAAAATCTCTCGATAGAGATATGCGTTTTGCAGAGCTTAAAAAGGTCCTGCAAAGTTATGGATATACAGTATCCCAGCCTAAGGGTGGAAGCAGTCATTATATTTTCAGAAAACCTGGCTGCAATCCTATTACCATTCCTAATCATGAACCCATAAAAGTAGTTTATGTGAGAATGGTAAAAGAAATTGTGGAATCCGAAGAAAAGAACAAGGAGGACTGATATGAAAACATTAGAAGAATATATGAAATTACCGTATAAGTTAGAAATTGTTCCTGACACAGAAGAATCAGGATTCGTTGCTTCATATCCTGAACTTCCAGGTTGTATCACATGTGGTGGAAATATAGCAGATGTTGTTGCCAATGCAGAAGATGCAAAGAAGGCATGGCTTACAGCAGCGATAGAAGATAATATTGAAATTGCAGAACCAGAAAGTGTAGATTCATATTCAGGTCAATTCAAGCTTCGCCTTCCAAAAACCTTGCATAAAACACTTGCAGAAGATTCAAAAAAAGAAGGTGTAAGCATGAATCAGTATTGTGTCTATCTTCTTGCAAAGAATTCTGAAAAAGAACATCTTGTTTTAGCAAAGAAGCAAGCAGTACTCGTATAACATGCACTTTAAATCGGATGTCGGGTTAAGCCGCGTTGCGGTTTAGCTACATAGTTACACGGACGCCCGCACTGGGGCACCTAAAAATGATATTTAAATTATGGAGTTTTTAATGAGAAATAAGAAAAGTTTAGTATTCAGTTTAATTTCGATTTTATCTCCTGTTTCATTAGTTATATTTTTACTAATAACTTTAATAAGTGATAAATATTTTTTAAATAGATATCAGACAAATATTTTTATAGAACCTTTTATGTTCTTTTTGATTACAGGATGGATTATTGGATTGGGAACGGGAATTGCAGGTCTTGTATTTTCTATCATGCAAAAAAAGGAATGCGGAAAAACTTCAAGAAGTGTATCTATCAGTATTCTTGGAATTGTTTTAAATTTATTATGGCTTAGTGGTATAGTGCTGGCTTTTCCAGCTTGAATGGGAATTTAATTTTTTTTGAAAGTTCAACTTGTATTAAAAAATCGTTAATAAACATAGAAAGAATATTTCAACAAGTTTGATGAAAAAAAATGTTTTGGATGAAGAAATCTCAAATCAGCTTCCCTTACAACCTAGGCTCAATCTCCCGTTGAATAAAATCTACACGGTCAAAAATTGTCGGCTTAAAATATGAGGCCACTGCCACAACAATCTTCTTTTCCGGGTTAATGTAAATCACGTTTCCGCTGTTTCCAATGGCGGCATAAATTCCTTTCTTTCTGCTGATAATCCACCACATGTATCCGTAATCCATTCCGCGGAAATGTTTACCTTCAACAGTGCGGGGCTGGGTCATATCGAGAATCCACTTTGCAGACACAATCTGCTGCCCGCCAAACTCACCCTTATTCAGACACATCACGCCAATTTTTGCCATATCCTCGGCAGACAAACATAAGCCGTAACCCGGAGTTCCAAGATCCTGCCGGTCGCTAAACCACACAGCTTCTTTCGGAGTCTTTTGAATTGTAAACTGCTTGTGCTCTTCCGCAGACTTTGCAATGTAAACCTTGTGAGCCGGAATGCCGAGTGGCCCGAACAAATATTTATTCGCATAGTCCACAGTAATCATATCGGTAGCTTTATAAAGAATGCCTGTCAAAACATGAATGCACACCGACGAATACCTGAACTCATCTGTGAGCCCCTGTCGCCCGCCTAAAAAATCAAGCGAGGTATAAGTCCAGTTTTCGCTCGCGCATACCTTGCTCCACGGATCACCCTTGCCCTTATAAGGTGCCCTCATCGTAAGCAGATGCTTAATCGTAACATCATAAATTGTCTTTTCGCCGCGCTTTACTTTGTATTCCGGAAAATAATCAAGCACTTTATCATCAATACTTTTAATCTGTCCCTTATCAATCGCAATGCCGACCAGCAGCGCAAAAACACTTTTGGTCACAGACATTACATGTGCGCAGTCATCAACCTTGTAGTTGTTCCAGCAGTCAGAGTAAACCTTTTTGCCGGCTTTATATGCCACCACCTGGCAGATATTCGGCTGTTTTGTTTCAATCAATTTGTGTAGTTCTTGTGTGTTCATAAAAATCTCCTTAAAAACTCAGATATAATAAAGGATCCTTGTATCTTTGGATTAAATACTTCAATTTTTAATTAGTCAATAAATTTTTAAAATTTTTTTTAAGAATAATCAAAAAATTGTTTAGATTGCTTGCTTTTTTTATAGTGTACGTTATATTTTATATGATAAATAAGTTCAAAAGGATGTAAAAAATCCCCCTCCCTACGAGGAACTTGTTGGTAATTTAGCAGGCTTGTATTCAAGAAGAATAATTATTTAGCATGAAATTAAAATCAGAAAAAATAAAAATCCTAGCATTTAAAAATACATCCGCTGAAATTCTTGTAAAAGGGATGGATTTTCCAGTTGTTTTTTTACCGAGTGATATAATTAAAGATTCAGAAATTGCTTGCGGCGAAATGGAAAAGTCATCACTAATTATATGTTTTGGTCAAAAACCGCAAATCAAAAATAAAATCTGTTTGGAGCTGGTTGCAAAAAAACAGGATAAAATAATTTCTACAAATTTTGATATTAATTCATTTAAAAAGCAGCTTGAACTTAATAAAATTATTTATATGGAGAGTCAGAATCCCGGAACGTCATATTGCAATCTTGTTTATTGGAATTGCTTGAATTACATAAAAGAAAAAAACTTAAAATGTAAATTTCTGTTTGTTCATATCCCTTTTTTAAAGAATAGCCAATAGCTTCCAGAATTACATAAAAAAATAAACATCATAATTAAAAATCTAGGATAGAATGAAATTTGGTTATATAATAATATTATAGAAATAAAATAATCGTATAACATAGCTTATTGGCTTCTATTAGGAGATAGTATGAAAAAATTCACTCTTTTCTTTTTAATTTCATGTTTTTTATTCATCAATTGTGCTTCTGTAAAAAAGGAATCATTTATAAATCTTGATGTAAAAATTGAAGAAGCTGATGATGAATTATTAAAGGTTACTGTTTCTGGATTTAAGGTATCTTCTGCTTTGTCTATAAAAAATTATCAGGTTGAATATGATGATAATAAAGTTTTTGTGGAAATAAAAGAATCTCTGGGTGATACAGGACTGGCAATGGATTATTACATTCAATTCCTGATGCGAAAATCTGTAAATGAAATATATTTAGGCGGTGAGCTTCTCTGGACTAATTCGGTAGAATCATATTTTAAAAATCAAAAATTTCAATTTCCTCTGGATATAAATACTACGATTAATAAAAATGCAAAAATAAATATTAATAATGATCCGGCAGAGGCAGAATTATCAAAAGAAGAATTGAAAAAAATCAATGATTTTGCAAATTATCTTTCTAAAAAATTAACATTCGAAAGCTGCAAAAAATGGAAAAAAGATGCCGTTGCCTTCAGCCTTTCAACTTTTGGGATTTATGAAGATGGCGGGAAAAAATATCTTTGTGTTTCTGTAAATGCATATTCTGAAAAATCAAAAGTGTACGATATGGAGAAAAAAATCGGAAACATGGATATTTCAGTTTTGCATAATATTCTACTATTCGATTATGAAACTTACGAAGAATTAGGCTGGATGTTCTAAATAAATGTAAAATTATAATCTACTCCACCCAAAAACTCTAAGAAAAGTTTTATTCAAATTTTACGCAAAAATCTTTGATTAATTAATTTTTCTGTTGTAGCATAATGTTAGGCTGGTTTAAAAAATGAAAAAATTAATTGTTTTAATAATGTTATGTTTAATTGGTGTGAACTGCTTTGCGGATGATGCGCACGGGGTAATTGAGCCTTATTTGGGGGGCTTTAGAATTCAGAACTGTGACTCGATTGAAATGACTGATGAAGTTGTAGAAATCTGGGAAAGCAAGGTAAAAGTCACATTTCATTTTAAGAATTGTTCTTCGCAAAAGCAGACTGTAACAATAGGTTTTCCTGTAAAATGGTATGAGGAAGTGGGAGTTAGGGGAGATCCAGACGAACCATTAAAAGATGATGCGGCAACAAGAGAACAAATTGAAAAATATTATAACTTCAAAAGCACCTGTAACGGAAAATCTCTAAAACGAAAATTAGTCTCTTCGGCAAATTCAGACAGGGGATTTGATTTCTGGTTTACAACAGAGCTTGTTTTTGAACCGGGCCAGATTCTGGAAGTTGTAGATGAATATAAATCAGGTTATGCTTATGGCTCCGACAGCATTGGTTATTCATGGAAAACATGGACATACATTTTAACTACAGGAAGTTCCTGGGCAAATAATATACAAAAGGCCACAATCATTTTTCATTCAACTTATGAATATCAGTGGAAAAATTATACTGTTGAGTATAGCGACCAAAAAGCTTACATATGGAATATTGATAAGATGACTTATCATTATTCTTCTTTTTCGTATAAACCTACATCAATAAAATATGATAAAAAAGCAAAAGAAACTGTAATCACATGGGTTTTAAAAGATATAAAGCCAACAAAAGAGTGGGAAGCAGAAGAGTTAAATTCGCTGATACATTCACCAAGTAACTGGAAACAGGAATTTGCCTATTTTCTTGTAAAGGATGATTTATATAAAATTCCGGGTTATGAGAAAAAAATAAAATGGTGGCTGGATGAAGGATACAGCGACGAGTCGAGCGTAAAAAAAGTTTATGAAGACCTTTCAGATAAAAAAGAATTTTATGAATGGGTAAAAGAATTATACGACACAGGTTTTACAGAATTTCAGCCAAAATCAAAAGAAGCATCAATTTTTGCCCAGTTTTTAATCAATTCCATTTATGCAATGCACGACTATGAGTTCAAAAGCGAAAAATGGACCAAATTATTCAGCAATTTTTCATGGTATAAACCTACAACGTCATCAATTTCCGAAAAAGACCTTACTTCCGAAGAAAAAGCCATGATCAAACGCCTAACGCAGTACCGCTAGGGAGGAGAGAAAATGAAAAAGAAATTATTATTTTTAATTGCATTTTTGTTTGTTTCTATTAGTTGTATTTATGCTGATATTGAAGTTGAAAGAGAAGTGGGGCCATTGAAAAAAGGGGATTTTATTTATGACTCTTCGTATAAAGTAAGATTTTATGATAAAGAGGATTATTATATTGGCACAATCAAAATTAAATCCATAGGGGATATAAAATATACTTATGAAGTTCCTTTGTTTGCAATGGAATTAGATCCTTCTTTGGAAGGGGATGTACAGTTTATTCAGATGTTAGTAACAGATTTTGCATTTAAAAATGATGAAATCATAACAATCAAAGCTGGTGGGATTCATGTTTTTGAATTTAATATCAATACTTATGAAGTAAAATGCACTTCGGATAAATCCAGAATATTTAAATATGATGTAAAAACCCGTAAAGGAATCTGTAATCCAAAAGGAAGGGATGCAAAGGTAAAGCAGTTATTTGAATCCGACTTAAAAGAAATAATTGAAAAAGACACAAGATTAAAATACACACGTACACAGCCTGAAAAAAAGAAGCTTGTAAAAGTTGAAGATGTAATTGCAGTTGCAGAAACAGCCTTGTTTTCTATTTATGGTGAAGCAAACATAAAAAAACAGATGCCATACAAAATCAGCCGTTATAAAAATAAATGGTATATTCACGGCAGTTTACCAGAAGGTTGGTTAGGCGGAGTTTTCGAAATTGTAATAGATGCCGAAACCTCTCAAATAGAATCTTACATTCATGGAGAATAAGAGTAATTAAAAGTTTTAAGAATATTTTTGAATTCTTTTTTATAATCCGAGCTGATAAGAAAAACATTCTGGCCGGTTTGTGTAAAGCCGTTTATAAAGAAATGATTATCAGCCTGGATTTTTTTTATTGTTAAATCGCTGTCAAAAAGTCTTTTTTCAATTTCTGATTCGTGCTTGATGATGTCTTTAAAATGTTTCTGGATATATTCATCCGTCATTGCAAGGCAGGCAAATTTTATTTCTTTAAGATAATCCTCGTCAAAATCCTTTTGCCAGTCGAACGGAACATAGCAGCCTTCTATAATAAGATTCTGTTTGTTTTCAATCGCCGTCTTAATCATTTCCCGCACAATCGGCCAAAGATATCCCGTAAGTTTTTCATCATCCTCAACCGTCAACTCAGTTTTCCCTGTGCGAATCAAACCCATCTTCAAATGATCAATACAAAGATAAGGAACCTTAAATCGCTCCAGCAGCTTCTGCGCCAAAAGAGTTTTTCCTGCATGTGATGGACCTGTGATTAAATATATCATGATTTGCTTTTTTCCTTTCTTCATGTAATTTCTTCGTGGATGTCGGCTATAAAGGCAAGGACGCTATGAAGACTTATTTTGTGAAGTAGAATAAAGAAGGAGGGGAAAGCCTTTTCCTCCTTCTTATCATTTCCTCTACCCCCCATTCTGATTCTGTGTTATAATAATTGCATGAATTCAGAAGAATTGCAAACGCTGATTACAGATTATTTTTCTCGACAGGACGACATAGACACGGTTCTTTTATTTGGCTCATTTGCTAAAGGGACTTATAACGAACACAGCGATATTGATATTGCAATTCATTCGAATCAGACTCTTGATTATGAAAGACTTTCGACCATTCAAACGGAACTTGCGTTATTGACTCACCGTGAAATTGATCTTGCGGATTTGTCTTGTGCAGATGGGCTTTTCTTGTATCAGATAATGACGACTGGAAATAAAATCAAAATCTCAAAAACCGTATTTGTTTCGTATCTTTCAAAGGCGCTTGGTTTTAAAGAAGATTTTCTACCTGTTATAGAATATAGCCGTAAGGAAAAAATCAGGAGATATGTAAATGGATAAAGAAGTTCTTGAAACAAAACTGGAAGCATTAATCCGTTGTGTCCACAGAATCAAAGATCAGAATATTTCGACTCTTGACGAACTTGAAGAAAATCTTGATAAGCAGGAAATCATTATATTGAATCTTCAGCGAGCGGTTCAGATTTGTGTAGATATTGGCAACCACATTCTGCTTGATTATAAAACTCCAACACCTTCTACAATGGCAGAAACTTTTAAATATCTTGCTCAGAACAATTTGATTACCAAAGACAATGCCGATGATCTTAGTCATGCGGTTGGTTTTAGAAATATTGCTGTACATCAATACGAAGACATTGATTGTAAGATTATCTTTTCAATAATAACAAGTCACTTGGATGATTTTAAAACCTTTGCAGCGGCTATAGAAAAGGTTGCTGAAAATGTTTAGAGACTCCTCTGGTCTTAACTGATATATGACATATCTCCCGTGCGAAACTATGATGAACCGATTGTGTGTGTTGGATTGTGATTATTGTTTTCATAAAAACCCTCATTGCTTATACAGGTAAACTGAATAATCTTAAATTTTTAATAATTATAGCATATTTTTTCTATTTTGAAGTTTTTATATGCTTAAATTTCCCCCGAAGAAAGTATAACAAATCTCTACTAAATTTGATTGTATATAGAATGACACAAGAAACTTATAGAGATTTGTTATATAAGCATATATTAAATTTATACTATTTTTTTTGCATTTAAAGTAAATTATCATTGTTGAATCAATAAAGATGATTCTTCAAAACTTATTCAAACAATAAACGGAGGCAGATTATGGCATTCTTATTATTTAAATCAAACAAAATTAAGGTTAAGTTCGTGGAAAAACAAACACCGTCAGGCTACAAAGTTAGAAATCTTTCTGTTAAACCGGAAGAGCTGGATGTTTTAAAGAATGATCCAAACATTTCACATCTTGAAATAATTGGCTAAAATACATGTTTCTAACTTAAAGGGGGGTGCCTTTAGAAGGCCCCCTTTTTATATTTTAAAAATAGAGAATTGTTATACTAATCTAGTATCAAACAAATCTTAATCTTCTACACCAGGGAATGTTTATTTGCTGGAAAAAACAATTCACCTATAAAATACAAGTGAAACCAAAGTTTTCATAAAGCCCCTGCTGGTCTGTTGAAATATAAAGATTCTGGTGCCCGTCTTTTTTTGCCAAAGGTCGGTATCGGGGATATCATCCTTTTGGGCATATGTACAAAAATAACTATTTATTGATTCTCTCCGTAAAGTCTTGTAATTTTGGAAATGATGATATCTTCAAAATCACGGCGACCATCAATTATGGCATGAACATTTACTGTATCATTACTTATTTCGTAAATTATTCTGTAATAACCTTGTATCAATTCACGAAAGTTTTCTATTCCCTGTTTTGCTAATTCTGGAACAATTCGTCCGCTCTTTGGGAAATCTTTTAAGGACAAAACATTTTTTTCAAATTCAGAAATCGTTTTTTCTACATAGGCAGGACTTAGAGACTGATAATAAGAAATGATTTCCCGCAAATCTTCCTTTGCATATTTAGAAACAATAACCTGATTTATAGTCATTTAGATAGAAATTCCTTTCGCAAATCTTCGAATACTTTTTCTGCTGGTTCAGCGCGACCAGCCTTTATGTCATTTTGTGAAAGCTGAATTATTTTCAAGAGATTAAATGCGTCTTTCATTTCCTGATATGATTGAACATCAATAAGAACAGCTCGGCTTTCTCCATTCTGAGTAATAATCATCGGAGCCTTTTTTTCATTTACAAAGTTCATCATATCAGCAGCATTTGTTTTGATATATGATATTGGTTTTATGCATTCTTTTACATTTGTAATCATATAGAATCTCCTAGTCTTTATATTATACCATATTTAGCCCGAGAAGGCAATGTTTCTTTTTTCTAATTGACACAAAAATCTTTTTCCTATATTTTCTAGGCATGATGAAATTTTTTGTAATCGAAACTACATACACAAGCACCTCAACAACAGTTACCACAACTACAGGTGTTGGTATGCATTTGGATTACAGAAAAGAATAAGATTACAGATTATAAGCTGATATAAACTGACCACTTATCTTTTCGGTAAGTGGTCTTTTTTTTGGCTGAATAAATTGCGAAAAGGAAGGATTAATATGATAAAGGAAATTGATAAAAGCGAAATTGCAGAATGTGTAAACGTTATTAGAAAAAGCTTCCAGACCGTTGCAGATGAGTTTGGGTTTACAATTGAAAATGCGCCTCGTTTTACAGCTTTTGCAATAACAGAAGAATGGCTGGGCTATCAGCTTGAATATGAGTACAGGCTGATGGTGGCTTATTATGATGATGACGGAAAAATCCTTGGGTATTATTCGCTTCAGTTTTTGGAAAAAAATGAGTGTGAGTTAAACAATCTTTGTGTACTGCCTGAGGCTAGACATAAGAAAATTGGTGAGGCTTTGATGGAAGATGCTGTCGCCCGAGCTAAAAGAAATAACTGCACAAAATTGAAAATCGGCATTGTGGAAGAAAACAAGGTTCTGCGCCGCTGGTATGAAGCTCACGGCTTTGTTCACACTCATACTGAAAAATATGATTTCTTCCCATTCACCTGCGGGTATATGGAGAGGGAATTATAATCCTTTTCTGCAGCAGAACATGCCGTATTCTTTTGGAACTCGCAGGACACCGTTTTCCATGTGTTTTGCAAGAACTTCGCGGATTTCTTCCTTCGGTACAGCACTCAATGTCGTCATACTTGAAAGTGAATAAATATATTCAATCAGATCATCAATTTCTGTTACTGCAAGAGAATCTTCGTAGTTCAATCTTTGAACATCAGAAAAGAATGGTTCAAGAATTTCTTTCCCGTTTTGAAGTGTGAAGTTTTTATTCACATTATCTTCAACACCATAAGCATTCAGAACTTGAGAAAGAAATTCCATGATTCCGTGTTCGCCAAAGGTTGCGCAGTAAAAAGCACCACCATTTTTCAAAACTCTCTGAACTTCTGAAAGACCACGCTCCATATCAGGTACATGATAAAGCATCATATTTGCAATCACAACATCAAAGGTTTCGTCGTCAAAAGGAATATCCTGAATATCAATCATACGATATTCAACATTGGAATTATCCCCGAGGTTGGCCTTTGCGTTTTCAAGCATTCCTTCAGAAAAATCAGAAAGCACAAGTTTAGAACAGGCCTTCATCAAATCCTCATGGCCCTTCCACATATCGCCTGTACCGCAGCCTAGCTCCAGCACCTTCATTCCTTTTGTGATTTTATAATTCGAAAAAATCCAGTTGCCGAATCCCATTTTATTTGTGGAATATTTTTGATGAATTGAAATGCGCGTGTTTAAGTTTCCTGCACTGGCATACTGTTCTTTTACATTTTTTTGATTATTGATTGTACTCATTTTTATCCTATCTCGTTTTCCTAAAATTCCAGATTACTTTTTATTTTGTCTTCCATATGGTGGATGTATTTAATTCTGTTGATTGTGTTTTTTACTTCGGTGAGTCCCAACTCCTGTTCAGATTTGTCCTGGCAGGAACCCAGCGCCCTTTGGATATTATACTCCAACCATTCAATCCAGGTATAGGTGAGTCCAAAGACACTTTTGTAATTTCTAAAACCGTTGTCGTAGGCCTGGGAGTATCCCTGGAAAAATGCCTTCTGTTTTTCCGCATCAAAATCACAAAGCGTAATTCCCGACCATTGAAGCGAAAGTTGAATCGCACTTGAAACAGGATTTCCGTAATCAAGACATTCAAGGTCAATCACAACAGGTTCGCCGTTTTTCCACATAACGTTTTTCGGGTCCATGTCTTCGTCAATGATTGTTGTGATGTTCGGGAGGGATTGGCGGGCTTTGTTTAATTCTGTCTGGGCGTATTCGAGTAGGGGGAGATTTTCTTTCAGGAGAGATTCGACTTCTTTGCATTCAACAGATTTTGCAAGATATTCATTCCAATCAATTGTACAAAGTTCTGGCTCTGATTGCTCAGACTGTTTCGTTTCAATCGCATGAATCCTACCCTGAATATTTCCCGCTTTCCGGCATTGCTCAGCCGTAATATTATTCCAGTCTGTTATATTACCTTCGTGCCAGTCAAAAATATAAAAATAATTTCCCTGAATCTCCTGCATCTTTTTCCCATCAATGATGAGAGCGGCAACAATCGGAATCCCCTCCCCCTCCAGAATCGTTTCAAGCCGTTCAGCCTTTTTGTAATTATCCATTGCATCCGACCGCTTCATAATTTCCGGATTCAAATGCTTCACAGCATAAGTGTGATTCGCCGTGCAAACCTTATACATCCTGTGCATAAAGCCGCCAGAAACAGAAGTGATGGGAAAACTGATTTTTGCGAGGCCAAGATCTTCAAAAAGTTTTTCAATTAAAAGCTGACATTCCATTTGCATTAATTATTCCTAAACAATCACCTGCTTTGACACAGTGACAAACTATATACCTTTTTTAAGCTTCCGCAAACTGTTATTATTTTCATACTGTTACCTCATTTCCCCTTCATCGCTTAGAAAATTCACTCAATGCATAATACTCTCGCCGATACAAACCATAATCTGCAATATTTGTTTTATGGAAATCTTCGTAGCGGCCAAAAATATCCAGAGCATCTTCCATCGGAATCCATTTAAAGGTACAGCCGGCTTCTTTTTCACCTTCGGTAAGGTTTATGTTTCCGGTGTCTTTTATCAGCTCGCAGACAAAATAATGATTGATATGGCGCCAGTCCTCAAACAATTCTTCGATTTCTAAATATTCTTCTTTTGGACGAACCTGCATTCCAGTTTCTTCAAGCAGTTCCCGTTCACAGCATTGCTCATAAGTTTCACCTTCTTCAAGTCCGCCGCCTGGAATAATATACTTGTTGTACTTTACTTCATAGCCCAAAAGAACTTTGCCATCATTTACAACAATACCACGACAAGCGTGCCGAAGATTTTTCACATAACCAAGATAATCATCATTTTTTAACTGAAGTTTTTTCATTTTTTAGCTTTACCACATTATTTTCTCACGTAAGGTCTCTTCAATCCATTCAAAATCTGCAGCATCACTAATATAAACCCAACTCATATCAAGCTGACAGATTGCTTTTGTCGGCGCATTGATGTCATCAACAAAAGTCTTACCCGGCAATATTTCATCAAAATAACACCAGAGCGCAGAAGTGTTCGGCTGCCTGTTTTTGAACAACGGGATGATTAAAGCTTTCTTTTCCTCTGGTAATTGAATAAGCATAAAATTCTCCATTTTATAATTTTTTAATATGATTTATTAAAATAACCGCCGAAAACCCAGCCGAACTGAAGCCTTTCAACGTCTGGAATTGAGATGTAGTACCAGTATGCTTTTACACCATCTATTGTTTCTGCTTTTTCTGTTCGAGCATAAGTTGTAATTTGTTCGCCCTTTTTTATTATATCAGTTTTTTCATAATACATTTCATCATACAAACCGACATTTTGAGTTTTTGATTTTGTGGAAGGGCCCGTTCTGAAACGCACATTGGCATTCATAACTTTTTCAGACCTATCAATAATAACCGGGATTCCGTCAATTACAGCTGTGTCACCATTTGATTTTACGCATCCATCAGGACAGAAATTTGTCCCATTAAGATTTAATTCATTTGCAAAATAAAAATGATCAGTTTTGAAGGAAAGTGTTCCCGTAACATTTTGACCTTTAAAAATCGAATTTAAAAAATCAACATTATGATTATAATCAAAAGATGATAAAATCAGTTTATTGTCTTTTACTTCATATTTTCCAAAAGCAACTATATCTCCCCAGCCAATTACAAAAGAATCATCTGAATAAAAAAGAAGCATCCAGTTCGTATTCGATTCCAGACGCCAGATTGTGGACATCAGTTTTTCTTTGGAGAGCGTTTTATCGTTCATATCGTATTTAATTTCACGCTTCTTCCAGGATATGCCATTATTAACAGCTGGATTCCTTTTTGTTTCAAAGCTTTTATTAAACCGGATTGCCTCGTCAGCTGAATACTTATTTGCCTGAGCGGCAAGTGGCAGTAGAATCAGAGTGATATTGAGTAACTGACAAATAATTTTTTTCGAAATATTGTTTTGCATTCGTTAATTATATATGGAGTAATCTGGTTCGTAAAGATAATATTTTTTGTAGTTCTCGATGTTACTCACATTCTTATTATCCTTTTAAAAGTCAAACTCACAGATCTCTTATTTCAACTTTAAGCCTAAAATAACAAAAATGAACCTAAAAATACATCTTTTACACCCTTGTTTTTTAAATTTATTGGGCTGATACTTAAACCATAGGTTAATGACGGGCCGGCTGCCAAAAACCTTTCTCAGGAGGTGCTTTATGATTATCCAATTTTTACTTTCGTTTGTTGTTGTAACAGTTGTTGATATTTTTTGTATGCTTTTAAGCGGAGGTACAATTCAGGGGCTTGTGAACGGTTTTGAGCTTCCGGGAATTATTATCATTCTTGCGCTTGTTTTGTTTTTGTCAGGATATGGAAAGTCGTTCTGCGTTATTTTCAGTTCGCGTTCAAAGTTGAAAAAGCTTAGCCTTGACCAGCTCCGTCAGTCGGAAAAATCTCTGGACTTTGCAATAAGGGCGCTCTTGTACATCTGTCTGTTTTTTATGCTTGTTGCCGCCTCTATGTTTTACATGAACTTTGATTACCGCATGACACTTGGTCCTAATCTTGCGACTGTTATTGGCTCGGTATACTACATGCTTTTTCTTGATACAGTTCTTATTACACTTAAAGGCAGTCTTAAAAAACAGATAATCAGTTTTATGGCCGAAGAAGGTGAAGTTGTACAGGCTCAGAAAACTCCAGGAAAAACAATTGTTAAGAGTGTAGTGAAAACTGTTTGCGTGCTTCTTCTGATTATTGCAGTTGCCTGGGGAATTCTTTTTTATCATGTAACAAATCTTCAGGAGAACTGGAAACCTTCTCTGTTGTCATTCATAGATTTGCCTTCTGCACTGTATTTGATTTTTGCCGGTGTGCCGCTGATGTTAGTTTCTGCAAACTTCACTGTTTTTGGAAAGGCTCTGGCTGCTGTTTTTAAGAATAAAAAAATTACAGTTACCGAAAAAAATCTTTATGAAAATGCGGTATCTACACTGCGTCTAATTCTGCTGTTTATTGGTATCCAGGGAACGCTCATTGGTTTTATAGGAATCTTATTCAATCTTGAAGATCGTGCAGCATTTGGTTTGAGTATGATGGTTGCATGTATTGTGGCTTATTATGCTATAATTATATGTGCTCTGCTGCTTGTTGTAGAAAGCCGAATCCATAAGCTTTGTGAAGAATAAAATGATTGCAGATATTATTCTTCTGCTTGCGGGAATTGTTGTCGCTGTAGTGGCAACAATTCTTGTAGCCAGAAACAAAAATAAGAAACTTTCTCCTGTAAAAATTCTTTCGCAAATCGCGTTGATTTGGGGTGGCTTCATAACAGTAATCAAACTGCTTTTGCTTACATATTTAGTTGAACAGGCAGACCCGGATTTTCTTGTAAAAATATTTGTGAGCTTCCGTCCTTTGCTTTTAGGCGTGCTTGTAAAATTTGTTTGTATACCTTTTGAAAAACACGGAACAAAAGAGGCTAACGAAGTTTCAACAAACGCTGCTTCTCCTTCCCCAGTCAGTGAACTTCTTTCCCGACGTGAAAAAGAAGTTGCCATTCTTGCTGCCCGCGGCTATACAAACACTCAGATTGCCGATGAACTTTATATTTCTGTTGCTACAGTAAAACGTCATCTAGCCACAATTTTCGAAAAACTGAAAATTAACTCAAGACGAGAATTGAAAAATATTTTATGATAGGCAACCCTTAAAAGATCTTCAAAAGTTCAGTCAGATTTTCAACTTCATAATCCGGTGGATTTTTCGCTGCAAGAGCCGTCTGAAGTTTTCCAAAACCCTGCTTTATCCATACGGCTTTCATGCCAAGCGACTGTGCAGGGGCTGTGTCGTTATCAATTCTGTCGCCAATCATAACTGCATCCTGCGGCTGGCAGCCGGAAGCTTTTAGTGCATATTCAAAAATGCGGATATCAGGCTTCATCACTTTGACATCCCACGATGAAATTACATATTTAAAATATTTGAGGATTCCAAAACTTTCAAGCCGTTCCCTTAAGCCATCCAACTGATTTGCAATTACGCCGAGCTTGTATTTTTGAGAAAGGGCCTTCAGAACCTGCGGGGCTTCTTCATACATAGTTTCAAGTTCATGATGATACGGCACCATCGTAGAAAAATTAAAACGCTCAATAACCGTGCGGAATTGAGGAAGTCCTTCAATCGTTGCCTTTTCAATTTCGTGATAAATATCTTCGGCAGACACTCCAAGCCTTTTCGCTTCTTCTGTTTCAGCCTGCTCTTTGCAGCGCCGCTCCCAAACTGCGTCTTCGTTTACAAGAGTATATCCCACATCAAAAAATATAGTTTTCATTTTTCCAGCTTTTTGTGATTCTTCATTACACAACAATAAATAATTAAAACGATTATGAAGGATACCGTCTGTGCAATGCTGATTCTGATTGTCTGGAGCTGATCGATTTCTGATGGGCTTACTACATGCAGAATATTGATGATTGTGTTGTTTACAAAATGATCTGCCATTCCAAGATAAAGAGAGCCTGTGAGGCG
>JAILKS010000046.1 GCA_024693715.1 Treponema sp. | reverse complement strand
GAAGATATGAGTTATATGTTTTATGAATGCAATAATTTAACAGATTTAAATGTTAGGACTTGGGTTACAGAGAAAGTAAAAGATATGAGTTATATGTTTTATGGTTGTGGAAAAATCACAACACTCGATATTTCTAATTTTAATACGGTTAATGTAGAAGATATGAGTTATATGTTTGGTAATTGTTTTAAGGTTAATAATTTAAATTTTTCGAGTTTTAATACAATAAATGTAACTAATATGAGTCATATGTTTTATCAATGTCTTGCGTTGACTTCTCTTGATATTTCAAGTTTTAATACATTAAATGTTACAGATATGACATCTATGTTTTACGTTGATGAGAAATTAACAAAAATATATGTTTCTTCTGCCTTTGTAACAACATCAGTAAAAACAGAAAATGGAGCTTTAATGTTTTTTGGGTGTAATAAATTAAAAGGTGGTTCAGGAACAGCATATTCAGATGGTAAACATGGTGTAGTTTTTGCTCATATTGACGGAGGCTCTTCTAATCCCGGATATTTTACTAAAAAACAGTAAGAAAGATTTAACAATGCCAGATTGGTGTAGCCAGTTTGTTACTGAAGGGTTGTGGCCTTGTAAAATCCGGCAGCCAGCTGGTGTCATCTGAGAGTTCCTGATAGTAAAGATAGTTAAAGTCGTAGGCTTCTATTAAATCCTGAATATCTTCAAATTCCTGTGCATTTACAAGACGGTTTTCTATAGAAGAAAGAGCACGTCGGCGGGCTTTCAGCTGTTCACGGGTTTCTTTAAAAGGCACAGGCGTATACTGATTCATAAGCGAGATGATTGCCCGGCCGTCTGCATTTTCCTTGAGCCATTCAAGCACCTGGGCAGTCTCTTCAAACTTGCCGGGCATAAAAAGATGGCGTACAATAACACCGGACAGGATTTTATCGCGTGGCTGGCCAGGTTCTGCCCATTCTGCGGGCTTTGCGTTTGGGGGTTCTGGGATAGCCTTAATTTCAAGCGGATTATTTTTAATCATCCAGCTGATTGCTGTGGTGGCAACCTGCGGATAATCCGGTGCGGCAAAAAGACCTTTCGACAAGTTGCCGTCAAGCGTTTTCAAATCAGGCAGCCAGATTGTAACAAGGCCCTTGAGCAATTCCAGCATTTCCACTGTCTCGTATGCAGAAGAGTTCCAGCAAAAAGGAATTGTAACTCCACCGTCACGCGCGGCCCGCAAAAATTCAGCAATCAGCGGAATATGATGACTTCCCGTTACAAGATTGATATTTTCTGCTCCGGCGGTCTGCAGCTTCAAACAGATGTCAACAAACTCAGCTCTATCTACCACTCGGCCAAGTCCATCCTGACTGATCTGATAATTCTGGCAAAAGGCACAGCGCAGGGTACATCCTGTAAAAAAGATTGTTCCGCTACCGCCAAAAACTATTACCAGAGGTTCTTCGCCAAAATGAAGGCCTGCAAAAGCAATGCGGAGGTCGGCGGGTTCCCGGCAAAAGCCTGTGTTTTCAACACGATCTACTCCACATTTCCTTGGGCACTGTACACAGTTTTTATAAAGGGCATCAAAATCCAAAATTAATATGCTCCCTTAGAAACAAGCACCATCATAAGCTCCTGAAGAATATCAACAGGAAGGTCTTCGGCTTCGTAGTTTACAAGGCGGCCTAATTTCTGCCAGTCTTCAGCTGTAATTAAATCCTGGTCTTCATCGCTGTTGTCTAAAAATGCAAGAAATGCACCAAGCTTTGCGATATTATCAGAACTTGGTTCATAAGATAAATCTGTACTATTTAAAACATATGTATTTTCCCAATATTCAAAAATAGAACCTGGTAATCCTATGGGACAGGATGTTGCGCGTTCAAAAAGATTACGGAGATTATTTTTTATTCTATTATAATCACATTTTCCGTTATTGTTCTGTCTTTCATGCTTTTTGATTTTTTCTACATCACTTAAAAATTTACCAATATCTGTCATGCGGACATTATAGAAAAAAAAGATGTTACGTTCAACATCATCTTCAGGGAATAATTTTTCAAAGATAAAAAGAAATTAATTGCAATTCTTAAATCTTCTGTTACAATTAAACATATAAGACTTTTGCTTTTTTAGTATTAGTCTTAAAAAGGAGATTTCATGAGAAGAATTTATCTTTTTGTTGCTATGGGAGCAATTCTTTTTGCAGGATGTACAAAGAATATTGCTTACAATTCAGAGAGCAAGCTTTCTGTAATCGATGCTGGTGTAGAGCCGGAAGATGTTGATGCATGGAATGCTGAAGTAGATGCAGATTTTGAAAAAGTAATGCAGGCTCTCGGTACAGATGATGAAGTTGCTGTAATGCAGGAATTTGATGCAAAGTATGGCACTTCGATGGCATCAGAATCAGCAAGATTTGCAAGCGCACGTGCAAGCAGTGGAAAATCTGGTTCAAGCAAATATCCGAAAATGACAGATATGCCTTTCAATGTTGATGGCGCTGTTTATATTTCCGGTGGAACAGATGATCTGGTTGGAACTGTAATTGACTGGGTATCACCAAAAACATTACCTGGTTCTTATTACCATGGTGCTGTTTTAGATTTAGATAAATATGACAAATACAATGAAGATGGTCTTTGTCTTGAAACTGCAGTTACAAAGGGTGCAGGTTATGAAAGCCCGAATGATTGGCGGGGTAAGGTAAATGCATGTGTTCTTAATCCAAAATATTCTATAACAAAATCAAAGCTTGATTATGCTCAGAATTATATGGATCAGTATTGCCGAATGGATAATAAAAATATGGAATACGGATTCTTTAAGAACACTGTAAATATCTTTAATGTTGTTACAAAGGCAGATACTTATACCTGGTATTGTACAAAGGTAGTATGGTGGGTTTATAATCTTTATGGTTGGGATATTGATTCTAATTCAGATCGTATCGACTGGACAACTTCTGGTCTTTATACAATCGTAAAAGATTATTACGCAGTACGCTATTTCTACAGTTCTTCTAAGAGAAAGGCTGCAATCAATGAGTATCTTGCAGATGCAAAGAAGAATATTGTTCTTGCAGAAGAAATTGTTCTTTCTCCATATTTCAATAAGGTTTACGAAAATATCAGAGAAAGATAATGTTTAAATTGCTCAATAAAATGAGTATAAGAAATGCCGCAGGTTTTAAACCACTTGCGGCGTTTTTTTTGTTCTGTTGTCTGATTATTTCATGCTCCTCAAAAAAGGAAAATTATCCTCCGGTAAGCGTGTTTGCTGTCGGTGGAAATGTATATACCTTTAATCTTGATAATTCTCCGTTGTATGTTAAAGATTACGGAATTAATAAAGCATCATCTCATTTTACCCGAAAGGCTGTTGCTCCTTCTAAAAACGGAGGATGTTTTCTTGCATGGGATCAGAATAATGAGATGCTTCTTCAGGTTAATTCAAACGGCAGAGTTACGACCCAGGTTCCTCTCGAGGGGCGTCTTGCATATTTAAATAAGAATTTTGTTCTTTCTCAAAAAGATAATTATGTTGATGACAACGGCTTTGAATTTGATTTTTATAAAATTAATTACATCGGTAAGGAAAAGATTTTACTGAAAAAATTGTGGTCCGGTAAAATTGATATTTTTATTTCTGATAGTTTTTTTACAGAAAACGGAATTTGTATTGCGGGAGGAACACGTGATAACAAAACTCATAATGTGTTTTATATTACCCGCGACAGTATAAAAAATTGTTATTCAATGGAAAAGAATGGTGATTTTTTACGGTTGATAAAAGTAAATGAAAATGAAGTTTATGCTTTTTTGAGCGGTAATGAAAAATCGTCGCCGGTATTGTACAGATTTTATTTGAATGGAACTGTTAAATTTGTACGTTCTCTTATGATGGACAAAAATCTTCCGTGGCGGTTTGAATGTTTTTCCGGTTATGGTTTTTTGTACGGTAATCAGCTGATTTTACCTTCGCAGGTTCGCGGAAATCTTTGTTTTATAAAATATGATACGGATGAAGAAAAGATTTCTGGTATAGTTTCTGATTGTGACGGCTGTTTAACTCCACTTGGAAAATGTGAAAAAGATTTTTATTATATTGCCCGTAATCCTGATGTTGACGGTTCCTTTTATGGTATTTCCATTTTTGATGATACAGCCTGCAAGCGGGTCATAGATTTTCGTCAGGAATAATCAAAATTATTGAATAAATCTGTTTTTTTCTCATTAATTTTTCTTTTCTAATTGAAAAAAATTTTAAATTTTTGTTGACGATTACTCTTCAAAATCAGTAATTTTAAAGATGATAATAATAAAATAAGGATTTTGTGATGGCTGAAGAAAATCAGAAAACAGAAGAGATGGAAGCAGAGGCAGAAGATAATGCTGAAAATCAGGCTGTAGAAGGCGAAGAAGCGTCATCTGAAGCTGAGCCGGCTGAATCAGAAGAAAAAGAGCTTACACCGGAAGAAAAAATTGAAGCGCTTGAAAAAGAAATTGCTGATTTAAAGAATCAGATGCTTTATAAGGCTGCTGAAAATGACAACTGGCGTAAGAGAATGATACAGCAGAAGGATGATGCAGTTACTTATGCCAATGCATCGTTGCTTGAAGATTTGCTTGAAAGTCTTGATAATTTTGACAGGACTGTTGATGCTGCTGCAACTGCGACAGATGTAAAATCAATTGCAGAAGGCATTAAAATGATTAACTGCAATCTTGTAAAAATGCTCGAAGAAAAATATGGATTGACAGCGTATGGAGCAGAAGGTGATGAATTTAATCCTGAAGAGCATGAGGCAATCGGTCGGCAGGAAGATGAAAATGCCGAAAAGGAAACTTTAGCTCAGGTTTATCTTAAGGGATACAAGCTCAAGGATAAAGTTATAAGACATGCTAAAGTAATGGTGAGAGTTCCAAAAGCTTAAAATAGTAAATAATATTGAGAGGTGATAAAAATGGGTAAGATTATAGGAATTGACTTGGGAACAACAAACTCTTGTGTAGCCGTAATGGAAAACGGTGAACCTGTTGTAATTCAGAATGCAGAAGGTGGAAGAACAACTCCATCCATTGTAGGTTTTACATCTAAAGGGGACAGAATCGTAGGATCTCCTGCTAAAAACCAGATGGTAACAAATCCAAAAAATACAGTATATTCAGTAAAACGACTTATCGGTCATAGATATGCTGAGCTTCAGGGAGAAGCAACAAAGCTTCCATATTCAGTTATTGATAATGGTTCTGATTGTCGTGTAGAAATAGAAGAAGGCGGAAATAAAAAACAGTATTCACCACAGGAAATCTCAGCTTTCATTCTTCAGAAGATGAAGAAGACCGCAGAAGATTATCTTGGTCAGGAAGTAACAGAAGCTGTTATTACTGTACCGGCTTACTTCAACGATGCTCAGCGTCAGGCAACAAAGGATGCCGGTAAAATTGCAGGTCTTGATGTAAAACGAATCATCAACGAACCTACAGCTGCTTCTTTAGCATTCGGTTTCAACAAAGATTCAGATAAAGAAAAGACAATCGCTGTATATGACCTTGGTGGCGGTACATTCGATATTTCTATTCTCGAACTTGGTGACGGTGTATTTGAAGTTAAATCTACAAACGGTGATACACATCTTGGTGGTGATGACTGGGACCGTGTAATCATCAACTGGCTCGTTGACGAATTCAAAAAGGACACAGGCATAGATCTTTCAAAGGATCCTATGGCAATGCAGCGTCTTCGTGAAGCAGCAGAAAATGCAAAAATCAGTCTTTCAAATCAGACTACAACAGATATTAATCTTCCTTTTATTACTGCAGATGCAACTGGTCCAAAGCACTTACAGAAATCTCTTACTCGTGCACAGTTCGAACAGATGACAGATGCTCTTTTTGAAAGAACAAAGGAACCTTGCCGTAAAGCACTTGCTGATGCAGGAATCACTGCAGATAAGATTGATGAAGTTCTTCTTGTTGGTGGTTCATCTCGTATGCCAAAGGTTCAGGAAGTTGTTAAATCAATCTTTGGTAAGGAAGGAAGCCGTGCAGTAAATCCTGATGAAGCAGTTGCAGTAGGAGCCGCTATTCAGGGTGGTGTACTTGGTGGTGATGTTAAGGATGTTCTTCTTCTTGATGTAACTCCACTTTCACTCGGTATTGAAACAATGGGTGGTGTAATGACAAAACTCATTGCTAGAAATACAACAATCCCTACAAAGAAGAGTCAGATATTCTCTACAGCTGCTGATGGACAGACTGCAGTTTCTATCCATGTATTGCAGGGTGAACGAGAAATGGCAGATCAGAACAGAACACTTGGACGTTTTGACTTGGTTGGTATTCCAGCCGCTCCTCGTGGTGTTCCACAGATTGAAGTTACCTTTGATATTGATGCAAACGGTATTGTACATGTATCAGCAAAGGATCTTGGTACCGGTAAGGAACAGCATATTCAGATTACATCTTCTTCAGGACTTTCTGATGCAGAAATTGAAAAGATGGTAAAAGATGCAGAAGCAAATGCCGCTGCAGATAAGGCTAAACGTGAAGGGGTTGATGCACGCAATGAAGCTGACAGCTTGATTTATGCTACAGAAAAATCAATTAAAGATCTTGGTGATAAAATTGATGGAGCAGAAAAGCAGAAGGTTGAAGATGCAGTTGCAGCACTTAAACAGGCAATGCAGGGCGATAACACAGAAGAAATAAAATCTAAAACAGAAGCCTTGAAACAGGCATCTTATAAGATAGCAGAAGAACTTTACAAGCAGCAGGGTGCGGCTGGTGCACAGGGCGCAGGTCCAAATCCAGGAGATGGAGATAATACAGGTTCCGATGCAGGGGCTGGCTCTACAGGCGGTGCATCAGGCTTTGACAAAGGCAATGCAGATGATGTAGAGTATGAAGTTAAGGATGAGAAATAGCAAACTCGTTAAGAACAATTCTGCTAAACGCAGAATTGTTTAGAGTTTACTATATACTGTAATGAGAGTTTACCGACTTGTTTTAATCAGGAATTAAACCATGGCAAAACGTGACTATTATGAAGTACTTGGAATAGATAAGAGTGCAGATCAGGACACTATTAAGAAAGCATACAGAAAGCTTGCTGTAAAATATCATCCGGACAGAAATCCCGGAGATAAGGAAGCAGAAGAAAAATTCAAGGAAGCAACAGAAGCATACGAAATTCTTTCTGATGAACAAAAACGTCCTATTTATGATCAGTACGGTTTTGCCGGTCTTGATGGAATGGGAGCTGGAGGCGGAGGATATTCTCATGCCTTCCATGATTTCAGCGATCTTTTTGGTGGAGCCGGAAGTTCTTTTTCTGATATTTTTGAAAGTATTTTTGGTGGCGGATTTGGTGGAGGTTCAAGAAGTTCCAGAAGAGGTCCTGCTGCAGGTGCAAGTTTAAGATATGATCTTCATATAAAATTCAAGGATGCTGTTTACGGAACGAGTGCCGATATCCACTTTAAACATAATGAAGTTTGTGATGTCTGTAAAGGTTCCGGTGGAGAGGCAGGTTCAAGTAAAAAGACCTGTCCATCGTGTGGTGGAGCAGGACAGATTCGTCAGGGCAACGGCTTCTTCTCAATTCAACAGACTTGTCCAACTTGTCGTGGAAAAGGCTCTGTAATAGATAAGCCTTGTTCAAGCTGTCGTGGAACCGGCATTAAAGAAAAAAATAAAATGGTTTCTCTTAAGATTCCTGCAGGCGTTGATAATGGAAAACGACTTGTAATTCATGGTCAGGGTGATGCCGGTGAAAATGGTGGTCCTGCCGGAGATCTTGTTGTAATTTTACATGTTGATTCTCATCCTTATTTTGAGCGTTCAGAAAATGATTTATATTGTGCGGTTCCTGTTTCAATGTCACAGGCTGCTTTGGGTTGTGAGCTTACATTGACAGGTCTTGATGATAAAAAAATCTCTATAAAAATTCCGGATGGTACGCCAAACGGTAAGCTTTTAAGAATAAAGGGAGAAGGCGTTCCTGTTTCCGGTTCTATAAGAAAAGGTGATCTTTATGTTAAGATTATGGTACAGATTCCTGATCATCTTTCGTCAAAACAAAAGGATCTTTTAAAAGCCTTTATGGAAGCAGAAAATCCGACTTCATCACCGTCGCTTATGCCTCTTTCACAGCTTGAGCGGTAGTATTATCTGCCGTATTAAGATTTTTATTAAGTTTCTTCAATTTTTTCCCATTTTTTGCCGATTATATGATAGAATAGTAGTAGTATAATTTGAGGTATCTATGTATAAAACCCGGAAGAAAATTGTAAATATCGGCATTTTGCTGACAGCAGTTGTTTTATTTATTCTCTTGAGCATGTTCTTAATACCACGTAGGGATGCTTCTGTTCCGTCTATTTATACTGCAGGAATATGTGCCGGAATTTTTGTTGCAATTCTTTTCTTTTGTAACAGATTAAAAACACATCTTATGAAAAAAATCAGGTTTCAGACTCTTGAATCTGGTGAAACTCTCGTAATAAAGAATTTTATTGATAAACTGCGATTCTGTTATACACTGGATGATTTTTATACTGCTATTTCTGAATGTCTTGAATTAAAGGGAGACTGTGGTGTACTTCTCATCGACCGTTCGAAAAATTACATCCTTTATAACAGTCCTAATAAGATGACAACTTCGGAATCGGTTCGTAGTAAAATTGCACAGAACTTTCCTGAAAGCTGGATAGATGGATTCTTCTTCTTTGACCGACATCTTGGTGTTACTTCCAGAATAAAAAAAGCACGTGGATTTTTCCTTTGTATAGAGAAAATGCATCTTTTCGTTTTCTGTAATTATACGAGACTTTTTGATCTTAGTATTTATGACCAGTTAATGGAAGAATATAAACGTTTTATCATTCGTACACGAACTATCTCTACTTTGTCAGAAATTGCGGCTACAACAAAGGAATGGCAGCAGCTTGCCGAAACACAACAGTCATTCTTGCCTCAAAAAATCCCTAATCTTAATAAATTGAAGATTGCGACATACTTCAGACCGCTTGTAAACGTATCGGGCGATTATTTTTCTATTCTTCCTATTGATAAAAACAGAACTCTTCTTATGCTTGGTGACGTTTCTGGAAAGGGTCTTCCTGCAGCTCTTATCATGGGTCTTGTAATGAATACCGTAAAAATTATTCAGAATAAAGAAGATTTAATCAGCGTAATTCATGCTGTAGATAAAGCTATTAAGGGAATGCATCTGCAGGATAAATATACGGTATTGTTCCTTGGAATCGTCGACATAGAAAAGATGAGAATCCGTTATATCAATGCTTCCATGTCAGATCCAATTATTTTGTCGCCATCACCAGACGGATACAGAATTAAACCTTTAACTTCAAATGCCTCTCTTGTCGGAATTCTTGATATAGGTGATGTTACGGTTCAGGAAAAACGACTTTTCCGCGGTGATACAATTCTTATGGCAACTGACGGTGTTTCTGAAGTTATGGATGAAAGTGGTGTAGAGCTTGGTGATACAGATATTTATAAAAAGACATTAATTGCCGGTGCTAATAAAGATCCTCAGGAATTTGTTGATGATATTGTAGATTTGATTATGAAGTATAATGGTGACAGAAAGCTTCATGATGACGTTACTATGATGATTGCAAAGGTGGGTTACTAGTATGATATTTCTTATATTAAATTTCGTTATAGCTTGTACATTTGTTTTCCTGACTTTTTATATAGATAAAGGCGTTCAGTCAAATTCAAGTGAAGGAAATGAATTTTTAATACCTCTTCTTATTGTTTCTGTTGAAGCGATATTTCATTTTTTAACTCTTTTGTTTAAGAACATGTGGTTTGATACTCTTGTAACACAGCTTCTTAGAATCAGACTTTTTGTAGACGGAGTATTCCTTTCATCCTTCAGTATGTCTCTTGTCGCATTTGCAATTAAACGAAAAACAAAGTTTATGCGCCTGATTATTTTCCTGCTTTCTGCTGTTGCATTCGTGTTTGTTTACTTCCTGTTTAATAAAAACGTACATTTTGGCAGCGGATATGATATAGTTGTTACCGCTCCACGTCTTTTTGACGGAGCAGCTGCTTCTGTTTTTCCATGGAATTATTATCAGCTTTATATTTTTGTTTTTCAGTATTTTGTTCCGTTTGTATGTTATATTTTCTTTGTTCTTCTTCAAGAAAAAGGGTCTACTCCGGTTCAGCGCTATCAGGGATTAATAATAGGCTTAAGCATTGTTGTAATGTGGCTTTTGAATATTTTCCTGAAATTTGCCGGTAATGCGGATGTTTCTTTTGAATCGCTGTTCCTGGTATCATACATCTTTATGTTTGTTGTAATCATAATGGCAATAAAGAAGACAACAATTCCTTCAGGAAGAAGCATATTCGTAAACTTCATAAAATCATTTTTTACTTATGTTTTACCGGCCGCAATAATCGGTGCATCTGCTATGTTCCTTCAACCGTCAGACTCAAGAATTAATTTATGGTTTGTCGTTGTATTCGGATTAATCGCTGCTGTTGTAATTGTTGCGGCTCTTCTTATTTCGCAATGGTTTTCTTCTTCAACAAAAATGTATACCGCAGATTATGAGCATGCGCTTGAAAGAGATCTTGCATCAATAGATTACAGTACAGAAATGGATGAAATTACAAACAGAATGTATGAAATCTTCCGTAAAAACGTTGAAGCATCTTCTGTTAACGTTTATATATTGAATAATAAGGGACTTCTTGAGACTGCGTATTCGTCGAACAATCTGCAATTGACGCTTCCTGTAAATACTCCTGTTTTTGATGAACTTTTAAATATTAATAAATCGGTTGTAATTTATGATGAAATTGGTTCGAAGCATGAGATTTCTGCAATAGAAGATGAGCTTAAGGAATTTTTTGACAAGCTTAAAGCAGATGCTATTTTTATCTTAAACGAAGGTCGTAACATTTTAGGTTTGATTACTCTTGGTAAAAAAACAAGTGGTGACCACTATAAGGAATATGATTATAACGTATTTACAAAACTTTATTCCAACTTCTTTGTATTCGGTTACTACATGAGAAACATTGCAAATAAGGAAATCATCAGTATTGTAAACCGTGAAATCAAGATGTCTTCTCAGATTATTACTTCTATTCAGGAAAATATTGATCATCCTAAGACAGAAAAGGTTGATACAGGATATCTTATGGTACCTGCCCACAATATTGGTGGTGAATTTATTGATATGATTCGTCTTACAGAAAAAAGACATCTTTTTGTAGTCGGTGATCTTTCCGGTAAAGGTATTGCCGCTTCAATGAATATGGTCATCTTAAAATCTGTAATCAGAACATATCTTGCAGAAATTCATGATTTTAAAGAGCTTGTAGTAAAATTAAACAATTTTATTCGTGAAAGCTTCAGAAAAGGAACAATATTTGCAGGACTTTTCGCTTTGATTGATTTTGAAACAGATACAATGTATTACATAAACTGCGGTATTCCGGCACTCATGCTTTATACACAGGTTTATAATAACGTAATTGAGATTCAGGGTTCCGGACATATTTTAGGTTTCGTAAAGGATTTAAGTCCGTTCGTTTCTGTAAAGACAACAAAACTTAATAAAGGTGATGTGATTCTTGCCTGTACGGATGGTCTTGTTCAATCGCATTCTCTTCGTGGTGAACAGTTCGGTAAAGAAAGAATCCAGCAGTGTATTCTTGATAATTCAACTTATCCTGCACAACGAATGGCTCAGTTTACTTTTGAAAGTCTTACAAAATTCATGCAGAAGGAAATGGAAGACGATGTTTCTATCCTTGTTTTAAAATATGGACAGAGTGATTTCGCAGAAAATCCGGTTGTTTCTTCAGGGCAGGAGGATAATCCTGAGCTTGATCCTGCATTACAGGAGCCTGATGAGTATGACATTGCAAAGGAATTTATGGATTCAAAGCTGGAAGCTACCGGTGATGAAGTTGTTGAACCAAAGCCTGCTGAAGTTATGGAAGAAGCAGCGGCAACAGAAGAAAGCTTTGCAAAACCTCAACCAACAGTTGAGCCTGAGGTAAATGCTGATTTTAATCCTGAAACTTTTGATCCTGATAAAATTAATCCTGAAGATTTTAATCTTGATGATATGTTTTTAAATGATAATCAAAAATAAAGGCGGAACAAAAAGATGGAACAGTTAATAGTTACTGAAAAGGACGGAACAAATTATAAGGTTTTTGAACTTGCTGGAGCTTTGAATGCATATACTCTTGGTGAATTTCAAGAGACTTTATATTCGACTATAGCAAAAACAAATGTAGTTCTTGATATGTCTCATCTTATTGAGCTTGATGCTTCGGGCATAGGTCTTTTAATGGCTGCCTTTAATGACAGTGAATCTGCAGGAACAAAGTTATATTTTATGTCAATGTCAAATGAGTCAGAAAAAGCCATAGCGGCGACGGGATTTAAATATCTGTTCAATCTAATCAATTCTGTTACGGAAGTTAAGTAAAAAAAATAGAGATGGTTGAACTTGTCAAAACCACCTCTTTTAACGGTTTGCTATATAACACCGGCCTTCAGCGGCCTTAAACCTTATTTAACAACGATATTTACCAGTTTATTTGGAACAATAATCGTCTTAACAACTTCATGTCCATCTGTAAACTTCTTTACACCTTCAAGCGTAAATGCTGTTGATTTGAGTTCTTCCTGGTCGGTGTTTGGTGCTGCCATGAACTTGTCACGGAGCTTTCCGTTTACCATTACTACAATCTGAACTTCATCATCTTTTGCAAATTCTGCATTTATTGTCGGCCATGCTTCGTAAGCGATAGTATTGTTGTTTCCAAGTTTCTGCCAGAGCTCTTCACCAAGGTGTGGGGCATAAGGTGAAAGAATCTTTACAAAATCTGCCCACATTGTTTTAGGAAGTTCATTAAGCTTTGAAATTTCGTTGATGAAAATCATCATCTGAGAAATTGCTGTATTAAAATTCAAGGTCTTAGTATCTTCTGTTACCTTTTTGATTGTCTGAGCAAATGTTTTTCGAGCACTAACCAGAGCTTTATCTTCAAGTTTTCCTGTAATGTCGATGTCGCTCATTGGTTTTTCAGAAACTGTCCATACCTTTTCAAGGAAGCGGTGAATACCGACAATTCCCTGTGTTGACCAAGGCTTAGACATTGTAAGAGGTCCCATGAACATTTCGTACATACGAACAGAATCTGCACCGTAAGCTTTAATTTCATCATCAGGGTTTACAACGTTTTTGAGTGATTTACTCATCTTTGCAACAACCTGTTCGAGTTTTTCGCCGGTTGCTTTTTCGTACCATGCTCCGTCATCTTTCTGTTCAACTTCGTCGATAGGAACAAGAGTTTTATTCTTTCTCTGGTATGCAAATGAAGTAATCATACCCTGGTTTACAAGGCGCTGGAATGGTTCTTTTGTAGAAACAATTCCTAAATCATAAAGTACCTTGTGCCAGAATCGTGCATACAAAAGGTGAAGGACTGCGTGTTCAGCACCACCAATGTATAAATCAACAGGCATCCAGTATTTTTCTGCTTTATCTGAACAAAATTGACTGTCATTGTGAGGATCAAGATATCGTAAATAATACCAGCATGAACCGCCCCACTGAGGCATTGTATTTGTTTCGCGTTTTGCAGGTTTTCCGCATTTCGGACATTTACAGTTTACCCAATCATCAATGGCTGCAAGAGGAGATTCTCCTGTTCCTGTAGGCTGATAAGATTTAACTTCCGGTAATGTTAATGGAAGCTCTTCCTCAGGAACAGGAACTGTACCGCATTCAGGACAGTGAACTAAAGGAATTGGTTCTCCCCAGTAACGCTGACGTGAATATACCCAGTCGCGGAGTTTATAATTAATTGCTTTTTTACCGATTTTCTTTTCTTTAAGGAATTCAAGCATTTTTGCAATTGCATCGGCCTTGTTCAAACCGTCCAAAAATTCAGAATTAACGTGGATTCCGTCCTGAGTCCATGCCTGTTTCTGAACGTCTACTTCGCTCTTGAGAACTTCGATAATCGGAAGGTCAAATTTCTTTGCAAATTCCCAGTCTCGGTCATCGTGAGCAGGAACAGCCATAATCGCACCTGTACCGTAAGAAATCAAAACATAATCTGCAATCCATATTGGAATGAGCTTTCCGTTTACAGGATTTATTGCATAGCTTCCGCTGAATACACCGGTTTTATCTTTTGCAAGATCTGTTCTTTCAAGATCAGATTTTTTTGTTGCTGCTTCCTGATATGCTTTTACCGCACTTTCCTGTTCCGGTGTTGTAATTTCAGAAATGATTTTGTGTTCCGGAGAAACAACCATGTATGTAGCGCCAAACAAGGTGTCACATCTTGTTGTATAAACTGTGAGCTTGTTGTCTGTAGGTTTTCCGTCCTTGTCTGCAACAGTAAAGGTTACTTCGGCACCAGTTGACTTTCCAATCCAGTTGTGCTGCATAGTCTTAACGCTTTCCGGCCAGTCAAGGCAGTCAAGGTCGTTATCAAGGCGGTCAGCATATTCAGTGATTTTTAAAATCCACTGGCGGATTGTTTTGTGTGTTACTTCTGCACCACAGCGGTCACATTTTCCGTCTTTTACTTCTTCGTTTGCAAGACCTGTAAGACATGAAGGACACCAGTTGATTGGAGTTTCTGCTTCGTATGCGAGACCTTTTTTGTAGAGCTTTAAGAAAATCCATTGTGTCCATTTGTAGTAGTCAGGCTCACAGGTAGAAACGCAGCGGTCCCAGTCGTAAGAGAAACCAAGAGATTTTATCTGTTTTGTAAAATGTTCAATATTTGCATTTGTAGTAGTTTTCGGGTGAGTTCCTGTTTTTATTGCATAGTTTTCTGCAGGAAGACCGAATGCATCAAATCCCATAGGATGAAGAACATTGTATCCATTCATTCTTAGGTAGCGGCAGTAAATATCTGTAGCAGTGTAGCCTTCAGGATGACCTACATGTAGTCCTGCTGCAGAAGGATAAGGGAACATGTCGAGAACATACATTCTTTTTTCTTTCGGAAACTTTTCGTCTTCAGTTACACGGAAAGTTTTGTTCTCGTCCCAATACTTTTGCCATTTTGGTTCAATTTCGTTAAAAGGATATCTAGACATTCTTTACTCCTGAAAATGAGATACTTATATTGAAAAGTTATACTAAAAATTTAAGAAAGATACAATAAACTACAGTTTAAACTTGATAACGTCCTGTTCAACTTTTTCAAGACCTTCCTTGTTTTCACCTGAAGTACTGTTTACATCCTCAATTGCTTTTGTAATCTGACTTGTACCGGTTGCCATTTCTGACATTGCGTTATTAATTTCTGTCGTAACGTTTGCCAGAATCTGCATTTCATCACCGATTTGCTGTCCACCGGCTTTGATTTCATCAGCTTTATTCTTAACAAGTTCCGTACTGTCTTTAATTTCGTTCATTGCCTCAAGAATCTGTGAAGTTCCGCCTGCCTGTTCTTCCATAGCCGCTTTAATAACTTCTTCCTGATTTTTAACGATGGATGTGAGCTCGAAAATAACCTCAAACTGCTTTTGAACATCCTGTGTGTTTTTAGCAACTTCATTAATCTGAGTCTGAAGATCACCAAGCTGATCAGAAATCTTCTTACCCTGAGTGTTAGACTGTTCTGCAAGCTTACGGATTTCATCAGCAACAACTGCGAAACCTTTACCCGCATCACCAGCATGTGCCGCTTCGATAGCCGCATTCATCGCAAGAAGGTTTGTCTGACTTGCAATACTCTGAACAATCGTACTTGCTTCAAGAAGACTTGCCGACTGGTCAATTACATTGTTAGAAAGTAATACTGTTTCGTTGATTTTTGTACGACCTGTTTCAGATTCAACCCCGAGCTTGTTTACAGAAACTGAATTCTTTTCGAGAACCTGTGTTACAGAGCGGATGTTTGCTACCATCTGTTCAATAGCGGCAGATGATTGTGAAACACTGGCAACCTGTTCAGAAATGCTTTGTGTAAGCTTATCAAGATTCACAACCATTGTATCAACTGTAGATTTTGATTCTTCAACTCCGGCAGACTGATTTAAAACCTGTTCCTTTACACTGTTGATGTTTCCGACAATCTGTTCAATAGCGGCAGTTGTTTCTGTCATGTTTGCAGAAAGATTTTCAGCTGTTAAGATGGAAGCGGAAGTTGAAGTTTTAATGCTTCCTAAAAGAGATGCTGTTGTTGCATAGAAAGAATTCAAGTCATTAATAAGAATACCAAATTCATCACGTGACTGAACTTTCAGAGGCTCCATAGAATAATCTTTAAGTGTAATGCCGTTTGTAAAATTAGAAATCTGATTTACACGATTCGAAGTACCGTACATCTGGCGGTAAGAATCAAGAATTACGATAGCAGAAGCGACAATTGCTGACGGACCAATATATTCTGTGATAATCTGTCCCATTTTTAAGTTATGAAGCGATTCTGAAAGGAGTGGAGCAATAGTTAAACAAAGAAGTCCGGCACATCCAAAGAAGGTTACAAGAATACTTCTTAACGGGAGTGACATTGATTTATATTTTTTAAGGAAAGGAAGCTGCCATAAATTCTTTTCAAGATTCTGTAAAAAGCAGATGTAAAAGAACAAGGCAAACAGACATACAGAACCGGTAGAAACAAGATAAACACCACCAGTCATGCATTTAATGTTTTTAATTTTACATGCTATGGTAACAAGCAATGCTACGAAAGGTCCGTTCAAGGAAGCGATAATCATCGTAAGCATTACGAATTTTTTTACGAATTTATTGCAGGAATCAATCTGTTCTTCAGAACCGTCATATCGGCTTAATTTTATGCAAAGGAGCAGGTAAAATAAAATTGTAAAGACAGCTACGGCTAAAGTTGCAATAATCGGCATTGACCAGCTGTAAGCAGTTCCCATGTCTCTCCAAGTCATGATTTTATATCGTGCAAGGAGTGTTACAGTAGAAGCATCAGGAATAAAAAACATACATAAATAATATAATAAAACTTTAAATGGTAATCGGTTTATTTTCTTTTCATAGTCCATAGTATAATACCCTCGAGATTTAAAATATCACTTAATTATAACATGATATGCTTATAAAGAAAACAATCTTTTAAAAAATCTTTTATTCAAGGATTATTCTGATGACAAAAATACTATTGCCTTTTATACTTTTAGCATGGAATTTTACGTAGAATGGCGTCAGCGCGGTGACAGTTATAACAACGGATACGGGAACGGACATACACTTTCGCAAAGTGAATCTGTTCAAAAAATGAAAGAAATTAAAAAAACTGATGATTTTACAAAATATCAGATTGATGATATTTTACTGACTGCATATCACAAAAAAACAGGTGACGGTGTTACAGAGTGCCGTACAATAATAGAAAATAAATCACAAAAAGAAACATATATTGAGCTTTTATCAAGCTTTGCGATTAAGAAAATCAAGGCAGATAAGATTCACAGGGCAACTTCGTTCTGGAGTGCAGAAGGTAAGCTTTTATCTCAGGAATTGACAGATTTGAACTTTGAACGTTCGTGGGCTAATCATGGCTATAGAATAGAAAAGTTCGGGCAGATTGGGTCTATGCCGGTGCGCAAGTGGTTCCCGTTTCTGGTACTTGAAGACTCCGAGGTTGGGCATTTTATTGGTATTCAGCTTTATTGTGCTTCCAGCTGGCAGATTGAAATATTCCGTAATACAGATGATATAAGCGTACAGGGCGGACTTGCAGACAGAGATTTTGGTGCCTGGACAAAAAAACTTGCAGCAGGGGAAACTTTTGAAAGTCCAAAGGCTGTGATTGCAGAAGGTTCAAGTCTTGAAGAAGTTTGCGACAAATTAGTAAAGGCACAAAAACCTCGTATTGCCAGGGTGGACCAGGACCTTCCTGTTATCTTTAATGAATACTGCACAACCTGGGGAAATCCTTCTATAGAAAATCTTACTAAAACTGCAGAACGGCTTGACGGAACAGATGTACGCTATCTTGTAATTGACTGCGGCTGGTATAAGCCTGATGGTGTTGAAAACTGGTTCGATGCGGCAGGCGACTGGATTCCAAGTAAAAAGCTTTTTCCGGATGGAATAAAGGCTGCTGCAGAAATGATACGCTCTCATGGTCTTATTCCTGGAATCTGGTTTGAAATGGAAAATGTCGGAACAGTCGCAAAGGCGTTTAATCAGACAGAACATCTTCTTAAAAGGGATGGATATCCTGTAACAGTAGGTGCCCGCCGATTCTGGGATATGAGGCAGAAATGGTGCTGGGATTATCTTGACGAACATATGCTGGCCCTTTTGAAAGACTGCAACATGGGCTACCTCAAGGTTGATTACAACGAAAATATAGGCCAGGGAGTAGACGGCGAAGAAAGCTATGGCGAAGGCCTTCGTAAAGCAGTTGAAGGCAGCCAGAATTATTTTCGTCACCTTGCAAAAGAAATGCCCGACCTTGTAATAGAAAACTGCGCCAGCGGTGGCCACAGACTTGAACCTTCCATGATGGAATTAGTGAGTCAGGCAAGCTTTTCTGATGCTCATGAAGCAGTAGATATTCCGTTAGTTGCAGCAAACCTACACAGACTTATAAGACCTGAACAAAGCCAGATCTGGGCTGTAATGCGCGCAAATGCAGATCTTGACCGCATAAAGTTTGTTCTGACATCAGCATTTTTGGGACGCTTCTGTCTTTCCGGAGAAATATTTGATTTGAATGACGAGCAGTGGCAGACCGCCAAAGATGCAATCAGTTTTTATGGTAAGGTTTGGCACATCATAAAAGACGGTTATACAAAAATTATCCGTACGAATGTAAAGGATTATCTGAAACCAAAAGGCTATCAGGCAGTGCTGCGTGAACTTGGTAACGAAGCACTTTTAATTGTTCATACTTTTGAAGATGGATCTAATCCACCGATAGATAAGCTTTTGCAGGACTGGACAATTAAAGAAAGCTTTGGTTCAAAACTTGATGGAGATTTCAGGGGAATCGTTTTATATCTTCATAAATAAAAATCTTTGAAAAATATAATTGCGATATCATGAAATATAGAATAAAATAAAAATTATGGATGTTAATTATATTAAAAAAAACGGACTTATATATACTTCAGACATGCAGACAATTGTCGGAATAGACACAGAAAGTTCTGAGTTTACCGGCAGAGTTCCTTTTGGAGCACGTTATATTGAAGGCGAAGTTTTTTCCGGTTGTAATTACGAGCAGATTTCTCTTCCTGATTCAGTAAAACAGGTTGGTAATTGTCTTTTTGAAAATTCTAAGAACCTTAAAAAAGTAAAGCTTCCTTCAACTTTAATTCAGCTTTCTGCTTATATGTTTTCCGGCTGTTCATCACTTGAACAGGTTAATATGCCTTATGTCGTAGATTTCTTTCCTGAAGGATTATTCAACGGTTGTTCATCAATGCCTGAAATTCCGTTTAGAGCAGGATTAACATCCTTACCGGAGAATTGTCTTGCCGGTTGTTCATCGTTGAGAACTCTTGTTATTCCGAATACGGTAGAAAGGATATATGCAAATGCTGTAGCAGACTGTACTTCGCTTACAACTGTTGTTTTCCCTGAAACATTATATCAGCTTGATGATGATGCATTTAAAGGATGTAACAGCATTTCAAAAATCCGGATGAATGGTAATAATCCTCTTTTCTTTGTAAGTGATAAAGACGGATGTCTGTATGAAAAAACTGCAGAAGGTGATAAGCTTAAACTGAAGGTTAATAAAATTCAGAATGATGAAGTCCAGCTGTTTAAGGATAACGTGGATGATGAAACCGAACCATTCTTTACAAATGAAGATAATGATGAAATTGATGAAACATTCAGTTCAGAAATAGAAGGCGCAGAGGACGAATTTATATCCGTAGCACCAGAAGAGGAGATTATGATGGGTGGAAATAATGTTGATGAAGAAGTGAATGATATTATGAACGAAGAAAAGAACAGAAGTGAGCTTTCACAGGATGTATCTGTCGGAAAAGAAGAAGGTGAAATTCTTACTCAGATGATAGATGTAATGAATGACAGCCCGAATGTAAATAATGGAACTGTATCTGATGAAGAGCTTGCAAATCTTTTTTCTTCGAATGAAAGTTCTGAGATTATTTCTGAATCAATGGTTGCGCCTTCATCTGATGAGGCACAGGCTGCAAAAATGCAGATTCTTCTTGATAGCGTTCAGTTAAACAGAATAATAGAAAATACTCCGGCTGGAGAGCTTCCTGTAGATACAGATTTATTTGTTATAGCAGAAAAAACTGTAGAAGCAGATGGAGTTCCTACCTTCTCGGCAAAGCTTGAAAAATGCTGCAGAACCTTTGCTCATATTCAGGATTTTAAACGCATAATCCTTTTGAGTGGTCTTCCTGTTGATGATGAGGAATTCTCTCAATTTTATTATCATTTTATAAGTCAAAGAAATGTAGTTTTTGCATGTGAAGCAAATTGTCCTGCAAAGCTTTCTGAATATGCAAGAAAGGTATGTAAGCTTTCACGTATTAGTCTTGAGCATGATGATCTGGTTTCTCAAAGAAAAAAAATCAGCATAAAAAATAAATCCCTGATTAAGATTGTAATTCAGGATAAATACGATTAATAATTTTCAATAAGTAGGAAGAAAAGATGAAAAGTGACAACGCAAAAAAGGGTGTGCAGAGAGCTCCGCACCGGTCGTTATTTTATGCAATGGGTTATACTGATGAAGAACTCGAAAAGCCTCTTGTCGGTGTATGCTGTGCAAAAAATGAAATTATCCCTGGTCATATTGAACTTGATAGAATAGCACAGGCTGTAAAAGATGGAATCCGTATGGCAGGTGGAACACCGGTAGAATTTCCGGCAATTGGTGTGTGCGATGGTATAGCGATGGGACATGAAGGAATGAAATATTCCCTCGTTACCCGTGAACTTATTGCAGATTCAATCGAATGCATGGTAAAAGCACATCAGTTTGATGCAATAGTAATGATTCCTAATTGTGATAAAATTGTTCCTGGAATGCTTATGGCTGCGGCACGTCTTGATTTACCGACTGTCTTTTGTTCAGGAGGTCCAATGATGCCCGGTCGTATTCCTGGACATGATGAATCGAATCCATATTCAGGACGTGATCTTTCATTGACAGATATGTTTGAAGCAGTAGGTGCACTTGCCGGTGGAAGAATCAATGAAAAGCAGTTGAAGGAAATGGAACAGAATGCCTGTCCTGGCTGCGGGGCATGCTCGGGTATGTTTACTGCAAATTCAATGAATTGTCTGACAGAAGCGATTGGTTTAGGACTTCCTGGAAATGGAACTATTCCTGCTGTAACCGGAAAAAGAATTGCACTTGCTAAAAAAGCAGGCATGGCAGTTATGGATATGTTCAATAAAGGAATTACTGCCCGTCGTATGTTCACAAAACAGAATTTTATGAATGCACTCGCCGCAGATATGGCACTTGGCTGTTCAAGCAATACAATGCTTCATGTACCGGCAATTGCAAGGGAAGCAGGACTTGAAATAGATCTTCATGAGGTAAATGAAATTTCAAACAGAACTCCAAATCTTTGTCATCTGGCGCCGGCAGGTCATACCTTTATGTGTCAGCTTGATGAGGCAGGTGGTGTTCAGGCAGTATTAAAAGAGCTTTCAAAAAAGAACCTTATAGATACATCTGTAATTACAGTTACAGGAAAAACAATTGCAGAAAACATTAAGGATGCTGTTAATCGTGATGAAAACACAATTCGTCCGATAGAAAATCCGTTCAGTGATAACGGTGGACTTGCAATTCTTTTTGGAAATCTTGCTCCGGACGGTACTGTAGTAAAACGTTCTGCATGTGCAAAAGAACTTATGAAGCATACAGGACCTGCCCGTGTATTTAATGATGAAAGTGAAGCAATGGATGCCGTACAGGGACGTAAAATCAACAAGGGTGATGTCGTTGTAATCCGTTATGAAGGGCCAAAGGGAGGTCCTGGTATGAGGGAAATGCTTGCAGTAACTGCGGCACTTGCAGGACAGGGACTTGATAAGGATGTAGTTCTTATTACGGACGGACGTTTCAGCGGTGCAACAAGAGGAGCATCCCTCGGTCATTGCTCACCGGAAGCTGCAGTCGGCGGACCTATTGCTCTTGTAAAAGAAGGCGATATGATTTCAATCGACATAAATGCATATAAAATTACGCTTGAAGTAAGTGATGAAGAACTTGCAGAACGCCGCAGGGAATGGGTTTGTCCTGAACCAAAGGTAAAAACAGGTTATCTTGCACGTTATGCAAAATTAGTTTCATCTGCAGATAAAGGTGCAGTGCTTCAGTAAAACGTAAAAGCCGGGACACTGCGTATGATTTTACGCGGTGTTTTGACGTATTTTCGATTGTATATTATTGTAGAAAATAAAAAATATCATTATTATTAAAGTTATGAAGACTCGGTTTTATATCATCATATTTTCTGTTATTGTTGTTTTTATTGCAGGACTTTTTGTTTTTCAGAGGAATAATAAAAAAGAAACGGTTGAATTAAATCAAAACCGTTCAAAAATTGTTATTCCAAAAACAAATCAGTCAGAAAATAATGTAAATGAAGAGACTGAGCAGTCAAAATCAACAGAAAGCTTTAATTCCTTTATCAGTCTTAATCCTACAGAAACTGTAATTTCGACAATTTCGGTTGATTTTAACAATGACACTTATGATGATGAGGTTGCTTTAATACGACGTGCAGGCTCTGAATATGTCTGTATTGTTCCCGGAGTTTATAACAAAGAAACATCCTCTTATGACCGTCTTCCTGAAATCTCAACTTTGATTACACGTGCAAATACGATGTCGGTTTACGCTTACGATATTACAGGAGATCACAGAATATCTCTTATATATCAGGGAATCGATGATGAAGATAATTCTGTAATGCAGATTTTTATTTATACAGAAGATAATCAAAAGCCTGAATTTCTGTTAATCGGTGATTTTATTTCTGACGATACGATTTTTATTCAGCAGGTAGACAGAGCTGATTCTTATGAACTTTCTTCTGCAAATGGAGAAAGCTGTTCAGTGTGGGTATACAGTTCAAAGCCATCTGCAACTGGTGATGAAGATAAAAAGGCAATGGATCAGATTCAAAGTGAGTATAAATGGAATAATGGCGCACAAAAATATGAACTTGCACGGGAAATTGTCATTCCAGCAAATAAGCTTGCTGCACGTGAGCTTTCAAGAATTCAGGATGGAAGTCTTGAGACTTTTGCAGAATTTTTGAACGGCTTGTGGTATAAAACTTCGAACGTAGATAAGAAAATCCGTTATTTTTATTTTGATTACGCTAATAAAGAAATCATTCAGTATTATGGAAATATTCAGGAAATTTATGTCTGGGGTGTAAGCCGTGTTCGTCATAACGGTATTTATATTTCATCTGTCAATTCATCTATTTCAAATCTTCACAGACGTTACGATGTAAATCTTATTAGTCTTGATGAAATAAAGATTTATACCCGAGATGATGTAAATCTTATCATTAACGAAGATAATCTTTGGGATGGAAATTATAAGAAGGTTAGTCTTCAGAGCACATTTGATGAACAGAAAACGGAAGATGTTGAAGGCGAAATCCGTGCAGAAATAGAAAAGGGGCCTTCCTGGGCAACTGCCGATACACTTGCTTCCATCACCTTTGAGGATAATATATATACTTTAAAAACAGATAAAGGCACGGAGCGTGGTTTTTATACAACAATGACAGCCGGTTCGCGCATTGCAATACAGTTCCGCTCAGATTCACAGATATCATCGCTTTCAGAGGTTTACGTTCTTGAGTATGGTACAAAAATTGAAGATGTGCGGGGCAGTGAGGTTACATCCTTCGATAAAGATATCATCGTTCTGACTCCTGCGGTGCTTACTCCTCTTGACTGTTATGCTGTTGATGGGAAAGTTTATACTTTCTATCGCACACAGGGGGCAAAAAGATAGGCGGTCCGCTTTCTGTATTACTTCACATAAACTGTCTATTTCATTATAATGAAATATTATGAACGCTAATGAACTTCGCTCAAAATATATTGAGTTTTTTAAAAGTAAAAATCATGCAGTAATTTCGGGACAGTCTTTAATCCCTGAAAATGATCCTTCGGTTTTGTTTACAACTGCGGGAATGCATCCTTTAGTACCATATCTGCTTGGAGAAAAACATCCTGCAGGGACTCGGCTTACAGACTATCAGAAATGTGTACGCACAGGTGATATAGATGAAGTAGGAGATCCGTCTCATTTGACCTGCTTTGAAATGCTTGGTAACTGGTCTTTGGGCGACTACTTTAAAAAAGAATCAATTGCTTTTTCATATGAATTTTTAACTTCAAAGGACTGGCTCGCACTTGATCCAAGAAAAATTTCCGTAACAGTTTTTGCCGGAGACGAAAATGCTCCTCGTGATGAAGAAGCAGCTCAGATCTGGAAAGACAACGGAATGCCTGAAGGAAGAATTGCATATTTACCTGCAAGCGATAACTGGTGGGCAGCTGGTTCAACAGGTCCTTGTGGTCCAGATACAGAAATCTTTTACTGGGTAGGCGAAGGTCTTCCGCCAGAAAATTCAAATAAGGGTAACGACTCTGCAAACTGGATGGAAATCTGGAACAATGTATTCATGCAGTATAACCGCGTGGACGAAAAGACATTGGTTCCTCTTCCTAAAAAGAATGTAGATACAGGTATGGGGCTTGAAAGAACAAACTGTATTTTGCAGGGAAAAACATCGGTTTACCTTACAGAAGTTTTCCAGCCAATCATCAAAAAAATAGAAGCAATCACAGGCTACACATACGGTTCGGACGAAGAAAAAGACAAGTCTGTAAGAATCATTGCAGACCACATCCGTTCTTCGGTTTTCATCCTTGGAGACCAGAGAGGCGTTACGCCGGACAGAGTTGGTGCCGGTTATGTTTTGCGCCGTTTAATCCGCAGAGCCGTAAGACACGGAATGAAGCTTGGTATTGAAAAAGACTTTATGGCTGATATTGCAAAGGTTGTTGTAGAAAACTTTAAGGCTCCATATCCTGAGCTCGAAGAAAATTCTAACAAGGTTTATTCAGAGCTCACAGCAGAAGAAGCAAAATTCCGCACAACCTTAAAGAAGGGCGAAGCAGAATTCCAGAAGATGCTTCCAAACCTCATGAAGAATCCTAAAAAGATTATCAGCGGAAAGGTTGCATATAATCTTTACGAAACATACGGCTATCCTCTTGAGCTTACTCAGGAGCTTGGTGCCGAAAACGGATTTACTGTTGATATCGAAGGCTTTAAAGAAGCAGAAAGAAAACATCAGGAAGCAAGTAAAACTGCAGAAGCCGGAAAGGCAAAGGGTGGTCTTGCAGAACAGTCTGATGTTACAACAAAGTATCACACAGCAACACACCTTTTGCAGCAGGCATTGGTTGACGTACTTGGAGACCAGGTTGCACAGAAGGGTTCAAACATCAACAACGAAAGAATGCGCTTTGACTTTACATTCGAACGTCCTATGACACCCGAAGAAATTAAAAAGGTTCAGGACATTGTAAACGAAAAGATTAAGGAAGACTTACCTGTAGATATGCGCGAAATGACACTCGACGAAGCTAAGGCAGAGGGAGCAAGAGCGCTGTTTACAAATAAATATGGCGAAAAGGTAAAGGTTTACACAATCGGCCGCGACGTAAAGAACGACTGGTTCAGTAAGGAAGTTTGTGGTGGACCTCACGTTCAGCATACAGCACAGATCGGCGACTTTAAGATTGAAAAAGAGCAGTCTTCTTCGGCCGGTGTTCGCAGAATCCGTGCTACAATCAGCGGTGGTTTACCGTTAGATAAATAAGATTAATGCTGTAACTTAAAATAATATTTTTTGTTATAATAGCAAAAGGAAAAAAAAACATAGATTTAGAAGGATTTAGAGATGAGAAAAATAATTCTTACTTTTTTAATGTTCTTTGGATTAACAGGTGCTGTTTTTGCACAGACAGATCTTCAGGTACTTGCAGTTGCAAAGTATGATGGTTCTGAATCAATTACAGTAAAACAGTTGAAAAATTACTGTGAAATAAAGGCAAAGCAGATTGGACGAAAATTAACTGTTGATGAGAAAAAACAGGTTCTTGAAGCTCTTATTCAGGAAAAACTGATTCTTCAGGCAGCAGGTAAAGCAGGAATTGCAATTCCGGCAAGTGCAATAGATGATTATTTTATTCAGAATATGAGTCTTCAGGTTGGAGCTCAGGTAACTGAAAAAGAGCTTAACGATATGATTGTTAAATCAAAGGGAATTACTCTTGATCAGCTTCTTTATAATCAGACAGGAATGAATGTTGCTGATTATAAATCATATCTTAAAAATCAGCTTATAATGCAGCAGTACATTGTTCAGCAGAAAAAAGATGATATTCAGAAAGTTACTGTAAGTGATGCTGAAGTAAGAAATTTCTATGAAGGAAAGAAAACTCAGTTTGTTCAGACAGATATGCTTAAGCTTTTCATCGTAATTGTACCAAAGGGAACCAACCCTGATGCTGCAAAAAATAAATGCAACGATTTGTTGAACAAATATAAGACAAAGAAAATGACTTCTGACCAGATTGTTGCTCAGTCAAAGACAGACAGCACTCCTTATCAGGCTGGTGAAATGCTTGTGCCTAAAACAGAAAGCTCTGCTGTTGGACTTGGAATGGAATATAATAATCTTTTGTGGCTTTTTGATCAGTCAGAAGGTTATGTTTCAGATTTGAATGAAACAAGTACAGATTACCGCTTTATTGTAATCATAAAAAAATATAAGGCAAAGATGCTTGGCTTGAATGATGAAGCACAACCTGAATCAAAGGTTACCGTTTACGATTATATTAAACAGGTACTTCTCCAGCAGAAGCAGATGGAATTTGTTCAGCAGGCAGGTGACGAAATCGTAAAGAGTCTGTTCAAGCCTGAAAATTATCAGTACAAGAAAACTGGTGCAGATTTAGATAAGCTTCTTAATTGGTGATAAAGAATGTCCAGAAGAAATGCAAGGATTCTGGCTTTTCAGGCACTTTATTCATGGGATGTCAGTAAAGCTTCTGTTGAAGATTTGCTGACATTTTCGTGGTTACAGAAGCAGGAAAAATCTGAAGAAGAATCTGTCGAAAAAAATCACGAAAATCCTCCGGTAAAAGACGAACAGACTTTTGCAGGTATAATTATTGCCGGAACAATTGAAAGAATCAGTGAAATTGACAGACTGATAGAAGAACATCTTTCGGCAACCTGGAGCATGGAGCGACTGAATAAAGTAACACTTGCAATTTTAAGAACCAGTATTTATGAAATGAAATATTTGAAAGGCTCAGAAAAGGGCATTGTTATTGATGAAGCAATTAATATTTCAAAACAGTATGGTTCTGATGATTCCTATAAATTTATTAATGCTGTTCTTGATAAAATAGGAAAAGATGAAAAAAAAGCATAGATTTTTAGTTTTTATATTTTTCTCTCTTTTGATAATTGCTCTGTCTTCATGTAAGTTGAGGGCGGAGCAAAAGTCGTTAATGAGTCAATTTGAAACTGTTGATGCATTAATAGACAATGCTGATTATTCTCATGCTTTGAAAATCCTGAAAAAAATGGAAAATAAGTCATACGATGCCTGGGCTTTTATCGGTATTTATAAACGCTATGAAATAATGGGAGAATCAAAGCGAAAAGCAAGGGTCATAAAGAAGGGACTTAAAAAGAATTCAAAAAACCTTGAGCTTAATGCAATTTATGCGAATCTTCTGCTGCGTCAGAATAAAATGAAGGAAGCTGAAAATTATTGTAAAAAATTACGCGGTACACAATATGGCTCACTTTATTCAGAATTATATTTAAGAAATCTTAAGGCTTCTGTATCACCGGAAGAATTTGAAAATCTTTCGCGAAATAAAGAAATGTTCAATATTTATTACGATGCGTATAAGGGAAGTCTTAATCCTATATGGATAAGAAACTGTGCTCTTTTTGATGTTGAAGACGGACAGTTTGAAAAAGCGGCATCTCTTTTACCGCTTCACTTTGGTGATGCAGACGATGCCTTTTTCTGGGGAATGATTTTGTATGACGGCGGTCGTTATTATGACTGTGTAAATGCCCTTGAGATTTCACGTAAATTTCTTGAGGATTTTCCGGATACAATCAACAGAAAGCTTAATCATGCAACTTTAGTACAGCAGATTGCACTTGAATCTGACGCATACATGGCTGTATCAGAGATGGAAAAAGCACAGCAGCAGAGAAGTATTCTTGTGAGCCATATCTCGGAATTAAATAATCTTTCGGAAAATGATGAAAATCTTCTTTCACTAATATCATTGAATAGTGCTATTTATGCGAACAATACCGGAAGCAATGATGAATGCGGAAATCTTTTGAAATTTATTGTCGACAGATGGCCTGATTTGACGGAAGGACTTGTTCTGTATTCTGACTTTGCTTATTCCTCAAGTACGATGCGTGAGGAAGATTATGAAACAAGACTTCTAAGACAGAGCGGACTTCAGACTGTAGAAATGGAAAAATATGATTCCAGAGTTCAGGTTCCTGTTGAAGATGCTCTGGAAAAAATCAATAAATCTATTGAACAGAAAAAAAATCCTTATCTTGAAATTGTAAAGCTTGACCTAAAATATAAAATGAATGATTCATATTCACCCAAGCAGAAAACTGCAGATTTATGGAAACTTCTTGAAAACAATTATTCAGACGAAGTGAAATTTGAAAGTCTTCTTGTTCAATATGCTTTGAGTTATCTTTTGAGGACAAAACAGTTTGATGATGCTTTTGAACTTTTTAAAAAACACATGTATACAACCTATAACTTTGACGGTAAGGAAGATTTCTGGATTCAGGTTGAAAAATCGTTGAATCAGATGGATGTTCGTATGGCAGAGTTTGCTGCATGGTTTGCCAATTATTTACAGTTTCCTGATGAAACAATCCGCCTTTACGAATATGTTGTTTATGAAAGTGGTGGAATTTTCAGCGAAGAGGTCGTTTCTCCGTATGTTTCGACTAAAGCCTGTATGAATCTTGCTGATGTTTATTATTCTATTGGAAAAACTGATAAAGCTATTGATTTGTATTCAAAAGCGGCGGGTAGGGAAAGCAGCAGTTATCTTCGTTCTGAAATCTATTATCGCATTGCTTGTATTTACGACGCAACCGGTGATAAAAGAAGTGCATATAGAACACTTGAACTTGCCACTCAAATCTACCCGCTGAATGCTAAGGCCAATCTGTTGAAAGATAAAATCGGCCGGTAGGATTATTCTATAACTGCAATTATATCTGCATTTTTAAGAATCAGATGATCTTCACCATCGATTTTAATTTGTGTACCGGCATATTTATCATACATGATTCTGTCGCCAGGCTTTACATTGATTTTTTCATCTTTAGTTCCTTCGCCGATTGCAACAACAACTGCAGTCTGTGTTTTTTCCTGTGCAGCTTCTGGTATGATGATGCCGCTTGAAGTTTTAGTTTCTGCCTTGTCATTTTTAACAAGAACTCTGTCTGCTAATGGTTTAACTTTCATATTTATGCCTCAATGAATAATTTTATAGAACTTAATGAGTTCACAATTAAATATAATAATAAAATGTAATTATCGTCTACTAAAATATTCTATTTTCGTTTTCCAAAAAGTCTTAAAAGCTTCAGGAACAGATTGATGAAATCAAGATAAAGTTCAAGTGCTCCGATGATTGCAATTTTTTTATAAGTCTCTGAATCATCTGAAAATTGCGCTGTTTTTAAAATCTTTTGGGTATCGTAAGCGGTAAGTCCTACAAATATTCCGACTCCAATAACTGAAATGAGCCAGTCCAGTGGTTGAGAGCGAAGGAAAAAATTAACAAGAGATGCAATTATTATTCCTATTAATCCCATCATCAAGTAACGTCCTGCAGAAGATAAATCGCGCTTTGTGAACATGCCGTAAATTGTCATTCCAAAGAACATTCCTGCTGTAATGAAGAATACAAGATAAATTGAACTGATTTTATAGGTAATGAAAATTGTTGAAAGAGTTAATCCGTTGATTACCGAATACAAAATGAAGAAAAGCGTTGCAGTCAGAGGAGCCAGCTTGTGAATTGAACGTGAAAGAATAAAAACAAGAGCAAGTTCTGCAATTATCAAAACAAAAAACATGTATGGATTACCAAAAATGAGCCGGTTCAAAGGTTCATAAATCATAGGTAACCACGCACTTACTGCGGTAATTATTAAAGCGGCTGTCATCCATCCATAAACTTTAGTCATGAATTTTCTTGCAGCGGCATTATTTGTGTTTTCCTGTGATAAAACGTTGTCATCCATTTCCATTTTTTTCCTTCCTTATTGTTTATTGATATAAGTAATTTTATTGAATTTACACATTTTTGCAACAATTATCTGAGGGAATTTCTGAATATATTCATTGTATTCTAGAATATCATCGTTGAGCTTTTCTGTCTGAGATTCAATTTTATTATGAATCTGCTTCAGGTTATCTTTGAGATTTTTAAAAGCTTTATCCTTTGAAAGCGCTGTGTTTCTTTCTGAAAGAGTCAGAATTGTTTCAATATTTTTATCAAGACTTGACTGAAGCGCAGTATAGTTTTTTAAAGTAGCTTCATCCTTTATGATAAGCCTTGCACTTTTTGTCTGCTTTGAAAGCTCTGCCCTGATTTTTGAAATTTCGTCAAAGGCAGCATCTTCCTGAATGTATTTTTTGGCAGAAGAATTTAATTCTCCTAAAAGATCAAAGCGGTTATAATATTCATCCTGAATGGAAGACCACTGCTGGAAAATAATGTTCTCTCTATCTGAAATTTTTACATATGTTGATTTAAAAAGAAGATAGAAGCTGAGCACAAGAAGAAGCAGAAATCCTATTGCAAACAGGAAGCCTTTTGATTTGTTGTTTTGTTTTTTCCGGTTAAATGCCATTTTTATCTCCGTAAAATATCAGTTATTTATAAATTAAATAAATATTATACTAGCGTCAACCTGTTTTTTTCGATATACTAAATTAATTTTACACAATAATATATCTAATAATTCATATATAGAGGTTTTTATGAAGTCAGAAGATAAATTTGATTTTACGATTGACAGTCTTGGTCCTTGTACGATTCAGTCACCAATTAAGCTTTCTACTGTTCATGGTGATTATACTGCAAATTATGTACGTGATGATTCTTATGTTATCAGCAATATTAATGTTTATGATATTAAAGCGCCTGTTGTTTTAGATTCATCTAATCTTATGGAAAAGGCTGGTCCTCGTGAAAAAATTTATTTTGATCCGACTCATGCAAAGGCTGGAATCTGTACATGCGGTGGTCTTTGTCCTGGTTTGAATGATGTTATTCGTGCTATTGTGCGTTGTTTAAATACACGTTACGGTGTAAAAACAATTAAGGGATATCAGTTCGGTTTCAGAGGATTTTTTGCAGAAAGCGGATACGAGCCGATTGAACTTGACCGTTATTTAATAGACGAAATTCATAAAATCGGTGGTACATATCTTGGAACAAGTCGTGGTGGTGGTCAGAGAACTGGTGATATAGTTGACTGTCTTGAACGTGATGGAATTAATATGCTTTTTATTCTCGGTGGTGATGGAACTCAGCGTGGTGCTTATGACATTGCCTGCGAAGTAGAAAAGCGGGGATTAAAATGTGCAGTTGTTGGTGTTCCTAAAACTGTAGATAATGACCTCATGTTTATGGACCGTTCATTCGGATTTGAAACTGCCGTTCAGCGTGCAAAGGAAACTGTTGCCGCAGTTCACATGGAAGCAGCCAGTCAGATAAATGGTATTGGTCTTGTAAAACTCATGGGACGTGAAGCAGGCTTTATTGCTGCCGCTGCTGCACTTTCGAGTCATGAAACAAATTTCTGTCTTATTCCGGAAGTTCCGTTTGAAATGGAAGGTGAAAACGGCTTTCTTGCTTGTCTTGAAAGACGTCTTGCAAAACGCGGACATGCTGTAATTGTTGTTTCCGAAGGTGCCGGGCAGGATCTTCTTCAGTCGACAGGTGCTACAGATGCTTCCGGTAATAAAAAGCTTTCTGATATTGGTGTGTTCCTTAAATCAGAAATTGAAAAATACTTTAAGACAAAGAAAATTGAAATTAACCTTAAATATATAGATCCTTCTTATCAGGTTAGGGCTAGCGTTACAACTGCATCAGATTCAATTTATTGTGAACGACTCGGAAATAATGCTGTTCATGCTGCAATGGCCGGTAAGACAAAGTGTGTTATTGGTCTTGTTCATGATAAGTTTGTGCATCTTCCGATTAAGGCAGTAACTGCTCATAGAAATGCTGTAGATCCTGAAGGTTCATTATGGCGAGATACACTTGATGCAACAGGACAGCCTATTCTTATGGTAAATGACATGAAAACTGCGCAGGCTAAAATGGCTGCTGCCGTTGCCGGTGCAAAATCTAAACCAAGTGAGCAGAAGAAAAAATAGCCGTACGGATAGTTGCCACACGGATTAGACGCGGATGGGAAAGTTATAATTGAATCTTGATATTCGTTCCCATTTTAGCCTTTCTTCTCCAAAATTTATAAGTAAACCGATTTCTTTATGGGAAGCTTTTTTTCACGTTCATATGGTATGTTTTGAAGTTTAAATTCTTCTTCTAAAGCTTCATGATATACATTTTCAAGAAAACCATTCCCAAGTTCATTATGTACTTCCATACAGGCTTGTATTATCTTATAAGTAAATTCTTCATATTTAAGCATATTCACTCCTTTTATTGATCTGAGGTGGGACAATTCATCATTGTTTATAATTTATAATATTGTTTAAATTGTAAAAAAAAGGAAATGTTTTTTAATATAAAAAGCCACACGGATTAAACACGGATGGACGGAGAGTGTTTTTAATTGCTTAAGTTTGAAAAATTTATATAGGAAAAAAATAAAAAAAGAGTACTATGCAGATTTTTTTGTTTTGACAAAATTATTGTTGAGTTAAAATCTGTAAGTTTTTGGAAAAATCTCAAGAACTAAATAAAATGTATCAGCAAATTATCCGTGTGGTAACCGCCAAAAAAAAACACTTTTTTTTGATTTTTTTTTCTTGACTTCACAATATACGCATGTTAAAATTAATTAAAAGGGTTGTTACGTAAAAGTCGTTGACTTGTGCAATCCGTAATAAAAAAGGAGGATTTTTTCAAATGAAAAAAATCGTTGGAATTTTAGCAGCAGCAGCAGTTTTTGCTACTTCTGTATTTGCAGCTGACATTTCTGCAAAAGTTGAATTAGATGGCAACCTCTTCAAATATGATGGAGCTACTAAGACAGTTTCAGCTTTAAATGTTGACAAACCAACAGATCAGCACTGGAATGCTGTATTCTCAGCTTCTGTAAGCGGTGACAATGCAGGTGCAAGTTTTGTTGTTTTATCAGGTCCTATTGTATCAATGGGAGGCTGGAATTCAGGTCATGATCTCGGTGGTAGAAACTGGCAGATCTGGATGTCACCAGTTGACGGATTAAAATTCACAATCGGTAAAATCGATGCTAACTTGAATCAGGAACAGATCACATGGTCTGGAACAAAATTGAATGTTGATTCAAATGGTTTCGGTGTAGGCTACTCAGTTGCTGGTTTCAGCTTTGACTTGATGTTCACACCAGGTCTTGGTACAGACTGGTTCACAAAAGCTGATGGTGTTGACGCTGTAATCGGCGAAACAACATTCAAAGCTGCTTACGGTGCTGATTTCGGTACAATCGGTCTCTTGTACAAAGCTAATGATTCATTCAAGACAAACACAATTGCTCTTGGATACAGCAACAACTTTGGTCCTGTATTTGCATTCTTGAACGCTGGTGTTATCATCGCTGACAAGACAGATATCCGTGTTGAAGCATTTGCTAAAGGAAATGCCGGAGACTTCGGATGGGCTGTATGGTTACCATTTGGTTACAACGGAACTACAGAAGATTCAACTCTTGGTTCAATCGTAGAACTTACATATGCTCTTGGTGGAACAACAGCTTACGTAAGATTCAACGATGAAAACTTCATGGCTGATAACTTCAAATCTGAAATCAGACTTGGTGCTAAAGGTAGCGTTGGTGGTGCTGGATGGAATATCTGGGCACAGATCGATGTTGCTGAAAAAACATCATTCTCTATTCCATTTGAATTTGGATATTCATTCTAATTTCAGCTGTTAGCTAAAATCTAACAAACAAATAAAAAGACCGTTTCATACGAAACGGTCTTTTTATTTTGTTGAATTGAAATATGATTAATACTGCACTGGTAAATACCACATTAAAATGGTTGTATTTTTTTTTAATTTTTTTTCAAAAAAAACACGAAAAACGTAAAAATTTACTTGACACTTTTTAAATAGAGGTATATATTAATTTTCACCGTCGCGTAAGCAAACTTACATAGCGACCGGGTCTGATAGAAAACCTTCCGGTTTTCTACGTTTCTTTGACAAAACAGGGAAGGAAAGAAAGAACGAGTAAGGTTCTGGACAGAATGAAAAAGCGAGAAATCGCCTGAGTTCTGTTCTGAGATTGACTGCAATGTTTTTTTACAGTTTTTTATATAAAACTGACCAAATCAATTCAACAATCAGAATTGCTGGAATTGAACTGAAATGAAAATCATTACCCTTCGGGGTATTGAAATAATCATGGAGAGTTTGATCCTGGCTCAGAACGAACGCTGGCGGCGCGTCTTAAGCATGCAAGTCGAATGGCAAGAGAGGAGCTTGCTTCTCTCCTAGAATGGCGGACTGGTGAGTAACGCGTGGGTGACGTACCCTTTAGATGGGGATAGCTGGTAGAAATATCAGATAATACCGAATAAGCTGCATGGAGTTAGGGTTCATGCAGGAAAGGTTCTTTTGAACCGCTGAAGGAACGGCCCGCGTACTATTAGCTTGTTGGTGAGGTAACGGCCCACCAAGGCGATGATAGTTACCCGGCCTAAGAGGGTGATCGGGCACATTGGGACTGAGATACGGCCCAGACTCCTACGGGAGGCAGCAGCT
>JAILKS010000071.1 GCA_024693715.1 Treponema sp. | reverse complement strand
CTCCGCAACTGGACATTTTCCGTCAGCTGTTGTATAGAATGTTACTTTTCTGTACATAGTTTATGTTAGCATATATGCTAACTTTTTGTCAAATAAAAAAAATGTGCAAGTGATTAATATTTCAAGCGGCGTAAAGCCGCGGACTACAGCTACCTTATTTTGCCCCAAGGTTTAATTTCATTTCAGAAAGCAAGCTTGACTTGCTTTCTGAAATATTCTTCTTATTTTTTCATTTTCCAAATGTATGCAATAATTGATAAAATACCACTAATGATTCCCCAATACTGGAGAGGAATAAAAAAGAAGCTGTGCGTTTTACGCAACTGAAATTCTTCTCCTGTTTCTTTGTCAATCACTGTTTTGCCTGGTCTGCTGTTAAGATATCTGCCTAAAAACCAGCAGATTAAGCCTGAAATGATAAGCGATAAACTCAACGGCCATGCATTGTTGCTCCAATAATCAGTTCCAAAAATATTGTCTACAACTGCTTGAACGCCTATCATGGAAACACCGATGATAAAAATTGTTAAAATTCCAAAACCTTTCCAAATAAGCCACATATTTCCTTCCTAATTAAGCAGTCCAGTGCGCCTGTCCACATAACAACTGGTTGTACCGCAGCGGGCTTGACCCGCTGTCGGCTACGAACCTTTGTTATGACAAATTATATTTCTTATACAGAATTTGATTTCATAAATACTTTATTTTCTTTATTAATCATTCTGTACGATTTTTTGAAGCGTATGCTTCTATTATTATTTATTTTTCAAGCGGCGTAAATCCGCGTACAACAACTTCTTCGCGCAAACCCTAAAGTTTAATTTCATTTTAGAAAGCAAGCTCGACTTGCTTTCTAAAATATTCCTATTTAATAATAGTTATATTATCTAATCTAATTTTTGAAATATTTTCCAATGTGTAGGTGTCTTCTAAGTAATATTCTGGAGCCGTATCGAAATTGCCTTCGGGGAGATCCATGGCATTTTTCAGTAACTTTCCGTCTTCAAAAGTAAATTTATAATTTGTTCCACCACCAGGTAAAAATGTATGAACTATGAATACATCACCTTGTTCTACAATATTGTCTGACAATTTTTCAATCTTATTAATAGCCATTGAATGATCTAAGATTTTATATACATGAACTCCATATTCAGTTTTATAATTTTTAAATATCAGAAATAGCTCTCCGGTCGAAAAAATACTTTCTTCTGGTACATTATAATTTATTGCAACAAGATCAAAACAGGCTGTTCCATCAAGATTGCTGTCAGTATTTTCTGGTTTATTTTGCTCAAGCTTTTTCTCATATTCTGTAATAACTTTTTTTAACTCGTCATTTTCTTTTTCTAAAGCTGATTTTTCAATATTCAATTGTAATTCATCATTTTTTTTAGAATCACAGCCTAAAAATAATAAACATAAAAGAACAAAAGAAACTATTTTTATATTATTCATATTTTCCTTCTCAAAAAAAGCAGGCCAGTGTGCCTGTCGTCATAACAACTGGTTAAACCGCAAACCGGCTTGACCGGTTTGTCGGCTTTGAAGCTTTGTTATGCTATATAATTTATCAATCGAATCCCTATCCTTGTGATTGTTTTATCTTCACTAAGTAATCCAGCTTTTACCAGCTGTTCTAAAAAAAAATCTGGTATATCTTTATTTGTTTTTTCAACAATTCGCATTAACATTCGTGATGAAATATCCGATACATAGCCATTCTTTTGTAATAATGGTATATAATCATTTCTAATAAAACGACGTAATTCCAAAGGCAATTCTCTATATAAATATTGGATTGAATTTTCAGAAGAATGAGCTTCAAGTTGCCTTTGTAGAATATATATATTTCGTCTTAAATCCTGTATTTCATTATTTTTGTCATCAATATTTTCTAAAAATTCTTTTCTTTCTTTTTCATTTAATTTAGCTTTATTAGCTAGCTCTAAGAGTAATTCATTGCGTTCATTTGTAATTCTGTTTACTTCATCTGTATCACCTTTTATCTCTTCTTTCTTATCTTGGATTTTGTCTTTTGAGAATAAACCACTTAATGAATTATATCCTTCATCAATATGATCTAATTTCTCTCCAAATCCTGATTCAATTCTA
>JAILKS010000063.1 GCA_024693715.1 Treponema sp. | reverse complement strand
TATATGGCTCATTGTTGTTCTACACTTAAAGAATTACCGTTTAATGAATACAAAGAAAAATTGAATACTATGATTCAGCTTTATCCTGAAAATGCAGGTAAAACTGAAAAAACAATTAATAATTGGCGTACAGAAATTGCTGCCTTATTTGGATTCTACATTGAAGATAAAAATACTCAGAAAACTGAAACTGGAGAAATGGCTTATTTCCTTGATAAGGAACAGGATTTAGTACAGTTCTTTAAATTTTATCTGTTCAAGTTCCAGTATCCAGGCGGACATCTTAAATCTGACAGGATTAAAGAATTTATTGAAGCTGGAATAAAATTCAAACCTGCTCATTATATTCTAAAAATGCTTTATGAAGCAGAACAGAAAAATGGAAAACCTCTTGGAATTACTAAAGAAGAAGCAACTCATTGTATTTTTAATGATTTAAGAGTTACCCGTGATTATCGTGATGTAAATGAAGTTACAGATTTAATTCTTACCAACAGAAAAAATAAAGTTGAATATGAACATGGCGGAGATATCACTCGATACGCAGGTGATATTCTAGACTATATGGTTCATGCAAACCTTTTGGATGAACGCCATGGATATTTCTATTTGAACCATACAGAAATGGAATCTATTATGGTCTTCATTAACGATATCAATTATTTTGATGGTTATGATAGATTCTATGGAAAGCCAATTAATATTCCAGACCTGGCTGAAATTGAAACTGATTGGTTTACATATGTAAATAAAGAACTATATGCAGAACTCTTTAAGACGGACCTTACTTCATACTTCTCTGAAAAAACAGATGAAGAAGACCTTTATAAGACTGCTGTTGATGATAAGATAAAAGAAATCCTAGAAGGTATTGGTTCAACAAAAGATATTGGAGATCTTGGAGAAAACCTTGTTATTAGTCATGAAAAAGTAAGACTTGTAAACCTTGGCAGAGAAGATTTAATTCATCTTATTAAGAAAATACCTACTGCACTCGCAGTTGGATATGACATTCAAAGTGTAGAAGAAGATCAGAGAAAACGTTACATTGAAGTTAAGACTACAATTAGCAACAGACCTTTGAAGTTCTTTGGATTCCATCTGACTAGAAACGAATGGGATTCAGCTCAAACATTAAATGACAGATATTTTGTATATCGTCTGATGATTAACCGAAGTCAAAAAGTAATTTATATACTGCAAAATCCAGTTCAGTTGTATAAACAGGACAAACTCGAAATGAGAATTACAGACGGAGCTGAGATTAGTTTTAAAGAAGAAGTTGCTGAAAAAACGGAGTTAATGATATGGAAAAATTAAAAGTTGCTTCACTCTTTTGTGGTTGTGGCGGAACAGATGTTGGACTGCTGGGAAATTTTGATTTTCTTGGAAAGCATTATGCATCTAATAATATGGAAATTGTTTATGCAAATGATATCGATGATAATGCTTGCAGAATATTTGAAGAGAACTTTGGTATTAAACCAGATAACCGTGATATAAGACAGATTAACTCCAATGAACTTCCTGCCTTTGATATTTTGACAGGTGGCTTTCCATGTCAGTCTTTTTCAATTATTGCACAGAATCCAAAACGCCTTGGTGTAAAAGATGATCGAGGTAAACTTTTCTTTGAAATGTGCAGAATATTACGCGATAAGCAGCCTAAATGTTTTATTGCTGAGAATGTAAAAGGTCTACTTACTGCAAATCAGAAGAGCGCATTTCCTTTGATTATGGAAGAGTTTAGAAACAGCGGATATGATGTAAAACATATGGTTTTGAATTCTGCAAATTATGGAGTTCCACAAAAACGAGAGCGTGTAATTATTGTAGGATTTAGGAAAGATTTACACATTGATTTCACATTTCCTACCCAGGTAATTACTGATGAAGATTTATTCGAACCTCTTAAAAAAGTCATTGATAATACAGTTGATGAGAAATATTATTTCTCTGAAAGAGCTGTTGAAGGTATGATGAAAAAGCGAGAAAAAATGAACAAAGGTCGTGCACAGGATATTGAAAAACCTTGCAATACTGTTGGTGCTCATCTTGCAAAAGTTTCCTTAAACAGTACAGACCCTGTTTTGATGAATGGAAATAGATATAGAAGATTTACTCCAAGAGAAGTTGCAAGAATACAGTCTTTCCCTGAAAAGTTTTCTTTAGTTGGAACAGAATCGGCGCAGTACAGAGCTTTAGGAAATGCTATTCCTCCGGTAATGATTTGGTATGTTGCAAATAAAGTTCAAAATTCACTTACAGATAACTAAATATAAATGTAAAATTTTTTCTTGTATGACTTCAATGTAAAAGAAAGCACAATTTAACAAAATAATTTTGTGATAAGAGTATCTCGACTTTGTGAAGTAAACATGTATATTATGAGTTTATCCAGAAGCTAATGGTTCGAAATTAGTTATTATTTAAATAATTTAATAATTTATTTGCTATTGCTTCTGCAAGCATTGGAGGAACAGCATTCCCAACTTGCTGATACTGTGAATCTTTAGAACCGCAGAAAATGAAACTGTCTGGGAAAGTCTGGAGCCTTGCAGCTTCCCTTACACTTAAGGCCCTGTCTTTTGTAGGATGTATCCACATAGATTTTCTAACATTTACAACAGTTCCGGAAACTTTTGAATAATCAAGTCTTAAATAAATTGTATTTTGAGTTCTTGCGAAGTTTGTATATGTATTTTTCTTATATTTATACTTTAAAGAATGAAAGTTTTGCCCTTGTTTTATAAGTTTAAATCTTTCCATTGCAGTTTCTCTTGTATCAGTAATTACATTATTAAATAACTTATTGTTGTTTCGAAGCTTTCTAGCTAATTCACTAAGTTCTCTTTTGGGAATCTTAGGTAAAGTTACACCATTGTCTTCTGCAACAGAAAAAATTGTTGCACAATCTTCAATATCATAAATAGCATCTTTAACTGTATTTACACGAGGTGTCTTGTTTTCTGGCAATTTTACTTCGTTACTGATAGATTTTTTTATTCCCATAACAACAAAACGCTTTCTCTTTTGTGGAACTCCAAAATCCGATGCAGTCAGTATTCCTTTATCTATTACATAACCATGTTTTTCAGATTCAAGTATTTTTGTTATATACTCATAAACAGGAAATGAATCGACTTCTGCATATAAGTCTGATTCAAAAGAATAATTATTTACAACAAGATCATTATCTTTTATTTCTTTTAATGTTTTGATCATTTTTTGAATCATCAACGGTTTTTCTAATTGTATAATAAAATCTTCTTTTGAT
>JAILKS010000061.1 GCA_024693715.1 Treponema sp. | reverse complement strand
TTCTTTCTTTCCTTCCCTGTTTTGTCAAAGAAACGTAGAAAACCGGAAGGTTTTCTATCAGACCCGGTCGCTATGTAAGTTTGCTTACGCGACGGTGAAAATTAATATATACCTCTATTTAAAAAGTGTCAAGTAATTTTTTACGTTTTTCGTATTTTTTTTGAAAAAAAATTAATTATTTTTTATTCATTATAAAGGTTTAATGCCTGCTTTATACAAATCAACTGGCTGTCCAAAATATTCTTTCAGAAAGCTTTCGGCACTTTCAAAACTGTCAGATACAACAACTTTAGTTATATGAAAATCCGATCCATCCAGATAATAATCAAAATCACCCACGTAGACAAATTTTTTACCTTCAGGAATTTCTACTTCAAAAGAAAACGGAAGATTAATATAAAAATCATCGCTTCCGAAAAAATGCCATTTTATTGGACTTTCTGCCGTAAGCTTCGTTTTATCCTGTACTTTTCGTTTTGAAAGAAAATAATCATCTTTTGAACAGACATAGTAATCTTCATTATAAATACGTAATGGTTGGTTTAAAACTGTTCCAATAATATAATTTTTATATCCGTAATTGTAAATTACATAACAATCAGAAGCAGAGAGATCTGTTACACCCCATGATTTGGCATAAAACTCCAGCTCCTCTTGCGGAACATGTACATTTATTTTTCCCACAAGAATGACTTCTTTTGCTTTCAATTTCGGTAATTTAGCATCTGCAGAAACAAGAAGAAAAGTTGAAAAAAATATTAAACAGAAAATAAATCGTTTCAATTATTAATCCCACAAACTGCAGCATGCAACTTTATTGTTCTTTTTATATTCGTCCAATGCCTGCATTTTATTATCAAGATATTCTTTTTCATTCAGTATATATTCCTGATAATAAGCATCATACCAGGGTGTACCGGAATAATAATCAGAAAACTTTTTATTGGCTTTATTTAATATTTTAATTTGTGTTTTAACACTATCCCACACAGTCCAGTAATATGTATGATATTCTTCAATAGATCTTTTAATATCTGCTTCTGCTGAACCAGGATCTTCCTTTGATATCAATGTTAAGCCTTTATTTTCTTTTTTATAACTCAAATCAGCCTGAAGCTTCAACAACTGTTCTAAAGAAACACTACCTGAATCAGGATCTATATCTTTAATCTTTGAATAACGTTTATCAAGAAAAAAAGCTAAATCAAACAGACCGTCATCATAAAAACAATAGACTCCAGGTTTTTGAGGAGCTTCAACAGTATAATACTGCTCATTTGGTTTTAATTCAAAATCCCATATATATTTTGTATAACCAAGCCCGGTATTATACATTCTTTGTCCCGCTGCCTTAGTCACCATATATTTAGCACCAGGTTTACATGGTTTAAAGATAATTGATTCACCATCGCGATAAGTAAAAGTCAGTTCCTCTGCTTCATATTTAGGATTAATCTGCTTAAATACAACAGTACCTGAATCATACCTATCCATTTTTATGCAGATTACAACACTGTTATCCGGAGTCATATTTTCATCATACTGACCGACATACAAACCTTTTTTACTGTTTTCGATTTTTACTAATCCTTTGTTAGAAGCACAGCTTATAAAAATATAAGATGATAATAAAAGACCTGTAAGAAAGATAACCAACTTTTTCATATAATACTCCTTTAATACACTTTATTCTATTATTTAAATATATATATTGTCAACATGAATCCTAAAGCATATTTAACCCAAACATACCCCCGGCAGTCGGTAACAGGTTTGCATTTTTCATTTCTATACTTTATAATGTAATATTATGTCAGAAGGTAAAAAGAATATTGCTGAAAACAGAAAAGCCAGGTTCGATTACTTCATTGAAGAAAACTATGAATGCGGCATTGCTCTACAGGGAACGGAAGTGAAATCTGTTAAAAACGGAAATCTTTCGTTCGCAGACTGCTTTGCAGAAATCAAAAATGGAGAAATCTGGGTAAAAAACCTGCACATAAATGAATATTCTTTTTCATCAATCTTTAATCATAATCCTGACAGACCAAAAAAACTCCTTCTTCACAAGGAAGAAATTAAAAAATTAACAAGAAAAGTTGAAGAAAAAGGTTACACTTTGATACCTTTGGAGTTTTATTTAAAGAATGGAAGAGTTAAACTTTCTTTAGGAGTATGTAAAGGAAAAAAACAGTTCGATAAAAGAGCTGTAATAAAGGAACGTGATTTAAATAGAGATATACAGAGAGAATTTTCAAGGGAGTTGAAAAGATAATTTGAAAAAACAAATAAAAATACTGACAGGAATATCGGTTCTCTTTTTGATTTGTTTTAATCTTTTTGGACAGGCATCTTATAAAATTGATTACTACGGTGTTGTTTCTACAGACATTGATGCAAACATGTACAAAATGACAAGTGATCTGTATTATACTCAACTTTGCGAAATAAACCTTTTTACCGTTCAGGACAAGAGGACAGATGAACCTTTAAGCAAAACACCCGACGTTTCATCATTATCAGAGGATGCGCTCTCATTTTTCGCAGTAATTTCAAAGGATGAAAATTCTTCAAAATGGTACACATCACTCAATCTTGTAAATAAAAAAATCACACATTCAGAAACAAAGGAATACGATTCATATTATAAAATCCTTATGGAACCAAAGGATGTACTTCAAAACACAATCAAAAGCCTTATTAAAGGAGATTTTGACCTTCCTAAAACAAACGAATCATTTTCAAAAACAGTAACATCAACAGAATTTTTATCTGGTACATGGAATGGTGAAAACGGTATAAATAAAATTGTCATAATGCGCGGAGGAAGAGGCTTTGTGATTTTTGATAACGGAGCATCAATGAATATTGTAATCCAGCTTGAAAAAGACGGAACAATTATAAAAATCAGCCAGACCGGAAAATCTAACGCTTCGTTCTATCCTGACATCCCTCGTGAAACAGCACTTAATCTTGCAGTAGATGCAAAACCTATTATCTGGGAACTAAAGGTAGCTGACAATAATACCTTAAGCGGTGTAAAGACTACCTTAGTGAAAGACGGATTTTCTGCAAAAGAAGGAACTGTAAACGTTACCTGGAAAAGAAGAGATTAACCGTCAGATTTCGACAGCACCCTTTCTTATAACTTCAATTTTATCATCAATTATTTTAATTATTGTAGACGGCAAGGCTTCTTTTTTTTCTCCGTCAAGAACAATCACATCTGCTTCATTAGAAAATTCTTCAATAATTTGATTTTCCGAATCTAAAATCTTTTGTCCGCTTCTATTTAAACTTGTTGAATACAAGGGATATCCGCATTTTTTGATTATTTTACGAAGCCATTTATCTCCGGGACACCTGAAGGCTGTTGTAGATTGACAGGATTTATTTTTGTTATTTACAATTATGGTCAAAGGACCGGGCCAGTATTTTAAAATTTTACGAGGGATTTTATCATCGGTATATAAAAAAATATCCTTCGGTCGGGAAATAAGCTGAATAAAAGGCTTGCTTTCTTCCCTCCCCTTGATTTTTCTGATTTTTGCATCGCAATTATATTTTTCATCAACTATTGCAGAAAAACCATACACAGTATCTGTCGGTAATATTACAACATTACCTTTTAAAAGAGAATCAACACATAATTTGATGGAATTTTTATCAGACTTGCGGCAAATCATAAACAGGAATTCCTGCAATATATTCTTCGCGCTTTCTTCCGGCAAAAAGTCTTTCGTGCCTGATGTCAAATACAACCATTAACAGGAGAACAAAAAGGCCTGCTACAATTCCTGCTGCCTTACATAATCCCTCAGAAACAAAGGAAGGATCTGTATGACGTACAATAGTACCTGTATCGTACATAACAGTCTGTAAAGGTTTCAAACCATTAATTTTGATTATTTTCTCATCTTCCTTTACATAATCAAGCTTTCTGGCATAAGCAGATATAACTGCATTATCATTTTTAAGAGCAGTAAGCTCAAGTGACAACTCTGTATTCAAATTCTGAATATCAGACTTTCTTTTGCTTACAATTCTTTTCTGTTCTTCCATCTGTCTATAACATCTGATACTGTTCTGACCAAGTGTCATAGATAAACAAACATAAACTAACGAACCAATAAAAATTACAAATAAATATTTCGCACGATTCATAATTAAATTTATTATCGGATGAATATTTTTATTTTCTGAATTAAAAATATGTGATATAATATAAAAAATATTATTTTGAACAAATAGTGTTTTTTTTAATTAAAATTGTCGATAATATATTGTAAAATATAGAAGTATTTTAACTGAAATTTATATACGAGGGGATACGTATGAACGATTCTACAGAGACAACAAACGAACTTGACAGTTATGGAGTTTGGATCAAGAACGATGAAAACAATGCTTCACAAAACTCTGTAAGTGAAAGCGACTTGGATTTTCCAGATTCTTTAGACCTTCCGGAATTTGATCTGGCAGATACCGAAAATTCAAATGAACTCGACGATATGTTCAACGACGATTCTTCTATAATCGATGAAGCAGAAAACAACGACACTACCCTTTCTGAAGAAGAATTAAATAATATCACCACAGAAAATACTTCAATTGATTCTTTTGATTCCAGCGATTTTTCAGTTGATACAAATACAGAAGTTACAATTCCAAGTGTAGATGATTTCTCTTTTGACGGTACTTCAAAAAATGCAGTAGAAGCAGATGATATCCCTGATGTATCTGATGTTCCTGATTTTTCTGAATTCAGTGATATTTCATCAGAAACAAAACTTTCAGAAGAACCTGTTGTTGAAGCCGAAACTTCTGGAGAAGAAGAACTCTCACTTGATGATTTTATGGAAGGCGGATTCTCAGATGAATCTGTTACTGCAGGTAACAACGGTTACGAAGAAAATAAAAATCCTTCTACTGAAGAAGTTTCCCTTGATGACTTCCTTGATGCAGATGGCTTTGAATCAGAAGCACCTGCCGCTGCACCAAAAGAGGAAATTGTTGATGAAAAACCGCTTGATATGGACATTTCCTTCGATTCATCAGCTGATGCAGTTCAGACAGAAGAAAATACATCTATCGATTCTGATTCAGAAATGAACGAAGAAGAATATATCCAGGAAACAGCTCCTGTTGAAGAAGTTGAAGTTCCGGGCAATACAGAAATTACAAACAGCAGTGACGTAACTGAGGAACTCGACCTTTCAGATTTCGGTATTGATGCAAATGCCGAAGAAACTCCTGTTATTCAGGATGTAGAAAGTGAAAAAGTTAAGGAATCTGTCATTGACTATGATCTTTCTGTAGGCAATGAAAACATGAGTTCTGCACCTGTTGTAAACGTAATTAAGGATGATTCATCAGATATTCCTGAAGCAGAAGAAATTAATGAAGTTGAAGTTATTGAAGAAGCAGAAGTTAAAGCTTCGCCTGCAATTTTACAGCAGATTGTAGATGACCTTTCAAATCTCAAAAATGAAATTAATTCATTGAAATTCAACCTTGAACAAATAAAAAATAATCCTGTTGCAGAAGAAGATCCTCTTTTAAGTGATCTTGAAACAAAGGATGAAGGCGGATTCTTTGGAAGCGATGACAATGATGATACTATCGCACTTTCAACTGATGAATTAAGCAACATAATGAACAATGTTGAAGTAACTCCTGAAGAAGCAGAAAATGAACAGGTTGATGTAATCGAACAGCAGGAACCGACATTTGATGAAACATCTGTTGATATTTCTGATATAGCAGACGATGCTTTTGACAGTGAATTACCGTCAGAAATCTCAATCCCGACATCTTCTGAAGATGCTCAGGAAGGAAACGGTTCATCAGATCCTACAGTTTCATTTGATGCAGTTGAAGGAATTCCTGCATTTGATGAAAACCTGCCAAGTGAAATTGATCCTTCACAATCAGATGATTCACAACAGCTCGAAATCAGCGGTCAGGATGATGGTTCTACTACAGAAAAATTTGATGATGTTTTTGAATCAATTCCTGAAACAAAGGAACCAACCTTTGATATTGAAATTGAAGATTTTGCAAAACCTGAAAATACATTTGCAGAAACAGAAAGCTTTGTTACAGAAGAAACAAGCAATAACAAGCTTTCTGAAAGCAACATTGATTATCTTACAAAGAGTGAACCTGTTTCAGATAATATGGCAGACAGTAATTCTGATTTAAAGAAAGATATAAAATCTGTTCTCTTATATATGGATCAGCTTTTAGAAAATCTTCCTGAAGATAAAATAGAAGAATTTGCAAAATCAGAAGAGTTTTCGACTTATAAAAAACTTTTTTCTGAATTAGGACTTTCTTAATGGGACTTTTAAAAAAAGTAAATGATTTTACCTGCAATAAAAAATCCAATTATGTTGGTTTGTTAAAGAAATCTTTACTGCTTTCTTTAAATCACGGATTGGATTTTTTTGAATTTGCACAGAAATATAAAATACCGTTTTTCGCTGAATTAAAAAAAGTCAATGACAATTTTGTTTTCTGCAACACATATGGCTTTGACGGAGTTTCAATCCTTTCATCAGTAAGCTCAAAAGATTTCTGGAACGGAACAATCAAAGAAAAAAACAAATGGTATGAATTTTCAGCAAAAAGAAATAATCTTCTGCCCTTCTATCAGTTCTTTTCATTTAATCAAAAAGATAAAATCAACTATGTTTACATCTATTATTTTGATGATGAAAAAATACTGATGATATGCGAAACAGATGAAAATGAATCGATATACTGCAAAGAAATAATTGAAGATTACAAAAAAATTGAATATACAAGAAAAATAGATTTAACCGACTTCAAACGACAAAAATCGGACATAATCACAAAATACAAAATTGATTTTACACAGACAGTTGATGATTTTATAAACAGGCATTTATCTCACGCTTCATATTCAGAGCATTTCAAAAACGTATTTGAAAATCAGATTCATCTTATGCTGCTTCAGAATTTTTCTAAACCTGATTTTCTTGCAAGAAAAAAATCTTTTGTTTATAATGCACTGATTTTTTCAAAGCAGCCACTGGATAATGAATTAATTGAACTTCATATTAAAAAATCATTTGAAGAAATGCTTGATGAAAGTGCTCAAAGCATAAATATTACCTGTAAGGGAAATGCATCCTCGTATTTAGAAATTCAGGATTTTTTACAGGAAAACTAAATTGAATATAAAATATCTGGAAGCAAAAAACGGTGAAAGAACTTTTTCAATAGATTCAATAATGTTTCATTCACTGTACTCTCCTGATAAAGAAGCACACCGTTTTACAGAAAATCTTGAATTTCCCGTTTCACCAAAAATCATCATTCTAATTGAACCGGGATATTCATACTGCTATAAATACTTAAAACAAAAATTCCCTGATTCAAAAATCGGAATAATACGTTTAATAGACAATTTTTCTGATTCTAAATCAGAGTGGGATTTTATAATAAACAAAGAACCAATAGATGATTATCTTTTCAAGCATTTTTCAGAAGATGAAATCATAGATACACTGCTTTTTACCTGGAACAGCGCATCAACAATATTTAAAGATAATATATCAGAAATTTACAATAACTGGAAAGCTGCCATAAAAACAAGCAGAACACTTTTAATAACAAGACAATATTTTGAAAAAAAATGGGTAATAAATGCATGTAATTTTTTTAAATATATGAATAAAACTGCAACCATCCATAAAATTAATCTGCCGGTAGTAATTACGGCAAGCGGTCCAAGTCTGAAAAATCAAATTCCATTTATAAAACAAAACAAAGAAAAATTTTTTCTTGCAGCCCTATCCTCTTCAGTTTCTGTTTTATTAAAAAATGAAATAAAACCGGATTTAATTTTTACGACAGATGGAGGCTTTTGGGCGGGAAAACATCTGAATAAAATAGATGAAAATATCGTACTGGCATGTTCACAGGAAAGTTATATCCCAAAGAAGCTTCTTAAAAAAAATCCTGTTCTTCCTCTTACATATACAGACGGAGTCACAAAAGATTTTTATTCTATCTTGAACATAAAGGCACAGACTGCACAAAGAAATCCGACGGTAAGCGGGACAGCCTTAGAATTTATAAAAGGAATTGCCGGTAAAGAGATTTATTTTTTTGGTCTTGATATGAACAACACAAGAGGTTTTTCTCATACACAACCAAATTATTTTGAAACAGAAAGTTCCAGTTTTGACAACAGAATTAAATCTAAAGAAACAAGAATAATCCGTAATTCCTTTTCTTCCAGCCAGCTGGAGTTATACAAAAGATGGTTTGAACAGCTTACAGATACTGATAATATTTTCCGAGTCATTGATAATCCGTTGAATAAACTTGGAAAAATTCGTGATATAAAAACAATGAATATTAATCATGCGGAAAAAATCACAAATTTTTTTAATACAGATATTTGTACTGCAGATATACAAAAGCTTTATAATCACATAAAATCTATATGGAACAGTGAAGCCTGGAAAAAACAGATTTTTCCCGCAGATTTTGTTGCGATAAATCACAGTAACGATGAAGCAGCAAGAAAAAAATTCATTAATCAGCTGGAAGAAAAAAATAAAAATCTTCAGGATAAAATCAGGAAAATATTAAGCAATGAATAGCATTTATTCAAAAATAATAACTGCAAAAAATAATACACCGATTCCTCAGCTTGAAGACGGTCGGACTGTAGATTCAAAATATAATCCTGACGCTGAAGCACAAAAAATCATAGATTCACTGAACAAAAATACATCTTTTTTCATTCAGGCAGGAATAGGAAGCGGTTGTATAGCAGAAAAGCTTTTGGAAAACTACCCTGATTCAAAAATCATCTGTATTGAAAATTCACAGGATGATTTAGATTTTTTAATGCAGCTTGAAAAAGTTCAAAAGCTGAAGAATAGACAGGAGATTATTTTCTGTACAATCAATCAATTAGCAGGTTCGATTGTTGAAAATTATATCCCGTCATTTTACGGTAATCTTGAAATCGTTTTGAACAGAGCCTGGGGAGCGGTAAACAATAATACTGCACAGATTAATCAGAAAATAAATGACGCTTTAGCACTTGTAAAAGCAGATTTTTCAGTTCAGGCACATTTTGGAAAGCTCTGGATGTCTAATATTTTTAACAATTTAAGGATATTTACCAAAACAAATCCTTCATTTACGATAGATAATTCAAAAACTGCCCTGATTCTTGCTGCAGGTCCATCGTTAGACATTACAATCAAACTTATTAAAGAAAATCCTGATAAATATTTTGTCGTTGCTACAGACACCTCCTTTTCAATAATTCGAAAAAATAACCTCAAATGTAATGCTGTCGTATCAATAGATGCACAGAATGTTTCTCACAATCATTTTTATAACTGCAAAAAATATAAGGATACACTTTTTGTTTTTGATTTATGTGCAGATAAATCTGCCGTAAGCATGGCAGTTAAACAAAGGATGAATATTATTTTTACTCATTCAGGCCATCCGCTTTCTGAGCTTGCCGCTTCTTTATATCCGGATAATTTCATAAAGCTTTACAACGGAAGTGGAACTGTAACGATAGCTGCCGTTGATTTTGCAATTAAATGCGGCTTTGAAAATATTATTGTCTGTGGTGCAGATTTTTCTTATTCTAAAAAACCTTATGCAAAAGGCTCATATTTAGATGAACTTTATGCAAAAGAATCGTTCAGGATAAATTCATGTGAAAAACAATTTGCAAAACTCATGTTCAGAACACCATTAATACCAATAAAAATAAATAATTCTACAACAGAAATTCTACAGTCCTACAAACAGTCTTTCGAGCATTATCTTTTGGAAAATAACTGTAATTTTACAAATGAAAATAATCTTTACACAATTTCTTTGAAAAACAAAAATAAAGCTCCTGTCTTGAAAAATACATTTAACTACAAGGAATTCGTTTCATCCTTTGAATATAAAGAAGAAACTATCAGAAAAATAGAAGATTTATCAAAATTCGATATTTCACTTTTACCTCTAAACTCATGGCTTAAAAATTTCGATAATAAAAATAATAAGACATTTACGGAAAATTTAAAATTTTCCTATAACTACATTAAAAGGTATTTTTTATGAAAAAGGGATTCGTTATTTTTTATTCAATTATTGTTATTCTTATTTTTACTGGAGCACTCGGATATTTCGGCTACAATACTTTCATAGAATATAAAACCGGAGAAGAAAGAACTGAAAAACGCTTCAAGGCATTTAATTCAAAGGTAGTAAATATAATCCAGAGCGAAACAGATTACAATGCAATCAGAAGAAGAATTAACGATGCAGTTGGTGATTTAAATGATTTTTCGAATATCGTAATCGTTTTGAATGAAAAAAATATTTATACCTACCCTGTATCGGTATACGGATCAACAGAAAAAGAATCAAAATTAATAACAGACAAAAGGGAAACTACACAGACACCGGCAGGACTTCTTTACATTTATGCATCTTTATATAAATTAAGACCAGTTTCAATTTATAACAATGGAAAAATATCCTTCTTTATAATTCTTATAGCAACCATACTTACAATCATCTTAATAGTTATTTCAAATTATTCTAAATCTGATAAATCAAAATCAGCAGAAATTGATGAAATGGAAGTTACCATTCCGGATTATGATGAAGTTGAAGAAGAGCCTTTAAGCGAGCCTGAAGAAAAATTAAATTTACCAAGCGATGGAATAAAACCTATGAAAATAGAAAACGAAAAGGTTTCATTAAATGAGGGATTATTTTCACCGGTTACAGGCTTCGGCTGGAAATCTTATCTAGAAACAAGACTTGAAAATGAATTAAACAGATGTACCGCCTCTGAAATAGATTTATCATTATTTGCAATAAACGTAAAAAACATTGAAGAAAATAAAAACACTCTTTCAAAGGTTTGTAAAAGTATTTCATCAGCATTCCAGTTTAAAGATTTACTTTTTGAATACAAAAAAGATACATTCGTTGCAATCAAAATTGACACAGACATTAATCAGGCGCTCAATTTTGCAGAAGAGCTTGTAAATGAAATTGATAAAATCTGTGGTGAAAAAGCATGTACTGTGGGAATATCAGCTCGTTCTATAAGAATGATTAGCGCTGAACGTATATTAAAGGAAGCTGTTGAAGCACTTGCACATACATCGCTCGAAAACGAAACACAGATTATTGCTTTCAGAGCCGATGTAACAAAATACAGAAAATATATCGAAGGACTTAATTAGTTTTCTTTTTTGAATCAATTGCAGTTTGAATTGCTTCAATCTTTTTAGAATCAGGGAAAGTTTCCTTTAATTGTGTAAAAAGCTTCTCTGATTCTTCTATTTTGTCAAGAAGAATTAAAATTGAAATCTTATTTTCAAGATACTCACAAACCTCAGGATACTGCTCAATAAGTTCATCATAAATTTTAAGGGAATCGTTAAGATTATTTGTGTTGGCATAAATATATGCTAAGGATGATTTTAATGCCGCATTCGATGGATCTCTTTCTAAAAGCACTTTATAATAATTTTCGGCTTCAATCCAGTTGTTTGACAAAGCATAACAGCGTGCAATTTTATAATAAGTATTCCAGTAATTATCTTTATTCTTTAATGCCAGCTTATAGTATTCAATGGCCTTTGTATAATTTTGAAGATTATAATAAGAATCTGCTATTGTCAGATACTGGTTAGTGATATTATTTTCAATCGCAGTATCCTCATTAGGAATCTTAAATTTAAATGAATTGCAGGATAAAACAAAAAGAGAAATCAAAAATATAATCAAAAACTTTTTTAATCTCATTATAATTTTATCCTAAAACTATTTTTTCAATTTCATAAAGCTGAGATTTATAAAGTCCTGAAATATTATGACCGTAATCTGCAATAAGTTGAATCATATTTCTTGGTGCATCCTTTGTATCAGTACCATTCAATCTGTCACCTGCATCACCAAGACCCGGCATAATGTAAGCTTTTTCGTTCATAACAGGATCAAGCCAGAGTGTATAGCATGTACAGTTATTAAGTGCACGTGTAACACGGATAGAACCTTTTAAAGTTGAAATTGTATTGAAAAAAGAAATTGACTTCGGATTAACTCCCTGTGACTGTAAATATTTAACTACAGTTACTAAAGATCCTCCTGTCGCATTCATCGGATCTGCAAAAATCAAATCCTTGCCGTCTAAATCTTCAAGATTAAAGAAGGATTTATTCAAATCCATAATGTATTCCATGTCTGCTTCATTTTTTTTATCATTTCGACTGATTTTAAATAATGCGAAAGGTGTTTTATAACCATGAGATGAATATTCTTCAATTTCCTTTGACATAATCATACTTGGTAAAAGCGCGCCACGAAGCATTACACAAACTGCAGTATTTTCAATTTTATAATCAATGTCAGGTATTTTATGAACGGCATAATTCTGAACAGGAAAATTTACAGGAGTTCGGACAATCATGTGACCTTTTTTATCACTGTGCTGATCTGTATAAGCCATTCTGAAAAGCATTTCGTATGCTCTCTGACTGTAATACATAAATTCCTGATGATCTGTTTTTTCATCACGAAGCTTTGAAATTACACGGGAGCATTCAGCATGAGCACCTTCTTCTGTTACAAAGGAATAAACCTTTATGTTAGGATGCTTGGCACAGATTTTCTGCATCTCATGTCCCATCTTATCATACCCTTCAATGATTTTTTCCTCATTTACTGGGTCGAAGTTTTTCATTGTTTCCTTGAACATTACTTCAAGTGTCTTTAAATCGTTATTGTCTTCTGCTGTAAGATAACCGTCAAGATCTTCTGCCTTTAAGATAATTTTATCCTGTGCCATATTCTACCTCATTTATAAAACTAAAAGCTTGTACAATGCTGATTTTTTTATATGAATATTTCTTACTACCAGTGTTGTGTCTGATGGTGTTTCACAATCCGCACTTGCAAGACCAAAAGCAATCATAATAAGCGCTTTTCCTGCCTTTAATGCTGTAGTATTTTTAAATGCAAAAGCAAAATTCAAAAGATACTGGTCATCACTGTCGGGATCTTCTTTAAATGAACCGCTTACATCAATTAATTTCATATCAAGATTTGTTCCTAAAAGATAAGAAAGATATGCATTCGGTTTATTTGTATAAAATCTTATTTCATCCTCTGCCTGTTTAAGCCAGGTATAAAGATCATAAATTACCTTGTAGTATTCCTTATTTACAGATTCTTCTGCAGGAATGTTATGAATCCTGTCATATTCATCAAGCATTTCTTCTATATCACGACCTAAGCAGACAACCTCACTATCCGGAAAAGAAAGTGTAAAATTGTTCTGTGAATAAATCTGATATTGATTTGATGAAGATGACGCTGAATAATTTTTTGTAGTCCATCCCTGTTTTTTTGAAAAAATTTTTGGTATATAAAGCATCGGAACATCAGCTTCTATTGCACCCTGAATCACAGTATTTTTACGTTCCCTGTTCATTCCGATATAAACCTTCTTTACTTTTCTGGTAATTGTTTTTATATCAGAATCGGAAGCACCCTTCAGATTAGATTTAAGTACATTAAATGAAAGCTCAGGATCAACACTTGTTGGTACGGCAATATAAAAAGAACTGTTGTAATCAATTAATGAAAGAGGATCAACCTTTGTATAAGTTTTCTGTGAGATTGTTTTACATCCGGCTAAGGCAAATGTAAAAATTACCAGTGATAAAATCTTATTAAGCTTTTTCAATTTTAATACTCCATTTCTTTTCGTCTGCTTCAACCTCTGTTGCTCCACTTAAAGATGAAACCCATTCTGCCTTTGAAGCAAGAGTTTCATTTGTTACGAAATCTTCAAACATTACAAATGCCGATTCAAGTTCACTGTCACCTGATACAAAAAGATTTATTCTGTCTGTAACTTCAAGACCACTCTCCTTTCGAAGATTCTGGATTCCACGTACAAGATCACGAACATATCCTTCTTTTCTCAATTCATCAGTAATCTTTGAATCAAGACCGACAGTCAAAGTTCCTTCATTCAAAACCTTAAGGTCATCTTTTTCAAAGCGTTCAACTATTACCTTTTCGCTGTCAAGCTCAATAGTTGTACCTTCAACATCGATAGAAAGCTTTGTCCCTTCAAGAATTGACTGAATCTGTTCACTGGTTAAATCTGTGATAATATTTGCAGCAGCCTTCATCTTAGGACCAAGCTCTTTACCGAGCACCTTAAAGTTAGCTTTTGCCTTGTATTCAACAAGCTCATCTTCCCTGTCATGGAAAATTACTTCTTTAACGTTCAACTCTTCACGTATACAGTCTTCCATCTCTGCAAGAACCTTTTTCTCTTCTGCATTTCTTGTAACAAGTGCAACGCTTGCAAGAGGCTGTCTGTTTTTAAGATTAAATGTATTTCTTAAACTATGACCCATTGAAACAGAATGCTGAACTGTAGTCATCTTGAATTCAAGTGCTTCATTAATCCATTTTTCATTAACAACAGGATAATCACAAAGATGAACTGATTCTTTATCTTCAGGTGTCTTTAAGTTCTGATACATTTCTTCGGTAATGAAAGGCACAAATGGAGCAGCAACTAAAGATAAGGTTTTAAGGGCAATATAAAGTGCTTCATATGCTTCGGCTTTATCACTGTCATTTTCAGATTTCCAGAAACGTCGTCTGCTTCTTCTGATGTACCAGTTGTTCAATTCATCGATAAATAAAATTATAGGGTCAATAGCGCCTGACAAATCATAATCATCAAGGGCCTTTGAAACCTGTTTAATAAGATTCTGAGTTATTGATAAAAGCCATGCATCAAGAGGATTTGACGGAAGCTTTGAATCAAACAGATGACCGGTCGGAACAATTTTGTCAATATTTGCATAAGTTACAAAGAAAGAATAAGAATTCCACCATGGGATTATGATTGATTTTAAGATATCTTTAACACCATCATCTGAATAACGGATTTCATCTGCCTTTACAACCGCAGAATGCATCAAAAATAATCTGATTGCATCTGCACCGAATTTATTTATTGCTTCTACAGGATCTGTATAGTTTCTAAGTGATTTAGACATCTTTCTTCCGTCAGATGCCAGTACAATTCCGTTTACGATACAGTTCTGAAAAGCAGGTCTGTCAAAAAGCTGTGCTGCTAAAACAGTGAGTGTATAAAACCATCCTCTTGTCTGATCAAGTCCTTCAGAAATAAAATTGGCAGGAAAATGATTTTCAAAAAATTCTTTATTTTCAAATGGATAATGAAGTTGAGCATAAGGCATGCTTCCTGATTCAAACCAGCAGTCAAATACTTCCGGGATTCTCTTCATTGTTCCTGTCTTACATTCAGGACATGTGAAGGTAATTTTATCTACAAACTGTTTATGTAAATCTTCAGGATAAACACCGCTTAATTGCTCAAGCTCCTTTCTGCTTCCTACACAAAGAGTATGCTTACATTCTGCATTATCACAACGCCAGATTGGCATCGGATTTCCCCAGTATCTGTTACGGCTTACAGCCCAGTCTCTAGAGCCGGCAAGCCATTTACCGAAACGTCCCTCTTTAATATGAGAAGGCTGCCAGTTAATCTGAGAATTTGCCTTTAACAGTTTGTCATGATAGTCAGCAACCTTTACGAACCAGGAACCGATTCCTCTGTAAATTAAAGGTGATTTACATCTCCAGCAATGAGGATATGAGTGAACGATAGTATCTCGTTTTACAAGCTTACCTTCTGTTTTGAGTCTTGCAATAATGTCCTTATCACAATCCTTTACGAAACGGCCTTCATAATCACTGACTTCGCTTGTAAATTTACATTCTGCATCAATAGGCTCTACGTTAGGAACACCTGAACCGCGGAAAACCTTATTATCTTCTTCACCGAACGCAGGTGCAATGTGAACTATACCAGTACCGTCTTCTGTAGAAACATAATCGGCATTGAACATTCTGAAGGCACCCTTTTCACATTTCTGATTTGATTCCTGCTCACAAACCTTAGGATCCTTTAATTTTTCAAAATATGGGAAAAGAGGTTCATATTCTGCACCGATAAAATCCTTTCCTTTTGCAGAATAAATTATTTCATAATCACTTTCGTTTTTATAATATGCGCTTAATCTAGCCTGTGCAAAAATGTAATAATCGCCCGATTCCTTATCAAGGATTTTTACATAATCAATATCAGGTCCCATACAAAGACCAAGATTTGAAGGCAGAGTCCATGGAGTTGTAGTCCAGGCAAGGAAATAAGTTTTTCCGTTTGCCATGTCCTTATCATCTACTGCATCATGAGCCTTTGTGATTTTAAATCTGACAGTTACTGTCTGATCCTGAACATCCTGATATCCCTGTGCAAGCTCATGAGTAGAAAGAACAGTTGAACATCGAGGACAATATGGAAGAATATATTTACCCTCATAAATGAGACCCTTATCCCACAGAGTTTTTGCAACCCACCAGATAGATTCCATATATTCAGGATTCATTGTTTTGTAATCATTATCAAAATCTACCCAGCGTCCCATGCGGGTGATTGTTTTACGCCATTCAGAAGTATAACGCAGAACAGAGCCACGGCAAGCTTCATTGAATTTATCTATACCAAGGGATTCGATTTCATGCTTTGAATTAAGTCCAAGTTCTTTTTCAATTAAGTTTTCGATCGGAAGTCCATGACAATCCCAGCCGAAACGACGTTCGACTTTTTTACCTTTCATTGTCTGATAACGAGGAATAATATCTTTTATTGTCGATGGAATAAAATGACCGAAATGTGGAAGTCCTGTAGCAAATGGAGGACCGTCATAAAAAACAAAGTCATCTGCACCTTCACGCTGACTCAATGACTTTTTGAAGATATCTTTTTCTTCCCAGAACTTTAAAACTTCTTCTTCTTGTTTAGGAAAATCTGCTTTTGGATCAACCGGTTTATAACTCATAATTATTTCCTATTATTATAATAAATCTGTAAAACCAATATTAAATTGTTTGACACTAATATTATCATAATTATGAATTTTATTCCATAATAATAACTGTCTTTATATATTATTGAAGTTTCTTTTCAACCTTCTCCCGATTGTTGATGTAATAAAATAATGAAAAATTATTTGCATTAAGCTTTCGTATAAACTTAACGTATCTGTCACCGCCGGTTAATTTTTCAGCTTCTTTAAGATAAAAATCTGCAGTTGAAGTATCTTTGTTTTCATAACAAATCTGTGACATATAAATTGCAGCATAATATTTTTCATATGTAGATGAAGCTTTCAAAAATGCTTTCTTAAAATAATCAGCTGCTTTCTTCGTACTTCCACCGCCGATTGCAGGAGCATAATAATACCACAAAGCAGAATTGATTAAAGCAAATGAAAAATCAGGATATTCATTTACAAGAGCATCATAATCATCCTTTTCCTGAAGTCCATATTTTATGGCAAGAGACTGTGAAATATACTGCATTGAGGAATTTATAACATCACCGCTCGAAAGAACATACCATTTATTTTTCTGAACAGCAGGATGCGCATCATTCCATGCGATGATTTTATTGTATTGATTTAATATGAGGTTTTTAAGCTGAGGATCTTTTTCATTCTTTTCATAAATGTAACTGTACTTTTCCTGAACAATCATATTTTCAAAAGTAAGCTTTGCCTGTTCACCAAGCGATGACCATTCAGCTAAGGCTTTTATCTGTGCAGAAAAGGAATCTATTTTTTTAATCGCTTCGTCTGCGGTTGAACATTTTCTAGTTTCAAAACGCATCGCAACAGTCTTACTGATTACATCCTCTTCAATACTGCTGAACGATTTCTGTGCGAAAAGACCTGTACTTAATGAAAAAATAACAAAGAATAAAAATATTGATTTTCCGAATTTCATGACGACATTAAACAGCAAAAATATCATTTATTCAAGAAAAATTTAAAAAAAGTATATTTTTCCTTAAAAAATACTGAATTTATTTAATTAAAATGCAAAAGAACGGCTTTTAAATGACATTTTTTCATTTTTTGTAAAAATAATTATGTTTATATATTGATTATATACGATAAACAGTTTAATATTTAAGTTATGAGATTAGATACAAAAAAAGAAATTCCAATTTTCTTTGCATCGGACAATAATTATGCACCATATCTTGCGGTTGCATTAAAGTCGTTGTTTGTAAATGCTTCACCGAAGTATTTTTACAATATCCGTATCCTTACTTCTAATATCTGCTCAGAATACAAGGCAAAAATTCTAAACACAATGCCAGAGAACGCTTCTATCGAATTTGTTTCTGTTTCAAAAGAACTGGACAAAATCAAGAGCAAGCTTCAGCTTAGAGACTACTACTCGATGGAAACATATTTCAGATTTTTTATTCCAAGCATGTTCCCACAGTACAAAAAAGTTTTATATCTCGACAGTGACATTGTTGTTACTGGTGATATTTCAGAACTTTACAATACAAACATTACAAACTATCTTGTTGCTGCTGCACCGGAACAGGTAATGGCACATTATGATGTTTTCGGTAACTATGTAGAACAGACTTTAGGTGTAAAAGTCAGCAAATATTTCAATGCGGGCATTCTTCTTATAAACTCAGATATGTTCAAGGCATTTGATATACTCGGTCGATTTGTAAAACTGCTTTCAAGATTTAAGTTCAGGGTAACACAGGATGAAGATTATCTTAATGTTCTTTGTAAGGACAGAGTAAGATACCTTGACATAAGCTGGAATAAAATGCCGTTCAACGAACCTGATTTTAACGATAATGACATTAAATTAATTCATTATAATCTTGGCTGGAAACCATGGCACTATGATGATGTACTTTATCAGGAATTCTTCTGGAAATATGCAGCTCAGACAGATTTCAACGAAATGCTGAAAAAGACACTTGCTGAATATGGTGATGAACAGAAGTTAAATGATAAAAAAGCCTATGAAAATCTTGAGCTTCTTGCTATGGAAGATACAACAGATCCTAATAATTATAAAAACACTCTTGATAGAGAACGCAAAGGTCATTATATTACAAATGGATTACATCGTGTTGTTAAAATGCCTGGCATTAAGTATCTTTGCAGAATATTAGGAAATCAGGGATATAAGATTTTATATGGATACACAAATAGAAAAGGACAAAGGAAGATTAGAAGTTCTTAGACGAATTGACGAATATGAAAGGAAGCGCTGGTGGACAAAGGATGTTGAAGATGATCCACCGACAATTCCTCTCACCGCCGATAAAGTCGACTATTTAAACAAAAAATTAATAAATAAAATCCTCGCACGCGCAGTTACAAACAAAGCATTCCGTTTTATCGGAAAATTAGTTAAGACAAAGCAGCTCAGAATAAAAAACGTAATCGGTTTTGAAAATTTCGAAAAAATGAAAAATCAGGGATGTATCATAACCTGTAATCATTTTAACGCTTTCGATAACTTTGCACTTCACTGGATTTTTCTTCCATTCATCCGTAAAGAACATAAACAGCTTTATAAGGTAATTCGCGAAGGAAACTTTACATCGTTTCCGGGACTTTTCGGACTTTTCTTCAGACACTGCTACACTCTTCCGTTAAGCAGTAATTTCAGCTGCATGAAAAAATTTATGGAAGCAATGGATGTCCTTTTAAAACGCGGCGAAAAAGTACTTGTTTATGCAGAACAGGCAATGTGGTGGAATTACAAAAAACCACGTCCTCTTACAAACGGTGCATTTACTTTTGCGGTAAAAAGCAATGTACCGGTTCTACCTGTTTTCATCACAATGGAAGATTCAGATACAATAGGAAACGACGGCTTTCCTATTCAGGAATACACAATACATATTAGTCCTGCAATTTATCCGGATGAATCAAAAACAGAAAAGCAGAATGTAGTTGAAATCCGTGATAAAAACTACGAAATCTGGAAAAATATTTACGAAAAGTTTTACGGAATTCCGCTGGAATATCTTCCGGAAGAAAAATAATGAAAAATCAGCAGATAATCTACTATAGCGACGAATTAAACGATGAATTTTCGACAATACAAATCATACCCAGAAAAATAGATGCAACCTATAAATACGGCGATAATTCATTTATGTGGAATTTTCTGCATGTTTTCTGGTATAACATCGTATTTAAACCGGCAACTATTTTTTATTTTAAATTCATTCTTGGACATAAGATAATAGGAAAAGAAAAATTAAAGTCCTTCAAAAAAAAGGCTTATTTTCTATATGGGAATCATACAAACACTGCCTGTGATCCATTCATTCCTTCTTTACTTTCAAAACCAAATGATATTTTTGTAATAGTTCACGCAAACAATGTTTCAATGCCATTTTTAGGAAGAATAAACAGATATTTAGGTGCAGTCCCACTCCCCGACGGACTTTCTGCAACAAAAAATTTCATGGAAACTATTAAGCTTCGTATTTCGCAGAATCATCCTGTCTGCATCTATCCTGAAGCTCATATCTGGCCATATTATACAAAAATCAGACCTTTTACGGATCTTTCTTTCAGATATCCGGTACAATATGAAACTGCAACCTTCTGCTTTACAAACACCTATCAAAAAAGAAGATTCAGAAAACCACGCATTGTTACTTACATAGACGGTCCATTTTATGCAGACGAAAATCTTTCTTCAAAAGAAAAGAAGACAAAATTACGAAATATGGTGTATAATACAATGGTAGACAGAAGTAAAAACAATAATGTAGAAATAATTAAATACATTAAAAAAGAGGATAAAAATGATTAATGTACTTTTCTGCGGTAATGACAAGGTTTTTGACGGAGTACTTACCTGCATGCTTTCGATTTTTAAAAGGACACAGACTAAAGAGCCATTTTCAATAACAATTCTCACAATGGACGTTTCTCATATTAAAAAGGATTATAAATGCATAAACGACGATATGATAAAATTTTTGAACAAGGTTGCAAAAGATTATAATCCTGAAAATAAAGTACGAAAAATAGATGTTACAGATATTTATATGAAGGAATTTGCTGACAGTCCTAATGAACAATGCTACTGCTCTCCCTATACGTTAATCAGACTTTTTGCAGATTTACTGCCTGAAATGCCTGAAAAATTCTTATATCTTGATATTGATATTATGTTTAACCGCGATATATCACTTTTATATGATACAGACATCACAGATTACGAATATGCTGCTGCAAATGATCATTATGGAAAATATCTCATCCGCCCTGATTACATCAACGCAGGTGTAATTTTATTTAATCTTAAAAAATGCAAAGAGACAGGGCTTTTCGAAAAAGCAAGAAATCAAATAATAACAAAAAAATGGCTTTTTGCAGACCAGGATGCACTGTGGCACAGCACAACAAAAAAGAAGCTCCTTGGTCAAAAATTCAATGATCAGAAATTCCTGTGGAAACATACAGTTGTACGACATTTTTCAAAAAGACTTTTCTGGACTCCATATCCGCATACCGCAAATATAAAGCAGTATCACGTAACTAAAGTTCATAAAATCTTCGGTTACGATGTTTTCGATGATATTTTATATGAATACATTACCTTAAAGAATTTGTTCGAAAATAATCATCTTTACAAAAAATACTTTACAGATAAATAACATTATTCTGACGAACTTAAAAAATTTAATCAATTTCTCTCCCGATAATGAATAGATGACATTCTTTCATATTTTTTTTTAAATATTTTAAAAAAAAGTATTCAAAAAAGATAATGAAAATTAAGTAATTTCT
>JAILKS010000047.1 GCA_024693715.1 Treponema sp. | reverse complement strand
GTCAACAGAAGCAGCGGCGAAGGAACTGTCATAACAAATTCCTTCCAGTTAAAACCGAAATTGTGTGAATAATCGGCGTATGTGCCCTTTAAATTTTCGGGCATATCTTTGTAGTGATGTTTCATGTGATTATTATATCATGCTACCGGACAAAACTGAACAATTTTTGACAAGCGTTTTTTCGAACTATAGGGTATACTTTTACTCAGGAGGATGCGATGGAAGACTCAATCTTAAACTGGTTACTGGAAGATGAAAACCCGGAAGCAAAACTCAGGACTCTCAAGGAAGCACTGCACCTGCCCGATAGCGATGAAAAAGTCATCGAATGCAAAAAGCAGCTGCTCGAAAGTAAGACCTACGCGCGAGCTTTAAACAGACTTCACAAACCAAAGAACTGGGATAAGTACGACGCCATTCTTGCCTTTGCTGAATGGGGACTAACCCGTGCCGATATTGGAAAGGACATAGACGACGAAGTTTTCGGTCTGATTGAAGCTACCGGATTTAAGATGCTTTGCGGCGAACCTCTTCTCCTGCGAAATCTTGTAAAACTTGGATATTATGATGAAGAAATTGTCCGAAAGGAAATTGATGCACAGCTCGCACTTATTCAGGAAGACGGCGGCTTTCGTTGTATCAGCACAAACAAAAAAATCAATGACCCTAAAAAGCCTCACAAAAGCTGCATAAAATATACGATAGAATTTCTTATGCTTGTTGCCGAACTTCATCTTCAGGGAATCAAAACAGAATGCGAAGAGGCCCTTGTTCACTATTTTACAAAGCGTAACATTTTCTACCGCACCGACGACATGAAAACTCCTGTGTTCGACGTTATGCTCAGTACTTTCTATACTCCAGATCCAATCAAAATCGGCGCGCAGAATATTGTTTATGCCCTCAAGGCTCTTGGCTGTCCTCTTAATTCAGAAGCAATGAAAGAAGGAATCAGAGTTTTGAATCAGCACCGCACAGAATCTGGCCGCTACATTTTGACAGATTCAAAAAGCGTTCCTGCGTTCAAGGTTGGCGACGTAGGTGTAGAAAATAAATGGATTACACTTTATGCTTATATGACAATAAATGATGAAAGATTTTAGTAAGGCAGTAAATTTTTTTTCTCTCAAAGATTTTGAATTCCAAGAAGTTGAAGGTCACGAGGGCGGACGCAATCAGATTTTTATTTGCAGTAAGAATGATGAAAAAAAGTTTGTGCTTCGGATTTCTTCAACTGGTGATAGAACAGAAAAGGACTATCTTGCAGAAACGGAGTTTGTTCATTACCTTGCGGAAAACGGGGCTCCTGTTGCAGATGTAATTCCGAGTGTAAACGGTAAGCTTGTAGAAGTTGTTGAAGATGGCGAGGCTTTGGTTTTCATTTCGCTTTTTGAATATGCAAAAGGAATGCTTTTGTGTGACAACGGATATCATTACCGACAGGGCGCACCGTTGGAAGAATACTTTTATAACACAGGAAAAACTCTCGGAAAAATTCACGAACTTTCAAAAGGCTTTGTTCCAACCGCAGGACACCGTCGCCCAGACTATTTTGATAAATACAACATGGAATACATCAACCGCCTGATTCCAGACACTTATTCAGATTTGAAAAAAGCAATTGCCGCCCGCCTCGAAAAGTTCCGCGAGCTCCCAACCGACACACAAACTTACGGCCTCGTTCACTTTGACTACAGCGACGGCAATTATCACATCGACATGACAAACGGAGACATCACAGTTTTTGATTTTGATAACTGTATGTACTGCTGGTACATGTTCGACCTTGCTAATCTCTATCTTCACGGCGAAGGCTGGTTCCGCTACGAAAGCGACCCCGCAAAACGCGAAGCCGGCATGCAGAATTACTTCAACACAATCCTCAAAGGCTACAAATCAGAAACCTCAATTTCCGACAATCTCCTGAATCAACTACCACTCTTTCTCGACATGGTCTTAATAGAAAATATCGTCGACGAATTTGAATGTGCCGCCCGCGGAGGCGAAGAACTCGACTACGAAGATATTGAAGCAGCTGCAAATCATCTGAAAAACAACACAAATCTATACACATGTCCTGAATAAAGGAGGCAATGGAGTTATCAGCCCGCTTGACAGAATGTAAGTATGGGGTTCTTATACGGATACGTCTAAAAACCTTTTACAATTTATATTTTCTGGTGTAACATAAAGATTAGGTTGTTCTTATATGGATATTTTATGAATAAATAAATATCTTTAAAGGAACTGTAGAAGAATTGTTATGTGGACGCCCGCACTGGGGCGCTTGCAGGTTGTAAGAAAAGTTCGATAACAAAAAAAAGTTTTCAATGGAGGATGAAGAATGAAAACTATTAGAAAAATTTCAATTTTATTAAGTGTATTACTTGTTTTCTGCCTTACAAGTTGTGAATCAACCAAGGTTGAACCGTCAGCTTTTGAAGCAGAAACAGGTGTTGCAATGGTTGTTCCTATGAGAGTTTTTACATGGGTAAAAGCTGATGGAGCAAAAACATTCATGAAAGATTATTCATCTGGAAAAATTACATTTAATTATTCCGACGAAAATAATTTTATCGTAAAAGCTGAAACTGTTGATGGTATTATACAAACCACATGGGGCAAACAGTTCACAGATATCAATGAAAACATACGTAATCTTGTTATTAGTGCATTCATTTCATCATGTTATTCAATTAGTGAAAATAAAGATGGAATCGAAACAGCTTTTAATGTTTTAAATCAAATTTTCTCAGATCCATTGTATACTCCTAAAACCGCTCTGTTGCCTTCAAGTTTAAAAAATGGTCTTGCGGCATATCAATCTAAGACAGATTGGGAAACTTACAAAAATGAGTATTTTTCAATTGAAAATGGTATTTTTGTAATTGTAAAATAAAAATATTTTTGAATATTTTTTCAGCAGGTCAAGCCTGCTGAAAAAATTATTTAGACTTTCGGGTAAAGCTAGGTAGCGGTAGTACGCGACATTCGTCGCTTTGGATTGTTCACAAAAAAATGAAAGTACTGGTTCTAGAAAACAAACATTAACTTCTTTTAAGAGATAATAAAAAAGAAAATATTGTTTAAGAAATTATTTCGTGTAACAAAGGTTCGTATCCGACAGCGGGTCAAGCCCGCTGCGGTACAACCAGTTGTTATGGCGACAGGCCACTGGCCTGCTTTAGGAGGAAAAAAATGATTAAAAAGTTTTTATGTGCAATACTTTTATTTTCTACATTGCTTTTATGTATTTCATGTTCAAATAATAAAGCAAAAGTAATTAAGGTATATGGAAATGGTGAAGTAACCTATATTCCCGATACTGTTACCATGACAGTAAAACTAAAGAATGTAAAATCAGTTCTTAGAGATGCTGTTGCAGATACTAATGCAACAAGTAAAAAAATATTAAGTTTGTGCAAAGAGTACTCGATTCCTGATGAGGATATAAAAACAAGTTATATAGAAACAGGAAAAGAATATGAATGGCAAAATAGTAAAAATGTTTTTATTGGATACAAATCAGAACAGACTTTTCAAATAACATTCAAAGAATTAAATAAAATCGAACAA
>JAILKS010000009.1 GCA_024693715.1 Treponema sp. | reverse complement strand
CATAATAAATTCAAATCTTGAAAATGAAATAAGCATAGAAGAGCTTGCCGTAAAGGTAAACTTAAACCGTACAACTATGCAAAAAGTTTTTAAGGAAATGTATGGGCTTACAATAAATGAATACAGAACCAAGGCCCGTCTTCAACTTGCAAAAAATCTGCTTGTTTCTAAAGAACTTTCCATTACCGAAATTGCCGGTCGCTGCGGTTATACAAATGCAAGCAAATTTTCAGAAGTCTTCAAAAAGAACGAAGGCGTTCTGCCAAAAGACTGGCGCAAAAAATAATTGTCTCGGTTAGCCTTGACTAACTTCAAAAACCTTAATATTATTCTTTATAGTTAGCCTAGGCTAACTATAAAAACACAATGTATTAAAAAGTGATATATTCTCTTATGTCATCATCAAAGGATTAATAAATGCCAAAGTTACGACTCAATCCTATAGTTCTTATCGTTATAAATATCCTTGCCCCATCTATGTATATATTTTTGGATGGAGGTTTCTTAAAAATATATCTTATTGCCTTTGCAACAGTTCTGCTTCTTGCAACGGGCTGCTATAAAATATTTCTGGTTACTTCTTTGATTTATTTTTCAATGGAAGGATGTATCATATTGAGCAGATTCGTACCTGCAATAGAAGCTTTTGCTCTATATCTTGTTGTACTGCAGCAATCTGTTCCTTGTTTCGGACTTGTTTTTGCTCTTATGAAAAAATACAACTCCGCTGAACTTCTTTCTTCACTTGAAACCATGCGTATTCCACGCACTCTGGTTGTAGCTGTAACAATCTCCATAAAATATTGTCCGACATTTGCACGAGAGTTTAAATATATCCGTGAATCAATGAGATTACGAGGAATCCCTTTCAGTCTCCGTCATCCTGTAAAAAGCTTTCAATATTTTATAGTTCCACAATTATTCCGCTGTGCTGCTCTTTCAGAAGAAGTTACAGCCGCAGGTCTTGTAAAAGGAATTGATGCACCTATGAAACGCACTTCTTACTTTGAACAGAAATTCAGATTTATTGACGGCTTATTTTTGGTTCTCTTTATTGCAGGACTTATCGGAGGTTTAATATGGTACAAAAAATAATGAAGGCCAATTCACTTTCCTTTACATATAAAGATTCAAACGAAGGAATTAAAGATATAAATTTTGAAATTAATAAAGGTGAAGTCATTCTTCTTACGGGAAACAGCGGGTGCGGAAAATCAACTCTGCTCAAATGCATGAATGGTCTTATTCCTGCAATCACAGAAGGGACATTAAAAGGTGAGCTTTTTATAAATAACAAAAAATACAGTGAACTAAAAATGCACGAGCTCAACCGCGAAATTGGTTCTGTATTTCAAAATCCGCGTTCTCAGTTTTTTACAGATAACACAACAAGCGAGCTTGTATTTCCTATGGAAAATTACGGTTTTACAAAAGAAGAGATGCAGGAAAAACTTACACTCCTTATAAAAACCTTCGGACTTGAAAAACTGATGGATAAAAATATTTTTATTCTTTCCAGCGGTGAACGCCAGATGATTGCGCTTGCATCTGCACTTACGATGAACCAGCAGGTTGTGCTTTTTGATGAACCTTCTGCAAATCTTGATTACGGAAACGCAATGCGTCTTGGGCAGATTATCAGCTGGCTTAAAAACCAGGGAATAACCGTTATTGTTGCAGATCACCGATTTTATTATCTGAATAATCTTATAGACCGTGTTTTCTTTATGGAAAAAGGCAACCTTCATATTTATGACAGTGAACATGCCTTTAAGAAAAGCGGATATGACACACGTAGCTTTGACATTTTTTCTCTGGATGTACCTTTTTCTACTCCAATCGAAAATCTCCAAAATGAAGTCTGCGCCTCGATGAAGGAAGTTTCTTTTAAAGATATCCTTAGCGGTATAAATCTTGAACTTAAAAAAGGAGAAGTCACAGTCCTTGTCGGAAATAACGGAGCGGGAAAAACAACTCTTGCAAAGCTTTTATGTAAAAGTCTTAAACCGGACTCCGGTTCTATAAAAACAAAAAGTCTCCCCTTCTTCATCATGCAGGATCCTGACTATCAGCTTTTTGGAACTTCTGCAGGAAATGAACTTTCGCTTGTAAAAAAAGATTCTTCAAAAATTGATGATATCCTTGGTTATCTTGGTCTTAAAGAATACAAAGAAGCTCATCCCTTTGAACTCAGCGGCGGACAAAAACAGCGCCTTCAGATTGGAATGGCCATGCTTTGTGACCGTGACCTTATAATTTTTGATGAACCTACAAGCGGACTTGATGTTTCTTCCATGCAAAAGGTTTCTGATGAAGTTGTAAGCCTTAGACAGAAATCTGGAATTCTTGTAATTTCTCACGACTATGAATTTATTCGTCATGTTGCAGACAGAATTGTCTATTTAAATGACGGAAAAATTGAAAAGGATTTTATTTTATCTTCCCAATCCCTTGGGGAGCTGAATGAAATATTTATCGCTATGCAACGGGCGTTGGCAGGTACAAATCCCTTGCAAAAAAAAGGTGCATAAAAGGAGTTTACTTATGCGTAAATTAAAAATTAAAGATGTTGTGATGATTGCTTTACTCACAGCATTGTATATGGTGTTCTACTTTATTTCCAGCATGGGAGTAATGGTATTCGGACAGTTCGGACATGCTATAAGCCCAGGAATTTGTGGGATTCTTACAGGCGCTGTAATGTTATTTCTGACACGCAAGGTCGGAAAATTCTGGCAGTTTACTATCATGCAGGCAATCTGTATGTTGATATTCTCTATCATGGGAGCAGGATATCTTCCATGGATTATAACATCAATGGTGGGAGCCATCATCGCAGACTTTATTGCTTCACGCGAAGAAAAGCCTGCCGTATGGAAGGTTGCAATTGCATCTGGTGTGTATCATGTAGGACAGGCGTGGGGTTCAATTGTCCCAAGCTGGTTCTTCCTCGAAAGCTATAAGGCTGAATGGATCGGACGTGGTCAGACTCCCGAAGCAATGGAAGAAATGGTTAGTTTTACAACCGGTTTTATGGGTGTAGTTTCTACCCTCATTGTTTTTGCAATGGCTTTTGCTGGAGTATACCTCGGCTGGCTCATTTTGAGAAAGCACTTAAAAGAAAACAATGTGTAAGCGCACTGGTGCGCGGTGTTTAATAGCAAAGCGTTAAAAAAATTGCGAAAGCAATTTTTAGCTTTACCATCTAAAATTGTACTGTCTGTCTCATGAAAGCAGACAGTTTTTAAGAAATACATTGAAACACTGTTTCAACTTAACGGTGATTGAGCCTGTCGAAACAACCATTAATAAGGAGTCACTATGAAAAAGAAATCAAACATGCCCTTTCTGATTAAATCAATGGGGCCATTTAAAATCACTATGGTGTTCAGCATAATTTTTGCAGCCTTTTCTGCAATCGAAAATATTTATGCCTACACCTTTGTTTATAAGATTGCCGGGGAGCTTATCTTAAACTTTGGAAACCTCAAGGCAATTAATGTTGAACAGCTTTCCGAATATGGTAAGGGAATTGTTTTTGCAGTGTGTGCTGCTTACGGACTTTATGGGCTTTCACTTTTGTTCTCGCATATCACTGCCTTTAATACAGTCATGCGTTTAAAAAGAAAACTCATAAAACATATAGGAACTCTGCCGGGAGGCTTTCACGACTCAAACCCAAGCGGCAGTCTTCGTAAGCTCATAGAAAAAAATACCGATGCCACCGAAACTATGATGGCCCATCAGATTCCAAATACTACGATGTCTATTGTCCTTCCGATTGCATTTATTGTTTTTATGTTCCGTTACAGCGTGCTGCTTTCAGTTGCCTGTCTAATCCCGGTAATCATCGGCTTTGTGCTTTTGATGGCAATTATGATGGGAAACGGCGGTGAGTTTGTGCATAAATATCAGCAGGCTTCAAAGGATATGTCAAATGCGGCTGTTGAATATGTGCGCGGAATTCCTGTTATGAAAACTTTTGGTCAGACAGCAGAATCCTTTTCGCGTTATAAAAATGCCGTAAACAGCTTTTGTGATTATGTTTATAAATTTGCAATTTCTATGATAAAGGCAGACAGTCTTTACAATACAGCAATCAACAGTGTGTTTTATGCCCTGGTTCCTACAGCCCTCTTTCTTTTCAACAAAGGCGGAAACACGATGAACCTTGTCTGCTCTTTTATTTTCTTTGCTTCGATTATTCCTATGGAAGTTACAATTCTTAAGCGCATCATGGGAAACTCTTCTGAATCCATTATTGTTGATGAAGCTATGGAATCTTTGAAGGTTATTCTTAATGAAAAACCAATGGAATATAAAGGAAATGCAAAACCTGCCGGCTACGGTTTCAAGTTTAAAAATGTAAGCTTCCGTTATGCAGAAAATCTTCCGCTTGCTTTGGACGGTATAAACCTTGAAATTCCTGAAGGAAAAACAACTGCACTCGTAGGACTTTCCGGTGGTGGTAAAAGTACAATTGCTTCTCTTGTGGCACGCCTGCGTGATGCGACTACGGGTGAAGTTCTTTTTGGCGGGGTAAACATCAAAGATATAAGCGAAAAAGATCTGAACGATTGTATAAGTATTGTGTTCCAGGAAAACAATCTTTTAAAAATGAGCATAAAAGATAACGTTGCCCTTTATAAACCGGATGCCTCTCGCGAAGAAATCATGCGTGCCATTAGCCTTGCTCAGTGTGATGATATTATTAAAAAGCTACCGTGTGGAATTGATACAATGTTTGGTTCTAAAGGCGTTTATCTTTCGGGCGGAGAAATCCAGCGAATTGCAATTGCCCGTGCTATCTTAAAAGATTCTCCTGTAATCATTCTTGACGAAGCAACTGCCTTTGCCGATGCAGAAAATGAATATCTTATCCGTAAGGCTTTTGAAGAGCTTCTTAAAAACAAAACAGTAATCATGATTGCCCACAGAATGTCTACCGTCCGCAATGCAGACAAAATCTGTGTTATAGAAAACGGAAAAATAGTTGAAGAAGGTAATCACAACACACTGATAAAGCTCAAAGGAAAATACCATTCAATGGCCAATGAGTATTCAAAAGCAATCAGTTGGAAGATTGGAAAAAAGGGAAAAGGAGACGTAAAAAATGCTTAGTATATTAAAAACTATAACAAAGAATGGACGACGTGCAATTTATAAATCTTCTGTGTGGCTTGCGATTTTTCAGATTCTTGCAATGCTGCCCTTGATTTTGATATATCAGTGCATTACAAAAATGTTTACGGCATATGCTGAAGGTGCAAAACTGGATTTTTCATTTGTCTTAACTTTTGCAGTTGGTACAGCAATTGTTCTTGCTCTGTATTTTGCCTATAGAAAAATGTATAAAGAAAAATATCTTAGTGCCTCAAAAGAAAATCTTAGTCTAAGAATGGGTGTTGCAGATAAACTCCGTCGCCTTCCGGAAAGCTTTCTTTCCAAGCATGATTTAAGCGATCTTACTTCTACAATCATGGATGACATCGGTATTATAGAAGGAATTCTTGCAAATCAGCTGACGGAATTTATCGGCGGTTTCATTGGAATTGGTGTAACTGTAACAGCGCTCTTTTTGGTAAATGTAAAAATGACTCTGGCACTGTTTTCTGTGGTTCCTGTTGCTTTAATTGCAATGGCTCTCTGTGATCCAATTTCCGGAAAAACACATCAAAAAAACCGAAATCTAAAGCTTTCGATTACAGACGGTATTCAGGAATATCTGGAAAACATTAAAGTCCTTAAAGCTTCCGGAAACATCAAAAAGTATCAGAAAGGCCTCGAAAAGAAAATGAAAAAGCTTGTCCCGAATCTGGTTCTTTTTGAATTTCTTTCCGGCTTGAGTGTTTCTACCGCATACAATGTACTCAGAATGGGAATTGGAGTTGTAGCGATTGTCGGTGCACGTCTTCTTGCTGTTGGAGAAATCAGCGCGGCTGTTTACATTGTTTTTATGCTTTTTTCTGTATGGGTTTATGAACCGCTTTCTTATACCTGCGAGCATCTTGGCGCAGTAATTGCTTCTAAGGTTGCGTCTAAAAGAATTAAAAATATTATGGATTATCCGGAACAGACAGGAAACGCAAAAGTTGATGTTCACGGTTATGATATCGAATTTAAAAACGTTAATTTTTCTTACAACAAAAATGATAAGCCTGTTTTAAAAGATGTTTCGTTTACGGCAAAGCAGGGAGAATATACGGCTTTAGTCGGAGCTTCGGGCAGCGGTAAAAGTACAATCTGTCGCCTTGCAGCACGATTCTGGGATTACGATTCTGGAGAAATTATGGCTGGAGGTCAAAACATAAAAAATGTTATACCAGAAGAATTGTTCAAGCTCTTTTCAATTGTATTCCAGGATGTAACGCTTTTTAATGACACAATCTATAATAATATCTTGATTGGAAATCGTAACGCCAGTCGTGAAGAAGTTTTAGAGGCTGCAAAGATGGCTCAATGTATGCCCTTTATAGAAAAGCTCCCGAATGGAATTGACACCGTACTTGGAGAAAACGGCCATACCTTGAGTGGTGGTGAACGTCAGCGTCTTTCTATTGCCCGAGCATTGCTAAAAAATGCACCTGTTGTCCTTCTTGATGAAAGCACCGCTTCCATTGACCCGGAAACAGAAACAAAAATTCAGGCTTCTATAGAAAAGCTTACAAGAGGGAAAACCGTTTTGATGATTGCGCACCGCTTGCGCTCAATCGTAAACTGCGACAGAATCATTGTTCTTGACCAGGGTTGTGTTGTTGGAAACGGCACTCACGATGAATTAATGAAAACTTGTGAAGTTTACAAGAAACTATATAATTTACAGAATGAATAAGGGGTCTTAGGGGAATATGCCCCTAGGAGAAGGGGTAGCGGAAAACCGCAGGTTTGTAGCGAGGGGAAGGCATTCCCCTCCTAAAACAGGAGTTATTATGCCACAGCGAATTATAGGAATCTCTAAAAGACTTATAGAAGTTGCAGAAAAAGAATTTCTCGAACACGGCTTTGAAGGCAGCTCCATCAGAACAATCGCAGAAAAAGCCCAGACAAGTCCACGTGCCATTTATACCCGCTTTGAAAATAAAGAAGCACTTTTTGCTGCAGTCATAGAGCCCGCCTATTCAGACTTTATGACGCTTTTCAAAAACGACAAAGAAATCTATTGGGAAAATGCAGAAAAAGGAAATCTCCCCGAAAAGCCAGAAGACTATTACATCAAATATCTTGAGTTTGCTTATAAGCACAAAAAACAGTTTAAGCTTCTGCTAACCAGCGCAAAAGGCAGTCGCTTTGAAAACTTTATAGAAAATCTGGTTCAAATGGATCTGGATTATCTCTACACTCACCTGCCCCGCATTCTTTCTAAACAGAATTTTTCTCCTGATCTTCTTAAAAACTGGGGCATCAGTGATTCTTCCAGAAAGCTTTTCTTTAAAAGTATAACCCATTCTTTCTATCAGAATTTATTTATTCCTTTTATAAACAATATACCGTTGGAGGCTGCAAAGGATTATATAACTAAACTTACACAATTCTATGCGGCAGGTATTACGATGATGAAATAATTTGAACGTTTTTATTGACTAACCTACAAAAGTTTTTTCCATCTACGCTGTCTGTGGGCATAAAACGCATTAGCCCAGAGCCATACAAAAAAAGTTTTCCATCCGGCGTTGATTGTAACTTTGTCGGTGTATTTTGTATGCTTTTCGTCAATATCTTCAAGAAAAATCTCATGATTCCAGACTGGCACAAATTTGTTACCTTCTTTACTTGAAACACCTGTCTGTTCGTCAAAGCGTTCAATCTTAATTGTGTGGATTCCCATTGGGATAAAACCAAACAGTTTGAATTTATAAGATGAGGTTGTTCCTACACCCCACTTAAACGAAGATTTAACATCAAGAGGTGTAAATGTTGCATACGGAAAAGCAATATACTGCAGGGTTCCAAGCTCCAGAAGCTTTTCAAAAATCACTTTCCGTGAAGATGGCAATACACTTGTTTTATTGACTATCATATGAACTCCATATTACAATTTTCTTACACACTCTGCATACATCAAATCTATGCGACCAGGAACGACTTCGCTGGCGGTGATTTTCCAACCGTTGCTTTCTATAAAAGTCTTGAACTCCTCCGCCGTCCACTGATGAGCAAAGTTAACCCCAAGAGCTTTTAAAAGTTTTGCCCAGAGATTTTCTTTTTTTTCTGCTGAGCGGTGAATAAATGTCGGGCAGATAAGAAGTCCATCATTAACCAGCACGCGGTCAATTTCAGATAAAACCTTTTCTGGATTCGGCACAACATGAAGTGCATTTGCAATTATTACTACATCAAAAGCCTTGGCTTCATATTGCAAATTACTGGCATCTGCAATTTCAAAAGTTAGATTTTCAGGGACTTTACCTTTCTTTGCCTGTGCAATCATATCAGGAGAAAAATCTGTTGCTGTTACAAATGTTGCTTTATCCGCAATATGCTTTGCAATCATTCCAGGCCCCGTAGCAAGCTCAAGTACGTTCTTACCTGCAACAGCCTCTCCAATATGCTGGTACATATAATCATAAATATTTTTCTGCGACTTCATCGCAAGTGAATAAATGGGTGCGAACCTGTCCCAGATTGTTTTACTCATATAAACCTTCTTTAACTTAGAGCGTCACTGATTAAAGTCATTATCGGGCTTGAACCGATTAAGATTGCCGTGTCGAGCACGGCAATGTACTAGCCAACCAAGCAGAGCTTATGCAGGTTAGTAAAGACTAACACAAGACTATCATATTCACTTTGCGGCTCTTGTTCAAGAATAGCCTGAAAAATTGAACAGAATGTTGTTAAAACAACAAAAATCAAATAAACTGAAAATATGAGCAATTTGGAATTACTGAAGCACCCGCTTTTTATTGGTCTTGATAAACAAACACTTCCAGAGGCATTAAAGCTTTTTTGCAGTACTGAAAAAAACTTGAAGAAAGGAGAAATGGTTTTCCATTCAGGAACTACAACGGAAGTGATGGGCTTTGTGCTTGACGGTCGTATTCAGATTGAAAGCACAGATTATTGGGGAAACAAAACGATTATTGATAATCTTGG
>JAILKS010000059.1 GCA_024693715.1 Treponema sp. | reverse complement strand
ATTAGAATATCCAAAAATCTTTGGGAAGGAACAAAGTGATTTTAAACAGATCATCATATTATTACTATTATTATTCTCTTTCGATGGCTTGTCATAAATCATTATGTAACAAATAAAGATTTTTTATTAAGGTAAATTACAGGCCATCGCAGTTTTTGCGATGGCCTTTTTTTTGCTTTATCAATCTATAAATCATAAAGGAAGTAATAAACTTCAAAAGGAGTATATTTATGATTCTTAAAATTGCAATGTTGATCATCTTTTTTGCAATTATGATTGGTGTTGGTATTGTTTCACGCCGTCATGCAACAGATGTAAACGGCTTTGTTCTTGGCGGAAGAAGCGTTGGTCCATGGCTCACTGCTTTTGCTTTTGGTACATCTTACTTTTCTGCCGTAGTATTTATTGGATATGCAGGTCAGTTCGGATGGAAGTTCGGACTTTCTTCTACATGGATTGGACTTGGAAACGCATTTTTAGGTTCCCTTCTTGCATGGATTGTTTTAGGTCGCCGCACCCGCGTTATGACTCATCACCTTGATGCAAAAACCATGCCTGACTTTTTCGGAAAACGTTTTGATTCAAACGCATTAAGAATCTGTGCTGCAGCAATCGCCTTCATCTTCCTCATCCCATACACAGCTTCTTTGTACAAGGGACTTTCAACACTCTTCAGCCTTGCTTTTGATATTCCTTATATTTCCTGCGTAATTGCAATGGCATGTCTTACAGCCATTTACGTTATTCTTGGCGGATACATGGCAACTGCAATCAACGATTTTATTCAGGGAATCATCATGCTTGCAGGTATTGTCGCAGTAATTGCAGCAGTTCTTGCGAACCAGGGCGGCTTCCTTTCTGCAATCAGTAAGCTTTCAGAAATCCCTGCAGACCCTGCTGTTTCTGTACCGGCTCTTGCCAACATGAAAGGACCATTTGCATCATTCTTTGGACCAGATCCATTAAGCCTCTTTGGAGTAATCATCCTTACTTCTCTTGGAACATGGGGGCTTCCACAGATGGTCGGAAAATTCTATTCGATTAAATCAGAAAAATCAGTAAAGACGGGAACAATCGTTTCTACATTCTTTGCAATCATCGTAGCAGGCGGCTGTTACTTCCTCGGCGGATTCGGACGCTTATTCGATAACCCTGCAATTCACGCAGCAAACGGCGGAATTATCTACGACAGCATTGTTCCACAGATGCTTTCTACCCTGCCGGATATCTTAATCGGTGTAGTCGTAGTTCTTGTTCTTTCAGCTTCCATGTCTACACTTTCATCGCTCGTACTCACATCAAGCTCAACATTAACACTCGACTTTCTCAAGATTACCTGCATGAAAAAATCAAACGAAAAGAAAACACTTTTGACAATGCGAATCTTAATCGTATTCTTCATCGTGATTTCCGTAGTTATTGCCTTAAACCCACCGACATTCATCGCACAGCTTATGGGATACTCTTGGGGTGCTCTTGCAGGTTCATTCCTTGCTCCATTCATGTACGGATTATTCAGCAAAAAAGTTACAAAAGCAGCAGTATGGGCAAACTTCATCTGGGGTGTTGGAATTACAGTTATCAATATGTTCCCTGCCCTCCAGTTCATCAAATCCCCAATCAACTGTGGTGCAATTGCAATGGTAGGCGGACTTATCATTGTTCCTCTTGTCAGCCTCATCTCTCCAAAGATGAAAAAAGAAACCGTTGACCAGATGTTCTCATGCTACGGCGAAAAAGTAACCGTAACCAAACAGGTAGTCCTCACCGACGACGAAGATAAATAATTAAAAAAAAATCTTATTGAATAAAAAAGGAGTCATTTGAATAAAATGACTCCTTACTATTTTTTAAACGGGCGAATCTTGCGCCCATAAATGTGCGCAAGACCAGGCTTTCCGCGCTTCGCCGTCTAACCGCGGCTCATCCCGCTAACGCGGGACTAAAGGCGCTCCAATCCTTTTCGCAGTGAAAGCTCGCAAGGAAAGATAACGCTAGTTGGCGTTACGACAAACGCGGAAGCCCAGTCCATTGTCCCTGCTGCCCGGCCCGCCGTAACTCCGACCACAAACAGCACAGAAGCTGGCTTCGCCGCACCAGCAACCGCCACGGCAGACACGGAAAGAGCCACCCGAGGCACCCAAAGGGCCAGCAGGATTAATTACAATTCCATTTTCGATATATGCACTGTCAATATTATTCGTAACGCCATCATACCAATCCCAACACCATTCCCAGACGTTACCGCTCATATCATAAATACCAAGATTATTATAACCTTTCTTTCCTACATGATGAGTTCCGTAACCGGCTGTACCACTTATCGGGTCACTGTTTGAGGTTGTTCCACTTGATGTGTTATACCAATACCATCCAACAGTATCTAAACCTGGATTTTTTGAAGCTGAATAACTTGAACGATCTGCTTTTGTGGCTCCACTAAATGTATAATCCCAGGCTGGTGCTGTAGGGTCTCCACCCCGTGCTGCGAATTCCCATTCTGCTTCGGTTGGTAAACGGTAACCATTAGCTCCGGAAACAAGTGTCACTGTAGCGCCAGTTATATTTCCATAAGAATTAACTTCCGTAACAGTAATATTATATGCCTTTGTAAGCTTAGTCTTTTCACTTAATGCGTTACAAAAATATACTGCATCATACCAGGTCATATTTTCTGCCGCACGGTATTTCTGTTCTTCACCAGATAAAAGTACTTTATAAGCATCATTAGTAGACTTACACTCAAATGGTTCTGCTGCAAGAGTTTTTTCAACATCATTTATACTAACTTTCTGATCTGTCATAACGGCTGTATAAAGTTCCTGTGTTACTTCGTACTTACTCATAATGTATGGGCTTAGTTTTACTTTACGGCCAGCAACAAAAACACCTTCATAATTGTCGGCATTTGTTTTACCTTCAATTTCTACACCATCCTTACCGGTTACATAAACCTGTGCGGTATTATCATACTCTACGGAACCAATTTTAATTTTTGCAAGGGCAACATCACCTGCTTTGTAAACAGTTTTTACCTCTCCCTTACACGCCAACATACTCACAGCCATAACTGCTGCAAATAAACCGATAATAAATTTTTTCATTTTTACCCCTTAAAAAAAATATACTAGAAACAGCATTTTATAAACAAGTTTCTTTTAATACTATTCAGTTGTACGAACAATGCGGAAACCGATTTCGGCTCTATAAAAAGGACTTTGAATAAAACGACGCGCAACTTTACACCCATCTTCACCATCAATATAGCAGCCTCCACGATTCACACGATATGAACCGGACGCAACGCCTGTAACAGGAGTTTCCGGTGTAATACTAGGAGTATTATCTGTATAATAATCATACCAGTCCCAACACCATTCATATACATTACCGCTTATGTCGTATAATCCAAGTCCATTTGCACTGTCAATACCTGCAATCTTATCTTTCTTTACTTCATGAGTTTTACCACCACTGTTATTACTATACCATGCATATTTGTCAATTTCAGAACTGTCATCTGTTCCAGCCCAGTCATCAGGATTTGTAACTTCACAGCCAGTTTTCCCACCTCGGGCAGCATATTCCCATTCAATTTCTGTCGGAAGACGATATCCATTTGCTGTAAAATCACATATTACAGCATCCCAGTCTGAACGATTTTTTCCCCATCCTGAAGGGTTTGTCTTTCCATTTATTTTGTAGCAGGGTTTTAATTTTTCTGCAATACTTCTTTTATTACAATATTCTATTGCATCATACCAGCTTACCGTTTCAACTGGACGGTTCTCCTGTATTTCTCCCTCTTCAGGTGGATAACTTTCCCCTTTAAATTTACTTGGATTATTTCCCATTACAGTTGCATATTCTGCCTGTGTTATTTCATGATCACACATATAAAAATCTGCAATTGTTACAGTACGGCCTTCTCTGAATACACCTTTATACCAGTCCAAACTTGAACCGGCAATTTCAAACTTAGTACCTCCATTTACAGTTGAACCTGTCACTTTTACAAAATCTGCTGGTATTTTACTTCCAGAAGAAACCTCTCCCTTACAGCCAAACATACACACAGCCAGAACTGCTGCAAATAAACCGATAATAATTTTTTTCATTTTTACCCCCTTTATATATTTACCAAAATTATACTATGAACTAAACGTTTTGTCATAAAAAAAGCAGTCTTCCTCAAAAGAAAGACTGCTGTATGATTCTAGTTATATACGAACCAACGCTAGTTGGCGTTGCGAACAACGCGGAAGCCCTGGTCGTAGTACCCGATGCTCGGGTCGTCGTAGTTCCGCCAGCAAACAGAGCAGTGGTAAGCTAAGTTGAGCCAGCTGCCACCACGAAGGACACGGTTAGAGTCACCCGAAGCACCCGTAGGCCCAGCAGGATTAATTACAACTCCATTTTTAGTATATGTACTGTCGTTATTTGTAACATCATCACACCAGTCCCAACACCATTCAAACACGTTACCGCTCATATCATAAATACCAAGATTATTATAGGCTTTTTTTCCAACATGATGAGTTCCGAAACCGGCTGTACCACTTAAAGGATTAATAATTGAAGTTGTTCCTTTTCCTGTGTTATACCAGTACCAGCCTACTGCATCTAAACCTGTATTTTGTGAAGCTGAGTAACTTGAACCATCTGCCTTTGCGGCTCCACTAAATGTATAGTCCCAGGCAGGTGCTGTAGGGTCTCCTCCCCGGGCTGCGAATTCCCATTCTGCTTCAGTTGGTAAACGATAGCCATTTGCACCTGAAACAAGTGTTACTGTAGCAGCTGTTATATTTCCATAAGAATCAACTTCTGTAACTGTAATGTTATATGCCTTAGTTAATTTTGTTTTTTCGCTAAGGGCATTACAAAAATATACTGCATCATACCAGGTCATATTTTCTGCCGCACGATATTTTTGTTCTTCACCAGATAAAAGTACTTTATAAGCATTGTTGGTAGACTTACATATGAATGGTTCTGCTGCAAGAGTTTTTTCAACATCGTTTACAGTAACTTTCTGTCCTGTCATAACTGCAGTATAAAGCTCCTGTGTAACTTCATACTTACTCATAATGAATGGACTGAGCTTTACTTTGCGGCCTGCAACAAAGACACCTTCATAATTGTCGGTATTTGTTTTACCTTCGATTTCTGCACCATCTTCTCCTGTTACATAAACCTGTGCGGTATAATCATATTCTGTAGTACCAATTTTAATCTTTTCAAGGGCAACTGTACCTGCTTTATCACTTCCAGAAGAAGAACTTCCACCGGTACCGCTTTCTACTTCTCCCTTACATCCAACCATACTTACAGCCAGAACTGCAGCAAATAAACCGATAAAACATTTTTTCATTTTTACCTCCTTATGAAAAAAGTTTTTTAAAATTTTAAAGCTCATTCCACGAAATGTTGAATGAGCCTGTTTACGAGAATAATAAATATGTGTGCTTTTATTTATAGAAACACAGGATTGTGCGATTGTGCGATTGTGCGATTGTGCGATTGTGCGATCTAACATCAAACAGGAACTCCATATTCATATAAAGTGTCACTTGGTAAATCAATTCTGTCATTCCAATATACACAGGTTCTGCTTTCATCTATCTGTACACAATTCCATAATCCTGTCTGTTTTTTCAGGTTTTGAAACTCTTCAATGGAATTAATATCCTCATTAACATCATACAAAACCATTTTTCCGTCATCAAAGAGAATCTTAAGTTTATAATCAGGCATCAAATCCAGTTTTTTTATTCTTGGAATCATATTTACTCCAATGGAGGAAGTTTTACAATTTTTTGAGTGTCCCACATTTCCTGAAGTTTATCTTCATTTAAGGAAAGCCATTCAACCACAAGTTCCTGTGCTTTTTGTGGTAAATCACCTGTAATCATCTCATGAGTCTTTATATTGAATAATCCAACGTATTCACCATAAATAGCATGAATATGTGAAGGTTCATGTTCTTTAGGTTTAAAGAACATCTTTATTATAATTCCATAAAAGCGAGAAATTTCAGGCATACATTTCCTCCACAAAAATTATACCACATTTCTTCAATTATTCTACTCTAAACAAAAAAAAGGCGACCACGAAAGTCGCCTGTTGATTTCTCCATTTTGGGGTGGAGAGTTCCCTTGATTATAGTCTAAAACAACCTGAATAAATCCTTGATTGTTTCGCGGCGGCGGATTAGTTTTACTTTGCCGGTTTTGGTGATTAAAACTTCGGCAGGACGAGGGCGGCTGTTATAGGTTGAACACATGCTCCAGCCGTATGCCCCGGTGTCTAATACACATGCAAGATCTCCACGCTCCATCTGTGGTAAAGGTCTGTCTTTTGCAAGAAGGTCACCGGATTCGCAGATGTTTCCACATACATTCTGGTTTACAAGTTTGTCGCGGCTAACTGTTTTTCCGTCTCGGATAACTTCTATATCGTGATGAGAATCGTACATGCTTGGACGAACTAAAACATTCATACCGATATCTGTTCCTGCAAAGCTGTGACCCGCATTCTGTTTTACTGCATGAACGCGTCCCAAAATTACAGAACCTTCTGCAACACAGTAACGTCCGGGTTCAGATTTGAACATTGGAGCAGAACCATACTTAGAAACAAAATCATCTAAAAGTGGTTCAAGCTTTTTCTTAAAATCTTCCATAGGGTATTCTGCTTCATCATCAAGCTTGTGATATGGAATTCCGTATCCTCCGCCAAAATCGATGAACTTAAGATTTTTAAACTTCAATGCAATCTGTAAAAAGTTTTTAACGGCTTCGAGGTAAGGTTCCCCTGACATAAAGCCAGAACCGATGTGCTGGTTAATTCCCGCAATTGTAAGCTTATATTTTTCTACAATCTGGAAAATCTGTGGGATATCTTCTTCGGCAATTCCAAACTTTGTTTTCTTTCCACCTGTTACAACTTTTTCGCAGTGACCTGCCCCTACTCCAGGGTTTATTCGGACAGCACAAAGTCTTTTATCTTCCGGAAGTTCAAGATCTGCACAGCACTGACCAAAAAGTTCAAGCTGAGAAAGACTATCCAGACTTGTGATTACACCTTTTTTAATCGCATAGATTAATTCATCAGGACTTACGTTGTTCGGAATAAAGAAGATGCGTTCCTTTGGAAAACCTGCCTTAAAAAGCATTTCAATTTCGCCAGGGCTCATAGCATCACAGTTGATTCCTTCTTCTAATGCAAGCTTTAAGATGTGAATGTTTGTATTTGCCTTTACAGAATAATTTGCAGTATAAGGATATTTTGTAATAACCTGGCTTACCTTATGCATTCTGTCGCGGAGGATTCTTTCGTTATAAACATAAAGAGGAGTTCCGTATTCAGAAGCAATTTTTTCGGGATTATTACCTTCAAAAAAATTAACACTATCAACAAATGAGTTCATAATTTCTCCTAGAGCATGTGTGCCCTTAATTCTTCCCCGCTCAATGGTGAAAGATATGCAGGTGCTACATCGAATACTGTCTTACATCCGTTCTGTCCTTCCTTGTGCATGCGGAAAATAGCACGGGCATAAGCGATGAGTACGCTTGATGTAAATGCAGGGTTTGAATCGAGCTTGAGCGAATATTCGATTACGTTGTTGTATTCTTTATCCCAGCCGGTTTTTCCAGAGCGGAATACAAATCCACCGTGAGGAATACCAGAGTGATTTTTCTTGAGTTCTTCTTCTGTAATAAAGTGAACTGTTGTATCGTAATCTGCAAAGTAATTCGGCATTTCCTTGATTTCTTTTTCGATTTTTGCCTTATCTGCTCCTTCTTCTGCCACAACAAAACATTCACGAGTATGCTTCTGTCTTGTAGAAAGTTCAGGATTTTTTCCTGCACGCACAGCATCGAGTGCCGACTGAACAGGGATTGTATACTGCTTACCGTCTTTTACACCAGGCACACGGCGGATTGCATCAGAATGTCCCTGAGAAACTCCCTTTCCCCAGAATGTATAATCATTTCCATCAGGGAGGATGCAGTTACCGTAAAGACGCATCAAAGAGAACATACCTGGATCCCATCCACAGCTGATTAAAGCGATGTGACCGTTATCTTTTGCAGCCTTATCAACATTAGAAAAATGAAGAGGGATATTTGCGTGAGTATCAAAACTGTCGATTACGTTAAAATATTTTGCATATTCAGGAGTCTGTTTTGGAAGATCAGTTGCACTTCCACCGCAGATAACAAGAACATCAACTTCGCTCTTGTGTTTTTCAACTTCCGAAACATTGTATACAGGAACACCCTGTGTCAAAAGCTTTACAGAAGATGGATCTCTTCTTGTAAATACACATGCAAGTTCCATATCAGGGTTGTTTTTTATAGCACATTCAACACCTTTTCCAAGGTTACCATAACCTAAAATACCAATTTTCATATTTACTCCTTAAAGCATCGTTTTTGTGATGCTATTATTTATTATTTTCCGCCCAGAAGGGTGATTTTATTTTTTAATGCCTCTTTCATAACAGAAACCAGATTTTCCTGCCCCGAATAAAGACAGGTGTCGTGTTCGCTGCCGGTGATTTCTCCAGTAAGAACGTATGAAGAGTCGGTTATAAATCTTATCTGCCCTTCTTCCGGTTTTGTTTCGTAAAGGCGGGCACCTTTTAATTTATAACCTTCAGTCATTATTACCACTTTTACATTGCGCTTAATAAGCTGATTAAGTTCTGTTTCAAAATCGCGGATGATTACAGAAGGTGCAAGAATGTAAAGACGAAGCTTTGTTTCATTTATCATCTGCCTGATTTTATTTCTGATATTTATATTTCCCGTGATAGTGATGTATCCGTCTGTATTCAAAACCTTTTTAGGCGCATTTTTTAAAAGATATTCTGCCTTGGTTTTTATCAGGGAAATATAATTTTTTGTAAACTGATTTACAGAAACCGGAATGTATTTTGTAGATTCTTCTTCTACAATGTATGCAGCTCCCTTGTCTGTAAGAGCATTGAGACACACATATACATTTGATCTTGAAATGCCGGATTCTTTTGAAAGCTCATAACCTGTCATTTTTCCATGAACAAGAAGCTCAGAGTAGATGCACGCTTCCTGCCTGGTAAGACCAAATGCGCATAAATTTTCTATATAGTCGTTATTCTGCATAAGATCCTCCATTGGAAAAATTAAGGTTAATTAAAAGTTGTTTTATATATTACTACAATTTTACTTGTTAGTAGTATTAAACAATACTACTATAAAACACAAGGTAAAAATTGTCAATATAAATAAAAAAAAAGCACACTAAAAGTTTTTAACTCCTAGTGTGCCCTTATAAAATCAATAAATTATATTAGTTTGCTTTTACTGTGTTTTTAACGATTACGTCGTGGGCACCGCCTTCCCTTAATGAGGCTGCGCTTACGAGGGTGATTTTTGCATTTTTCTGTAAGTCAGGGATGTTTGTTACACCGCAGTTACACATTGCGTGAATCACCTTGCTGATTGTAAGGTTTACGTTATCGTGGAGGCTTCCGGCATAAGGAACGTACGAATCAACACCTTCTTCGAAAGCCATTCCTTTTTTACCGCCAAGGTCGTATCTCTGCCAGTTTCTTGCACGGTTACTTCCTTCGCCCCAGTATTCTTTTACGTAGTTTCCGTTTACGATGAGTTTGTTTGTTGGAGATTCATCAAAGCGGGCAAAATAACGGCCAAGCATTACAAAATCTGCACCCATTGCCAATGCGAGTGTTACGTGATGATCATAAACAATACCACCGTCTGAACAAAGAGGAATATAAATACCTGTTTTTTCGTAATAAGCATCGCGGGCTTTTGCAACTTCAATTGTTGCAGTTGCCTGTCCTCTACCGATACCTTTCTGTTCGCGTGTAATACAGATTGAACCACCGCCGATACCTATTTTAACAAAATCAGCACCTGCTTCTGCAAGAAAGTTAAAGCCTTCTGCATCAACAACATTTCCTGCTCCAACCTTTGCATCAGGCCATTTCTCGTGAATATCATGAAGTGCTCTTTTCTGCCATTCTGTAAAACCTTCAGAAGAATCAAGAGTCATTACATCAACACCTGCTTTTAAGAGGGCTGGAACTCTTTCCATATAATCACGTGTATTGATTCCTGCACCAACAATATAACGTTTTTTACTGTCAAGAAGTTCAAGAGGATTATCCTGATGACTGGCAGCATCCTTTCTGAAAATCAAACTTAAAAGATTACCATTTTTATCAACAACCGGAAGCTGATTGACCTTTTTCTGCCAGATAATATCATTAGCCTGTTCAAGAGTAATTCCCTCTTCTGCCATAACAAGAGAATTAAGCGGTGTCATATAATCTTTGACTTTTGCATCTTCAGGACAGTGCGAAATTCTAAAATCCCTATCTGTGATAATACCGATTAATTTTCCATTAGCAGTTCCATCCTCTGTAACGGCAACAGTTGAATGACCAGTTCTTTCAATCGCCTGAACAAGTTCAGTTAAAGACTGATCTGGTTTTATGTTTGTATCAGAGGTAACGAATCCTGCTTTATAAGCCTTTACGCGGGCTACCATTGCTGCCTGATTTTCTATTGTCTGTGAACCATAGATGAATGATATTCCGCCTTCTTTAGCAAGGGCAACTGCAAGTTTATCATCAGATACAGCCTGCATTACGGCACTTGTCATAGGGATGTTCATTGTAAGGGGACATTTTTCTCCCTTCTTTTTGTTATAACGTACGACCGGAGTCTGTAAGTTAACGTTAGCGGGAATACAGTCAGGACCAGTGTAACCTGGAATTAAAAGGTATTCGTCAAATGTGTGGGATGGTTCTTCGAAAAAGTAAGCCATAGTAGTTTTAATCTCCTCTCAAAAAAGGCAAAGGCTATTAAAAAATCCTTTAGACCTTTTTTTTTTAACCCACAAGTTAATGCAGGAAAAAAAAACTATTATAAAGCTTGCGACGCAAACTAATTTTTTATTTGTTGCACAAATTATATAAGTAAGTATTATGAATTTCAAGTACTTTCTGTAAAAACATCCCGCAAAACTAGCGTATAAACATACAGTCGCCGTAGCTAAAGAATCTGTATTTATTTTCCACAGCAGTTTTATATGCAGAAAGAATATTTTCACGGCCGGCAAATGCACTTACTAACATAATGAGAGTACTTTCCGGAGTGTGGAAGTTTGTAAACATCTTATCTACAACCTTAAACTTATAGCCCGGGTACATAAAAATACTGGTAGATGATGTTCCGGCTCTTACCCACTCAGTCTGTAAACCTTTTCCATCAGATGGTTCAGCGAGTGCGGCACTTTCCAGAGTTCTTACGCTCGTAGTTCCAACTGCTAAAACTGGACGACCTTCTTTTTTTGCCTTATTGATTGCATCTGCAGTTTCTTTTGGAATTGTGTACCATTCTTCATGCATTTTATGGTTTTCAATATTTTCTTCGCGAACAGGTAAAAAAGTTCCAAGCCCTACATGAAGAGTTACAAAGCGGCGTTCAATACCCTTTTCATCAAGCCTTTTGAGCATTTCGTTTGTAAAATGAAGCCCTGCTGTTGGACAAGCTGCAGAACCGGTGTCTGTTGCATAAACATTCTGATAGCGTTCAGAATCTTCTTCCGTATCGCCACGCTTAATATAAGGCGGAAGAGGAATGTGTCCGTTTCGTTCAAACCAGTTTTCATCAATTGCAAAATCAAATTTTAAAGCACGGAATTCAGTTCCCGCATTACCCTCGTGTTCGATAATCTGTGCCACAGTTCCATCCGGAAATTTATAATGCATTCCAGGCTTCTGCTTTTTTGCAGATTTTACCATGGTATTCCAGACGCAGCATTCTTTATCAATTGTATTTAAAAACATAAATTCAGTTTCACGGCCGGTAGTTTCTTTTATACCGTAAACACGTGCACGGCGAACACGGCTGTTATTAAAAATCATAAGAGTGCCGGGTTCAATAAGGTCCGGTAAATCATCCATCATGTGATGTTCAACTTTGCCGGTAGCACGGTTTAAAACCATAAGCTTATCCTGCCCGCGCACCCCGCTTGGATGCTGAGCAATGAGTTCTTCGGGTAAATCAAAATTAAAATCTGAAGTTAGCATATAAGAAATATTATCATAAATCTAAAGTCTTAACTATATAGGTTGTAAAATAATTAAATCAGGCTGAATCAAGTAAAAAAAATCCCGCCAAAGCGGGATTTTGCGCAGACTTAAACATTTAAAACTGCAAGAAAAACAATAATTCTTCGCACAATAAATATCCTTCATTAATCGATTATTATCTTTTCTTTTTTGAATGAATTCATTATACCACACATTCCCTTTTTCCACTATAAAAAAAGACGCCTGACTTTGTAGTGAATATTTTCTTTGTTGACATCTTACTTGTACAATAGTACAATTGCTATTGTGAATGAAATAGTAATAGATGCTTCTTGTATTCTGGAATATCTTTTGAATCAGTCTGAAAAGGACAAAGTTCTGCTAACTGTTGGAACAGCTCGTCTTGTTGCTCCAAATTGTATTCCATTTGAAATTGGCAATGCAATCAGTAAACTTATTAAACGCAGTCTTATTTCCATTTACGATGGGGTTTCGGTCTATCATGAATTTGCAAGAATACCAATAAGACTTGTTCAAGCAGATATTCCCAATGCAATAGTCATCGCAGGTGAAAGCCAATCCTACGCCTATGACGCATATTATATATCAATAGCAAAACAGCTTTCATTACCGTTATACACAATGGACGAAACAATGAAATCAAATGCCAGCGCGAGAGGAATTGTATGCTTGTAATAACCTATTCAGAAGCCAGACAAAATTTTGCTTCCGTTCTTGATAAATCTAAAAATGAAGGAGCTGTCCTTGTAAAACGGGCCGACGGTTCTGTTTTTCGTATTTCTCCAGAGCTTTCCAACGAATCTCCTTTTGCCGGAATTAAAACTCTTTTTGATATAAAAGGCGAAGATATTCTTACTGCCCTTAGAGAAAGCCGGGAAGAAAACTAAAAGATGTTATATTAAAAAAAGCAGCCTGCCTTATATTCAGAACAACGATCCCTGACCGTTATCTTTAGTAACTGCTTTTAAGCCGAGGTGTTCATAGCCTTTAGGAGTGACGATTCTTCCTTTAGGGGTTCTTTGTATAAGTCCGCTCTGGATAAGGTATGGTTCGTAATAATCTTCCAGGGTATCTATGCTTTCGCCTATGCTGATGGCAAGTGTTTCTGCACCGACAGGACCACCGCCAAAGTTTTCTATGATGGAACGAAGGATTTCCCTGTCGTATTTTTCAAGACCGATTTTGTCTATTTCGAGGCGCTTTAATCCTTCTTCTACAATCTGAACTGTTATTTCTTTCTGGCCGCGAACCTGTGCAAAATCCCTCATGCGGCGTAAAACTCTGTTTGCAACACGAGGAGTTCCACGACAGCACTGAGCCAATAATAAGGCTGCATCCTTTTCTATTGCAATTTCCAGAATAGCGGCTGAACGATAAATAATCGAAGCAAGCTCATTTTGTGTGTAAAATTCAAAACGAGGAATAAAACCAAAGCGTGAACGAAGTGGTGAACTTACACTACCGGCCTTTGTTGTGGCACCGATTAATGTAAACGGAGGGATTGGAATGCGTACTGTTCTTGCGGCTGCACCCTGCCCTATTATCCAGTCCAGCTCAAAATCTTCCATTGCAATGTAAAGCATTTCTTCTATGGCAGGTTTTAACCGATGGATTTCGTCTATAAAAAATACTGTGCGTTCTGTAATTGTAGAAAGAATGCCTGCTAAATCCTTTGGCTTATCGAGCGCTGGCGCAGAGGTAACTTTAAAATCCACTCCAAGCTCGTGGGCTGTAATCTGGGCGAGTGTTGTTTTTCCAAGACCCGGTGGACCAATTAATAAAAGGTGATCCAAGGGTTCCTGTCTTTGTTTTGCAGCCTGAATAAAAGTAGAAAGATTATTTTTTACCGATTCCTGCCCTAAAAAATCTTTTAAAAGCTGAGGTCTTAATTTATTATCCTGATCATCAAAGGAATCTTTTAAATCTGCCCTTACGATTGAACTGAAATCTTCGTCTTTTTTTTCCATGTCACCCATATTTTTATTATATCAAACCAAACCTTTTTTATAAAGTTTATGCAAGCTCCACAATTGCACGGCGGAAAATAATATCCTCTTTTTCTTTCTGACTTTTTCCAGAAAAATCAGTGTCTGCCGAAAGTGCTTCTACTAAAGTTGAAACCTTCTGTTCAACCATCTTTTTGTCATAGCCCATGCTTGCCAGAGAATTAATTACATCAACATAAGGAGAAGGAATATTTATGCGCACAGTTGAAGAATTTTCCGAAAGCTTTAATTTGCCCTTTAATGTAAGCATCATCTTTCCGGCAGTCTTTTTACCAATGCCCGGGATCGCTTCAAGCATTTCAATATCACCGTTTTCCAAAACCTCTGTAAGACGGCTTGTACTAACAGAAGACATGATTTTTACAGCTCCCTTAGGACCAACCCCGTCTACTTTTAAAAGGTCCAAAAAAAGCGAGCGTTCTTCTGCACTTGCAAAACCGTAAAGGCACATGAGCATATCTGTGTGGCAAAGCCATGTATAGATTTTTGCTTCACTTCCAACAGGCGGAAGAAGATCAAGGTTGCTGTCGGGAACACATAAATCCCATTCAACGCCGTTATTATCCAAAAAAACCTGTTTGGGAAGCTTTGCAGTAATTATTCCAGTGATTGAATTAAACATATCTTAATTATAAAGTTAAAACTCCAAAGTGAAAACTATTTAAAAGCCTTTTTTACAGCCTCTTTTAAATTTTCTTTTGCATGGATCAAAGCGTATTCAAGCTCCTGCCCCTTACTTATTTCAAAAACCTTTACATTTGAAGGTAAACTTAGATTTTCTTTTACACGTCCTGCAAAAATATAAACAGGTTTCCCCATACTTTTTTTGATGATTCCGCCAATAGCTTTTCCCATTAAGCTTTGTACATCAAGTGAGCCTTCGCCAGTTACGATTATATCAGAATCTTCTGCAAGCTCACTAAACTTACAGATTTCTAAAACTGAATCAATTCCTCTTTTAAGCTTTCCCATTAAACCTGCAAGAACTGCAAAACCAAGCCCGCCTGCAGCCCCAGCACCTTCGCACAAAGAAAAATCCTGGTCTCTCATGCCTTTAAACATCTGTGCCACATGCATACAGCCTTCTTCTAAAACCTGTACCATTTTTTCATCAGCACCCTTTTGTGGCGCAAAGATTTTTGAACAGCCCTGCTCTCCGCACAAAGGATTTTTTACATCACACATTGCTTCAAAGCTTGCCCCGATTAAACGAGGATACATCATGCTTAAATCAAAATCCTTTATATTGCTCAAAGTTCCGCCGGTTGGTACAAAGGCAACTCCATCCTTATCATAAAAGCAGGCACCCAAAGCAGCTAAAAGTCCCATACCGCAGTCGTTTGTAGAGCTTCCGCCCAAAGTTAAAATTATTTTTTTTGCACCCATGTCTACGGCATAGCCAATCATCTGCCCCACACCATAAGTACTGGTTATAAGAGGATTTTCTCTTCCCTTGATTAAAGGAAGTCCGTTTGAAAGAGCACTTTCGATAATCGCTGTTCTTCCGCCGTCTATAAAAGCAACAGGAACTTCAACTTCTTCGTACAAAGAATTCTGAACAACACAATAACTTATTTTACAATCTATGGCATTTTTGATGCATTCCAAAGTTCCTTCCCCGCCGTCTGCAATGGGTAAAGAACTAACATCCGTCTCAGGCTGAACTTCTTTTAATGCCGAAGTAAATACATCACAAAAATCACTTGCGCTAAGACTTCCTTTAAACGAGTCTGGAGCTACTAAAACTTTTTTCATATCAAGACCTTTTTATCCCTATAAATTAATACCAGAGCAAAAACAAACTGAACGCTATCAGAATCTGACCGAGATAATATAAAGAAAGATTTAATATACGCAAAGGAAAAAGAGTTTTATCACCGAACGTATTAAAAATCAAAATTACATCACTTAAAGTAAATAAAATTGCTCCAAGCGCAAAAACAAGATAACCGCACGAAAAATCAGAAGTGATACAGTTTCCAACGGCAATTGATGTCATTAAAACAACGCTTCCTACATAAATGATTCCAAAAATCTTAAACGCCAGAGAAACTTTAAATTTACTCAAAACGATAACTAAAATAATTGCAGCAGCAGCAACACCGCAAATGCAGCTTACAATAAGTGATTTTGAAAAAGGGATGATGGAAACTAAATACAAAATATGTCCTGTCAGAAAAGCAGCGATTCCCGCAAGAAATATTTTCTTCCCGTTCTTTTCAAAAACAAAGCGAAGATTCAAAAGGATATCTCCAACGGCACCAAAAATCAAACCGCAGACAATCAGCTTTGCCGCCTTAAAATCAGAGCCGTCTGTAAGAACAGTATATCTTTTGAACAAAGACATGTAGCCTAAAATACCGATTATACAAAAAATAACAGATGCACATCCTTTCAGTACATCTGCCAGAATAAATTTTTCCTTATGTTCAACTGCGATAAATATTCCCTGAATTAAACATCCTGAAACAATCAAACATATTACATAATAAATTACCGGTTTTAAATTATAAAACCATTGTGCAAAATTCATTTTTTCACCTCTTTTTTCAATATTATATCATAACTTAAGGGGATTTTAAAATGATTTACAATCTGCCGTTATAATGAAGATGTGTGATTGCACCTGCAAGCGCATCGGCAGCATGATCAGGCTTTGGAACATTTTTTAATCCCAATAAAACTTTCACATATTGCTGAACAGTTTCTTTATCTGCTGACTGTGTTCCGCTTACCGCTATTTTAATCTGATTCGGAGTATATTCACCAAACTTTATGTCATGCTGATAAAGACAAAGAGTCACAACCCCGCGCGCTTCACTTACACCCATTGCAGATTTTGCATTTCTGGCAAAATAAAGTGTTTCCATGCCCGCTTCATCAGGTTTAAACTCATCGATAACCGCACACAGCCTGTTATAAATTGTCAAAAGTCTTTCGCCGTGAGGAGCTTCTTTATCGGTAGTGATACAGCCATAACTGACCATCCTGTAACGACCGTCACAAAAATCAATTACTCCAAAGCCAGTGTTCGCAAGACCGGGATCAATTCCAAGCACACGACGAATTTTCTGCTTTTGAGAAACATTTTTATTTTCAGATCCCGGCAAAGAGGAAAAATTCTTATCAGTATTTATCATTCCAGTTTATAAAATTATAATAAAAAGAATGCTAAAAGTTAATAAGTTTCCTAATTAAATCGACGGTCCTCGATACGTTTTGTTTTCTTTTCTGAACGTGGAAGCTCGCCGATTCCTACAACCTTTACTTCCGGAGTCATGTTGTACTTCTGTTTGAATGTGTACTGAATCTGTAAAGAAACTTCTGTACGGTCTGTGCCGCCTTCTACTTCTACAATAACAGTCATCTGGTCTTTTCCGTCTACGTGTTCAATTATGGCACGGTATTCACTTGAAGCACCAGGAACTGAGTTGATTACATCTTCAATTGTACTTGGGAAGATGATGTTTCCTTTTACTTTTACCATGTCGTCGCTGCGTCCCATGATGTGGGAAATACGAGGGAATTTTGAACCGCAGTCACATTCGCCGGGAATAAATGAAGCAAGGTCATGAGTGCGGAAACGGAACAAAGGAGCTCCTTCTTTAACTAAAGTTGTTAAAGTGATTTCACCCATTTCACCTTCTTTTACAGGCTTTCCTGTTAAAGGGTCAAGAATTTCAATGTAAAGATAATCATCGAAAATGTGCATTCCTTCTGTCTGTTTTGTACAGTTGATTCCGATTCCAGGACCATAGCATTCTGTAAGACCATAAATATCATAAAGCTCAATTCCAAGAATGCTCGAGATTCTGTTGCGCATTTTTTCACCCCAGCGTTCTGAACCGATTACACCTTTTTTAAGTTTGATGTTATTCATGAGTCCTCTTTTTTCTACCTGTTCTGCAAGTAAGAGGGCATATGATGAAGTAGCACAGATTACTGTTGCCTGTAAGTCCTGCATCATCTGAAGCTGTTTTTCTGTATTACCAGGTCCCATTGGAATTGCCATGGCACCAAGTCTTTCACAACCAGCCTGGAAACCAATACCTGCGGTCCAAAGTCCGTATCCCGGTGTAATCTGAATGCGGTCTTTATTTGTAATTCCTGCCATTTCGTAACAACGGGAAAACATAATTGCCCAGTCTTCAACGTCTTTCTTTGTATATGGAATAATTACAGGCGAACCGGTTGTTCCGCTGGAAGAATGAATACGAACAATTTCATCTTCAGGAACAGCTGCAAGTCCAAGAGGATATGCATCGCGTAAATCCTGCTTTGAACAGAAAGGTACGAGGTTTTCAAAATCTTCCTGTGTTTTAATATCTTCCGGTTCTACGTTCTTAAATCTTTCTGTATAGAAGGGATTACCGCATTTTTTTACTCTGCGGATCTGTTCTCTTATTAATTCTAACTGTGTTTCTGTCATTTTCATATTATACTCCATTACTGTTACTATATTTAGTAACGTTATTACTAGTAATAGTAACACTGATAACTCCCCTTGTCAAGCATTTCTATAAAAAGAAACATTTTTTTTAAAAACTACTTGACATTTATTTTATTCTTGTGTTACTATCCGAAGTAACATTAAGTGTTTCTTTTTGTAGAAACAAAAAAAATAACAGGAGTATAACTATGGAAAAAAGAGTTATTCAACAGGAAGAAAAAAAAGGTGTAGAACTCCGTGACTTACTGCTTACTGCAGTTCTTTTAGCAGCCGGAGCCGTATTGAAATTTTTTGTAGGTACATTCATTAACATTGCAGGAATGAAACCAAACTTTGTTATCGCAATGTATTGTATGATAATTGTTCTTCTTCGTCCAAAAATCTGGTATAGCATTATCGTAGGTCTTCTCGCAGGAGCTATCTGCCAGTTCTTCCCGGGAACACCATATTTAAACTTTGCATCTGAATTAGCAGGTGCTCTTTGTATGGGTCTTTTAATTATGATTCCGGCAAAAAATAAAACTATGGAAATTGTTCTTGCTGCTGTAAGTACATTTATAAGTACAGTAATTTCAGGCGGCTTGTATACAGTTCTGCTGTTTGTCGTAATCAAGTCTGATCCTGGCGCAATGGCTGCTTATGTACCAATTGTTCTTGGAACTGCTACTTTAAATGCAATAATCGTTGCATTACTTTATGCACCATTGATGAAGGCTATCAGAAAACCTTTTATTTGTGAAAAAAATAAAGACTAAAAAACTGCCGCATTAATTGCGGCAAATATCATTCAAACAGGAACTATAAATGATTGAAATACAAGAACTGACTTTTAAATATACGGATTCTAAACACAATTCACTTGAAAAGGTAAGCCTTGAAATTCAAAAAGGTGATTTTGTTGGAATTATCGGTGAATCAGGGGCCGGAAAAACAACCTTGTGCAACTGTTTAAACGGACTTATCCCGCATCATTTTACAGGAGACTTTTACGGTAATGTAAAGATTGAAGGACAGGATACGTTTGACATAAAACCGGACAAGCTTGCACTAAAAGTCGGTTCTGTATTTCAGGACATTGAAAGCCAGATTGTAAGTTATTTTGTAGAAGATGAAATTCTTTTTGGGCTCGAAAACTTTGGAGTTCCAAAGGATGAAATTGAAAAAAGAATTACAGATGCACTTGAAGCGCTTGAAATAGCAGACCTTCGTCATAGAGAAATTTCTACCTTGAGCGGAGGACAAAAACAGAAGGTTGTATTTGCTTCCATACTTGCCCTTCAACCTGACTATCTGATTCTTGATGAACCAACCGGTGAACTGGATCCTGCATCATCCCTGCAGATTTTCCAGCTGCTTAAAAAATTAAATGAAGAAAAAGAAATTACAGTTATCATTGCGGAACAGAAAATCATGCTTCTTTGTGAGTTTGTTAAAAAACTGATTGTTCTTGAAAAAGGAACTGTTGTTCATTATGGAGAAATTCGAAGCACACTCACCCATCAAAAGGAAATGGAAGAAGCAGGAATTAACTGTCCGCGTGTTTTAACTTTGACAGGAAAAATGATGGAAGAAGGTCTCACGCCTAAGGGGATGAAAAAAGAAGAAAGGATCTGCCTTAATACAAAAGAGGCGGCAGAGTTTGTAAAACACTGTATGAAAAGAAATGGAGGCGCAAAATGAATGAAACAGTTTTAGAATTTAGAAACGTCTGCTTTTCATATAATTCAACTGCCAATGTAAATAACCTGAATGTAAAAATCAATAAAGGTGATTTTACTGCAATCATTGGTTCAAACGGAGCGGGAAAATCTACCTTTTCAAAATTATGCAACGGTCTTTTGCAGCCAAGCGATGGAGAAGTATTCGTACTTGGAGAAAGCACAGGACGAAAAAAAGTCAGCGACCTTGCAAAGCATATTGGATTTTTGTTTCAAAATCCTGACCGTCAGATTTGCTGTAATACAATAAGAGAAGAAATTGAATTCAGTTTAAAAAACAACGGATTTTCTAAAGACGAAATACAAACGCGTGTTGAAAAAACAATTAAAGATTTTAATTTTAATCCGGAAACAGAACCATACAATATGAGCCGCGGACAGAGACAAAGATTATGTCTTGCCTGTCTTATCGCTTTAAATCCGGAAATCCTTATTTTAGATGAACCGACAACCGGTCTTGATTACCGTGAATGCATGGAAGTAATGTCCTACATAAAGAAATTAAATGAAAACGGAACAACAGTTATCATGGTTTGTCATGATATGGAAGTTGTCCTTGATTTTGCAAAAGAAATAATCGTTATGAACAAAGGTCAGATTCTTGCTCAGGGTAAAACCCGAGATATTCTTTCTGATAAAGAACTTCTGGGAAAGGCACGTCTTTTGCAGCCACAAATTGCCGCAACCTGTTCACTTCTAGGAGAAAAATTCCAGAATATTTTTACTGTTGAAGAAATGATAGACAGATTAAAAACAATAAGGAGATTATAACACTATGAAAGGCTTTTTAGATTATTTACAGGGAGATTCAATTCTCCATAAAATGCATCCGCTGACAAAATTATTTACAGGAGCTCTTTTATGTGCATCTGCCTTTGTTTCTTCAAATTTTTTCTTTTTAGTCGGACTGATAATTTTTGATTTAATACTTGGCATTATCGGTGAAGGAAGGACACATTCAGGCCTTTTTAAAAGAACACTGGGAGTTTTTAAAGGACTTCTTAAAATGTCAATCTTTCTTTTTATCCTTCAGCTTATTTTGATTCGCAGAGGACAGACAGTAATTCCTATTGGAGAAAAATTCGGCATAACTGATATCGCAATACGCAACGGCCTTCTTCTGGTGCTTAGACTCACTGCCGCTACCCTTCCGCTTTCTGTTTTAATTTCTGTTATCAATCTGAATGATTTATCGAATACTCTTGTTCAGGAGCTTCATATTCCTTATAAATATGCATTTACACTTACTTCAACAATTCGTTTCATTCCTGTTTTTTCTTCTGAGATGGGAGGAATCATCGAAAGTCAAAAATCACGCGGTGTTGATTTTGATGTAAAAAATCCCTTTAAGAAAATCGGAATGATTTTACCTTTATGCTTTCCACTTTTAATGAGCGCTGTACGAAAAATAGAATTTACTGCAAAGGCCGCTGAATTAAGAGGATTTTACTTCAGGACAAGAAACAGCTGCTCAAAAACCTATAAGCATCATCTCAGGGATTTTGTGTTCATGCTCACAGGCTTTGCAGTTCTAGCAGGTTCGATTTTAATAAACATTTATTTTACAAATTAAAAATAATCTACGGCTTTTACATTGAGTTCGTAAAAATCAGGTTTTACCAAAAGTTTAATTGCAGCTTTAAGCTCATCCTTCTTAATAATTCCTGATTTGCATGCGGCTCCAAGTAAAAGCATATTTACGATTTTAGTTGAACCAAGCTCTGTGCAGATTTTATCTGTATCTACATCAATCACCTGTGAGCTTTGAGTTTTAAGAAAATCAATCATTGTATCAGAAGAAAAGGTTTTACCGGTAAGGCTTGCTGTTGTAGGCTGAACGCATTTTTTGTTCACGATTACAGTTCCGTCTTTTTTAAGATATTCAATATTTCTTACAGCCTCTGCCGCTTCGAATGCAATTATTACATCTGCCTGTCCCTTTGAAATAAGTGGAGAATAAACATCGTTTCCAATTCTAACATGACTTACAACTGAGCCGCCTCTTTGTGCCATACCGATGGTTTCTGCAGAAATAACTCGTTCTCCGTTAGAAATCGCAGCCTGAGAAAGGACTTTAGCTGCAAGAACAGTTCCCTGTCCGCCAACACCACAAATCAATATATTTTTTGCCATTATTTTATCGCTCCTACACCGCAAACTGTGGAACAAAGTCCGCAACCTGTACAAAGTGATGAATCAATCTCTACAATCTGTCTGCCATTCTCATTCTTTGTAAGAGAAAGACTTAATGCCGGGCAGCCAAGCTCGTTAATGCATTTTTTACAGCCAATGCACTTTTGTACATCAATTTTTTTACTTCCTGCGAATTTATAACCTAGTTTTTGTGCAATGCTTATACAAGGACTTTTGAATATAACTGCGCTTACGCACTTTGCTTCTACGGCAGTCTTTACAGCCTGTACCGATTTTTCCTGATCAAAAGGATCTACCTCGATAATAGGACTTACTCCGATTGCTTCAAGAATTTTTGGGATGCTGATTTTTTCTACAATTTCTCCCATCATTGTAACACCGGTTCCAGGATGTGGCTGGTGCCCTGTCATAGCAGTTGTAGAATTATCAAGAATACAGATTGTCTGGTGTGCCTGGTTATAAACCGCATTTACAACACCTGTAATTCCGCTTGCAAAGAAAGTAGAATCTCCTATAAAGCTAAAACAGATCCTATCCGGCTCATAGTGATAAAAGCCCTGTGCCATTGTAATATCAGCTCCCATACAAAGACAGGTGTCTGTCATATCAAGAGGCTTTGCATTTCCCAGGGTGTAACAGCCGATATCTCCGCAGAATACAGTTTTTTTGCCTTTCATAGCCTGTTTTACGGCATAAAAAGCGCCGCGGTGAGGACAGCCTGCACATAATACGGGCGGGCGAACAGGCAACTCTGGTGGCGAAACTGCAACAGTGTTTTCATCCAGTTGTTTTTTTATAATGTTCAGAATAATATCAACACTTAATTCGCCGGCTTGGGGTACGGTGTTGTCTTTTTTTCCGTGAATTTGGGCTTTGATATTTTTTTCGCCGCAAAGTTGAACAAGGGCATCTTCAATTACCGGGTCTAATTCTTCAAAAACGGTAAGGCTAGTATGTTCATTCAAAAAACTTTCTGCCATATCCTTTGGAAATGGATAAGGAGTTCCGATTTTCAAAATTGAAGCATCCTTTAATTCAGGCATATTATTCTGCAAAATCGATAAAGCTTCTTTTAGATAGCAGTAAGAAATCCCTCCAGCTGCAAAAGCATAATTTTTATTTGAGCCTTCTTTTAAATTCAAATCACTTTTAGAAAAAATTTCAGGTAAAATCTTTTCGTTTCGTTCAAAAATTCTTTTATGATTCTGAAAAGATGTACGAGGGAAAATTACCCAGCGGTTAGAATCTTTTTCAAAAAAAGCTTTTTTTGGTGCTGTAGTTAATTCAGGCATCTCCATGCTTTCGTAAGCGTGGTCAACTCGAGTAGTTGGACGGAGTAAAACAGGTGTATTATATTTTTCAGAAATATCAAAAGCCTTCTGCACCATCTGGAAAGCTTCTAAAGGGGTACTAGGATCTAAGCATGGAAGCTTTGAAAACTGAGCAAAGTTTCTTGTATCCTGTTCTGTCTGGCTTGAAATAGGACCGGGGTCATCAGCACTAACAATTACCATTCCTCCTTTGACACCAACGTAAGAAAGACACATCACAGGATCACTTGCAACATTCAAACCAACCTGCTTCATTGTAACTAAGGTTCTACCGCCAGAATAGCTTGTACCCGCTGCAACTTCAACTGCTGCTTTTTCGTTAACAGACCATTCAACATAAGTTCCTGTTTTATCTTTGTATTTAGAAATAAATTCAATAATTTCACTAGAAGGAGTTCCAGGATAGCCTGCTACAAGATTAACGCCTGCTTTTAATGCACCAAGTGCAATTGCCTGGTTTCCCATTATCATCTGTTTTGCCATAAGTCATGTTCCTTTATATAGTAACACTTATAATATATAATATCTTCAATATTATAGCAATAAGAAAAAAATTAATATAAATTTTAAAGAAAAAAAAAGACAAAAAAGTTTTACGCTTTTTTGTCTTTTTTTATCGAGCTATAAACATTAATTTATAACGCTCATGATTTAATTGTAAACTCTAAAAAATGCTCCATGTTTTCGCATTTTTTATAACGAGTTTCCATTATTATTCCTCTGGTTCGAAGTCATCCGGATATTCAGCAGTATGGTATACGTTCTGAACATCATCATTATCTTCGAGACGATCGATAAGACGCTGAACTTTAGCAGCTGTATCCTTATCTACCGGAGTATATGCATCAGGAACCATTCCTACATCAGCAGAAAGTGTTTCGAAACCTTTTTCCTGTAATGCTTCAGCAACAGCAGAGAATCCGTCTGGAGTTGTTGTTACAGTAATAATTCCGTCTTCATTTACGATATCTTCTGCACCTGCTTCCAAAGCAACTTCCATTACTTCATCTTCAGATACCTTTTCTGCATCAAGCTCAATAGTACCCTTTCTCTGGAACATACGTGAAACAGAACCTGAAGTACCAAGGTTTCCACCATTCTTTGTAAAGATGTTCTTAACGTCAGCAGCAGCACGGTTTTTATTATCTGAAAGAACCTCAACCATTACTGCTACACCGCCAGGAGCATATCCTTCATACAAGTATTCTTCGTATGCTGCTCCACCGTCTTCACCAGTACCTTTTTTGATAGCACGTTCAATGTTATCTTTAGGCATGTTTGCAGCACGAGCTTTAATGATTACTGTACGTAATCTTGGGTTAGAGTTCGGATCTCCACCACCCATGCGGGCAGCAATAGAAATTTCCTTAATAAATTTTGTAAAAATCTTACCACGTTTTGCATCGGCCAAACCCTTTGCATGTTTAATGGTGGCCCATTTACTATGTCCTGACATTAGGAACTCCTTATTTAATTAAAATACTAAATTAACGATAACAATTTAGCATAAACAAGAATTTTTATCAATATAAATGCATTACCACAAGCTAAATGAATTACCGGTTCCAATATCGATACCTGCAATTACACCAAAGGATTTTATTGAAGCACCACTCAAAGAAATGAAATCAAATATATCATATCTTCCACCGATATTGATTCCTATCTTATCATTTATTCGAATTACAAAATCAACACCTGCAGACAAAGAGAATTTCATCTTATCAATCATATCTGTTTCACCGTATTTTTTATCAAAGAAGCCTACACCGAAACCAACTTCAGGCTGAACGATAACTGCTCCGAAATTCAACGGAAGATTAAATCTTGAACCAAATTCAACTCCTGTTTTATAACCAGGAATATCATTTCTTACAACAAGGAATATCTGTGTATAAGAATAATTTAAATCTCCTTCAATAACGAAACCTTTAGTACTATCATTTAATCCTGCACCACCTGATACAGCAAAGGTATATGGATTAGAGAAACTGAAGCTTGTAGACATATTTGAAACACCCTTCGAAAGAATGTCATCAAAATCTGTAAGACGCCATCTGCCCTGCTCAACTGTCCAGAAAGAACTGATTGATTTTTTATCTGAAATTGCAAACATTACCTTATAACCATTTCCAGATTCTTCAGGCGCTTCTGTCTTATAATCAATAGGATTTTCACCTTTTCTGAAAGAAGTCCAGATATAATAAGCAAGTGCATATCTTACACCTTCGATAGGATCATATGCAAAAGTACCTGCAATTACCTCAGAAGATGATTTTCCTGCTTTACTGAGTATGCTTACAAAAACATTTCCCTTACAATTAGAAACCATTTCATTTGAAATATATTTAGACATGTTTGAGAAAGTTTCATCCTTGTTTGCAATTGATTCATTGAACTGTTTAATTCTATCTGCGATAGTTGTATTCTGACCTTTAGATGAAATAATCTTATCGGCAGCAGCTTTTACAGCAGCGGCAGGAATTGCAAAATTTGTATTTTCACGCTTTGTTGCTTTCCATGTATTTATTCCGACAACAGAATATCCGCCCTTTGCCTTTGAATCGGCGATAAGCAGAGGACCTCCTGAATTTCCACCGTCAACCTGTGCAGAATGCTGAATCAAAACTGATATTTCAGGATTTACAAGTTCCTTAATACGTGCGCTTGCATTTGTTACTGAACCTTTTCCAAACTGCCATACAGGATCGCTATTAAGTCCAGGGAATCCTGCTGTCCATACATCATCACCATCAGTAACTTTTGCTGTTCTGAAGGTAAGTCCCGGCTTTTTAAATGAAGCAGGCATTTCAATAACTGCAAGATCAAGTTCTTCGTCTACACCAAGAATCTTCAGATCCTTATATTCTGCAGTAGAACCGTCATCATTTTCAAACTGAACAGTAGCTGTTTCGGCTGAAGAAATTACATGTCTGTTTGTTATAATGTAACTTTTTCCATTTGAAGCAGTATAAATAAAACCTGAACCATAAGACCCTTCTAAATATGATTCAATGTATTTCGAAAAATTCTTATATCCGGAGTTTTCAAGTGTTGTTTTGTAAGAATTAAGGAAGGCTTTATTCTGCTCTGAATAATTTGAACGAACTATACAAACATAATCTCTCATTCCTGAAGCGTTTGCATACCATAAACATGTTAATAACAGACCCAATTTTAATAATTTAACTTTAATTGTTTTCATACTATTATTATATAATTAAATATAAAGCATAACAAGAAGGAAAACGTTTAACTAATAAAAAAACTGTCCCGCCAGACAAGGGGGACAGTCCTCATATAAAGTATAAAAGATTACTCAGTAGGTCTCTTCTTAAAGCTCTTGCTTTCTATGATAGCCTGACCTTCACCAACCTGCTGCTCCATCATAGCGCGAACCTTAAGTGGGAGTCCGAAGAGTGTGATAAAGCCTTCGGCATCCTTATGGTTGTAAAGTTCACCGGTTGTGAATGAAGCAATTGATTCATTGTACAAGCTGTATTTTGAACCAGAACCAGCACCGCGAATTGCACCCTTAATAAGCTTAACCTTTGCCCAACCGGTAACTGTTTCTTCTGTTTTGTCAACAAAAGCCATAAGGCTGTCAAAGAGTGTTGTAAACCATTTTCCGTCGTAAATGAGTTCGCCAATCTTGATTGCAATCTGCTGCTTATAGTGATATGTATCGCGGTCAAGGCAGATATGATCCATCATTCTGTGGGCAAAGTAAAGGATTGCTCCACCCGGAGTTTCGTAAACACCGCGGCTCTTCATACCTACACAGCGGTTTTCACAGATATCAACAAGACCAACCCCGTTGCGTCCGCCAATCTTGTTCAATTCGTTCAAAAGATCAACTGCATTCATCTTTTTACCGTTCAAAGCAACCGGAATACCCTTTTCAAACTGAATTTCTACATATTCACCTGCATCCGGAGCTTCTTCCGGTACAACAGTATTTTTGAGCATGTGCTTGTAATTCGGCTCATTTTCTGTCTTTTCAAGCTCAAGACCTTCGTGGCTGAGGTGCCAGATGTTTTCGTCACGGCTGTATGACTGATCCTTTTTCATAGGAACTTCGAGTCCGCGATCTTCAAGATATTTAATTTCTGCTTCGCGGCTGTCCATGTTCCATTTGTCATCACGCCATGCAGCGATTACCTTAATATCAGGAGCAAAAGCTTTGATTGCAAGTTCAAAACGAACCTGATCATTACCTTTACCTGTAGCACCGTGACAGATTGCAACGGCACCTTCCTGGCGGGCATATTCTACAAGAATCTTTCCAATCAAAGGACGAGCAGTAGAAGTTCCCAAAAGATATTCATCTTCGTAAACAGCATTTGCCTTAAGAGCAGGCCAGATGTATTCTTCAATATATTCCTGTTTTGCATCTACTACATAACATGCAGAAGCACCGGTTTTAAGGGCACGTGCCTTGATTGAAGCCCAGTCATCGCCCTGTCCAACATCAATACAAACGGCGATTACATCATAATCATAATTTTCTTTGAGCCATGGGATGATAACTGTTGTATCAAGTCCACCTGAATAAGCAAGAACTACCTTTTCTTTAGCCATTTTGCACCTCCAAAATGCATAAATATACAGAAAATATACAATTTTATGCATATAATTGCAAGTATTTATACATAAATCATAGAAACTAAAACGTTTTATTGTATTTTTTTGCATAAAGCAGTAATATAAATTAAGGTATAGAGAATGAATGCAAAATATTTAATTATTTACAATCCTATGGCAGGAAACAAAACCGCAAAAAAAAATGTTTATGAACTGGATAAAATCCTTAAAGACGATTATCTCACTTATGTAGAAATGACTCCGGATTTTGATTATGAAGAGTTTATTCACAATGCAAACTATGACGAATCAATTGTTGTTTGCGGTGGTGATGGAACCCTTAACTCGCTCATTAATTCAATCAAAAAAGAAGAATTAAGCAAACCGATTTATTACTATCCTCTTGGAAGCGGTAATGACTTTATAAGGGATATTTTCGGTAAAGAGCATCAATCCTTGATAAGAATCAATGATTATATAAGGGATTTGCCGATAGTCGCTGTAAAAGGAGAACATAAATACTTTCTGAACGGTATAGGCTTCGGTATCGATGGTTACTGTTGTGCAGTAGGAGACATGCTTCGTAAAAATACAACAAAGCCTATCAATTATACATCCATTGCCGTTAAAGGTATGCTTTACAAATACAAGCCGACAAATGTTAAAATTACAGTAGACGGTGAAGTTCATGCCTTCAAAAACGTATGGCTCGCTTCAACAATGAAAGGAAGATTTTATGGCGGCGGTATGATGGCAACTCCTGATCAGGACAGAAAGGATCCTGAGAAAAAAGTTTCTGTATATGTTTTCATGGGAAAAAACAGACTTAAGTGTCTTATGATGTTTGCAAAGGTATTTACCGGAGACCATGTAAAATATACAAACAATGTCATCACGTTTACAGGAAAGAAAATCCTCGTTGAATTCGACAAGGAACGTCCTCTTCAGATAGACGGAGAAACAATTCCTAACGTTTTAAGTTATTCGGTGCAGGCTTAATTTTATCCTTAAAGAGATTAAGTCGTAATGCATTCATAACGACACAGAAACTGGAAAGGCTCATTGCTCCGGCTGCTATCACAGGATTTAGATCAATGTTCATAAAGTGAAAAACGCCGGCAGCAATCGGGATTAATATAATATTATAGAAAAATGCCCAGAAAAGATTCTGTTTTATATTTTTCAACACTGCCCTGCTTAACTTTACTGCAAAACAGATTTTCAAAAGTTCAGGCTTTACAAGAACAACATCAGCACAATCAATAGCAACATCAGTTCCATTTCCGACCGCAATACCAATATCAGCTGCAGTTAAAGAAGGCGCATCATTTATTCCATCACCAATCATTGCAGTAAGCTTTTTATCATCATTTTGAAGCTGTCTGATTATTTTTTCCTTATCAAACGGTAAAAGTCCTGCAAAAACCTTTTTAATTCCTGTCTTTTCTGCAACTGCATCCGCTGTCTTTTGATTATCACCGGAAAGAAGAATCGTTTCAACATCAAGCTGATTAAGCACACGTATACATTCACCGCTTTCTTCCCTGATTTCATCGGCAATTACAAAAATTCCATGAAGAACACTCTGATTATTTTTCTTTGATGCAAAAATAACTGCGGTACATCCTTCGTTCGAAAAGTCATCTACAGTTTTCTGAATATAATTACCATGCTTTGAAAAAACAAAAAGATCCGGGCAATTATTTTTAAGATAATTTATATTACCGCCAAATAAAAGCTCACCATTTTTTTTAGCACTGATTCCCCTTCCGCTTTCAATCTTAAAATCATCAACAGATTGAGGTTTAAGATTCTTTTTTTCACCCTCACGAACAATGGCTCTTGCAAGAGGATGTTCACTTTTTGATTCAATATTCAACGCAAACTGCAAAGCATCTAGTTTATTTTCCGCTTCAATTTTCATTACCGCACACTCACCTTTTGTAATGGTACCGGTTTTATCAAAACCAAAAACTTTTATCTTTCCTAAATTTTCAAGGCTTTGTGAGGTTTTAAAAAGAATTCCGTTTTTAAATGCAACTCCATTTCCAACCATAACCGCTACCGGTGTTGCGAGTCCCAGAGCACACGGACAGCTTACGACAAGAACACTTACAGCCTTTGTTATGGAAAATGAAAGAGGATGTCCTGTTAAAAACCAAATTAAAAAAACTGATATTGAAATAATAATAACGGAAGGAATAAAAACAGCAGATACCTTGTCTGCAATTTTTGCGATAGGTGCTTTTGTAGAAGCGGCGTCCTTTACAAGCTGAACAATCTGAGAAAAAACTGTCTGATTTGCAACCTGTGTCGCACGGCATTTTAAATATCCGTTAGTATTAACAGTTGCGGCATAAACCTTATCTCCCGGTGATTTTTCACAAGGCCACGATTCACCGGTCAACGATGCTTCATTTACCGCAGAGCTTCCATCAATTACAACACCATCAACTGCAACCATTACTCCCGGACGTACAATAAAAATATCATCACGTTTTATCTGACTTGCAGGAACTTCAATTTCTTTTCCGTCCTTTAAGATTACAGCAGTTTCAGGAGAAAGCTTAATCAGATTTTTCAGGGCATCTGTTGTCTTTCCTTTTGAAAATGCTTCAAGACATTTACCAATTGTAATGAGAGTTACAATCATCGCGGCGCTTTCAAAAAATAGCGGATTATTTTTTCGTAAAATCAAGGAGATGAAGCTGTATATAAAGGAAACTGATGAACCGAGGGCGACAAGAGTGTCCATGTTAGGCGAAAGATGAAGAAGACTTTTTATGCCGCTTGTAAAAAATTTTTTGTTGATAATCAGAATGATTAAAGATAAAACACATTGAACCGAAGCGTTCAAATAATGATTTTTAAGGAAGGATGGAAGAGGCCATCCGTACATCATTCCCATGTTGATATAAAAAAGAAAGCATAAAAGAAAAAGTGATATTGAAAAACGCTTTAAAAGAAGCTTTGATTCATCTTTCAAAGCATCAAACGTTTTATTTTCTGAATCCTCATCAAGAAGTTTTGCAGAATACCCGGCATTTTCCACAGCCTGAATAATCGCACCTTCATCTGCAGTTCCTTCGGTAAGCATAGTATTAGTCAGAAGACTTACCGAACATGCGTCTACACCTTCAAGATTTCCGACGACTTTTTCTATACGTGACTGGCAGGCAGCACAGGACATGCCTTTTACCAGAAATTTCTTTGAGTTCATACCAAAAATATACAAATTAAAAAAACATATGTCAATCATGTTTGTTATAACTAACATGATACTGTTTTACAAACTTTATTTTTTTTGATAATATACGTAATTATGAAACAGGGATTATCATCAAAAGCAATTAAAAACAATATCTTAAATATATTTCAGAAAATAAAGGAACTGACATGCAAACTGTATGCCAGAGTAAAAAAAATTGTTCCACATATAAAATCATTTTTCGGTAAAATCAATAATGTTATTGCAAAGCTGCCTTTTAACAGAATTGCAGAAAAATATTCTTCAAAATCTGCATTCTTAAAAAAAATCAGTTCTCATGCAAATTATATATTCTGTGCTCTTATATTTGTCATTCTTCTTTCGGTATGCATTCCGCATGGAAGCTCAAAAAATCCGATTGCAGGAAAAACCTGGAAATGTGATGTTGAAACCTTTGGTTCAATCAGTTTGAAAAAAAATTACACTTTTGTCTGTAAATCGGATATACTTGATGTAAGTAAAGGTGAATATAAATTTGATGAAAAATCAAATGAAATCGTTCTTTACGACAGAGCCAATTCAAAATATCTTACACTTTATTACAACAGGCAGAACAAAACCGTTGAATACAGAATATTAGGAATTAAGGCTGCAATCTTCAAAAAATAAAGGAAGCGTATAAAATGTCTGCTATTCAAATAATACTGATTGTACTGGCAGTACTCTTTTGTCTGGATCTCTCTTTCTGGATTCTTGTAATAATTTCAAGCTGGTTCATAAACACAAAAAAGGAATATCATAAAAACAGCAGATATCACAGATTCCTTTTAAATGAAGCAACAAGACGAGTTATAAAAGTCGGCCGTATAAAAGTACATCTTACGGGAAAAGAAAAAATTCCTGCTGATTCACGCTTTTTACTTGTATGCAATCACCGTTCAAAATTTGATCCTATTACAACCTGGTATGCGCTTAAAAAATCAGATATTGCTTTCATATCTAAGCCTGAAAATTTCAAGATTTTTTCCTTCGGCAGAATAATCCGCAGATGCTGTTTTTTACCGATAGATCGCGGTAATCCTCATAAAGCGATGAAAACAATTATAGATGCAATACATTTACTCGAAAAAAACGAGGTTTCCATCGGCATTTATCCGGAGGGAACAAGAACTACAACAGGATATATGGCAGAGCTCAAAAGCGGTTCATTTAAAATAGCAGAAAAAGCAAAAGTTCCTGTAGTAATCATGACTGCAAAAAATACAGAAAAAATCTGCAGGAATTTTCCTTTCAGAAAAACAGATGTCTGGCTTGATATTCTTGATGTAATTCCAAAGGAAAAGGTAATGCAGCTGTCAACTATCGAAATGAGTGAATACGCCGAAAAGCTCATGAAGAAAAACATGGGCGAAATTCAATAAGCAGCCGAAAGTTATAAAGCTACATTATTTTTCTGAAGAAGCTCCCTTGCAGAATCAACTGAATCTGTTCCATGAAGATTTTTTATAGGCGCGAATTCCTTTTCACGAACAACTTCAAATGCAAGATTATTGTCCATCATATGAATCATGTCTAAAACTAAAAGCTCGAATTTATAACCGTTAGGAGTTTCCGGGTTGATTTTTTCACCATTTTCATCAATGAACGGAATCTTCTTTTCTACAACATGAACCGTAAGCTGATTATTTACAATATCTATAAGCTTATCTACCGAGAAAAGATAATTTAAAATTACACCGTATTTATATAGAAGCGAACCGTCATCTGCCTTTGCTTCTGCCATTTCTTTACTCATTTCATAATATTCAACGATAGACGGCTTGTTATCTTCAAGACAAAGAAGTCCCATCTTTTCATGCGGCTCAACCTTTCGGACTACCTTGGAAGCACTTTCAAAATTACCAAGGATTGTTGCTCCAATAAACACTGGATCTGCAATACGCTGAAGAACATTATCAACGGCAAAAATATTAATCCATTTTACGCCGCGTTTTTTGAGATCTGAATCAAGACCTGCCTTTACCATTGAAGTAAACCATCCGCCGTTTCCATTAGGTGATGTTGCAAGTCTGCCCTTCTCTTCAAGAAGAAGCTTTCCGTGATAATCAACAGCACATGCCATGTCCTGAATAAAAAACTGAATGTAATTTTTATCGTATCCAAAATAATCATGCTCTGCAAAAAAGCTTCTGGTAGTTTCATCATTTTTTTCACTGGTCATAATATACAGCGGAACAAAAGTACCTGTCTGTTTAACAACATCCATAAGATTATTTATAAGGCATTCAAAAATATAAAGCTTTTTTGTAAGTCCAACGTTAAAACAACCCTTCGGTAAATCAAAACCAAGTCGTGTTCCCATTCCGCCTGCAAGAAGAACTGCCGCTACCTCGCCCTTTTTAATTGATTCTATTCCTGCCTTTTCATATTTATTTTTTGAAGCATTTATTTCATCTACCGAAATTGCCGGCGGTACGCTGAATTTTCCACGTTCACCAGCAGAATCACTGCCAATCATTTTTATATCTGACCAGTTGATATTTTCAATCTGTCGTAAAAAAACATCTTTTTCATTTTCAGAAAGTAAATCAAAATATTTTAATACATGCTCCTGATTATTTTCTTTAAGAATTGTCTGCGCGTTTTCTTTTGTAAACATAATATTAAATACTCCTCAATAACTCTTATTCTATAATTAAATATGATAAAATCAATTATTTTTTAATCAAGATCTTCTGCACCAAAATCAATAATTTCCCATTCCTGCTCTACTTCTTCTTCAGGGTGTTCTTCTTCAACAGGAGGATTTGTATTTTCCAAAACAGGTTCCTTCGGCATCTCTGTCACAACCGGCTGATTTACGGAAGGCTTTTCTTCAGTCTTAACTTCAGGCTTTTGTTCTGCAGGCTTAACCTCCGGAGCTTTTATTCCGTCAGTTTTAGGTTCAGTCTTAGGAGAAGCGACAGGCTGGAAGGTTTTCGGCTCAGCTATTTCTACCTGCAAAGAATTTTCTTCTACAGGAATTTCAACATCAACAATTTCTGATTTTACAAGATTAATGGCGATAGGCGTTGAATCTGATTCAATCCTTCCTGAAAAATCAGGAGTTAAATTCATGTAATAAAGAACAAGAAGATCCTCAGTAAATCTTGCGGCAAAAACGTTCCGTTCATCCTTTATGTAAAGATTAGGAATGTTTTTTGCGGTAAAAGAAGAAATATTGCTTATAAAAGAATAAGTCTTATGACCAATTTCAATTTTTGAATTATAAGTTTGAATCGTATCTGAATATTCATAGAAAATTGTATCAACAACAAATTTACAGAGTACAGAATCAAAATCATAGGAATCTGAAACCTTAATGTATTTTACGTTATTATCATCAACGCAGGATATTTCACCGTAAAAATCCGTAAACACAAAGGATTTAACTTTTTCAAAAAGATACGGCTTTTGTTTTTCAAAAGGCTTTGCGCCTGTAATAATATTTTTACGTACATTAATTACAAAATCATGATCAGCAGGAAGAGAATTAATTGCCTTTACATAAGATTTTGTGGCAGTTAAAGTATTGATAAAATCAACCGGATAATAGCTTCCCTGATAAAGCTCATCTATATCCTGAACAAAAAACTGCTCTTCTATATAATCAGTCTGATTATCAATCGCTATTTTCTGTTTATTGCCCGCCTTAACAAAAGATGAAGCACTAATACAGATAAGAATCAAAGCAGTTCCAAAACCGATTGTATTCTTGAATTTTGTATTTTTAATTTTACCGGAAAGCTCCATCACAATATTGATGAGGATTAAAAGAACAAGCAGATCAAGAGAAATCCATGCAGCAGCACCTTCCGGACTTTGTTTCTTTGCAGTAAAAATAACAAGAAGCATAAGAAGGAAAACTACCAGAAAGAGTAAAAATAATAAACTTAAAAGAACTTTTTTTATCTTCATAATGCCCCGTAAAACCAAGAAATGTTATATTTATTTCCACACATTCAGATTGCAGCCTGTTATTTCATAATCAATTTCATGTGCTCCCTCAAAACCGATTTTTTCTTCACCTATAATAACTGCGATTCTCTGTTCAAATGGATTTTCAAAATATCCGCAGACGTAAATATCTTCACAAATCTGTTCTGTTTTTCGCGCAAGGATTTTCTTTCCGCCGTCTTCATTAAATGCAGTTACCTCATAATTCAAAAGAGTAAGAAAGTCATACATTTTTTTACCAGTATCCTGCTTTTCAATCTGAACAGAAATCTTTTTACCTTTATGATTAATCGGAAAATCTTTCCAGGTACAATTCATAATTTCAATTGAAGTTTCCTTTAAGGCTTCATCAACTGCATTTCCTTCTGCCTTTATGAATTCTTTCACTGCATCAAGACCGGAACTATATTCGGTCTGATAAACAGTCTTTTTCGGAATATCATCTGTTACAAGATCAATTATCGTAAAAACAACGTCAGAACCACCTCGTCCATCAACGCCTTTACAGGTAATATAAGCAAAGCATCCGTCCTTTGAAAAACCTATCGGAAAAATATCAGGATACGAAACCATTAAAGCAACTGTTTCTTTTTGTCCTTTTTTTACGAAAGGATTAAATTTAATCTTTTCAAAATTAACCTTCGAAACTGATGTTACGTTTTTCTTTGATTTTCCCTGTGCCTGAAGCTTTACAGGATTAAACATCATGAACAAAGAACAGATAAAAAATAAAATATATTTTCTCATTATGATTTCCTATTTGTCGTTTCTATTAAAGTTAATCAAACAGCCGGAAAGGATGATTTTTCTTTCGTCGTCTGTTAAGTCGCCAACTGAAAGCTCAAACTCGTTTACAGTTCCATCCTTCTTTACGGCATATGCTTTTATTGAAGGAAGCTTTTCTTCTATCATCTTTTTAATGCCAGGGATGAATACAAAATCATCATTTGCAAAAGGAAGATTTTTGTCTCCGTCTTTATAGATGAATGGAAGCATACCCCAGTTTATAAGATTTGAACGGTAGCGTTTTGTTGCATATTCATTTGCAATATTTGCCCATCCGCCTAAAACCTTCTGACAACTGGCAGCCTGTTCTCGTGCAGAACCATCACCAGGTTTTACTGCAAAGATAGTTGAACCGATTCCTGTATTTTTTTCATTAACAGAATCGAATTTAGCCTTTACGATTTTTACAGCCTGTGAAATTTCATTACTCATTTTATCAAAAGAAACATCATTTTCACGTTTTTCTTCTTCTGTACGGATTTCCTTTGCCCTTCCAACATAAGCAGGATCTTTACGGCTCAAGGTAAATTCTGCAAGTCCCAAAGGATTTGAACGAAATGAAGATGTTTCGCCAGACGGAATAAGTTCGTCTGTTGTAGTTACAGGGTCATGAATTTCTGAAACAACCTTTAACAAAAGATTATCAGTTAAAGCAGTCATTTTAGGCCAGTCCTTGATGTTCGGTCCAAACTGGATTTCTACTTCCGGATGAGCAACACCCTTTGAATCGTATACGCGTTTTTCGTAGATTGCTTTATCAAAGAAATATTTCTTTGAGCTGAATTCTGTATCGTATTCTGTAGCTGGAGTTAAGAAGCCTTTGTTTGCTGCAGTTGCGGCAATTGAACGTGCATCCATGAGAGCAACCGATGAAAGCTGTCCGTTCTGGATTTTTGAGCCTTCTCTGTTCGGGAAGTTTCTTGTGGAATGGCGTATAGAGAAGGCTCCGTTTGCAGGAGTATCGCCTGCGCCAAAGCATGGACCGCAGAATGCAGTTTTTACAATTGCACCGGCATCTACAAGGGCACTGAATGCACCGTTTTCCATCAATGCTTTATAAACAGGCATACTTGCAGGGTAAACATTCAAAAGGAACTTACCGTTTCCCGAATCCTTTCCCTTTAAGATATCGGCTGCAGCACAGATGTTTTCGTAGCCACCGCCGGCACAACCTGCAATTACACCCTGGTCAACATAAAGTTTTCCGTCGATTACCTTATTCTTTAATGTAAAGTTTACTTTATCACCAAAAGAAACCTTTGCTCTCTTTTCTGTTTCTTCGAGAACGCTCATAAGGTTCTTGTTTACTTCTTCGATTGTATAAGCACAGCTTGGGTGGAAAGGCATTGCAATCATAGGGCGGATTTCGCCAAGATCTATTTCGATTGCTCCGTCGTAATAAGCACCTTCACCAGGATTCAATTCTTTATAAGCCTGTGGACGACCATGAATTGCATACCATTCTTCTACTTTAGAATCTGTTCTCCAGATAGAAGAAAGACATGTTGTTTCAGTTGTCATTACATCAACACCAATACGGAAGTCTGCAGAAAGATTTGAAATACCAGGGCCTGTAAATTCCATTACCTTGTTCTTTACATAGCCGTTATCAAAAACAGCCTTGATGATTGCAAGAGCAACGTCCTGAGGACCAACACCCGGAACCGGGCTTCCTGTAAGATAAATTGCAACAACGCCAGGATATGCAACATCATAAGTTTTATTTAAGAGCTGCTTTGCAAGTTCTCCACCGCCTTCTCCTATTGCCATTGTACCAAGAGCACCGTAGCGTGTGTGTGAGTCTGAACCCAAAATCATGCCGCCGCATTCAGCAAGCATTTCTCTTGCAAACTGATGGATTACAGCCTGATGTGGAGGAACATAAATTCCACCGTATTTTTGTGCACATGTAAGACCGAACATATGGTCATCTTCGTTGATTGTTCCACCAACTGCACACAAAGAGTTATGACAGTTTGTTAAAACATAAGGGAGCGGAAATTTTTCAAGTCCTGAAGCACGTGCTGTCTGAATAATTCCAACATAAGTGATATCATGTGAAGTGATTTTATCAAATTTAATTTTAAGTTTTTTATCATCGCCGGAAGTATTATGCTTCTGCAAAATTGAATATGCAATTGTTTTTTTAACACCATCATCTTTTGAACCTGAAAAATCTGATTCTAATTTTCCATTTACTAACCAGGCTCCGTTATCCCAAAGTTTCATATTTTACTCCACGAATTAAATAATTATATAATTAATGGAAAATATTATACTGAAAAAATAAGTCTTCAACAACACTCCAGTTTGCTGCCACATGAGCAACTGGAAATAGATTTTTATAGAATTATGTAAATGCTTTATAAAGTTTTCAAAATCGTGTAAAATATCGGTTATGAAAACAGCTGTTTTGAAGAAATTTTTTATATTTTTATTCCTCACCCTTTGTTTTTCATCATGTAAATATGATCTGGTAAAATCACCGTCTTCATTTGGGAAACTGAACAAAAATCCTGCTGATTACGATGATTACATTCTTCCTCCTTCTGCCCTTACAGCCTCTCACGGATTGAGTAAAACTGTTACTCTTTCATGGAACAAGGTAGAAAATGCCGTTCAGTATAAAATCTATTCGGCTTCTACTCCGTTCGAAGGCTTTGAATCTATCGGTGAAACTAACGAGACTACTTTTACAACCTCTCAGGCTAAGGAAACTCCTTCTGGACTTACTGCGTGGTATTGTGTAACGGCTGTTAATTATTATGGAACTGAATCTAAAAAAAGTATTAAGGTAAGCGGGTCAACTCTTGATGTTCCTGTTATCTACGAAATCACTCCGAATGACGAAGGAGAAAGCATCAATCTTAAATGGTGGATGGATAACTGTAACTCAAAAACTTACGAAAACGACATTGAATTTATTGTAAACACATATTCAGATAAGGACGGAAAGATTCCGGCTGCGGGAATTGATTCAATCACAACGGATGCAAAAACCCGCGAAGCTACAGTCACAAACCTTATTCCAAAAACTGATTATTACTTTCAGATTACTGTAAAAAATACAAAGACAGAAGATTTTGAAAAAAGTGACTTAACAAAAGAACAGACTGCAAAACGAATCATTCCTCAAAAGCCGATTAACCTTGAAGTAGAAAAAGGAACTTCAAAACAGTCTGTTACATTAAGCTGGCTCTTACCGGAACCTGTAGACTATCAGAGCGACACTTCTACAAATACAAGCGACAAACATCCGGTATTCTTTAAAGTATTCAGAAAGCTTGAATCTCAGGAAGACAGCGACTATGTTCTTATTAAGACAATCGGTGCACAAGGCCTTTCTAATTCAAAAGCAGAAATTCACTTTAACTGCCAGACAGAAACTACAGACAATTCAATCATCACAATTCAAAAGGCCGAAGAAGGAACTGCATTAACAGGCTCATATGCTTCTTACATTTCTCAGAGCCGATTGACATTTAAAGACGTTACAGTAGACCGAACAAAAACTTACACCTACAAGGTTCAGTCTTACACCGATGATACGAACAAAAACTTTTCTTCGGATTCTTCTGCAAGCGTGCAGAACGGATGGGCACTTCCTGTTCCTTCTGTTTTAGTAAATGCTACTGACATTGTTACAGAAAACGTAATTTTAAGCGTAAACGTAACCTTTAATATCAGCTTTAACGATAAAAATATTCCATATAATCTTGTGCTTACTAAAAAGCATAAATCTTTCAGTTCAAGCTCTTTCGACCAGGAAAAGTTTCTTACAAGCCTTTCAATGAACGGGAATCCTGAACGCACTGTAGAAACTCTTCTTTCTAAAGCAACCGAGGACGAAGGAAAATGGGAAGGATACTATAACTTTAAGCTTTACATCACTCCAAAATCAGACTTACCTGTTTCTTCAGTTCCAACAGAATATTATGACAGCATTGAATTAAATCAGAGTGTTACGGTTGTAGAAGATGCTTCGGGAAAACCGAAAATTAAAAACTTTACGATTCAGGACGGATTTAAAGATAAGTTTAAGCTTTCGTGGGATTCAATTACAAACGGAATCTACATTGTTTCATGGGAAAATCAGTATGGAGAAACAGGCTCAAAACAGCTTACAACCTCTGATTATTCTGTAAGCGGCGGAAAAATCAACTTTACTCATGCGGCTGAATCGGGAGACCAGAGACTTTATACACTTACGATAAAAAACACAGAAGGAGTTTCGAGCACAAAAACATTTGAAACAGTTTCTAAAACACTCGGTACTGCCCTTCCATATTTTAATCTTGAAACAATCGATTACAAAACAATCAGACTTTCGTGGGAAAGCGTTCAAATGGCTGACACAAATTATGTAATCAGTGCAAAATATCAGGGAGAAAATACAGAGCTTGTTACTTCTACAAATACAGTCACAACTCCTTATAATCAGAATACAGAAATTTATGAAACAACTATCACAGCCCCGGACAAATACAATAATCCTTTGTATGCGGGAAAAACAATTGTTGTAACAATCACTGCAAAAAATTCTTCAACCTTAGATACAACAACTGCAACAATAAACACATGCCTTTTAGGACCTGCAAACATCAACCTTCAAAAAGATTTACTCACTTACGATCAGAGCATAAGGATAAGCTGGAAAAAAATCACCGGAGCAGCAGGTTATATAATTAACAGAAACAAATACAAGCTTGACGGAAGCACATGGATTTTTGACCGTGCAGATAAATATTTCTACAATGCAGTCACACAAAAAGTATACATAAACGGTGATGAAGTAAGTTCTTCTAGAGTCAATATTGTTCTTTCCGGTGATGATTATATATTGAAGGATATTTATAAAGAACCTGATGATTCAACAAATTCATATGAATTAAATCAGTCTCAAATCTGCTGGGGTATTCCATTCGGCTACACAGTTCTTCCTGTTAAAAACGGTGGAAACGCTGATGATTTCAAATTCGGAACAACTGCTCAAAATTATCTTAAGATTCAAAGTGACAGTGCTTCAGAAGTTATATACAGCACATCCTTAGAAGACGTAAAAAATGCAACGTGGGGTTACGGTGTAAATATTAAGGCCGATAAATCACAGAACTCTTCAATACAGACAATCAGCTGGCAAAAACCATATTACGAATCTGTTCCTCAGGTTTACACAAGATTGTGCGGAACTACCGGTGCGTGGGAAAAAATTACAACAAACCTCACCTCATCAAAAACAAACGCATCATTCAAGCCTAAATCAAAGCTTGACCCTTACGAATACTGTATAATTTACAATAAAACTGATTCAAACATAACAGTACCGCCAAGCTTTACCGAAAATCTTTCGGTCATAAAGGAAGACCGCTACGATTACACAGGCAAAAACTCAGAACAGGCAAACAAAGGATATCTTTTAGCAATTGATTTTGATGCGTGCTACGGTGGAACTCCGAACGGAAGCGGAAACTATGTAAATGATGAAAATTATTACAGTGAGCTTGTAAGCTGGGCTTCATGGGATTATGATAACCGTTCGATTGGACCAGACGAAGGCTCAGAGATTTATATTTATAATGCCAACTTAAGTGCCTGCAGCAATGACACATGGATTAAGGTTGCAACTCTGGACCGGGATTGTAAATATTCTTCTAAAGAAACTTTAACTAACACAACCATTTCTACTACAAATACAAGTCTTTCGCTCAAACCTTCAGCATTAGCAAATTCTACAAAGCCTGTTACTGAAGGTCCTTTAATGGTATTAAGGGATTACAAGCATTACTATAAAATTATTTTAAAGAAAGACGGAATTGAACCGCAGTACACAACTATCGATAAAAAAGAAATTTCTTCGGGAACAGAAAAACCGGTTTACGCTATACGACAGATTAACGACACGGAATTTGCCCGCTCGGTTATGCTGGAATTTGCGTATGCGTTCTATATTAATGACGGTGGAAATCCAAACTATTCAAATATTACAAACAGATTTAAATATGGCGGCGGAAACACAATCGGAGGATATACAGGCTCTGTAATTTTTGAAGCAAGGTCTCGTGCTACATCAGAATTAGGACTTGGTAAATTTAAACAGTATTATACATACCAAAATTATACTCCTTCAATTCTTAATCCAAACGGAAGCTCTACCCCATTCCTTTCTCTTACTACATCAAAATATTCTGCAGGAATTAAAGGTGACGCAGATAGTTATATTTATCTATTCAGAGATAATCACGATATAGAAGTTTCATGTGTGGAAGATGAAACTGCAAATATTCTTTATACAGGTAAAGTCAATATAAATGTTTCTTCTTTATCAACAATGAAATTAGTTGTTACAAGAAACGGAAATTCAACAACAGTAGTAGATACCACAGATGAAAATGTTAGAAGAAAATTCTTCCCGATGCTTATAGTTAAAGATGATTTATTCTGTACTGGTGATGATCACTACTGGTTAATTGATTCTTCCCTTTACTGGTGGAACTAAGGAGGTGCACGAATGAAAAGATTTTTACGAACAGCAGCAGTTTTAATTTTTGCAGTTCTTTTTTCGGGATGCTATTCCTGGTTTGAAAATAAAATATCAATGTCAGAAGAAACTAAAAATATTTCACTCGAAGATTTTCTTTATGAGCCTGGAAGGATTACATCGCTTAATCCACCCGAGCAGGTTCTTGTTTCTCAGGGCTTATACAGCGGTTCAATTAAAATCAGCTGGACTGAGGTTGAAAATGCAAGAACTTACAGAATTGAACGTGCAATCGTAAAGCCTGATTCAAACGGTGAATATGCAGAGCCGGACGAAGGAGATTTTAAGGTAATCAATAAATATGTTTATACAACAAATTATACAGACACAATCATCAGTAATTTAACTGATTCAAAAAATGTTTATGCAAACGAAGCCTACAGCTATAAATATTATTATAAAATCAGTGCGGAAAACCTTATTAAAAATTATGAATCAAGCGATTATTCTCCTGTAACTGAAGATACCTGCGGATGGCTCTTCCCAGCCCCTCAAAGCACAGAAGCATGGAAAGGAAAATCCCTCGATAAAATTAAAATCACCTGGGATAAAGTTGAAAATGCAACAAAATATTTAATCTATCGCGGTGAAGATAACCTTCGAACCGGAGATTTTATTGCAAGCGTAAAGGGAAGCTCAAACGAATATACAGACACAATCGCAGAAAAAAATCAGGGACAGGAATATTACTATCAGGTAAAGGCTGTTCTTTCAAACGGAACTGAATCTGTACCAGGCGCCTTCGCTCTTGGATATACACTAAAAGACGGTGCTCCACAGGCTCCTTCGAATGTACGGGTAGAAAACGGATTAGGAACAAGCACTACAAGCCTTACCGTCAAATGGGATGCAGTAACAAGCGGAAAAGGAACTGTAACCTACTCGCTTTTTAAGACAAGCTCAATTGATTCTTCATACACAGTTGTAAAATCAAACATTGCACAAAACATCACAAGCATAACTGATAACGATGTAGTTACAGGAATCAAATATTACTATTATGTTCAGTCTGTAATTACAGATGAGAATAACGAAAAAACAAAAAGCTCCTTCTCGGAAACAGGACCTGAATCTGCTGCTCCTGCAATGGGATTTTTATTAAGTCCTCCTTCCATAATCGATATAGCAGACGGAACAACAGAAGACACTGTAACTGTAAGATGGCAGAATCCTGTCGGCTTTGAAACACAGACCGTTCCTTTCAGATTCAACATCTACTTTTCGTCTAATCAAAACGACAATTATACTCCTGCAATGCAAGGTATTCTTCCGGTTACACAGGATTCCGAAGGTTACTATTACATAGAACTAGCAAAGCATTCATTTTTCAGAATCTCAACAGTAAACTCTTCTGATAAAGAAAGTGATTTGAGTACAGTCGCTGCACCAAATCCTAATGCACCGATAAATGTTACGGCAACAAAAACACAGAAATTTGACGGCTTTGAAAGCTATTCTCCAAACAAGAAAAATGTTTATCCTGTAAAAATCACCTGGAATAATCCTGTAGGAGAAGTTCCATACGGATACAACGTATACCGCTCAACAAAACGAGATTCTTCCTTCCGTCTTTTAAATGATGAGCCATTAACAAACGTAAATTACTACATAGACCAGAACGAAACAGCCCAGCCCGGAACCATGTATTATTACAAGGTTGTCTCTGTAAATATATTAGGGAACGGTAAAAAAGGAAATGATCCTATGCTTGATACACAGAACAACTGCCGCGGTTATGGTGCTTTGACCGCTGACGAATGGTTCCGTGAATACAACAAAACAGTCATGAATTCACAAAGAAAATTGACACTCATGCATAAATCAAACGACATGGACAAGCTTGGTTCAGAAACTGTAAACGGAACACTTTCCGGCACTCTTTATTATAATGCAGAAGTCAAAGGACTTGGTGCCGCTATCACAATGAAATATACAAATTATGCAGATTTCTACATCAACAACGACAGCGCCGAAGGATATTATTTCTTCATAAACGGAAACACAGATACAGAAGCAAACATGAGCGGTAATGGTACAATGCATAAATCGACAACAAGCACAGGAATGTATCCTGGAATTGCAGATTACGAAAATCTTCAGATTAAAAGCGGTGCTGCAGGCGGTGGATACTATAAAGTTACAACAAAGGATTTAAATGGAAATATAATTTTTACCAATAGTCAGGTAAACTGGACTGTAGGTGAAGAAGGTAGAAAATAAGGAGATATAAAATAATGAAAACTTCAAGAAAAATATTTATTACATCAATAATCACACTCATAACTTCGCTTTTCATTTCATGCTATACACCTTCCCCACTTTACGGAACCTGGGCAGACAATGACGGCGATAAAATCATCTTTATGGATGACGGAACTTTTTCGGCAACAATCATCGGTACAGATGAATCTTCAACCTTGTATTCAGGCGCATGGACGGTAATAGACAATGTTCTTGTCCTGAACATACAGGGAGACAATGCTGCAGTAAGAAACACGGAATGGGATATCCGCGGTGCACTTTTATACATAGAATGGACTGCAAACAATACTACCAAAACTTTAAAACTTTATCACATTGCCCGTTAACGGCAAAGGATTGAAATATGAAGAAATTATTTTTTCTGATGATTTTGATTTTATTTTCATCTCTCGCATATGCAGAAAAAAATGAAAAGGAACAGACATCCGTATCTGATAAAACAGAAAAAGAATCCAACTTACCTAAATTCTTTAAAAGCTTTGCCGAATGCAGCTATGTTTTCGATGAAGGACTTTCTTATGCGCAGCTTACAAGAATTGAAGTAATGGATGACAGAAGCAATTTTGTCCGTGAAAATATGATGGCAGGTGCCTACTTTACCGTTCAGACAGTTGATTTAAGTTTTTTTGATTTAATTTTCACAGTAAGCGCATATTATCCTTTTTATCAGGCTTTCAACGGAATGAAGCAGAAAACAAAAAATCTTTTCAACTATGCAGTGGACTCATATTTTGGAACCATAATCACTTACGACAGATTAAACTATGTAATTTTAAATTTCTCGATTGGAATGCACTACATGTATCAGTTAACCGATGAATATCATATGAACTACATAGGAATCGGTGGAAGCATCGGAATTGATTTTCCAATATCAAAATCATGGACAATCACCCAGAATAATTTTTTCAGTTATGATAATCCTAACCTTGGAACAAATAAAAAAGTTCAGGTGTTCGATGCATCGTATCAGTTTCACATAAACCTTGGCGTAAGATTCAGTAAAAAAACTCAAAATGTATATTCATACATTAAATAATTTATTGTCATAAATAACGGATTTCTATATAATGAAGTCACTATGGCTAAAATTCAAATGAAAAATGCAATCGCTGAATTAGACGGCGATGAAATGACACGAGTTTTGTGGAAGGTTATTAAGGATGAACTCCTTTTGCCTTATATTGATTTAAAAACTGAATACTATGACCTTGGTCTTAAAAGCCGTGATGATTCAGATGATAAAATTACCTATGAATCTGCCGCTGCTATCAAAAGACTTCATGTCGGTGTAAAATGTGCCACTATCACTTCGAATCAGGCACGTGTAGAAGAATATAATCTTAAACAACTTACCCCATCACCAAACGGAATTATTCGTGCTGAGCTTGACGGAACAGTTTTCAGAGCTCCGATTTTTGTAAAGAATATTCATGGAACAGTCAGCTGCTGGAAAAAACCGATTGTACTTGGACGACATGCTTACGGGGATGTTTACAAAAACTGCGAAATAAAATGTCCTACAGCAGGAAAAGCCGAGCTTGTATTTACAGGCATTGATGGAAAAGAAATCAGAAAAACAATTATGGATATGAAAGGACCTGGAATCATTCAGGGAATTCATAATATTGATGAATCCATCGCTAACTTTGCACGCTGTTGTTTCAACTATGCGCTCGATCAAAAAATCAGTGTATGGTTCGGTGCAAAGGACACAATTTCTAAAATATACGACGGAAACTTTAAGGCAATATTCCAGGAAATATTCGACAAAGAATACAAAGAAAAATTTGAACAGGCAGGAATTGAATATTTCTACACTTTGATTGATGATGCAGTTGCACGAGTTATGCGTTCTGAAGGCGGATTTATGTGGGCAACTAAAAACTATGACGGCGACGTTATGAGTGATATGATTGCTTCTGCATGCGGAAGTCTTGCCATGATGACATCTGTACTCGTAAGCCCGGACGGAAACTTTGAATTCGAAGCAAGTCACGGAACAGTTCAGAAGCACTACTACCGCTACCTTAAAGGTGAAAAAACTTCAACAAACCCTGTAGCAACAATCTTTGCATGGACAGGTGCTCTTGCAAAACGCGGCGAATTGGACGGAACCCCGGACTTAGTTGATTTTGCAAAACGTCTTGAAAAAGCAACGTTACAGACAATTGAAGAAGGCTACATGACCGGTGATATTGCCAGAATTGCTGAACCAAAGGCAAAGGAAGTTCTTGATTCATGGCAGTTTATTTCTGCAATAAGAGAACGACTCTAAAAAGAAAAGCAACCTGAAAAAAACAGGTTGCTTTCAATAAAATACTTTAAACATTATGAATTACTGAACGAACCTTTCCAATAACCCGAAAGTCTTCTGTTTCAAAAGATTCAAACATTGAATCATAATACTTGTTGTCTGAAATGATTTTTACACCTTCACTTGTACGCTGCAGACGTTTTACAAATCCATTCCCTTTATAAATAATTGTATAAATTCCGTCATCATCATAACCGTTCATATCACAAATAATTATATCGCCGCTAAACAATGTCGGTTCCATAGAATCACCCTTTACTCTTGAAGCGGCAAATTTATCACCGTATTTTCGTAATTCTTTAGGAACTGCAATATAATCTGTTACTGTATCTGAATCCGGAACATACTGCCCATGTCCCGCTGAAAAAACCTGGTCTACTACAGGAATCAGCATAACATCTTCTGATATAGTCGTTTTTAAACCTTCATTTGAAATTCCGAAAAATTCTTCAGCTGTTGTGCCAAAAACTGCAAGGATTCTAAGAGCTTCTTCAATGGATGGAAAACGAGATTTATAGATTCTATTCCGCATTGACTGTAAATCCATGCCTGTTTTGGTACAAAGCCATTCCTGAGTCTTACCATTTTCTGCAAGTTTTGCTTTAATTCTATTCCAAAAGTCAGTTGCTTCCATTTTTATCCTCTTCCAAAAGTATATCACATAAAAAAAAATAAATAAATAGTATTCCATTTGATTATTTATATTGACTTTAAACTATTCCGAATGTAATATTTAATATATGACGACAGGATTTCCAAGCCCTGCACAGGGATATGAAGACAATAGATTTGATTTAAACACCCTTTATATAAAACATCCGGCTGCAACTGTTTTTATGACAGTTGATACAAACCGCTATAATAATATGTGCATTTTTAATGGAGACCTTTTAATCATCGACCGGGCAAAAAAAATAACTCCCAATTCACTTGTAGTTTATGAAAGTGACGGTGAATTTGTAATCGGACGTGCGTGCAACATCAAGGGCGAATCCGTTATAACCGGCGCCATAATTACAGTAATTCATACGGTAAAATCATGATTTTACATGCAGACGGAAACAGTTTTTATGCATCCTGTGAACAGATATTTCGTCCTGATTTAAGGGGAAAACCTGTAGCAGTTCTTTCTAACAATGACGGAATTATAATTGCCCTTAACAAAGAAGCAAAGGCTTCAGGCATTAAACGGGGGGATCCTTTTTTCCAGGTACAGAACATCTGTAAAATGCACAACATCACTGTTTTTTCAAGTAATTATACACTTTATGCTGATATTTCAAGACGAATTACATCGATTTACATGGAATATGCACCTGATATTGAAGAATACTCTATAGACGAATCCTTTCTTTTTTTCAATAAATGTAATTTTTCTATCTCTGACTGGTACGATATAGGATATGAATTAAAACGGCGTATTTATAAAGAAGTCGGAATGCCAATTTGTGTAGGTGCGGCTCCAACAAAAACACTTGCCAAACTCTACAATAAAAAAGCAAAAGAACACGATGGAGTTTTTGTGTACGAACAGTCCAAAATAGATGAACTTCTTGCACAGACTGAATGCTCGGCAATATGGGGAATCGGTCCTGCACGTGCAAAAACCTTACAGTATCATGGAATTAAGAATGCTTTAGAACTTAAATCAATGCCTTTATGTGATGCAAAAAAGCTGCTTACAATTCAGGGCTTTGCAACAGTTCAGGAATTAAATGGGATTTCCTGCATAGATAAAGTAACCCGAGAAAAGAAAGAAATAATTACTTCCAGCAGGCAGTTTTCCAAAAAAATATATGATATGAAAACTATTGAATGTGCTTTAGTACAATATACAGAACTTGCAGTAGAACGTCTTCGTTCCCAAAAATGTGAATGCGGTGCTGTTTCTATATATATTTCTACCTGCAATTATTATTCAAAAAATCCTGATGAACGATATTCGAATAGTGCAAATATAGAATTAAAACGTATGACTAATTACACTCCTGATATTGTTACAGCTGCAAAAAAAGCCCTTCCCCTTATTTTCCGGCAGGGATACGGTTATAAAACAATTATGGTCAATTTAATGAAGCTTATGCCGGAAGCCTTTCAGGGGGATTTATGGATAGACCCATATGAAGATGAAAAAAAACGTCGCCTTATGAAAAGTCTTGATAACATTTCAAAAATATATGGACGTAATTCACTCACTCTTGCAAAAGGCATTGAAAAAACATATTGGGAAATGAAGCGTGATTTTTTAAGCCCCTGCTGGACTACAAGATATAAAGATTTTCCGAAAATACATTAAAGAGAAAAAAAATAAATTTGGTAAGAAATGTTTAAAACAAAAAAGCAACCTGAAAAAAAAACAGGTTGCTTTCAATTATACTACCTTTCTACTGAGCATTACGAACCACGCGAAAGCCCATGGAGTGGTAGCGGATGTCCATGTAGGCGCTGGTACGATACGTAACAGAGCAGTAGGTGGCGAAGTCGAGCCAGCTGCCACCGCGGAGAACGTGGTAAGTGCCCGACGCAGGGCCAACTGGATCTGTTTCGCTTCCTGTTGAAATTGTATCAAACCAGTCGTAACACCATTCCAATACATTGCCGCTCATGTCAAAAATACCAAGGGCATTTGCATTTTTCTTACCTACCTGATGTGTTCCGAAGCCGGCTTCTCTACTTTTAGGTTTTTCATCACTAGTTGATCCGCTTACTGTATTATATTTGTACCATCCAACAGCATCCAACCCGGCGTTTGTAAAATCAGTATAACTTGTACTTTCTGCTATTGGAGCTCCACTAAATGTATAATCCCATGCAGGCTTTGTCGGGTCTCCTCCATGGGCTGCAAACTCCCATTCTGCTTCTGTTGGTAAGCGGTAGCCGTTGGCATTTGCTACAAGTTCTACTGTTGCACTTGTAATGTTTCCGTCGATGTTAACAGTTATATTTGTAATTGTATATGCATTTGTAAGTCCTGTTTTTTCACTCAAAGCATTGCAGAAAAAGACAGCATCATACCAGGTCATTCCATCTGCAGCACGGTATTTCTGCTCTTCGCCAGTTAAGAGTACTTTGAATTCATTATTATCGGCTTTACAATAAAATGGTTCTGCATTAACACCATCAGAGTTTCCTGTCATTACTGCCTTGTAAAGTTCCTGGGTTACTTCGTACTTGCTCATAATGAATGGGCTAAGTGTTACAGTGCGTCCTTGAATAAATACACCTGCATAATTATCTGAATTTGTCTTACCGGTTATAGTAACTTCATTTTGCATTACTGCAACATCAGCTGTATTCTGGAGTAATGTTCCATTTAAAGTAATTCCATTAGAAGTTATTTTCCATCCTTCACTTTTTTCACCCCCTGATGTTGCATTTCCTTTACAAGAAGCAAGTACAGTTAATAAACCTGCAAGCATCAGAACCGTCATCAATTTTGTCTTTACCATTTTCTTTCTCCTTTTAAAAAAAGATAGTTATATTTTACCATAAGAATTCAATTAAAAAAACAAAAAAAAATCAGGCAAATAAATAAGCTCTGTTTTGAGGTTTTACCTCTTAATAAATCTTTGTTTTCTCTATTGTGCCAAAATTGTTAACGTTCTTAAAAATAAATCACAAAATATCCGGTGATTCAAAAGATTTTCTCTTCCAGAATTCAGCACGGATGTTATCATATTTATCTTTACTTCTCGAAAGAATTTCTGAATATTTTTTCATGCATTCTTTATTTCCGTTCTGACTTCCAATTCTATACCAGAACAAAGAATGTTTTTCTTCATCCGGATTATACTTTTTTCCAAATTCCAATAATCGAGGATATTTTTCGTATAGATTTTCAGTTGTTTTATTTTCATAATATTGCGCCAGTCTTAAAGCTGCCAAGCCGCTGCCTGAACATGCTTCATCATAAAAATATTGAAAGTTTGTTTCGTTTATTTCTTCAAATTTTAAATTATCATCTGCAAAATAAAAATCAGGATACTTTTGATGTGCTTCACGATAATCTTGTTTAGTTTTTTCTTTAAATAAACTTTCTCTACTGCACATTTCTTCTTCACATAAAAAATAAAGATATTGAAACCGCAAAGATTTTTTTGCATTCATATAATTAATATTCGCATAATTCCAGGCTCCACTGACATTATTATTTTCAAACCAGATACATTGCCAGAACTCCTGTTTGTCTAAATCCTGAAGGTCTATTCCATAAAAATCTGTAATAGTATAAGAAGATTTTTCATCCCCTTGTAATGCGGCTTTTTCCATGCGTTTGACCTGAGATATATTAAATCTGGAAGAACTGTTGCCGGTAAAAAAAATGATTGCAGTGAAGAAAAGACATATATTGAATAAGATTTTATTGTTTTTCATTTTATTATACTCCTCTAATCTTCTGTTTTTTCATGCCTTTTTGGGGCATTTTTTTATTCCTGCAAATCGCAATTTGGGGGAAGAAGGAAATTTACAAATTTGTTTCAAAATATCATCAGAAATAGATATACTACTGTGATTTTTTCTCCTTTAGTTCAATTAGATTTTAGTATTATTGAAAAAAATAAAACTGTAAATATGATTGATATTTTTCGTCCTGTTCTAGACTAAATGCATTTGCAGAATTTTTTTTCAATATTTTTAAAACATATTCTTTCTGTATTTTATTTTCCGTATTAAAAAAATTAGAATTATCCATACCCGACTCTCGTGTAACAAGAGAAATTATATACTCATAATCATTATCTTCATAATAGAAATAAGGGAAAGATGTATCTTCAAATTTTCTTTCAAAAAGACAATCATTAAAACCGATTGTTAATTCTGCCTCTTTTATTATATTATTAATAATTCCATCATTTTGAAATGCTAGAGATATATTATAATTCTCCGACTTATTTTTTATTATTATGCTTCCAACTTTATATTTTTTGAATGAAAAATACCTACTGTTATC
>JAILKS010000017.1 GCA_024693715.1 Treponema sp. | reverse complement strand
TATAAGAATTATATTCCAGATGTAATTAAGACAGCAGAAAAAGAATTTGAAAACTTAGAAACATATTTTGAATTGTATAAAGATGATTATATGTTTTGCAATTATATTGACATGGAGAAACGATTATTACAAAGGGATGTTGAAGCAAGCAAAGATTACGTTGCATCAAAAAAATCAAGATTCAAAAAAGAAGGTAAAGTTCTTGAATATAAGAAAATTGATTATATAAAAAGATATCCTGATTTTTGCTATGACCATGATGACCTTACAGAGTTTTACAGAAGATATGGTTTTGATGATTTGTTATTCTCAATGGATATTGGGGGTGTTTTAGATTTTGATTCAAAAAGTAAAAAAGAACAGAAAAGGATAAAGCTTGATAGAAGTGAACTGAACCTTCAGGAAGGAACCTATGATGTTTTTTATAATTTTGTGAATGAATCAAAAAAAATCGGATATATATCAGTTTCTAAAAAAGAAAATTGTTTTTATTTTACGGTAAATCTTCAATATACTGGTGAAAAATCTTATGAAAAAGATATTACGTTTCAATTTGAAGATTGTTTGTTTGAAAGAAAAAAGGATCTTATAGATTGTCCATATTTTGGTTATAAAAATGATGATTACAAATATATTATTTATTCTTTAGGAAGGACTAAAATTTCTGCTGAAGCATCATATTTTTATTCACAGGATTATCTGCATCAGAATCAGAATAAATATGCATTAGAACTTTTTGATGAAACTTCTCTTGATGATCGTTCTCGTGAACGTTCAAATATATATGCTCATTTCTACCAATAATAATCTTTTTTAATATATTCTCCGTAACTTTTATCTTGTTTTTATTAATATAATTAATTAAAATTATTCTATGACGAAGATTGGTAAGCTTGTACACGGACTGGAAAAAAAGTATGTTTTCAGTTCTATGATGTCACCGGTTGTAATGATTGGAGAAGTTATAATGGAAGTTGTAATTCCGTTTATAATGGCAAAAATCATTGATGATGGAATCGGGGCAAAGGGAGGAACCGGAGACCTTTCGTTTGTAGTTCGATATGGTCTTTTGATGATAGGATGTGCCTGTGTTTCGCTTTTGTGCGGTGTGCTTGGAACTTTTTTTTCAACTTATGGAGCGCAGGGCTTTGGATGTAATTTACGCAAGCGTATTTTTAATAGAGTTCAGGATTTTTCTTTTTCAAATATAGATAAATTCAGTACGGCATCTCTTATTACCAGACTTACTACAGATGTCAATATGGCGCAGAACGTTTATCGTATGCTCATTCATATGTGTGTCCGCTCTCCGTTTATGCTTATTGCGGGTACTATAATGGCATTCAAGATTAATTCAAGACTGGCAGTTCTTTTTCTTATAGCAATTCCTGTTATCGCAATCGGTATTCTGATTATTTCGTCTATCGCTCATCCTCGTTTTGAAAGAATGATGAAGAAATTTGATGGGCTTAATGCTGCAATTCAGGAAAATCTGATAGGTATCCGCATTGTAAAGGCTTATGTCCGCGGTGATTATGAGGAAGAAAAATTCCGTAAGGCTGCAGATGATGTGCGTACTGCTCAGGTTAAGGCAGAAAAAGTGATTATTTTCAATATGCCGCTTATGATGCTTGTTATGTATGTTTCTATGATTGCAGTTATGTGGTTCGGCGGTAAACAGGTTGTTGCAGGAACAATGCTCAGTGGAGAACTTATAAGCTTCTTTACTTATGTAACACAGGTTCTTTCTTCACTTATGATGCTTGGTATGGTGTTTGTTTCACTTATTATGGTAAAGGCTTCAAACAAACGTATCATCGAAGTGCTTGATGAAAAATCTGATATTGAAAATCCTGAAAATCCGGTTATGGAAGTTCCGGACGGTTCAATTGAATTTGATAATGTCAACTTCAGTTATAATAAAAAAGCAGATAACTGTATTTTGCGTGATATAAATCTTAAAATCAAAAGCGGACAGGTTGTCGGAATTATCGGAGGAACCGGTTCTTCAAAAACATCTCTTGTCTCACTTCTGCCGCGTCTTTATGATGTATTTTCAGGCTCTGTGAAAATCGGCGGTCATGATGTTCGTGAATATGATATTTCTGTTTTGCGCGATAGTGTCGCAATGGTGCTTCAGAAAAATGTCCTTTTCAGCGGAACCATTAAAGAAAATCTTCGATGGGGAAATCCAGATGCAACAGATGAACAGATGAAAAAGGCTTGTCAGGCTGCAGATGCAGATTCTTTTATAAGTTCATTTCCCGATGGTTATGAAACGATGCTTGGACAAGGCGGTGTAAACGTCAGCGGTGGTCAGAAGCAGCGTATTTGTATTGCACGAGCCCTTCTTAAAAATCCGAGAATCCTTATTCTTGATGACAGTACATCGGCGGTAGATACTGCTACTGAAACAAAAATCCGTACTGCTTTACGTGACATTGCTCCTCAGACTACAAAAATTATTATTGCACAGCGTATTTCTTCTGTAAAAGAAGCGGATGTGATTTTTGTTTTAGACGACGGTGTATTAAGCGGTTGTGGAACTCACGAGGAACTTCTTAAGAATAACAAGATTTACCGCGAGGTATTTGAGTCACAGCAACAGGGAAGCGGAGATGCAGATCTTGCAGGAGGTGAAAACTAATGCCACCAAAAAAAGGATTTCAGAAACCAAAGAATGCAAAAGGAACAATAAAACGAATCATAAAATATATGGGAAAATACAAGGTTTTATGGCCTGTAGTGTTTATATGTGTTCTTATAAATTCACTTACCGGTGTAGTCGGTGCATATTTAATTAAGCCTGCTTTGAATAATTACATTATCCCTATGATAGGTTCGCAGAATCCTGATTTATTAAATTTTGCACGCCTTCTGATTATGGTTCTAGCTATGTTTTTAGTTGGAGTAATAGCATCTTACTGCAACTCACGTCTTATGCTTTATATTTCTACAAATCTTTTGTATAACATCCGCTGTGATTTATTTGAGCATCTTGAAAAACTTCCCGTAAAGTTTTACGACACTCGTACTCATGGTGAATTGATGTCACGTTTTACGAATGATACGGATACATTAAGGGAAATGATGAGTCAGACTATTCCACAGCTTTTTTCTTCATCACTTACCGTAATTTCTGTTTTTGTAATGATGATTATTCTTAGTCCTATGCTTACTCTTGTGATGATTGTAACAATGCTTCTTATTACAAGACTTCTGGTAGTTATTGGTAAGCATTCTGCAAATGCATTTCGTCAGAATCAGATATGTGTCGGAAAACTGAACGGATTTGTAGAAGAAATGATTGAAGGCCAGAAAGTAATTAAGGTATTTAATCACGAGGCTCATGCAAAAACTGAATTTAACTCTCTTGCAGACAGTCTTCGCAAGGCAGGAACTTCTGCCATGACTTTTGGCGGTCTTATGTGGCCTATCATGGGAAACAGTGCGCATATTCAGTATGCAATTGTTGCAATGGTTGCAGCTGCAGTCGGAATTACACAGAAAAGTGGAGCAGTTCCTGTAAATTTTCTTATTGGTACTCTTAACATTGGTACAATTGCAGCATTCCTTCAGTATACACGTTCTTTCAGTCAGCCTATTTCCATGATGAGTCAGCAGGCAACAAGTATTTTAAATGCACTTGCCGGTGCAGAACGTATTTTTGCAATTATTGATGAAAATCCGGAAATAGACGAAGGAAATTACGCTCTTGTAAATGCTTATGAAGTAAAGGAAGGCGGTAAAAAGACTCTCGTTCAATCTTTTGCTAATACAGGCAGCTGGGCGTGGAAAAATTCTGAGGACGGTTCCCTTAAAAAACTTAATGGTGAAGTTATTTTTGACCATGTTTCGTTCAGCTATGTTCCTGAAAAAGAAGTTTTAAGCGATATAAATATTCATGCAAAACCAGGACAGAAAATAGCGCTTGTCGGTTCAACCGGTTCCGGAAAAACAACGACAATTAATCTTCTTACACGCTTTTATGATGTTGAGCAGGGTAAAGGTCAGATTACTTATGACGGCATCCCGATTAATCAGATAAGTAAGGATGCCTTGAGACGTTCTCTTGGAATGGTACAGCAGGTTACACATCTTTTTACCGGAACAATTCGTGAAAATATACGCTACGGTAATTTAAATGCAAGTGATTCGCAGGTTTATGAAGCAGCAAGACTTGCAAATGCAGATCATTTTATCCGCCATCTTGAAAACGGTTACGATACAGTAATCACTGGGGATGGTGCAAGCCTAAGTCAGGGACAGCGTCAGCTTCTTGCCATTGCCCGTGCCGCTATTGCCGATCCTCCGGTTTTAATTCTTGATGAAGCTACTTCTTCTATTGATACAAGAACAGAAGCATTGATTGAAAAAGGCATGGATTCACTTATGAGCGGTCGTACAACCTTTGTAATTGCACACCGTCTTTCAACAGTTCGTAATGCCGATGAAATTATTGTTCTTGAGCATGGAAAAATCATAGAGCGTGGAACTCATGACCAGCTTATCGCAGCTAAAGGAAGATATTATTTCCTTTATACCGGCAATAGAATTACACTGGATGAATAGCAACCGCTTTTAGTTAAACGCATTAATAGTATTTTTAATGTGCGTCTGTTTTATATCTATTAACGCATAATTGAAACTCATTGCTAAATGCATTATAATTTTTGCAATATTTTAAATGCTTTTTTGGAGGAATGACAGAATGAAAGCAATTGAACTTGAAAAGGCCTATGAGCCTAAATCCTTTGAGGACAGAATTTACAATGAATGGGAAAGCAAGGGCTATTTTAAGCCTGCTTCTGATGAGGCTTCCCCGGTACACGAGCAGTACAAGTGCCAGTGTGCAGACTGCAACAAGAAAACCAATATTTATTCTGTCGTCATTCCTCCTCCAAACGTAACCGGCGTTCTTCACATGGGACACGGTCTTAACAATACTCTCCAGGATATCGTAGTCCGCTACCACCGTATGAAGGGCGATAACACTCTCTGGCTTACCGGTACAGACCATGCCGGAATCGCAACTCAGAACGTAGTAGAACGTCAGCTTAAAAAAGAAGGTCTTACCCGCAACGACCTTGGCCGCGAAAAGTTCCTTGAACGTACCTGGGTTGTAAAAGAAGATCATCACAACACAATCGTAAAACAGCAGAGAAAGCTCGGTAACTCTACAGACTGGGACCGCGAGCGCTTTACTTATGACGAAGGCCTCTCTGCCGCAGTTCGCGATGTTTTCGTAACTCTTTATGAGCGAGGGCTTATGTACCGTGGTAAGCGCCTTGTAAACTGGTGTCCACGATGTGGTACTGCTCTTGCTGATGATGAAGTTGACCACGAGGATACTCAGGGGGCAATGTATCACCTTTATTATGAATATGCTGATGGAAGTGGCAAAATCGAAGTTGCTACAACTCGTCCGGAAACTTTCTTTGGCGATACTGCCGTTGCCGTAAATCCTACTGATGAGCGCTATACAGCTCTTGTTGGAAAAATGCTTAAGCTTCCTTTGACTGGAAAAGAGATTCCAATTATTGCTGATGAATACGTAGACAAAGAGTTTGGAACCGGTATGGTAAAGATTACACCGGCTCATGACCCTAACGACTGGGAAGTTGGTCTTCGCCACAAGCTTGAAGTTGTAAATCTTTTGACTCCAGATGGACGCATGAATGAAAACGTTCCGGAAAAATACCGCGGACTCCGCCCTGACCAGGCACGTGCACTTGTAATAGAAGATCTGACAGCTGCAGGACTTTTCAAGGGTGAAGAAAAAATGGTTCACTCTGTTGGACACTGCTACCGCTGTAAGACAGTTGTTGAGCCATATTTGAGCGATCAGTGGTTTGTAAAAATGAAGCCGATGGCAGATAAGGCTCTTGCTGCATGGAAAAATGGAGAAATTCAGTTCTTCCCACAGAAATGGGAAAATACATATGAGCAGTGGCTCGTAAATATCCGTGACTGG
>JAILKS010000079.1 GCA_024693715.1 Treponema sp. | reverse complement strand
AACTAGATTGCCTTGTGTTTTATTTCTTAATGAAAGATTACAAAAATATAGAATAATTACAATCATTGTTAATAATATATTTATATGTAGAGGTTTCATTATTCTGTGTTTATTTGCTTTATTTCTCATATTATTCTGTATAATTAATAAGTTTATTGTTATATATACTTCCCAACGAGTCTAATCCCCAAAAATCAATTGCATCTGCATACTGTGCCTCAAATTGAATCCACCTATTTTTATATGTATCTCTTTTTAAGCTTGCTGCTTGTTCTGGACTTAAAGAAATCCACTTTTGTTTTTCTTCATCATAACCCCTATCAAACTGTTCTCCCCAGTATTGAGGTTCACAAAGAGGAATACTTCCAGAGTAAGTCCACAATTTATTCAAGTAATATTCACCTTCTAATAAGTCTCTTTGATATAATAAGTTCTGTTTATTTAAACCTAAACTTTCAGCATTATCGATTGAGAAATTTAATCTTTTTAATTCAACTTCTGCAGTTCTTAAATAACTAAAAGGATTTTCAGCTATTATTTCATCTGATACAAACATTGGAGAAACTTTCTCATAGATAATTTGACCAACAGTAATCGTATAACCGACAAAAGGATTAAAATTAATTACTGAAGTAGATACTACAGCACCAATTGATTTAACAAAATTTATTTTTACTTGTAATAGATCATATTCTGTCTTAAATTGTTGTGTAAACTTTGAAGTACCACAAGAAGAATAAGTTGTATTGCAAGAAGGACACCATATATCTAAAAGTTCTATTCCCAAATTAATTGCAACATGTGGACTTACATCAAATCTACCATCCGGATCAATATACCTAATCGGATTATTACCTGCGTAGTGGTACAAATGGAAATTTGTATGACTACCAGACGGTCCTTTTTACCCCCTTTATTCCTCCTTTTTTAGAGTTTTATACTATTTTAACATCAAATTCTTAGGAAAACCAGCAATTTTAACTTTTGCAGCTGCTTTCCGGCTTCTGGTGACGTTTTACAAATCATAAGATTTATAAAAAATCAACAGGTAAAGGTTTGAATTTCAGAAACTTTTTTGGCTGCTATGAAAGTCTCATTTTTTTAACTGTTAAAACAACACTATATGTAGTGTGTCTGCCTTACGGGTATATTTTCAAGCTCAAAATCGGGTAAAATCTATGCTTTTTCCTCCGTTTTCTTAGGCATCCAAATCGCAATTTGGGGGAGTAAAGATATTAATAAACTTTTATATATTCTTCCCAATTTTCTGGATATTCTTTTTTAATCCTAACTAGAATATTATTTGGAATAGGTTCAGAATAATAATCAATGCCTTGTTTTTTAAACTCATTAATAATATCTAATTTCATTTGATATTCTTTTGTATCCAAAGGAAAGATAAAGTTTCTTAACAAAGAAACAGGAGTTATGGGGACATCTAATTTGTCTTGATTATAAAAAAAATCATCTACAACTTTTGCTTTACATTCACAGATTAAAAAATAAGCACTTTCTATTTTTTTATTACATAAAGCATAATCAGCAGCAGTAATAAAACATTTGGAATTTGTTTTTTTATTTATATCAATATTTGAATGTTGTAACATAATCCTCATTATATTTTCACGATTATAAAAGGCTGCATATTGGAAAGGAGTTATACCATGCATATCAACATATTTTTCTATGTCATGTTCAAAATTACAATCAGCTCCATAAGAAATAAGTAATTCTACCATCTGAGATAAATCTAATATTGGGAAAACAGCTATATTCGCGATACACAAATCCAAAGGAAGGAAATTATCTCTATCCTGGATATTAGGATTCATTCCTAATTCTAACAATTCTTTTGTTGCTTTGTATTTTCCAATAGATACGGCCCAATGTAAAACGCTATAATATTTTTCTTTATAACTCTTTGAAATAAAATTATAATTCGATCCACATATTCTTCTTATCTCTTTAAGATCTTCCTTTTCAACTGCTTTTGCCAATTCATATTCAGGAGTATCCAAGAAACTTTCTACTGTAATAATTTGCTCAGAACGATTCTTGCAACTAATTAGAAATATTAACAATAAATAAATAATAAATATATTTTTTATCTTCATAAAATTAATACCCTAGAAGTTTATATACTGTTTTATAATCAGATTTATCTTCATAACCATCAAGATCATATTTTGGATTATAGAAACTTGCTGTTAACTCTAAATATCTTTCTTTCTTTTTTATTTCCCATGGATGATTTCCATTTATCCCACCGTAGTCTTCTGTTTCTATAAAAGTTTCAGTTATTGTAAAATCCACTAATTTACAGCCATCTTCTTTTTTGTAACTTCTATATTCCTTAGAAAATTGAAATAATCTTTTTAAATTTTTTTCTAATTGATTATCGTTAGTAATAGAAAGTAAAAAATCACATAATAAAAGAGTTGACGGAACAATAACATTTAAAGGAGGAGGTAATAAAGTAGTACCACAAAGTGAAGCCATAATTTCACCAACTGTAATTCCATCTTCAACATATGTTAAAGACTTCTCAAGCGAATCTCTAAGAGAATTATCATCGTCTGCCCATGCTTCACCTACATCCATAATTAAATCAACAAGTTTTTGATATGCAGTATCATCTGTAAATGAACTTGTAATCTCTTTAATATTTCTGATAGTTTTACGATTTCCCCAATCTGTTATTTCAGATGGATGAACGATAACTGTGGCTTGTGCATCAAATGTATACCTTCCATTAGGGTCCGTATACCTAATCGGATTATTCCCTGCGTAGTGGTACAAATGGAAATTTGTATGATTAAAGAGGCCGCCCATACCTGGGAGGTTAGAATTCTTCTTAGACCACTCGTCATTTGTTGACGCTATTGGGATATATTCGGCTAAGGCTGGGTCTGCACTCTTCCAAAGGCTGTATTTAGGGTCCAGATAACGGGCACCCACGTCTCTATCTTTATATATTATATAGATTTGGGACTGTTCAACTGTGCAGGAATTTGAGTGATTTTCGAAAAGAAATGAATATCGGGAGATTAATTCAACGTATTCTGAACAGATATTTAAGGAGATTCGGAAAAGTTCGTTTAGAAAGGAGAATTGAATTAATGTTTGCGTTTTTATCATTTCTTTTTGCATATAAAACATTATAACACTGGAAGGAAAGATGTCAAAGAGATTTTTGAAAGGGATGAGAAGTGTATTAAATAATAATTCAATTTTCCTTCAATTTCTTATTACAAAGATTTCAGAATATAAATTTATTAATCA